>NZ_CP015637.1:2055254-2710381 GCF_001708445.1 Pseudomonas fluorescens
TTTCGTTGTCGTTGTAGCCAAATCGATTCTGGCGAAACAGCACCGGGCCCCTGGAGTCGAGCTTGATCGCAATCGCGGTCGCCAGCATCAACGGTGACAGCACCACCAGCGCCAGGCTTGCCAACAGGCAGTCTTCCAGGCGCTTGATCACCGGCGACCAACCGCGCAGTGGCAACTGCGAGGTGTTGAACATCAGGATGCCACCCACTTCGCTGATGCGGCTGTGGCCATAGCGCAAGGCGGCCATGTCGGGCACCAGCATCACGTTCACCGACATCTGGCGCAGGCGATTGACCAGCCCATGGATACGCTGTTCGGCCGCCCAGGGCAGGCAAATCATGACCTGGTTGACCTGCTCGGCGCGGATCAGCTTTTCCAGCTCGCGGGTGTTGCCCAGCAAGGGCAGGTTGCTCAACGATTTGGGAATGCGCTCGGTACGGTCATCGATAAAGCCGATCAGGCCCGAGCGGATATCGCCGTTGCGTTGCAGGTGATCGGCGACGTGCACGGCGGTATTGGTGAAGCCCAGGATCACCGTGCGTTGCAGGTACATGCCGTGGCGCATCAGCTGGCGGTACAGGCGCAGCATGAGCAGGCGCTCAAGGCAGAACAGCCCCAGGCTGGTGATGTACCAATACACCAGGTTGCGCGGGGTCAGTTGCGGGAAAAACTGCAGGATCTGGTACATGAACAGCAGGATGCAAAACGCTGCCGACCAGGCCTTTATCTTGGTGCGCAAGCGCAGTCGATTGCTGAACAGTTCCTCGGAATAAATACCGAGAGCCTGGAACAGAATAATGGTCAGGATCGCGAAAAACAGCAGCAGGCCGAGAAAGTGGGAGCGCAGTTCAGGGGCCATCGGGTCGATGAAAAATACCAGCACCAACGGCGGCAGGATAGCCGTCAGGCCATGGATCGATTTGACGAAAACAACAAAAAATTCAACAAAACCCGCACGTGTTAAAAACAAGCTGTCGACGGACGACGTCTCTGGCATAAAACATCCCTCATTGCACTCCAGACTTCTCTGTTCGGTTCTTTATTCAATAAGGCGGCGGGCCACTTTATTGAGGGAACGTCGAACGACGGCAACTCTGGATAAAACGCAACCGCCCATTCATATGAGTGGAATGTGCGGGGTAGTGACTAAAGGAGTGGTCCCTTTGTGTGCTCTGTCAACGAATTGACGATGTTGCGGAAGTGTTGTGATAGACGCTTTAGGCGATATTCTTTTGGCATTTTATTGACGATCCTTGTCCAGGCACTCGGTCATGGCGTGTGTTTTTGAGTGTAGGAACAAATGTGAGATTTTTCCTGTTTAACGCAAGAACCTTTTCCAAAGAGAGGTAGGAAAAGGGGACAAGTATGGGTTGATCAGGAGCATAAAGTGCCCAGCCGCCGGGCTTTCGTTGGTTCGGAAGTTGTCTGCGGAACTTACGCTTAAATGATCCGGTTCATCCAGGAAGTTGTCCTGGGAGGCGGTGCCCACTGTTTGATAATAGTGTTTGGCGAACAGGTGAGTGCCCGCCAGTGTGAACGTCCAAACGTTATTCATGCTGTAGTCGATGACCCGTACGTGCGGGATTGTATCCAGCACAATTTTTTGTTTGCGTCAGGTTCGCTGCTTAATCTACGGGCTTTCCCGGTGGATGGGCCGAGCATGATAGATCTCGCAACCTTGGCGGTTTTTTCCGGTGCTGTTGTGCTGTTGCTGTTATCGCCGGGGCCGAACATGGCGTTCGTCATCAGCCACGGCATGACCCATGGCTGGCGCGGTGGCGCGGCCTCGGCCCTGGGCATCGGCGTAGCGGACCTGCTGCTGACGGCATTGACGGCCATGGGCGTGACGGCCTTGGTCGCGAGTTGGCCTCCGTCATTCGACTTGATTCGCTATGCCGGCGTGATTTACCTGCTGTGGCTGGTATCCAAGACCTTGCAGGCAAAGCCCGGTGGTGCAGCTACTCAGGTCGAACGCGTGCGGTTGGGCCGTGTATGCGTACGGGCCATGCTCAACAGTTTGCTCAACCCCAAGGCGCTGTTGTTTTTCGTGGTGTTCCTGCCGCAGTTCGTGCGCCCCGAAGCAGGCCCGATCGCGACGCAACTGTGGGTGCTGGGCGGCGTGCTGACCTTCATCGCCGCCGTGTTTCACCTGGTGCTGGGGGTGTTTGGCGGGGCGGCCAGCCGGTTTTTCAGCGGCCGCCCCAGCACCGCCACCCTGCAGAAGTGGGGCCTGGCCACGGTGCTGACGGTGTTGGCCGTGCGCCTGGCGCTGATGGCCCGACCGACGTGATGGCTTGTTGAAAAAAAGCACGCTCCCCCGGCTCATCGCTGCTGCGATAAGCCGGCGCCCCTACACAACCCACGTTGGCCGCGAGCCGCGTTGTCAACCCAATCGCGCTGCCGCCCGCGCCACAATCTCAGCGCGGGTCTTGCGCGATTCGACCGTACGCTTGTTGGCTTCTTCCAGCACAGCGGTGGGCGCCGTGTCTGGGCGGCCGGCATTGAACGGTGGCGCCGGGGCGTATTCGATCTGCAACTGCACCAATTGTGCCGCCGCTTCGCTGTACAACTCCGCTGCCAGGGTCAGGGCGAAGTCGATGCCGGCGGTGATGCCGCCGCCGGTGAACAGGTTGCCATCGCGCACCACGCGCTCCTGTACCGGGATCGCGCCAAGAGGGGCGAGCAGGTCGTGGTAGGCCCAGTGCGTCGTCGCCTTGCGCCCGCGCAACAGGCCCGCCGCGCCGAGCACCAGCGAACCGGTGCACACCGACGTCACGTAGCGCGCGGTCCGGGCCTGGGCCTTGAGGAAGTCCAGGGTTTGCGGATCTTCCATCAACGGGCCCACACCGGAACCGCCGGGCACGCAGAGCACATCCAGGTTCGGGCAGTCGGCGTAGGTCATGGTCGGGGTAAAGACCAGCCCGGTGCTGGACGTGACCGGAGCCAGGTCTTTCCAGACCAGGTGCAACTGTACGTCCGGCAACGAGCCCAATACGTCGTACGGGCCGGTAAGGTCCAGTTGCTGGATGCCGGGGAACAACACAAAGCCGATCTGCAAAGTCATGAATGACGCTCCGATAAAGGGGTGGACGGCTTCACTCTAGAGGCCTAGGCTTTGGCGCATACGCCATTGAGCCCACGAATCACGCCAATCATGCCCAGACTTGTTCACGTACTCGCCTTCGACAATGCACAAGTGCTCGATGTCACCGGGCCGCTGCAAGTGTTCGCCTCGGCCAATGACCTGGCGCGCCAACGCGGTTTGCCGCTGCCCTATGCCGTCACGGTGATCGCCGATCAGGCACAACCGGTGATGACCTCCGCTGGCCTGGCGCTGGTGGCCGAGCCGTTGCCTGCGGTTGACCAGCCTTGCGACACCCTGCTGATCGCCGGCGGCTGGGGCGTGTACGGCGCCGCCGAAGACCCGGCGCTGGTGGATTGGGTGCGGGAAAAATCCCGGCATACCCGACGCATGGCTTCGGTGTGTACCGGTGCGTTTCTGCTGGCCGCCAGCGGTTTGCTCGACGGCTGCCGCGTGGCCACCCACTGGACGCGTTGTGACGAGCTGGCGCGCAAGTTCCCCGCGCTTCAGGTCGAGGCCAACCCGATCTTTATCCAGCAAGGCACGCTGTGGACCTCGGCCGGCGTGACGGCCGGTATCGACCTGTGCCTGGCGCTGGTGGAAGAAGACCTGGGCCGCGCCGTCGCCCTGGAAGTGGCGCGGCATTTGGTGGTGTTTCTCAAGCGCCCCGGCGGCCAATCGCAATTCAGCGTGACCTTGTCGTTGCAAAAGGGCGACAGCCGCTTTGCCGAATTACACGCCTGGATCGCCGAGAACCTGACCCTCGACCTGACCCTCGCGACCCTGGCCGCCCAAGCCGGCATGAGTGAGCGCAGCTTCGTGCGCCACTACCGTGCCGAAACCGGGCAAACCCCGGCGCGTGCCGTCGAGTTGATCCGTGTTGAGACTGCCCGCCGGCAACTGGCGGACAGTACGGCATCGATCAAGCGCATCGCCGTGCAGTGCGGCTTTGGCTGTGAAGAGACGCTGCGCCGCAGCTTCCTGCGGGCCTTGGCGGTGACGCCACAGGCCTATCGCGAACGTTTTTCGCCAGTGGCCTAGGCAAGCAATTCCAACAGCGCTTCAAGGGTCGCGTGTGGCGCTTCCTGGGGGATATTGTGGCCCACACCGGCCAGCACCTGCCGGCGATAGACACCGCTGAAGTGCGCCACGTCGTCGTCCTCCAGGGGGATCGCCAGCCCATCCATGAGTTCCAGCAGATCCTTGGCCAACGCCGGTATCTACACAACTTTTCAGCCCCTGACACATCTCCCTGTGGCGAGCGGGCTCGTCCCGCGTTGGGCTGCGTAGCAGCCCCAAAACCAGGCACCGCGGTGTGTCAGTTAAAAACACATCGCCTGTAATGGGGCCGCTTCGCGCCCCAACGCGGGACGAGCCCGCTCGCCACAACAGCCTCATCTGCCGGGCATTCAGCGTTGAGCCAGCGTTGTTTAGAACCCTATGGAGTGATAGGGGAAGCCGTGCAGCAGGGGGACCGGCTCACTGTCAGTGGGGCCGTGGGCGACAAGCGCCACTCCTGCGCCAACACCCCCAGCACACACAGGCGACCTCAGGGCTGCCACACCGTCTTCTCTCCACTCAACTTGCGATCCAGGAATGTCGCCGCGCTGATCAACGCCAAGTGGCTCAACGCCTGGGGGGTGTTGCCCAAATGCCGTGCCTGGCTGTCGAACTCTTCGGCGTACAACCCCAGCGGGTTGGCATAACGCAGCAACTGTTCGAATTCCAGGTGGGCCTTTTCCACCTGGCCGGCGCGGGCCAGGCATTCGACGTACCAGAACGAGCAGGCGGCAAATGCGCCTTCGGTGCCTTGCAGGCCGTCGATCTGGCTGTCGTCGTTGCGATAGCGGTACACCATGCCGTCGCGTACCAGGCTGTCCTGGATCGCTTCCAGCGTCGACAGCCAACGCGGATCGGTGGCGGCAACAAAGCGCACCAGCGGCATCAGCAGCATCGAACCGTCCAGCGCGGTGCTGCCGATATGCTGCACAAAATGCCCGCGCTCTTCGTTCCAGAAGTTGCTCCAGATGTCGGCGTAGATCGCCTGGCGTGTCTCGTCCCAGCGCGCGAACGGGGCCGGCAGGGAACGCTTGGAGGCCAGGCGGATCGCGCGGTCCAGGGCTACCCAGCACATCAGCCGCGAATGCAGGAAGTGATGCTGCTCGCCGCGCATTTCCCAAATGCCCACGTCTTTCTGGTTCCAGACTTCACAGACCTGATCGGCCACTTCCACCGTGTGTTTCCAGCCTTCGTGGGAGATGGCTTCGCCGTATTTGTTGACCAGGTACACCGCGTCCATCAACTCGCCGTAGATGTCCAACTGCACCTGGTCGAAGGCTTCATTGCCGATGCGCACCGGGGTCGCGCCGCCATGGCCGCTGAAGTGATCAAGGGTGGCCTCGGGCAGCTCCTGGCGGCCGTCGATGCCGTAGAGGATATTGATTTTGGTCGGTTGGCCACAGCAGTCGCTGACCCGGCCTTTGAGCCAGCGCATGTAGGCGTTCGCTTCATCGATGAAACCCAGGCGCATAAAGGCGTAGACCGTGAACGAGGCGTCGCGGATCCACGTGTAGCGGTAGTCCCAGTTACGCTCGCCGCCGCGGGTTTCCGGCAGGCCGAAGGTGGTGGCGGCGATGATTGCGCCGTGTTTGCGCGAGGTCAGGAGCTTGAGTGCCAGCGCCGAGCGGTTGACCATTTCGCGCCAGCGTCCGCGGTAATTCGATTGGGCGATCCAGCCGCGCCAGAAGCTCAGGGTACGTTGCAGGTACAGGTCGGTGCAGGCGTTGGTGACCCGGGGGTCGTCCTCGCCACCGAGGATGAATTCGGCGCTTTCTTCCTGGTCGAGGGTAAACGTCGCCACGGCGGCCTGGTTATCCAGTTGCAGCGCATGGCTGCCCGCCAGGCGCAGCCCAGGCTGGCCATCAGCGGTGAACAGCACGGCGTTTTCATCGGCGCTGGCGTGAGTTCGCGCACGCGCATAGTCATGGCGCACAGCGCAGCGCAGATGAATCGTTGCCGTTCCGCTGACCACTCGCACCCGGCGAATCAACAGGGGCAGGTCGTCGACGGCTTCACTGACACACAGCAGGTCGGTCACTTCCACTACCGCCTCGTCGCTGAGCCAGCGGGTTTGCAGCACGTTGGTATCGGGCAGGTAGATCTGCTCGCGGCGGGCCTCGGGCAGGTTCGGGGTGAGTTGAAAAATGCCGGCCTCGGGGGTGTCGAGCAGCGAGCAGAAAATCGATGGGCTGTCGAATTCAGGCCAACAGAAAAAGTCGATGCTGCCCTTGTCGTTCACCAGGGCGGCGCTGCGCATGTCGCCGATAATGCCGTGGGCATCGATGGCGCTTTGGGGCTCTTTGTTCAAATCAACCATTGCCACGAAACTCCGGATAAAGGCTCATCCCGCCATCAATGAAAAGGGTACTGCCCACCACATAGTCCGAGGCGTCGCTGGCCAGCCAGACCACCGCATTGGCCACGTCTTCCACGTCGCCCACACGCCCATACGGAATCAACTTGAGCAGCTCTTTTTCCGCCGCGCCCTCAGTGGCCGCCTGGTTGATCGCCGTGCGAATCGCTCCTGGGGCAATGCCGTTGATGCGGATGCGTTGCTCGCTGACTTCCTGGGCGAGGGTGCGCATCAGCATCTCCACGCCGCCCTTGGACGCGGCGTAGTTCACATGCCCGGCCCAGGGGATCAACTGGTGCACCGAACTCATGTGGATGATCTTGCCCGCCGCTCGCGACACACCATCACGCACGCCCTGGCGCTGGAAAATTCGCACGGCGGCGCGGGCGCAGAGGAACTGGCCGGTGAGGTTGACGCCGATCACCGTGTTCCAGTCGTCGAGGCTCATGTCGACCAGGTTCGCGTCTTTTTGCAGGCCGGAATTGGCCACCAGAATGTCCAGGTGGCCAAAGGCTTCGAGGCTCTTCGCGAACAGGCGTTCCACGTCGGCCTCCTTGGACACATCGCCACCGATGGCAATCGCCCGGCCGCCGTCGGCATTGATCTGTGCGGCGAGGGCCTCGGCGGGTGCCGCCTGGGCGTTGTAGTTGAGCACCACGGCCGCACCGGCAGCGGCCAGGGCCTTGGCTGCACCGGCACCGATGCCGGAGCTGGCGCCGGTGACCAGGGCCACTTGTTGCTGCAATGAAATCTGCATCGACCATCCACCGTATTGTCAGAGTCCTTTCAGCTGACTGGCGGCGCGGCGCGGAAGTTCACCGGATGTCTTGAGCGCGACGACAGCTGTCTCTTTCAATCGTTTTCGCCAGCGTGCTTTTCGCTAGACTCAGGGCCTGTTGACGCGAGACCCGCCCATGACTGCCCAATCGTCTCCCAGGCCGTGGCTTGAAGCCTATGCCGACAATTACCACAACGATGAGGTGGTGCACGCCCATTGCCATGCCGAAGCCCAACTGATTCATGGCGTCTCCGGGGTCATGCTGGTCAGCACCGCGCAAGGCAGCTGGCTGGTGCCTTCCGGGCACGCGCTGTGGGTGCCCGCGGGGACGGCCCATGAGATTCGCATGGCCGGTGACGTGCATATGCGCACACTGTTCCTGGCGCCGGATGCCGAGCCCGAATTGGGCCGAGTGTGCCAGGTGATTGAAGTGTCGGCGCTGCTGCGCGAACTGATCGTCGCCGCCACCTTGATCGCCGGGCAGAACAGCCCGCGCATGCAGGCGATGATCGAGCTGATCCGCATGGAGCTGCTCACGGCGCCCGTGGTCGCGATGCATGTGCCGGTGCCCGCCGAGGCGCGGTTGGCGCGGTTGTGCACGCACTTTATCCGCAACCCTTCCGATGACAGCAGCCTGCAAGCCTGGGCCGACATCCTGAACATGAGTACACGGACCCTGAGCCGGATTTTCCAGCGCGAACTGGGCATGAGTTTTGGCGAATGGCGCAAGCGCGCGCGGCTGGCCCTGAGCCTGAAATTGCTGGCCCAGGGCGTCTCCATTCTGGAGGTGGCGCTGGAGCATGGCTATCAAAGCCCGAGCGCCTTCAGTGCGATGTTTCGGCGAGCGATGGGCTACCCGCCGAGTCATTTCCGCCCGGGGGCCTGATTCGCTCATCCCGGTGTCTGTCCGGCGACGACACATGGCCTGGGTGCGCGCGAAACCCGTGGGGCGACTGCCTATGCTGCAAGGCCCTTTCTTGAACGAGCCTTGTGATGCCCAGCTCTGTGATTGTCGCCTTACACCGCACACCGCTCGCGGTTGTGTTGAGTGCGCTGGTCGCGTGCGGCCACGTGCCGTCGACCCAGGTCACCGCGCAGCCCGCGCCACGCTTGTCGGTGGAAACCAGTGACGCGCTGCCCGACCATTGGTGGCAGTTGTACCGCGACCCGCAATTGGATGCCCTGGTGGAAAAGGCACTGCGTGAGAACAAAGACCTGGAGGCAGCCGGTGCCCATGTCGATGCATTGCTCGCGCAGTTGCAGCAATTTGAAGGTGAACGCCGTGCCTCGACGACGTTGTCCTATGGCCTGGACTATGGGCGCAGTCGTGATGACCGGACCCTGGCCAAGGCCTCTGGCCAGTCAGCGGATGGACAGTGGAGCCATACCCCGCAATTTTCCCTGAGCTACACCCTGGACCTGTGGGGCGCGGTGCGCTATCGCATTGCCGCCGCCCGCGCCGATGCCCAGGTGGCACGGGCGATGGAAGATGAGTGGCGCGTGACCGTGGCGGCGCAGACCGCCAGGGCCTATGCCCAGGCGTGTGTCTACACGCAACAGGCGCAGGTGCAACGCCATTCGGTGCAATTGCTGGAGCAGAGCGTCGACATCACCCAGCGCTTGCGCCACGCCGGTGCCGCCACCGAACTGGACGTCGCGCGCCTCCAGGGCTTGCTGGAGGAGACCCGCGCGCCCTTGCCCATGTTCACTGCCCGGCGCCAGAGCGCGCTGTATGAACTGGCCGCGCTCAGCGGCCAAACCCCGGAAAAGGTGATCGCCTTGCGCTGTGCCCAGGCGCCGCAATTGCAGGCACCGTTGCCAGTGGGCGAGGGCTGGGCGCTGGTGCAACGGCGCTCCGATATCCGTCGCGCCGAAGCGCGGTTGCGTTCAGCCACAGCGTCCACGGGCGTTGCCCGCGCGCAGCTTTATCCGCGTATCACCTTTGGCGCCATGTTGGGCTCTTCGGCTGCCAGCCTGGGTAAGCTGGGCAATGCTGACGCTGTGGTGTACGGCATTGGGCCCTTGCTGTCCTGGCAGTTTCCCGACCGGCAGATCGCCCATGCGCGTATCAGCCAACGCCAGGCCGAGACCCACCAGGCCCTCGCGCAATTCGATGCCACGGTGCTGGGCGCGCTCAAGCAAGTCGAGCAAGCCTTGGCCCTGTACCAGGGCGAACAGCAGCGTCGCCAGGCCGTTGCCGACGCTCTCGATAACAGCCGTCGCGCCTTCGACCTGGCCCGGCGTAGCTTCCAGGCCGGTGGGCTGGATGCCCTGCAACTGCTCGACAGCGAACGCAACCGGGTCAGCCTCGAGGCGCGCCTGGCCCAGGTCGACCTGCAATTGATCAACCGTCAGATCGATGTGTTCCAGGCCCTGGGTGGCGGCTGGCAGCGTGACGATCCAGCGTCTTCCATCACTGTTAATACCCTCGGAGCTCGCCCATGAACCAGGCAATTGAAGTCCTTCCTCCTACGTTGATGCAGCGTCATCGCCGGGCACTGGTCAGCGCTGTTTCAGTCGCCGCTTTGCTGGGCGTCTTAGGGGCTGGCGCCTGGTGGTGGAACCTGGGCCAATACTTGGAGGAAACCGATGATGCCTATGTGCGCGCCGACTGGGTGGCAATCAGCCCGCGGGTGGCCGGTTACGTCAGTGAGGTGCTGGTCGATGACAACCAGGCGGTCAAGGCTGGAGATGTGCTGGTGCGTATCGATGCACGGGATTACACCGAGCGCCTGCACAGTGCCGAGGCGCAGTTGCAGCAAGCACATGCGGCGGTCACCGCGCAGCAGGCACGCCTGGACACCTTGGACGCACAATTGAGCGAACAACAGCAACGCATCGTTCAAGCACGTGCAGCCCTCGACAGCGGTGAGGCTGAAGCGCGACGGGCGCATTTGGACTACCAGCGCTATCGCGACTTGGTGGCACAACAGGTGGCCAGCGCGCAGCACCTGGAAACCGTGAGCGCCAGCCAGGCCCAAGCCCTGGCGGCGCTGGCCCAGGCGCGTGCCCAGGTCGCGCGCCAGCAGGCGCAGGCGCAGGTTATCCAGGCACGTCGACAGCAAGCCCAGGCCCAGTTGCTCGAGCGCCAGGCGCATATTGGCGAAGCCCAGGCCAGCCTGGCCCTGGCCCGCAATGCCTTGGCCGATACCGCCATCCGTGCGCCCTTTGATGGCGTGGTCGGGCAACGCAAGGTGCGGCGCCAGCAATACGCAACGCCGGGTCTGCCGCTGTTGGCCGTGGTACCGGTGACCCAGGCTTATGTGATCGCCAATTTCAAGGAGACCCAGCTGCAGCACATGGCACCGGGGCAGGCGGTGGAGATTGCGGTGGACAGCTTCAGTGGCCAGCACTGGCAGGGTGAAGTCCACAGCATCGCCCCCGGTTCCGGCGCCGTGTTTGCGCTGTTGCCGCCAGACAACGCCACGGGCAATTTCACCAAGATCGTCCAGCGTTTTCCGGTGAAGATCCGCCTGGTGCAGCGGGGCGGCGCGAGCCCGCCGATCCTGCCGGGCATGTCGGTGATCGCCACGGTCGATACCCGTGGGGAGCGTGCCCATGGAGGCTGAGGCGCATTCGTCCCAGGTCTCGCTGCGTGCCTGGGTGGCCGTGATCGGCGGGCTGTTTGGTTGTTTCATGGCCGGCATGAACGTGCATGTCACCAGCGCCGCGCTGCCGGAAATCGAAGGCGCCCTGGGGGCGACGTTCGAGGAAGGCTCGTGGATTTCCACCGCGTACCTGGTGGCGGAAATCATCATGATCCCCCTCACGGCCTGGCTGGTGCAGGTGTTCTCGCTGCGCCGCGTGATGCTGGTGGGCTCGGGCCTGTTCCTGGTGGCGTCGGTCGCCTGTTCGCTGGCGCCAAACCTGCAAACCATGATCGTGATCCGCGTGGTGCAGGGCGCGGCCGGGGCGGTGCTGATTCCGTTGTCGTTCCAACTGATCATCACCGAGTTGCCGGCTAGCAAGGTGCCGCTGGGCATGGCGCTGTTCAGCTTGGCCAATAGCGTGGCCCAGGCGGCCGGCCCTTCCATGGGCGGGTGGTTGACGGACATGTATTCCTGGCGCTGGATTTTCTACCTTCAACTCTTCCCCGGTATCGCGTTGCTGGCGGCGGTGGCCTGGTCCATCGATCGTCAGCCCATGCAACTGAAGCTGTTGCGCCAGGGCGATTGGTGGGGAATTGCCTGCATGGTGCTGGGCCTCGGTGCGCTGCAAATCGTGCTGGAGGAGGGGGGGCGCAAAGATTGGTTCGGCTCGCCGTTCATCGTGTGGATGACGTTGTTGGCGGTGGTGGGGTTGATCGGCTTTGTTGCCCGTCAGTTAGGAGGGCGGCACGGGTTTATCAACTTGCGGTTGCTGGGGCATTACAACTTCGGGGTGGCCAGTGTGGCGATGTTCATTTTCGGCGCCAGCACCTTCGGCCTGGTGTTCCTGGTGCCCAATTACCTGTCGCAACTGCAGGACTACAACGCGCGGGAAATCGGGGTAAGCCTGATTCTCTACGGGCTGGTGCAACTGGTGATGGCGCCGTTCTTGCCACGGCTGATGAAGTGGCTGAGCGCCAAGCTGCTGGTCGCTTCGGGCTTCGCCATCATGGCGTTGGGCTGCTGGATGGGCGCCCATCTATCGACCGACAGTGCCAGCAATGTGATCGTGCCGTCGATCGTCGTGCGCGGCATCGGCCAGCCGCTGATCATGGTGGCCTTGTCAGTACTCGCCGTGCAGGGGTTGGCGAAGGCGGAGGCGGGCTCGGCGTCGGCGGTGTTTTCGATGCTGCGCAACCTGGGTGGTGCCGTCGGCACGGCGCTGCTGGCGCAACTGGTGGTGGTGCGTGAGCGGGTGCATGCGGCACGCATCAATGAGTCAGTCACGGTGTTCGACCCGGCCTTGCAGCAACGCTTGCCCGGTGAGGGTGTGTTGCAGGCGCAATTACCGGACCAGCAATGGGCCTTGCAGATATTGGATCAGGGCATTCATCACCAGGCGTTCCTGATGGCCTACAGCGATGCGTTCTACCTGGCATGTGTGGCCTTGACGCTGTGTGCCGTGGCGGCGTTAATGTTGCGGCGCGGTTGAATCTCGACCCCAGTGAAGGCCCTCAAGAAAGTGATGCTTTTCGATCTTAAAAATCAATAGGTTGCGCGTTATTTAATGCATGCACTGCTTAAGGGAGTGGCACTGCGATTCGAGCCTGTTAGCCGAAACGCTTGAAAGGAAAAAAGTAGTGACGATGCACAAAGTAATCTGGATGAAGCGTTACCGCGCAAGGTTGATTTTTGTCATCTGTCTCATCGTGGCTATCGCTTTGGTGGTTCTCGCGCGGCTTGACACTTATGGTCTGGATCGCAGGGCCAGCGAACCTTTTGCATTCGACGCAAATGGACTGCGCCTGGCCGGCACGCTCTGGCTTCCTGACCACGCAGCGACAGCGGCAGTCGTTCTGGTTCACGGAGATGGCCCCCAGGATCGCACGTCGCAGCAAGGTTACGATCCCCTCATCAATGCGCTTCTCGATGCAGGTATCGCGGTTGCTTCGTGGGATAAACCAGGCATTGGGGCGTCGCAGGGGAATTGGCTCAGCCAGTCCATGGCTGATCGCTACGTGAACGCGCGCAGCGCGTTGTCCGCCTTGCGCAGTAAGCTGCAAGGAATCCCTGTCGGTGCGCTTGGGTTTTCTCAAGCCGGCTGGGTACTGCCCCGATTTGCGTCGGGTGAGGCGGACTTTCTTGTGCTTGTCGGAGGTGCGGTATCCTGGCAACGGCAAGGTGATTATTACA
Source organism: Pseudomonas fluorescens (assembly GCF_001708445.1). Lineage (NCBI taxonomy): Bacteria > Pseudomonadati > Pseudomonadota > Gammaproteobacteria > Pseudomonadales > Pseudomonadaceae > Pseudomonas > Pseudomonas fluorescens. The sequence goes on from NZ_CP015637.1 coordinate 2,068,307, forward strand.
CTCGGACGCGGTTGCAACGCACAGGGATGTCCGAGCGTGACATTGACACAACGATGGCTGAGATGGCCGCCGCCGATGACCGCTTGTTTGCCTCTTCGCAGGTGCCGTCGGCTGCTCTTCTGGACGGTATAAGCCCAGAGCGCTGGGCTTTTGTACGGCGAAATGTGCACGAAGATGCGACCAGCGCCTTGAAAAAACTCGATATACCGCTCCTTGCGTTGTGGGGGGCGGACGATCTGAATGTCGATCCCGAAGCCAACCCAGCCCTCTATCGAAAGACAGTTGGGGGCAACCATCCAGCCAACCGGATTGAAGTCATACCGGATGCAACTCATGGGCTACTGAGGGCGGCGTCTTACAACACCCAACTCACCAGCGAATGGTCCTGGTTCACCACGATGAGGTTCCTGATGGAAAGTCGTCATGCCTACGCACCAGGCGCCCTTGAAACGATAAACGAGTGGGTTCATGCAAGATCCGGCCAGTAGATGCGCTGGCTGCTAGCAGTTCGACTGCATGCGGCCAACCACTCGGCAAGCGATGCAGGAGCATCAAGGGTTTTGATTGTCGAGGTGCCGTTTAAACGCGTCGAGCGCAGTAACAATCAGAGGGCCTATCACCGGGTCGGTGGTGATGCCCTCGGCGCTCAACTCGCTGGACAGGAGGTTAACCGACATCGACGCCTCCTCGATGACGCGGGCGGACATCGTATCCAGGACCAGCCGCAATGCGGCTTGCGCATGACTGGCTCTGGGTGAAGCGTTGAAAAGCGCGACAGGCTTGCCTGGGAACTCTTCACTGCTCACGAGCCAATCGAGCATGTTTTTGAATGCGCCGGGAATACCTCGAGCGTACTCGGGGCATGAAAACAACAGCCCATCCGCTTGCCCGATAATTGAGCGTAACTCGATGATTGTCTCGGGGGGATCCTCGAGCAGATCCGGGTTGAAGTGAGGCAATTTACCGATACCGTCGTACTGTGCGACCGATACCCCTTCGGGGCATAGACGCTCCGCTGCTTGTAGCAAAATTGAGTTGGAGGAGGCCTGACGCAGACTTCCCGAGACAGCAAGCAAACGCACCATTTCAGCACCGTTCGTGGTTCATCAATCGGTGAAGTTTCGCACGAGCCGAACCACATGCACCATTGCGGCATAGCCATGCGGCAATGGACATCTTCTTCCCGCTTGCGGCTACGAACGAATGTGTTTACAGGATGAAAATCTATTCGTTGGATTCAGGGAGAGGGTTGGTCGGATGTATAGGTGCACCCGTCATCGCACCGAGCGCATAAGCAGGGACAGCAAAGCCCGCTTGGCTGACGCTGGCGTGCAAGTCTGCGGGCTACTGGCGCAGTTGTTTTGGGGAGGCGTTCAACAGGCGGCGCATAAGTCGCCGTAGGGCCGTGGCATCCTGGTATCCCACCTGTTCGGCGATAGATTCAACAGAATATCTGCTGGTTTCCAGCAGCACACGGGCCCGGTTGAGTTGCACACGCTGGATCAAATATTGGGTTGAAAGGCCGGTAGCTTTTCGAAGGTGTCGGGACAGCGTTCGCTCAGACATGCCGGCGTACGCTGCAAGGCTCGGGACACTGGGCGGATGGGGCAGGCATGTTTCGATGTAGGCGGTGAGGTTAGCGACCAGTGTATTGCCCTGGGCCATGATTGCTGGGTTGATGAAGGGGGTCTGTAGCTGTCGGCCGGCGAGCAGAAGCGCTTTGCCCACATAGTCGGCGAGCTCCGGCGACAAGCGTCTACGCAGCAGGTGCAGCATCAGGTCAGTTTGCGCGAAGGCCGCGCCTGCGGTCGTCAAGGGTGGGTCGCAGAGCACCATGACGTTGGGGTCGACAATGCAGTCAGACGCGATGCTCGACAGCCAAGGGGCGAGCCACCAGGAGGTCGTTACCTGTCGACCATCGAGTAATCCTGCGGCATGCAGGAGAAAGACCGCCGAGCACGACGCTGCAATCTCCCTGCCTTTATCCGCATGAGCCTTCAGCGCCGGCAGTATCTGACGCACCCAGTCTTCCTCAAGACGCTGCAGCAGCGTGTCGAAGTCGCTGATGCCAAGGCCTGGAATGACCCAGCAGGAGTTGTCCTCGACGTCTGTTGTCAGTTCGTCAACCAACAGGTGCATGCCGTGCCCTAGCGCAACCAGCCCCGACTGCGGCCCACAAACTCGCCAGCGTGGCACGGCAAGGCCGTGCCGTTGCGCAAGTGTTGCGGCGGTGCCGAGGATGTCCAGGGTCGCTGCGACGCTTGAAGCGAACGCCCCAGGAAAGATGAGAATAGTGAAATCGTACATTGTCCGATTGTGCCCGAAAACAGACGAATCGGTCACTTATGCGCTGAAGAGATAACTGGCCCAATGGCGTTTCCAGTTAACAATGAGGTTTCGCCATGCCAAACATTCTGATCAAAGTGCCTACCGGAGCTTTCAATCAACCACAGCGCCAACAGCTGCTTCGAAGCGTGAGCGATGTGGCAATGGTTAACGAGCATATGGGCGATGCCCCTCAACAGCGTGCGTTGTGCTGGGTGCTCATCGAGGAAGTTCAGGCTGATGAATGGCTGTGTGGGGGCGTTGCTCCTCATGCCCGGTTTGTCCCATGCATGGTCGTCGTCAAGGTACCTGCCGGCGTTCTGGATGCGCCGATGCGCCAGCGCTACGTGCGTGAACTGCATGGCGCACTACAATCGAGCCAGGCAGTGGGGGATCAGCGCCAGTTGCTGAGCTCAATACAGATCCAGGAGGTTGTTGACGGAACCTGGGGGGCGAATGGTGATATTTGGCATTTGGCCGACTTCACCCGTGCAGCCGGATACGGGCATCTATAGGCCCTCCAGACAGCTTACATCTGAACCTCCATGTCTTCTTCCGTGCCCCTGTCTTCAGTTGAAATGTCGTCACCGTCACCGGCGGCGTCAGCCCCGAGGCATCCGAAAGTGCCTCACTTCGAGGCTGGAAAACATCTACGGAGGCGGGGGCGATTCACTGGGCGAGCCACGTACTTTCTTCGTACGGGCCAGTGTCGGGTTCTGACTCTGGGAGGAAGGAGAAAAGTCGCAGCACCACGCTGTGTTTTTTTTCGCGTATCGATCCGATCTCCTACCGATCAGTCGGCGATTTGATGCCGACTGGAGGAACTGAATCAGACATGTCCGCCACACAGAGGTTGCCTGCATTCCCTTATTGGAAGCCGGTGAACCCTGTAATACAGCCGGACTGGAGATTCAAAAAAATGGCGGTATCAGCCCTCGATAAATCCGTGTCTCATTCGCCCCCTAATTCGTCGTCCTCCAAAGCCGAGACCAAGGTCAAGGACACTGTCACCTCCCAGGGTGATGGGCAAAAAGGCGCACGTATCGCATTCAACCCGGGCGGCGACAAACCTGGCAAATTGTTTGCCAACAAAGAGCTTGCCCAGCACCGAGAAAGTGGGAGCGGGGCGCAGGGTGAAAGTCGACAGACACCGGCGTCTGGGACCCTCAGCCAAATCACGCAAAAAATGAAGGGCTGGTGCGGTGGGCAGCGACCGCCCAAGCCGGTCCCGTGCAAGCCCGACCCTTGCTACAGCAAACCACCGAAGCCGCCCAAGCCGGTCCCCTGCAAGCCCGACCCTTGCTACAGCAAGCCGCCGGAGCGACCTACGCCGTGCAAGCCTGACCCTTGCTACGGCAAACCACCGAAGCCGCCCAAGCCGGTCCCCTGCAAGCCCGACCCTTGCTACAGCAAGCCACCAGAGCGACCTACGCCCTGCAAGCCTGACCCTTGCTACAGCAAGCCACCAGAGCGGCCTACGCCGTGCAAGCCCGACCCTTGCTACAGCAAGCCGCCGGTGCGCCCCACGCCCTGCAAGCCTGATCCTTGCTACGGCCACAAGCCCGACCCTGCGTACTCACAGAAGAGCAACGACGATCTGGCACGCCAGCTGTTGAACAACTTCGATGCCTTCAAGGATCCGAAAACGCCGTGGTTCGTCACCACGCAGGGTCTTTCGGACATGGCCAACAAGCCGTTGACCGGTAACCCCGCCCAGGATCAGAACATCCGCCTGGCGCGTGAGCTGTTAAGGCGCCCGGAAGTGGTGAACGCATTGGATCGACACAGCTCCACCGGCGCGCTGGATGGCCTGATCGACCGGCAAAAAATTCAGATGACCCTCAGCAGCCAAAGTCCTTTGAAATACCAGGATGACTCGCGGTTGGCGCAAGAGATGCTCGAGCATTTCGAGGGATTGAAGGACCCGGCCAACCCGGGCTTCATCAGCATCGACAAGTTGCACGGGCTCGCCTCGTGGCCGACGAGCGATCCGGTTCATGGACGCCTGGCCTGGATTGCGCAGGAAGTCCTCAAGCGCTCCGAGGTGAAGGAAAACATGGACGGTGGGGATTACTGGGGCAAGGACGGCTGGATTCACTGGGACACATTGCGCCAGATGTCCCGCGGATAAACGTGCACCGCAGAGTAATTCATTGAGCGGGAGAATCGCCACGAACCCCTCGTGGCGCATTCCCTTGGGGGGCCCTATGACTTCGACTTCGTTCAACGCTGGTCAGTCTGGATACCGACAGTCTGCCAGCGATCAAACCCATGCGGAGGCTCAAGAGCCCACTTGCGACAAAGCCCCCGCGCAAATACTCCATGCTTATGAGACCCAGCGCATGAAGGACTTTGCCGGTCAGCGCAGGTTCCAGGCGCCAGTGGCTGACGATTTTGCCCGAGGCATGCTTGCGCCCGGCCAGGAACTTGGAAGGGACGCTCAACCCCTGGCGTCGCTTCGTGGTGTCATGGTCTCGGTGATGATTGGGCTGAGGTCCATGTGCAGTGGGCAAAAGGCCGAAAACAACCGCGCGGCGCCTCCTCACGACCGCGACTGATCGGCCATCGTGGTGCGTGCGTTTACATGCTGTCATCGCTATTCGCTCGTCCCCCGGAACTATTGCGATCGCCCAGCCACACATCGGTGGCTTGACTGGTATCCATCCGCGGATCTCGGCCACCTTGGCAGTGGGCGCCAGACAAGCTCGGATCTGGAAAAAGTTGGAGATAATGCATGAAAATTGATGGTGCAATACCTCTCGGGCGGCCAGCGGCCATGGGAGGGGCAGAGGTGCAACCGGTTTTGCCGGCGCCCGTTGTTCACACGCCGTGCGAGGAACCCAGTCTCGCACCGGATGCGCGGCCACGGCGTCCGGTGCTGTTGCGTGGGGCCTTGTCGGCGTTGCGCTACCAGGCATTACAAAATCCACCGGCTGCGCGCGCGAATACGGTCCCACCCGGTCCTCACTCCACCGATAGCCAGTTGGCGGGCGAGCTGGAGAAAAACTTTGGTGAATTGCACTCGTTTTTCAAGGAAGGGCGCCTGACGCAGTCGTCCTTGCATCGCATCGCTGCTGAAGCGTTGAGGGGAGAGTAATGTGCGGGACCGCATGATCCTGATGGTCAGGGAAATTCTCAAGCGTCCGCCTCTTAACGACGCAATCATCGATTGCGAGGGGTACATCACTCGCGACAGCTTGAGGGTGGCTGCTGCAACGCTGCTGGGCAACAGTACGCCAGGGGCCTTCAGCCAGGATCCTTTCCAGGGGCAGGGCAATGCCCTGGTTGTCGAGGCCCTGCAAGGTCATTTCACACAATTGAAAGACCCGACCAAGGATCGCAAGTTTTTTTTTGAAGCGCTTGAGTACGTGGAAATTGCGCTGCTCAAAACCGTGATGAATGACCCCGATGCCATTGATTCACTGGGCCTGCCCATACTGGAGCCTTGCACTGGCCTGCCCAGGAAGAAGTACAGCGAACATTGCGTGTACATGGCGAAAAATATTATCGAGCGCCCGGGGTTACTGCGTTCGCTGGAGCGTGCCAACCACACGCGCCTGTTTGGTTGGCCCCGGTATGAGGGTTGGCTCAGCAATAAGAGTCTTGAACGCTGGCTTGAACAGTACAAGGCGCATAAGGCCAGGTAGCCCTCGATCCGGGCTTATTGCCTCGAGTGGCCTTATACCTTGAGGATCTTGCCACTGATGGCCACACCCGCCAGCAGCAGCGCGATCAACACAAAGGCGGTGCTCAGGCTACTGCCGTGGGCGATAAAGCCGATCATCGCCGGGCCTGCGAGTATGCCGGCATAGCCGAGGGTGGTGATGGCTGGCACGGCGATATGTTCAGGCATGACGGTCTGCTTGCCGACCGCGGTATACAGCACCGGCACGATATTCGAGCAGCCGGCGCCCACCAGGGCGTACCCCAGCAGGGCGGTTTCCCACGCAGGGAGCAGGGTGGCCAGTAACATGCCCGTGGTGGCCAGCGCACCACCGATCATGATGACGCGGGTGGCGCCCAGACGCCGCACGATCGCATCACCGGTCAGGCGTCCGGCCGTCATGGTCAAGGCAAAGGCCGCATAACCCAGGCCGGCATAGGCTTCGTCCAGGCCGCGTTCGGCGCTGAGGAACACCGCGCTCCAGTCGAGCACGGCACCTTCGGCCAGAAACACGATAAAGCACAGGCAGCCGATAAACAGCACGACGCCGTGCGGCACCGCAAAGGCCGGCCCCGAGCTTTCACTGCCATAGGGCAAGAAGTGTGGCCCGGCCTTGAGCAGTGCTGCCGCCATGATGACGATCACTACCAGGGTCGCCTGCAAGGGCGACAAGCCCAGCCCCAGCATCCCGGCAACGCCCGCAGCGCCGACGATGCCTCCCAGGCTGAACAAACCATGGAAGCCCGACATCATGGTTTTGCCGCTGGCGCGCTCAACGATCACCGCTTGCAGGTTGACCGTGGAATCCACCGTGCCCAGGCCTGCGCCAAACAGGAACAGCCCGGCGATCAACAAGGGGATCGAACTGACGGTGGCCAGCATCGGCAGGGCCAGGCAGATCAGGATCGTCCCGGCGGTCAGTACGCGTCGGCAACCGTAGCGCGAGGCCAGCGCGCCCGCCACGGGCATGGCAATGATCGAACCCACCCCCAGGCACAGCAGCAACAGGCCAAGCGTGCCTTCATTCAACTGCGCGCGCGCCTTGGCATACGGTACCAACGGCGCCCAGGCGGCGATGCCGAAGCCAGCGATAAAAAAAGCGATACGGGTCGACATTTGTTCCAGCCGACCGGGAACCACGGGCGCTGGGGTGGGGATGGCAGTCATGAAAAATCCTTGGTCTTGCGTTCAATGAACGATGTCCGGCGCGACATCCTTGCATATCAAGCCGTATCGAGCGAGTCAGGGTTCCCCTGGTTTCAGGTTTGCTGCCCAGGCGGTGAATTCTTTTTTTACAAACACGGAACGCTGTGGACCTGATTTGCCACACAGAGCCTGTCGAGTTTGTAGGAGGTGGCCTGGAAGATGTGTAATTCCTGTGAGAATGGATGAACCCCAGCTTTCTTGTGGTGGATGACCACCTTCCAGCCCACCTCCCACAGCTCGACCATTCTGTAATACGCTGCTGCCCCGGTGAGTAGGCAACTGGATGGACGAGCTGATGAAAGTTCTCAGGCAGGCGGCAGCATGACCCTGTTCTACGATGCACGCGGCAATATCTATGGGGTAGTCAACCCCGCCTTTTTGCGCAGCCGGGGTGTGGGTGTGCCCGATAGCGCCGCCCTCGCGGCGAGTAACCGGGAGGCATGGGCGGCATCGGCCATCGCTTCCGAATGCGGTTGGGGTTCATTGCCGCGTCCGGCCGACGCCAAGGCCCATCGCTGTGATGGGCTGCTGGTCGGGCCGTTTCAGGCTGAGCCGCCGTTCGATCTGTTGATCGTCAATACCGATGGCTCCCTCGCCGAGCGCAGTGGCAACGGCTTGACCATCTTTGCGCAGGCGTTGACCGACCAGGGGTTGATGACCCAGGGCTGTGAACTGCGGGTGCATCACGACAAATCGGATGCCGCGTCGCCGGTGGCTACGTCGGTCGAGCCCGCACGGTATGGGCAGGTCGATGGGTTCTGGCTGGCCTTGGGGCAACCTGAGTTCGGGCCCTTGGCCGTGGGGGCGGTGGGCGTCGAGCCCGTGCGGGTGGAGGCGCATGGGTTCAGCCGGGTGGACGCGTTGGTGGCAATCAATCCGCAATGGGCCTGCAGTCAGTTTGTGCGGGTCGGCAACCCTCATTGCGTCACACTGGTCGACCAGGTTTCGGCATTGCCGGACAACCCTTCGATGCACCAGCCCGCATTGTTCCTCGCCCTGCAAGCCGTTGCCTTCGCACCACCTGTCGGTAGCGGCCAACCCTGTGCCGCCGGCATTAACCTGCAATGGGCGGCGCGTGATCACGGCAACCGGGTGTTGGCGCGAGTCTTCGAACGGGGCGAGGGACCTACGGCGTCGTCGGGCACCAGCGCCAGCGCTGTGGCATGCGCGGCGTGGCGGGCCGGTTGGGTTGAGGGCGGTGAAGTGGCCGTGGTCATGCCGGGCGGCACGGCGCCAGTGCGCTTGCAAACGCAGGCCGAACGCTTGCTCGGCGTCAGCCTGTTTGGGACGGCGCGACCACTCCCCGCAGCGTAGGGGAACCCTTGGCGGCTTTAATTTATGTGGGCTAGTTCTTTAGCGGTTAGTTATTTAGATGTAAGCCTGTGTCGTACTTTTCTTATTGTTGATCACTGGTTGAGTGGCTGTATTTAATATTTAGCAAAAGACACTTCCATCCTCATCGTACGAATATTCTGTTTTATTTCTGACCGGCCGAATTTCCGCTGGAGACGCTAAGCTTTTGGGCGTTCAGGCGCTTTTTCTCTGCAACTCGATCGATGTTGCGAGAGAGGGTATTTCAGTCAGAAAGTGGATGGCGGGTAACAACGGATGGTTAATGCGTTTGTTTCGTCACGTTTCAAATTAATAGTTCCAGGCATAAGTACAGACTTTCAAGTACTGGCTTTCAACGGCAGCGAGGCCGTCGATCAGCCGTACTTCATTGAGGTGCAACTCGTCAGCGAAAACCCTTCCCTTGACCTGGAGCGTTTGCTTCACCAACTTGCCTATCTGGACTTCGGCGAGGCCGATCAAGGCCTGCATGGGCAGGTCTACGCCATTGGCCGGGCTGATCCGGGTGTTCGGCTCACCCGCTACCACCTCACCCTGGCACCGCGCCTGGCCAGCCTGGCCTACCGGCGCGACCAACGCATCTTCCAGCAGCGCAGTGTGCCGCAGATCATCATGGCCGTCCTCGAGCACCATGGCATCCTGGCCGACGCCTATGCCTTTGAGCTCGGCCCGGTGGTCTATCCGCCGCGCACATTCTGCGTGCAATACGCGGAAACCGACCTGCACTTCATCCAGCGCCTATGTGAAGAAGAGGGGATTCACTACCATTTCCGCCACAGCGTGAACAACCACCTGCTGGTATTCGGGGATGACCAGACGGTGTTTCGACGCTTGCCACAGCAGCGTTACTGCGTCTCGCCTGATCCGACGACCGAGGCGCGGGGCGTCCAGCGTTTCGACAGGCGCCTGGAAACCCGCAGCCGGCAAACGGTGCGCCGCGATCATGACTTCGAACACCCAGCGTTGCGCCTGCAGGACCAGGCCGGCACGGTGTCTGCGCAACCGCTGGAAGACTATGACTACCCCGCTGGTTTCACTGGCCATGCGCGGGGTGTGCAATTGGCGCGTCGAGGCCTGGAGCGCCATCAGAGCGACCGTCATCGGGCATCGGGCCAGAGCGATCAACCCGTATTGCGCAGCGGTCATTTCCTCGACCTGCGTGACCATCCGGACCCGGTCTGCAATGACTTGTGGTTGCTCACCTCGGTGCGTCACGAAGGTTATCAACCGCAAGTACTTGAAGAGGCGGTATTTGCGCCAGGGGCCTTCCAGGGCTATCGCAACCGCTTCACCGCGACGCCCTGGCGCGCGGTGTATCGTCCGCCCCTCAAACATGCCAAGCCAACCATCAAGGGCAGCCAGACCGCTACGGTGACCGGGCCTGCGGGGGAGGAGGTGCATTGCGATGCCTATGGCCGGGTCAAGGTGCGCTTTCATTGGGATCGCCTGGACCCGACGGATGATAAAAGCAGCGCCTGGGTGCGCGTGGCCACCGGTTGGGCCGGTGCCGGGTTTGGCGCCATGATGATTCCCCGGGTCGGCATGGAGGTGCTGGTGACCTTTCTTGAAGGCGACCCCGACCAGCCGCTGATCAACGGCTGCCTGCCCAATGCGCTACGCCTGCCGGCCTATTCGTTACCGCAGCACAAGACCCGTAGTGTGCTGCGTACCTGCAGTTCCCCGGGAGGCGCAGGCGGCAACGAGCTGCATCTGGAAGACCGGTGCGGCGAGGAGCTTATTTACCTGCGCGCCCAACGTGACCTGGAACAACAGGTCGGCCATGACAGCCGGCTGGAGGTGGCCGGGGAGCGACGCGAGATCATCCACGGGTTAAGTACGGTCCGCCTGGATAACGAGGAGCATCGTCACATCACCGGTGATCGCAAGGTGGTGTTGCAGGCGAACGACCACCTTGACGTACAGGGCGAGAGCCGGACCTATGTGAAGCAGACCCTGGTGGTCGAAGCCGGACAACAGGTGCATATCAAGGCCGGTGCCAACCTGGTGATCGATGCGGGCGCACAACTGAGCCTCAAGGCTGGCGGAGAGCACCTGGTGCTGCAGGCAGGAGGGATTTTCAGCAGTCGGCCCATCAGCCTTGGCGGCTCACCGTCCGAAACCCGTGCTGCGAATGCCTCGCCTGTTACCGGCAGCCTGAAAGTCGCCGCCGTGCAAGGCGTCATCATGGACCTGGCGCGGCAACTGGGCGCGGACTTCTGCCCCCTGTGCGAACGCTGCCGTGAAGGCCAATGCGACATGACCGGGAGGGCGGCTTGATGCCGATGCTTCCCAACCGCTGGATGGCCCGACAACAACAGGCAGGACGCCGGATATGCCTGATGCTCGATGGTTACAGCGCGGCCCGCCAGCCCATGTTGGCGGCCCGCGACCTGTCGCACTATCGCTGTCTCTACAGCGAGACCGTCGCGGCAGAACTGGCGAACACGGGGCCCGTACTCCTGCTGCTGGGGCCGATGAGCGAGCCCGCATTGGTCGACCTGTTGCAACACCCCGAAGCCAACTGGGGGTGGCTGGGCAGCCTGCCTGACGACGATTTGACCGGTGTGACAGCGCATTGGCGCGAGCGGCTGATGGTCGGGCCCGAAGGGGAGCAGGCGCTCTACCGTCTTCACGATAATCGCACCCTGGCCCGTGCCCTGGCCTACCTGCCCACAGCGCTGTGGCCGGAATTCCTCGGGCCACTGATCAGCGTGTGCTACTGGCACGAAGGAGGTTGGCGCCATGGCGAAAACCCTGCCCCCGGCCACTACCCGGTGCCTGTTCCGGCGCCATGGCTGAACACCCCGAACCCTCAGGCCGACGCCATCCTGCACGCCAATATCCTGCGATACCTGCTGGCCGAACACAGTGAAGACCTTGCCGCACTGGTCGAGTTTCAAGACCCCAGGGCGTGGCTGAGCCAAGTGCTGGAGCAGGCTCGCGCCTGGCAATGGCACGCGCCGGAGCAGCTGGAATTCCTGGTGGTTCGACGGCTGAAGGAGGCGACTCGCAACCGTGTGATCTGTTGGCAGCCGCGAGCGGGTGAGGCGCCAGGGGAGCATTTTGAACGGCTGGTGGAGCAATGGCGTGGGGAGGAGCGCAATCATGAGTAGATGGATAGGCGGTGCGTTGTTAGTTGTTGCCCTGGTGTGGCTCCCTGGGTGTACGGGGAAGAGAGGTGAGCATTTTACGCTGGAGGTGGATATGCCGGCGGAGTTCAAAGTCAAAACGGCGGCCAACTACCATCCCGCCCCTGGTGAGACTTGCACGTTGCCGCAGCGCCGGGGCAGGCGTCCTGAGCGCAAGGTGTTTTTTACTGAATACAAACCCGTGGCCAGTCGGGTGAGTTATGAGCTGCCGCTGACTGAAACAGTAGACGGCTGCCCGCTGGTCGTGAGTAGTGTGGTGTTTGATTTTTATGCGAAGTGGGGCAAGCGGGATACGGATGTTGGGGGGGATATTGCAGGTATCTCCATTCAAGACCGCTTAGAAGACAAATTGCCGACGATGCCTGAGTCACGCGTGCACGAATTGTCAGGGCAATGTCAGTGGTTGTTTCGGACGGTGGGCCCACAGCACGCAATCATAAAGGTCCTTAAATGCAATTCATTGAGCGAAGGGGGGCAGTTACAGAAAACACCAGCAGGAGGCGTTGTACAGCGGGCTCAACTGACGGGAAAAACACTTAGGATGGCCCTACACGTTATTGGTGAAGAACGACCTTACATGGGAGATAACTGGATTCGTTTTCCCCAAGGCTGGAGGCGCTGCCGAGGGAAGAGCTTAGAAGATCAAGACGCGTTCTGTCGGGGTAATACCACTGACTTCAAGTCTTTCAAAATGCCAGATGGGCGTATTTGCGACTGGTATCCACACTGTACTGAATAAGGATGTTCAGCATGGCAATTGAACAATGGAAGCGCGCTTTTTTTAATGGAACGATGCCTGCTTGTGCGTTACGAGGAGGTTGGCTGAGTTTTTGTCTGGTAGACGAGTTAGGTGATGGGAAAGCCTATGGTGGGCTTGCTTATGAAATGGCTGATTGTGCAGGACAGCGATACAAAGGGCATTTGGACGGGCAAGGATTCGCAAGGTTGGAGGACATATGTCGAGGGCCGGTCGTACTGGTTTTCGATGCATTGTATGACGCGGAGGAGGGGTACTACCCAACCTTGCTGAAGCGAGAGAGATATCCAATACCTATCACCAATCTCCAGGTTCGAGCTGAAAAAACGCGCTTCAAGCATTTGGGTGGTGAACGTAACGAGCAAAATCCTGCGTGCCGATTGGGGGATCAGTATTATCAGGTTGAAGTGCGTGATTTGGTTCGGCACGTTGCTCATTTACCACCCCTTACGCCGAGTGCGCATGGTGTTCAACGCCACGCGTTAAAAATGATGGCCGACTTGGGGTTCGGCCCACCTGAGCCAGTTCTTTCAGGGGTTGTGCTTTTTCCCAACCGACACACCGTTCTTGAGGTCCGTCCGTTGCGGGCATTGCGCCCCATGCTTTCCATCGATGATCGGTTTTGTGCGTTAAATCTATATCAGTTGGCGCTGATGTCGACCTTGAGTTACTGCGATTTTGGTCAGCAACCTCCAAAGAAACCATTGGATCAAGTCAGCTTTCCATTGGAACCCAGTGTTGGAAATTTGTTTGCGGAGAAGCTCTCGGGGTATCACGAAGCCTGGAAAGTTGATGGGGAACAGGTTCAGCGTTTTTATCCGCTGTATGAGGAAGTCCCGTACTCCCTTCGCTTTGAAATATTGCCCTTCGATCCTGAAATTTATCCTCAGAACCGGGCTGAATTAGGAGCGGTACAGGAACATCCTGCGTATTTGCATTTTTTTGACGATGATAAGTTCGGTACCGATACGCAAGCTTTCATCAGTCACCACGATGAGGTGGTCCTGATTGCGATACGCGGCACTGCCAGTGCTGCTGATGGGCTGAGAGACGCCAATGCCCACCAGGTAGATTTTGCCGACGGCGTGGGCAAAGCCCATGAAGGGTTTTATCAGGCATACCGCGCCATGCGAGATTTTGTATTGCGCTATCTCGACCAGTTCTATCGCAGCCAGCGCATCGTGATATGCGGCCACAGTCTGGGCGGAGCAATTGCCTTGCTGTTAGCAGAAGGGCTGCGGCGCGCCCCGGATCGTAACTACACTCCTCTCCTCTACACCTACGGCGCCCCCCGCGCCGCCGATTCCAAATTCACCGACGGTGCCTCAGCCCTGGTCCACCACCGCATCGTCAACCATAACGATCCCGTCCCCAGTGTTCCCGCGCCCTGGATGAACACTACCGCCAAACTCTGGATCCCCGGCGCCGTGACGTTATTCAGTGCCCCTACGCCCGGGGGCCTGTTGTTCGCCGCTGGCCTGGTGCGGGTTGGTGGCAATCCCTACCAACATCATGGCGAACAGCAGCACTTCATGCCGATCACATTGGAGGATGGCACGCAGGCGTCGGTGTTGTGGAAACCCGGTTGTGAGTCCATCCAGGAGGCCGCCTGCAATCGTGCGTTGCAACTGCACGGCGATATGCCCGACCGCGACAACTTGCTCAAACAGCTGTTCCAGGCCGACCAGCATTTCATGACCGCCAGCTACATCCCCGCCGCCTGGGCCACGCTGCGCCGCTGGCAGCACACCCTGGGGAGCCAGGGGCCTTTGGTCACACCGAGGGAATACGCGTTGCTCGACCATGCGCTGGAGACCATGCGCCAACAATTGCGCGACAAGAACCGCGAGCTTGAGCAGCGGCGTCCGCCGAACCAGCGTGGCCAGGCCCATGAGCACAATCAGGCTCTCAATGCCGAAATCGACCGCTTGAACACCAGCCGCGAGCGGCTGCACAGCCTGCGCTGGCGCCGTCTCGAGGTCCGTGACGTGTATGGCAGTCATAGTCACTCCGCCAGCCTGCAACCGAGTCTCAAGCGTTGGTTCAGCCACCGGGAAAACCGTGAGCGTTCGCCGGTAGCGAGTGTCCCGTCCCCCGTTCATGGCGACCGGGGGAGGGTGCACTCGCTGGATATCGACTCGATCGTTTAGCCCACTCTTTACAGGAACTCGACCTGCGCCGGCCGCCGCTTCATCAACACCTTGCCATGGCGGATCGAATACAGCGGCAGGCCCTGGCTGCGAATCACCTCATAATCGCTGTCGGCCGACAGGATCAACAGGTTGGCCGGCCGCCCAGGCTCCAGGCCGTAGCGCTCGCCCAGGGCCATGGCTTTGGCGCTGTTGTCGGTGACCAGGTCCAGGGCGCTTTGCAGGTTACGGTAGCCGAGCATATGGCAAATGTGCAGGCCGGCTTCCAGCACGCGCAGGATGTTGCCGTTGCCCAACGGGTACCAGGGATCGACGATGGAGTCCTGGCCGAAGCACACGTTCATGCCGGCTTCGAGCAGTTCGTTGACGCGGGTGACGCCACGGCGTTTCGGGAAACTGTCGAAGCGCCCTTGCAGGTGAATGCTTTCGGTGGGGCAGGAGACGAAGCTGATCCCGGAATGCCCCAGCAGGCGAAACAGTTTGGCGCAGTAGGCGTTGTCATAGGAACCCATGGCCGTGGTGTGGCTGGCAGTGACGCGGGCACCCATGTCACGGCTGCGGGCTTCCTCGGCGAGGACTTCAAGGAAGCGCGAGTGTGGGTCGTCGGTTTCGTCGCAGTGCACGTCCACCAGGCAGCCGGTACGTTCGGCCAGGTCCATGAGGAACTTCACTGAACTCACCCCTTGGTCACGGGTGTATTCGAAGTGCGGGATGCCACCGATCACGTCGGCGCCCAGGCGAATGGCTTCTTCCATCAGTTCGCGACCATTGCGGTAGGACTCGATGCCCTCCTGGGGAAAGGCGACGATTTGCAGGTCGATCAGGTGCGTGCTTTCTTCGCGCACTTGCAGCATGGCCTTGAGCGCCGTGAGGTCCGGGTCGGTGACGTCGACATGGGTGCGAACATGCTGGATGCCATGGGCGGCGAGGGCCTGGATGGTTTTCTTGGCGCGCGTGCGGGTGTCTTCCTCGGTGATGGTGGCCTTGCGTTCGCCCCAGCACTCGATGCCTTCGAACAGGGTGCCGCTCATGTTCCAGCGCGGCTCTCCGGCAGTCAGGGTGGCGTCGAGGTGAATATGCGGTTCGACGAACGGTGGCGTCACCAGGTTACCGGCAGCGTCCAGGTCGTCGGGCCCTGCAGTTGGCGACCCCGTTTGCGCAGTGATACTGGCGATCCGGCCATGTTCCAGGTGCAGATCATGCAGGCCTTCACGGTGGCGCAGGCGGGCGTTGATGATGTGCATGGGCAAGTTCCTCTTGGCTAAAACAATCAGGCAGACAGCCGCCAGATCATCAGGGCGATACCGATGTCCAGGCGGTCGTATGAATTATCCAGCGTCAGCCCGCACAGGGCTTCGATGCGCTGGACGCGGTGCGTCAGGGTATTGCGGTGAACGGCCAGGCGCTGGGCGGCGGCCACAAGGTTACCATTCTCATGAAACCAGGCTTCCAGGGTCGGCATCAGGCTTGGGCCGTGATGCCGGTCATGGCGCAGTAACGGGCCCAGGCGCTCATTGAGAAACTGATCGAGCAGCGCGCGATCGCGAACACCGCTGAGCAGTTTCAGCACGCCCAGTTCGTCATACACGCACAGCCCGGCGCGCTCGCTGAAGCGTCGCGCGGCGGTCAACGCCTGGCGTGCTTCCTCCTGTGCCAGGGCCAGGCGCGCAGGCGGATGGGCGGCGGCGCTCAGGCCGATAAACACTTTCAGGGGCGCCAGGCGCAGGTTCAATGGCTTCAACCAACTGGCCAACTGCTCGCGGTTGGCCAAGGCGGCAACGGCATCCGCGGCCGGCAGCAACAACGTCCATTGCCCGGCCCTCCCGAGGACGGGTATCGGCGCCGAATACTGACGCAGGCGCCGAGTAATGCTTTCGTGTTGCCGAGCCAACTGCGCTTCCATGTGCCCGGCATCGCCCTGGGTAAACAATGCGTCGCTGCCCTCCAGCTGTAATTGCACCACTTGCCAATGCCCTGCCAGCGACAGGCCCAGTTGGGCGGCGCGGTGCAGCAGGAGGTCCAGGGATTGAAAGTCGCCGGCCAGCAAGCGTTCCAGCACATCGTGCCGCGAACGCCCCAGTTGTTCGGACTGGATCAGCGCCGAGCCGATCGCCTGGGTCACCAACACCATTTTCAACGAGTAGGGCTGCTCGATCAGGGGCAGGCCAGCGGCTTCGGCGGCGTCCAGCAAGCGCTGGGGGATCACCTGGATATAGGCGGGGCCGGTCAGGATCACCAACCCGGCCACTTGGCGCTGACAGGCTTCGTCCAGCAGTTGCAGGAGGTTGGCCTCATCCCGGGGGTGGTTGATACCGGTGACGAACACCAGTTCACCGCCGAGCACCCATTCGGCGATCCCAGTGTTTTCGGCCACATACGGCCAGCGCACCACGTTATCCAGGCCGGCCGAGCCGGCGCGCAGGCGCATGGACTCCAGGCCCGGTAGGGCCAGCACATCGGCAAGGGTCAGGCTCATGCCTGGGCGTCAGCCAATGGCGTGCGCACACGCAGGACGGCGGTGAGCACCACGTAGGTCAGCGACGCCGCCACAATCCCCACCAGCGGCGCGACCCAGGGTGAGTTGAATGCCAGCAACGTACCCACGGCGTACGCCACCAGGCCCGGCCAGTTGAACGCGGGCAGGCGCGCCTCTGCCAGGCGCGGGTACTGGCCGCGATAGCGATAGAAGAAGTCCGCCATGATCACGCCGCCGATGGGCGGGATCACCGTGCCGAGCAGGATCAGGTAAGGCACCAGCAGGTCGTACATGCCCAGCAGGGCGAGCAGGGTGCCGATCACCGCACCGGCGAGGGTCACGGTCTTGCGGCGTCGGGTGCGCAGCAGGTTGCAACCGGCGACGGCGAAGTTATAGATGGTGTTGTCCTGGGTGCTCCAGATGTTGAGCAACAGCATGGCCATCGCCGCCATGGCAAAACCTTGCAGCAGCAAGACTTCCACCACATCCGGTTGCTGATAGACGATGGCCCCATAGGCGCCGATCAATACCATCAGGCCATTGCCGACAAAGAAGCCGATCAGGCTGGCCAGTACCGCGACCTTGGCCGAGCGGGAAAACCGTGTCCAGTTGGTGGCCTGGGTCGCGCCGCTGACAAAGGTGCCGAACACCAGGGTGATCGCCGTGGACAAGTCCAGCGTACCGCTCGGCACCACCGCCAGCAGGCCGTCCAGCCCGCCGACCTTGACGGTCGCCACCCACATCGACAGAAACAGCAGAATGCCCATGGCCGGCACCGCGATGTACGACAGAATCTCCAACCCTCGATAGCCCACATAGGCCGTGGCGCAGAACACCAGGCCAAACAGCACCATCAGCGCCAGCACACTGCCCTGGCTCAGCTCGAAGTATTTGCCCAGCACCACGGCGGCCGTGGCGGTGCCCCAGGCATACCAGCCGATCTGGGTGAAACCGAGGATCAAGTCACTGAGCTTGCTGCCCACTTCGCCAAAACAGAAGCGTCCCATCAGCACTGAATTCAGCCCACTCTTGAAGGCGATGTAACCCAGGCCGGCGGCGTAGATGCCCAACAGCAGGTTACCCAAGGCCACGACGCCGAGCATGTCGATGAAACTGAAGGCCACCCCCAGCTTGCCGCCGGCAAACATGGTTGCGGTAAAAAACGTGAAACCCAGCAGCACCATGGCGGTCGACGCCAGCCCCTTGCGCGCATGCATGGGGACTTCGCTGAGGGGGTAATCGTTGCCTGGATCTTGCTGCGTCATGTGCCTTGCTCCCTGAATGAGTGACGCAGGCCTATTGCACCGCGCGTGCCACATTCGCCGCAGTGAAGGACGCATGGCGGGCGTTGTGCAGTGTGCACAGTATTTATAGCCAATCAGGGGGGCGCGCGCGGGCAGGAGTGTTCTGTGTGCCCAATCGGGCACGAAAGCGGTGCAGCGGTGATACAAATTGGATCAGTCGAACAGGGTCTGGGTGGTCTCGCCGCGATGAAAGGCAAACGCCGCTTCCAGATCACTTTCAATGGTGCGGCCACGGGACAGTGGCGGCAGGTTGTCCAGGGCGAAAAAACCCACCTCGGTGGTTTCAAAACCCGCCGCGGGTGCCAGTTGGTCGACCCGCTCACAGAGGAAATACAGCTTGTAGAAGTCCCGCACATCCGGCCGGTACAACCCCTTGGCCTTGTGCGTCACGCTGTACAGCGCGCGTGCGGTCACGGTCAGCCCGGCTTCCTCGCGAATTTCCTTGATGATGTTTTCTGCCGCCGACAAGCCGATATCGGCGTAGCCCCCTGGCAGGGCCCAGCAACCATCGGTCAACTCGCGCACCAGCAGGATCTTGTCACCCTCGATCACCGCGCCGCGCACATCGATCATCGGCGTGGAATAGCGCTGGGCAAAATCGCTCACCAACCCGGTGATGCGCTCCAGCGGCACATTGCCCAGTTGTGCGAGCATGCTATGGGCAATTTCGGCAATTTCTTCCAGACGCTCGCGCTCGAAATCGTCGGTGCAAAAATGCAGCCCGGTGGAAGCCAGTGCCTGCAAGCGTTTGGCCTGGGCCAGCCAGATGTTTTCCATACGAACCTCGTGGGTGACTGAACAGGGGCAGGTCCAAGCCTGTAATACCGGGCATAAAAAAACACCGCAAGGGTGATGCGGGTCAAGCAAGGGATAGAGCGGATCACCGCTAACCTGTGGCGAAGGGGCAAACGCCCTCGCCACAGTGACCGTGTTCTTCCTTGGCTGACTGGCATTACCGCCAGGGTGTTTTGTACCGCATGGGTTTATTCACCGCGATAGATGCAGCCGCTGGTGCAGGTCTCATGGATGCGAATGGCGCTGAGCTCCGGCAGCAGGGGTTTGAGTTCGGCCCAGATCCACTTGGCCAGTACTTCGCTGGTCGGGTTTTCGAGGCCCGGGATGTCGTTCAGGTAGTTGTGGTCGAGGCGTTCGTAGAGCGGCTTGAAAATCGCCTTGATCTCCGAGAAGTCGCGAATCCAGCCTGTATGAGGGTCCAGGTCGCCGCTCAGGTGGATCGCCACCTTGAACGAATGCCCATGCAGGCGCCCGCACTTGTGGCCTTCCGGTACATGGGGCAGGCGGTGGGCGGACTCGAATGTAAATTCCTTGAAGATTTCCACAGTATTTTTCGGCTCGGTCAGGTTTCTGGCAGGCGGCGAGTTTAACAGCTACATCACACGTCGCGCATACCGTCCCTCTGCAGGCGCGAACAGGCTCGCTCCTCCAGGAGAAAGGCGTTGGGTCAAAGGGCTTGCAAGCGCTCGCCTAATCCACCGTTATCGGCCAATGCCAGAAACTCATCGCCCAATCGCTGACTCTCGCTCATCGCGGTCTGCCAGTACCGGTTACGACTCGGGTCATCCCCCATGAAGCGCTTGAAATCGCTGCGATCCGGCAGTTTGCCGTGGGGCAAGCGGGCCAGGTAGTCCTTGGACGGCGCCAGCAGCAACACATCCTGCAAGCCTTGTGGGTTGCTGCGCCGCCACGGCAGGCCCTTGTCGAACCAGCCGGGGATGACCCGGTCGGTGAAGTGCGGGTACAGCACGATGTCGTCGCCGTGGTAGGGCAGGTCCAGGTGATAGTCCAGCAGGCCGCCGTCGCGGTAGGTGCCGGCACCCGCTCCGGGCAGGTCGCGTACGCCTTGCATCACCATGGGGATCGAGCCGGAGGCCAGCAGCGCCTGGCGCAGGTTGCCCAGGTCCAGGGTGAGGAAGCGCGACGGAAAATCCTTCAACGGATGCACTGGCGGCGCCTGGCGGGGGTCGTGGACGATCAGTCGTTCGAAATGCCGCGACAGCCGCGCGCGGCCACGCAGGTTGTCGGCAATCACCGACGACAGGCCGAGGCCAAGACGCCCGCGATGGTCATCGGCGAGCAGGCCGTGGCTCTTGACGACCATGATGTTCAATCGATAGTTGGGGGTGTCCAGCACCTGGGCATCACGTCCGGCCAGCAGGTCATCGAGCATACGCTGGCAGCTCTGGCTGACGTCGGCCATGGTGACGCCCTTGGCAAAGCGTTGTTCGTTGTACAGTCGGCCGAGGTCGAGCAAGCCTTGCACCGGGTCGGGCAGGCAGGCACTGGCAAAGCGCCAGGAGCCGATCGACGCGCCGATCAGCGCGCGTTCCCGTGGCGCGCGGGGCAGCCAGTCGCCGAACAGGGCCAGGTCCAGGCCCTGGATGCCCAAGGCTTTAGGGCCGCCGGCCGCGCCGGGGAGGGTGCCGACGTCGGCCGGCTGCAGGCCCTGTTCGCGAATGCGGGTGAACGCACGTTTACCGGCCTTGAGCGTCAGGGCGGGAAACTTGATATGGATGGCTGTCATACCGGTCTCTGTTGAGGCAAGTTCAGGGGCGAGGTTGCTCGCGAAAACGTCAACGATAACGCGTGAATCCTGGATACACACGATGCTGGCGAAATCTTTGTGACCGCGTTTGCGCATACTCGTAATTGCCATGGTGGCAATTCAGTTTCAGTTAAGTTGCAGCCGTTACCGTGACCGGCGTAGGAAAACATCGTGTAACGGAGACTTATCATGAAGCGCCTCACAGCTCTGGTCGCCGCCGCTATCATCACGTCCACGGCGACCCAGGCTGGAGCCGTGGACCCTGACAAGCCACTGACCGTGCCCGCCACTGTTACAATTGTCGCCTTTGATCAACTGGACGCCACCGCCCTGGCCCTGCATCCCGGCTCAACGCTGTTGGACACCGATCTGGATGAGGCCTATGGCAAGTACATCTATGAAGTCGAACTGGAAGATGCCCACGGTATCGAATGGGACGTTGAATTGGACGCGCTCACCGGGCAAGTTCTCAAGAATCATCAGGATACGTAATGAAGGTATATCGACGTGCCACGGGTTTGGCGGTGCTGGTGCTCCTGGCATTCTGCTCAAGCCTGTCGGCCCGTGACCTCAACCAGGATGAAGCCTTGGCGCTACGCCAGCAGGGCGTGATCCTGCCGCTGGAGCAACTGTTGCAGCAGGCCATGGCGCGGCACCCCGGCTCGCGGTTGCTGGAGGCGGAACTTGAGAAAAAACATGGCCAGTACGCGTATGAAGTGGAACTGGTGACCACCGAAGGCGTGGTGCGCGAGATTAAGCTCGACGCCACGACCGGTGCGCTGATCAAAGACGAGGAAGACTGATGCGCCTGCTGCTGGTGGAAGACAACGTACCCCTGGCCGATGAACTGCTGGCTGGGCTGCAACGCCAGGGCTATGCGGTCGATTGGCTGGCGGATGGGCGCGACGCGGTGTATCAGGGCCGCAGCGAGCCCTATGACCTGATCATCCTCGACCTCGGCCTGCCTGGCTTGCCGGGGCTGGAAGTGCTGGCGCAATGGCGCGCAGCCGCGCTGGCCACCCCGGTGCTGGTGCTCACCGCCCGGGATTCCTGGGCCGAGCGCATCGAGGGGCTCAAGGCCGGCGCCGACGATTACCTGAGCAAACCCTTTCACCCTGAAGAACTGCACCTGCGCATCCAGGCGTTGTTGCGCCGTTCCCATGGCCAGGCCAACCAGCCCACCCTGCAAGCTGCCGGCCTGCATCTGGACGAGGGCCGCCAGTGCGTGTTGCGCGACGGCGAGGAAATCCAACTGACCGCCGCTGAATTCCGCCTGTTGCGTTATTTCATGCTGCACCCGGAACAGATCCTGTCGAAAAGCCATCTGGCCGAGCATCTTTATGACGGCGAGACCGAGCGCGACTCCAATGTGCTGGAAGTGCACGTCAACCATCTGCGCCGCAAGCTGGGCCGCAGCGTGATCGAAACCCGGCGCGGCCAGGGCTACCGGTTTGGCGCCAGCCCTGCATGAAGTCGATCCAGCGACGCCTGAGCCTGGGGCTGATCAGCGTGATGGTGATCGTCGGCGTGGTACTCGCGCAAACCAGCCTGTGGTTGTTCGAGGCCGGTTTGCAGCGTTACCTGGAAGCTGGCTTGCGTAACGACAGCGAGAACCTGTTGGTGGCGCTGGTGCGCGGGCCCAACGGCGTGCAGTTGGATGAGCACCGCCTGTCGCCGGCGTATCAGCGGCCGTTCTCCGGGCATTATTTTCGTATCGATTTTGCCGACATTCACTGGCGCTCCCGCTCGCTGTGGGACCAGGAACTGCCCCGGCTCCCCGAGACCGGGCTCAAGGGCAACCTGCAACTGGGGCCGGAGGGCCAGCAGCTGCTGGTACTACGCTCGGACTACAAGCGCTTTGGCCAAGCGATTTCGATCAGCGTGGCCCAGGACTACACACCGGTGCGCGAAAGCTTCCGACTGATGCGCCAAATCGGCCTGGTGCTGGGGCTGGCGGCGCTGCTGCTGGTGCTGATCCTGCAACGAGTCACCGTGCGCCGGGCGTTGCGCCCCCTGGAAACCGCGCGCAACCAGATCGCCCAATTGCAACAGGGCCAGCGTTCCCAGCTCGACACCCAGGTGCCGCTGGAACTGGAGCCGCTGGTGGCGCAGATCAACCACCTGCTGGCTCACACTGAAGACAGCCTCAAGCGCTCGCGCAACGCCCTGGGCAACCTGGGGCATGCACTGAAAACCCCGCTGGCGGTGCTGCTGAGTGCGGCCTCCAGCGAGGCGCTCAAGGACCACCCCGAGTTGCGCAAATTGCTTCGTGACCAGTTGGAGCAGGTGCAGCAACGCCTCAATCGTGAACTCAACCGTGCGCGCCTGGCCGGCGAAACCCTGCCGGGCGCCTTGTTTGATTGTGAAAAAGAACTGCCCGGCCTGCTGGCCACGTTGAACATGATCCACGGCGACCACCTGGACCTGAGCCACCACGTCGCCCCGGGCCTGCAACTGCCGTGGGATCGCGAAGACCTGCTGGAGCTGCTCGGCAACCTGCTGGACAACGCCTGCAAATGGGCAGATGCCGAAGTGCGCGTCAGCGTCAGCGAGACGCCACACAGTTACCTGCTGACGGTGGAGGATGACGGCCCTGGCATTCCCGAGACCCAGCGCGACGAAGTGTTCAGCCGTGGTACACGTCTCGATGAGCAGACGGACGGCCATGGCCTGGGCCTCGGGATCGTGCGGGATATCGTCGAGGTGTGGGGCGGGGTGTTGCAGTTGCAGGAGAGCGAGTTGGGCGGCTTGAAGGCGTTGATCGAATTACCCAAGCGCCATGGCTGACACACCTTAGATAAAAATGTGGGAGCGGGCTTGTTGTGGTGAGCAGGCTCGCCACAACAAGGCCACTCGCCACAAGGCCACTCACCACAACAAGCCCACTTACCAGCCCACTCACCCTAGAGGTCACAGTCGGCTGTGCGACAGCGCCACGTCGACGAGGGTGTGGGGCCTCTTACATTGGACTGCCTTCGACCCTCAGACGCGGAACTGGTCCATCAACCCCTGCTGCTGGTTGGCCAGGCTGTTCAACGCCTGGCTGACCCGCGCCGATTCATTGGCTTGCTCCGACAGCGACTCGGTGACATCGCGGATCGTTGCCACATTGCTATTGATCTCTTCGGCCACCGCACTTTGCTCTTCGGCGGCGCTGGCGATTTGCAGGTTCATGTCGCTGATCACCGTCACCGCGTCGCCGATCTGGCGCAGTGCGGTGACCGCTTCGCCCACTTGTTCGACGCTGCCCTGGGCCTGGCGATAGCTGTTGCCCATGGCGCCGACCACGTCGGTGGTGCCGCTTTGCAGCTGTTCGATCACCAGGCGGGTTTCTTCCACTGACTCCTGGGTCCGTCGCGCCAGGTTGCGCACTTCGTCAGCCACTACGGCAAAGCCACGGCCTGCCTCACCGGCGCGGGCAGCTTCGATGGCAGCGTTAAGGGCCAGCAGGTTGGTTTGCTCGGCAATGCCGCGAATCACTTCCAGCACCGAACCAATCTGCTCGCTGTTGGCCGCCAGGCCTTCGACCTGGGTCATGGCCGTGCTCATGTCCGCGGCCAGGAGCCCGATGTTGGTGGTGGTGCGGTCGATTACCGTCAGACCGTCGCGGGTTGCCTGGTCGGCATCCCGCGCCGCTTGGGCCGCCTGGGCCGCGCTGCGGGCGACGTCCTGGGCGGTGGCGCTCATTTCATGGGAGGCGGTGGCCACCTGGTCGACCTGGCGGTATTGCTGTTCCATGCCGGCGCTGGTTTGGCTGGCAATCGCGGCGGATTGGTCGGCGGTGCCACGGGCGTCCTGCACCGAGCGTTTGACCTCGGCAATGATCGGTTGCAGCTTGTCGAGGAAGCGGTTGAACCAGCCGGCCAGTTGGCCCAGTTCGTCTGGCTTGTCATAAGCCAGGCGACGGGTCAGGTCGCCTTCGCCGCTGGCGATGTCTTCGAGCATGTGCGCCACACCGAGGATCGGTCGGGTCACGCTGCGCGCCATCAGCCACACCAGGATCAGGCCGATCACGGCGGCCAGCAGGCCCAGGCCCAGTTCCAGCAGGGTGCCGCGGGTGTTATCGGCATCCATCTGCGCCTTCAGTGCTTCTGCCGGCCCCACCAGGACTTTTTCCGGCACATCCAGTAACACTCCCCACGACTTGCCACCGGGAATCGGCGCGAACGGCGCCAGGACCTTCAGTCGATGGTCGGTGCGCAGGCTGCTGATTTGCGTACTGCCGGCCAGGGCGCTGGTCAGTTGTGCGCCGTTGGCGCTGTCGACCTGCTCAAGGCGCTGGCTGAGCTTGCTGGCGTCCGGGCTATAGCCGGCAAGCAGGCCGGTGGGGCTGAGGATGCTGACCTGGGTCTGCCCGTCATACAGCTTCTCGCTGGCCCGTTGGCTGATGCTCTGCAGGCTGTTGAGGTTGATGTCCACCGACAACGAGGCGATGACTTTGCCGTTGACCATCAGCGGGAAGACGATGCTGGTCATCAGCACGTTCTGCCCGTCGATCCGATAAAAATAGGGTTCGATCACGCACGGCTTGAGGGTGGTGCGTGGGCAGGTGAACCAGGCGTTGGCTTTTTCACCGCTTGGGCCGACGGATGTGTCGGTCATGTCGCTTTCGGGCAGCGGCATCGACGTCAGTTTGCCCGGCGTCGGTTGCGACCAGTACAGGGCGAACCGGCCCTTGTCGTTGCTGCCCAGCTCTGCCTGGTTGGCGAACAGTTCGTCCTTGCCGTCCAGCGCATTGGCTTCGAACACCAGGGACAGGCCCAACAGGTCCGGGTTGGCCTGCAGTGCAGCCTTGACCTGGCGGGTCAGGTCTTCGCGGGTGTCGAAGGCGTCGAGGAAGCGTTTCTCGGCCTGTTCGCGCAGGAACAGCACCTGGCGGGAAAAACCGTGGCCGTACTGGTAGGCGTCCATGAACTGCTGGCGAATGCCCAGCGCCTGCACATCGCCTTGCGCCTCGATACGCGCCTGGGCGGCTTCATCGAGCATCTGCATGCTCGAAACCTTGACCTGTTCGGAGCTGTGCTCCATGCGATACAGCGACAGACCTACCAGCAGGGTCACGATCCCCAACAGGCAAAGGCCGGCGAGCAGGGTGATTTTCCATTGAATGGAGAGCTGTCTGAGGGACATCGCGGAGCATCCTTAACCTGAAAACACAAAGAACCCCTGTATCGACCGCTGCAAGTTTTTCTTTATTCAAACGTTCAATTTAAATCTCGCGGCGGCGTCGTTTTTTGACATGCGGCCCCGCCTGCTGCAAAGTGCGCGCCCTCTAATAAGACCTCCTTGAAGCCTGCATGCTGGCCGCCATTACCGTGGCCGCACGCGTGGGCATGCCTGTTTTTATGTTTCTGTCTTGAGGTAACCATGATTAACGCAGTCATCGCCGCGGTCGGCACCATGCTGGTGCTCAGCCTGTCCCGCGTGCATGTGGTCATTGCCATCATTGTCGGCGCCCTGGTGGGTGGCCTGACTGGCGGCCTGGGCATCGAGGCCACTCTCCAGGCCTTCAATGGTGGGCTGGGCGGTGGCGCGACCGTGGCGTTGTCCTACGCATTGCTCGGCGCTTTTGCGGTGGCCATTGCCAAGTCCGGCCTGGCCCATGCCCTGGCGGACAAGGCGTTGATGTTGGTGGACCGCCAGGAAGCCACGGGCGGCAGTCATGTCAAATGGGTGTTGATCGGCCTGTTGTGGGGGGTGGCAATTGCTTCGCAGAACATCTTGCCCATTCATATCGCCTTTATCCCACTGCTGGTGCCACCGCTGCTCTACGTGTTGACCAAGCTGCAACTGGATCGCCGCCTGATCGCCTGTGTGATGACCTTCGGCCTGATCACGCCGTACATGTTCCTGCCGGTAGGGTTCGGCAATATCTTCCTCAACCAGATCCTGCTGGCCAACGTGGCCAAGAGCGGCGTGGACATCAGCCAGGTCAATGTCACCCATGCCATGGGGCTGCCGGCGTTAGGCATGGTGGTTGGCCTGCTGGTGGCGGTGTTTATCAGCTATCGCAAGAAACGCGTGTATGACCTGGAGAAAATCGAGCGGGTCGAGCAAGTGGCGGTGCAGTACAACCCGCTGACCCTGCTGGTGGCGGGTGTGGCGATTGCCTCGGCGTTCATTATTCAGCTGTGGCTGGATTCGATGATCATCGGCGCCCTGGTGGGGTTCCTGATTTTCTCGGTGTCGGGCATCGTGCGCTGGCGCGAGACCGACGATTTGTTCACCGAAGGCATGAAGATGATGGCCATGATCGGCTTCATCATGATTGCTTCGTCGGGTTTTGCCGAAGTGCTCAAGGCCACCGGCGACGTGCGCTCCCTGGTGGAAGCCTCGGCGGCGTTTATCGGGCATAGCCGTGGGGTTGGGGCGTTGTTGATGTTGCTGGTGGGCCTGTTGGTGACCATGGGGATCGGTTCGTCGTTCTCCACCGTGCCGATCCTGGCGGCGATTTTCGTGCCGCTGTGCGTGCAATTGGGCTTCAGCCCGCTGGCCATCGTATGCATCGTCGGCACGGCCGGCGCCCTCGGCGATGCCGGCTCGCCTGCCTCGGACTCCACCCTGGGCCCGACTTCCGGCCTGAATATCGACGGCCAGCACCACCATATCTGGGACACCGTGGTGCCGACATTTCTGCATTACAACATCCCGCTGCTGGCGTTTGGCTGGCTGGCCGCCATGATCCTCTGACCGGCATGTTGCACCGCCCTGGCTCGCGAAGAACGTCAACGATAACGCGGCAAACCTGACACCCTGCGGTGCTCAGGTTTTTCGTGAGCACGCTCGCTCCTACAGATATTTCTCAATTGGCCGCTAACCTCTTTAAGTCGCCACTAATAAGAGAGAAAAGCCATGCGTCTGAGTTTGAAGGCCAAAGTCCTGTCCCTCGCCGTCGTGCCGGTGCTCTTGTTTGCCCTGGTGATCAGCCTGACCACCGTGTCGATCCTCCAGGGGCAAGCGCGTAACGAGGTGGATGAAACCCGCCAGCGCCTGCTCAATGACGCCAAGGCCACCCTGAAAAGTTATGTAGAAGTGGCCATGACCACCATCAAGCCGCTCTACGACGCGGCGGCCCCCGGCGATACGGCGGCGCGCGCCGAGGTGGTCAAGCTGCTGTCCAGCACCAGCTACGGCAAGGACGGTTACTTCTTTGGCTACGACTCCGAGACCATCCGCCTGTTCAAGGGCAACAGCCCGGACGGTGTGGGCAAGAGCTTCAAGGACAACCGTGACCCCAACGGCGTCTACGTCAACCGCGACCTGGTCAAGGTCGGCAAGGATGGCACCCACTACCTGCAATACAGTTCGACCCAACCGGGCCAGACCGAACTGGTACCCAAGATGGGCTACACCGAATACCTGCCCAAATGGGACATGGTGATCGGCACGTCGGTCAACCTGGACGGCATTGAAGCCCAGGTGGCGGTGGTCGAGGCCAAGGTGGAAAAACGCATGGAAGGCGTATTGCTGAGCATCCTCGGCGTGGCCGTGGTGGTGTTGCTGGTGATCGCCGCCGTGGGCGTGGTGCTGGCCAATACCATCCTGCGTCCACTGCACCTGATGAAAGCCAACCTCGACGACATCGCCGCCGGCGAAGGCGACCTGACCCGCCGCCTGGCCATCACCAGCCAGGATGAACTGGGCGACCTGGCCGGGGCGTTCAATCGGTTTGTCGACAAGATCCACGGCCTGGTGCGCCAGATCACCGAAATGACCGCGCAACTCACCGGCCTGGTCAGCCAGGTGTCCGAGCAGGCCCAGCGTTCAGAACAGGCCATGGAGCGCCAGCGCCACGAGACCGACCAGGTGGCCACGGCGATCAACCAGATGTCTTCCGCTGCGCAAGAAGTGGCGCGCAGTGCCCAAGGTGCCTCCGTGGCCGCGCAACAGACCGACGCCGAAGGCCAGGCCGCCAAGCGCGTGGTGGACGGCAGCATCGCGCAAATCCATGCGCTGGTGAACGATATCCGCAGCAGTGGCGTGTCCCTCGACAGCTTGAAGCAGGATGTATCGTCGATTGTCAGCGTACTGAGCGTCATCCGCTCGATTGCCGAGCAGACCAACCTGTTGGCCCTCAATGCCGCCATTGAAGCCGCCCGGGCCGGGGAGGCCGGGCGGGGTTTCGCCGTAGTCGCCGACGAGGTGCGCGCGCTGGCCAGCCGTACCCAGACCAGCACCCAGGAAATCCAGGGCATGATCGACCGCCTGCAAAAAGGCACCGAGGCCGCTGTCGATGCCATGCGCCGCTCCAGCGATGCCGGTGACGGCACTTCGGCTCAGGCCAACGAAGCCGGGGCGTCACTCGACACCATGGCGCAGTTGATCGGCACCATCAATTCGATGAACGCGCAGATCGCCAGCGCCGCTGAAGAGCAAACGGCAGTGGCCGAAGAGATCAATCGCAGCGTGCATCAGATTGCCGTGGCTGTGGACAGCGTGGCCGATGAAACCCAATTGGGCGCCCAGACGTCGCGCAGCCTGGCTGATCTGGGCCAGCGCCTGGGGCAATTGGTCGGTCAGTTCAGGATCTGAGCGGCTACACGATGTCGCGCATCAACAGGCCGTAGCGCAAATCCATCTCGGCTGGCAGGGGGACATACACTGTGTGTCCATCCCCCGGCGCCACCTCGATAGCCTCGCCCTTGGCGTTATGCAACGTGGCCAGGTCGAAGTGAAAGTTGCCGGCGGGGGTCATCAGTTCCAGGTGATTGCCCACCGCAAAGCGGTTTTTCACCTTGACCTCGGCCAACTCGCCACGGCGCTCGCCGGTCAACTCCCCGACAAACTGCTGGCGCTCGGAAACCGAGCTGCCGTTCTGGTAGTTCTGGTATTCGTCATGGACATGACGGCGCAGGAAACCTTCGGTGTAGCCGCGCTGGGCGAGGGACTCCAGGTTGGTCATCAGGCTACGGTCGAATTCACGCCCGGCCACCGCATCGTCGATGGCCTGGCGGTACACCTGGGTGGTGCGCGCGCAGTAGAAGTGGGACTTGGTGCGGCCTTCGATCTTCAGTGAGTGCACGCCCATATGGGTCAGGCGCTCCACGTGCTGTACGGCGCGCAGGTCCTTGGCGTTCATGATGTAGGTGCCGTGTTCGTCCTCGAAGGCGGGCATGTGTTCGTCGGGGCGATTGGCTTCTTGCAACAGGAACACCTGGTCGGTCGGTGCGCCGATACCCAGGGTTGGCTCGGGCTGATATTCCTGGACGATATCGCCGGTGGCATTTTCCACTGCGGGCGTGGCCTGGTATTTCCAGCGGCACGCGTTGGTGCAGGTGCCCTGGTTGGCGTCGCGCTTGTTCATATAACCCGAGAGCAGGCAACGCCCGGAATAGGCCATGCACAACGCACCGTGCACAAACACCTCCAGCTCCATGGCCGGCACTTGCTGGCGGATCTCGCCGATTTCTTCCAGGGACAACTCCCGCGACAGGATCACGCGGCAGATGCCCTGCTGTTGCCAGAACTCCACGCTGGCCCAGTTCACTGTGTTGGCCTGCACCGACAGGTGGATCGGCATCATCGGGAAATGCCGGCGCACCAGCATGATCAGCCCCGGGTCGGACATGATCAGCGCATCCGGGCCCATCGCGATCACCGGGGCGAGGTCCTTGAGGAAAGTCTTGAGCTTGGCGTTGTGCGGCGCGATGTTCACCACCACGTAGAAACGCTTGCCCAGCGCGTGGGCTTCCTGGATGCCGAGCGCCAGGTTGGCGTGGTCGAATTCATTGTTGCGCACTCGCAGGCTGTAGCGCGGCTGGCCGGCATAGACCGCATCGGCGCCGTAGGCGAAGGCGTAGCGCATGTTTTTCAGGGTGCCAGCGGGGGCGAGCAGTTCGGGAGCGAGGATAGGTGGCATGGTCGGCACTTGGGGCAAAAGTGCGGCAGGGTAGTGCAAGCCGGCGAAGGCTTTATTGATCTGGGTCTACGCTCGTAACCTTTGATCGTTTTTGACCACGCCTTGCATAGTTGCGCGGCAGGCTCGCGCATTCAGGTGCAGCGCAGCATCGGCAAAGGTCATCTGCTCGGGCATAGGCGGCTGTATTCCACCAGGAAGGGTGGCCTGCTTCAGGTTTCCCTATGGCGTCGGAGACCGCTTATTGCAACAGCATCCGAAATGCCGATTTGGGTTAATCATGTTCCTTGGCCCTCATTATCATTGGTTAAAGCTTGATCACTCCGTATGCAGAGGATTGGTACAAAGAGGGATGGGGGCCATTTCGCGAACTATCTACTTTTATAAACCATTGAAGGCACAGATAAAGCCTATGAACTTCAGGAAAATCCAGTTTTCGCATGTTGCAGTAGCACTCGCAACGTTGCTGACAGCAAGCACTTTTGCGTTATCGGCCACCGCTGCTGAAAAGAGCGCGCCTCCTGATCTCAGCGGCCTTTGGGTGGCTCCTGGCGCCGGACTCGATCCATCGAGTCGCGCTACCGGAGCAGAGGGGGACGACTCACTTGGCGAGGCACCGCCACCGCTCTTCGGTACCCTCCCTGAATATAAGGGCGTTTATCTCGAGAGCTTCAAGAAGCGCAATGGGGCATTGTCCAAACTGGGTGTCGGGTTCAAAACAACATGCAAGCCACTCGGCATGCCGACCATGATGTCCAGTTTGTACGCCGTAGAGATCTTGCAAACACCCAAGCAGATTAACTGGTCTCAGGAGCTCTACAAGGAGACCCGCAGAATCTACTTGGATGGACGCTCTCACCCCAATCCCGAAGAAGTCCCTCCAACGTTCAGCGGGAGTTCGCTTGGCCACTGGGAGGGCAAGGTACTGGTTGTAGAAACTACACAGGTTCGCCAGGAAACCACGCTAGGGGAGTTTGCCCAAGCTGAAGATGCGAAGGGCCATAGTCCACTCATGACCATCAAGGAGCGCATCTTCATCAATGGGGATGGGATGCTTCAGGTCGATACCGTGGTTGAAGATCCAGAGGCACTGGCCAAACCATGGAAGTTGGATCCGATCATCTTGATGCGCGCACCGAAGGGAACGGAGTTTCTTGAGTACATCTGTGACGACAACAACACTGAAACAATCGATCCGGCAACCGGTCGCGAAGTCACTAATATCCCTGAACGAAGCAGCCCGCCCTCGACTAATAAGTAAACAATCGATGGATGGCAAGTGAGTTCGCCTCCACGATACGGGGACTTTGGTCTGAGTGCGAATAATAATAAAGGAATCGTCAGTTGAATATTAAATCTACACTTCTTGGTTTGGCCCTGATTAGCGTGCCCGCGACTTTTGCGTTTGCTCATCATTCCTTCTCGGATTTTGACATGAGTAAAATGGTGGAAATCAGCGGCATCGTAGCGGAGGTTCAATATCGAAACCCGCATGTCTGGGTATTCGTTGATGTGGATAATCAGGGGCAGCCCCAAAGCTGGGCTGTTGAGGCCGGCGGCCCCAACATCCTGATGCGCCAAGGGTGGAAGGCGAACACGCTGAAGGCCGGCGATAAGGTAGATATACAGTTGGCCCCGATGAAAGATGAAACTAAAAGGGGGGGCGCGCTCCAAGCGATGCGCTTTCCTGACGGTAAAATCATCGGAGTGTGGAAATAGTCTCTGCGCTGCGGGCTGTTGAAATCTTCTTCGGTATGAAGGCCATATCATATCGGCGCCGATGTTGAGTCGGTTCCGATGCATCACGTCAGAGTTCTCGACGCATCATAAACAGCAAGGCATACACAGCCAGCCACCACTAAGCGACCGGACTCTCTAACGCGAGTCATCATGCCGGTGCATATCCTTATCATGAACTCCCATCCCTGATCGATATAGGGCACTCCCCACAGGGGGTATTCCATATCGGTAATCTGAACGGTATTTCCAACGCTAACTTACTGCCCATTATCGGGCATTCGCCTTGATGCGCGCACTAATCTTGTGTGCCTTTATTATGGGGGGCTAAAAACTTTATCTGCGCCGCTATAAGTGCCGATTTGGGATATCAAATTAGCCTGATATCACATTAGCTTGATTGGCTGAAATATTTCCAGTTGAAAAATGCCCATCCATCACTTGTTGGCGGAAATAATCCGCCTCGGGTGGATTGAAGCAAGGTGCACATGGCTGAACCACAGAAAAACATAATAAGAGGCAGGCACTATGCGCGCAGCAAGAATTATACCTTTCGCTTCAGCCATGCTGATCTATTCGCTTTGCCAACAGGCGCAAGCTTACAAGTTATATAGTGAGAATGATGGTACAACCGTTCTGAATGCTGATCTGACGGGCGCGGTAGGTTTTTATAGCCTCAATAGAAACTATCTGGCCGATCCGGATAGAAACCCAAGTCGAATGAACTGGCAAGAGGGTTTTATCAAGTATGGCTTTAGCGGTGCTACCGATAAAATACCTACAGGCTCGGTATACGGTGGTTTCAGCCTTATCAGTACAGGCTCTTTTGGGGATGGCGACCCCGGCGGCACGACTGCTGGCGACGAGCGTGCAACCACGGTCGAAGAGGCCTACGTCGGTTGGCGCTCAGGCGATATGTTTCCTGTGTTAGGTCAAGACGGCGTGGATTTATCCGTTGGCCGTCAGTTGGCCCCAACTCACAGTTTTATGATCGTGGAGGACGGCTTCTCACCCGGCAGTGCTTATAATCCAGACCCAAATCTGCCATACGGTTCGTTCAATCGCGGCGGCGCTTATAGTCTGGGAATGCGACTGGCATTTGGTAACACCGTCGTACTGCGTTTAGGTGGCGATGAAGGCCTGCATGGTAATCTGATGTGGATCAAATCGAATAACCGTGTCGAGGGTGAAGCTGAATTTGCAGTTGCCAACCTTGACTACACCACCGACTTCGGCACCATCGGCACCACCTATGTTCAAGGTCTCGATGTGAACAAGAAGTGGACCCAGGGCATTACTGCGGAGCGCGACAGCCTTAAGGCCTACAGCATTCGTGGCGAAAGTAGATTAGGCATTGAAAATGCTGATTTTGCTTTTGAAGTTGCCCGTCAGAATAACAAAGGTCGCATCGAAAGTGGGATGTTCTTTGATGTGGGCTATACCTTTGCTGACGCCTTCTGGAAACCCATGCTGAGCTTTCGGCAGTCGCGTTTCAGTAAAAACTGGGATCCGATCTTCCCGGGTGGCTACCGTAAGCGTGCCCCAGGTGAGGTAGCGTCAGGCTTTGCCGGCCCTACTACCAATAATTACAAAATCAACGACGTGTTCCTATCGATTAACCCCACTGATAATCTGTCCTTCAATGCTCAGTACTTCGTATACACTCAACTGACTGATCGCAATAGTGCGGACCGGGGAGGCAAGGAACTTGATCTTTCCGTGAATTGGATGGCTACCGAGAACATCATAGTTTCCCCACTGATTGGCTTCTTTAAACCTAATTGCTGGCTGGAGAATGGCGGCCTGCAAAATGGTGATGACTCCATCGCCACGTTACTGCAACTAACAGTGTGGTTCACTTATTAATTAGGTTGTGGACTGCGAGCACCCAGTGATGGCGCCGTTGCAGTCTTGAACGTGTAATGATCTTCGAGTCCCGCCTCGGTTTCCGCGGCAGAAAAGTACGCACTTTAGATTGAAATCTGTAAAAGGTTCAGGACTCGGATTTCACGTGGCAATGTGCAAAAAAGGTATTTTCCTCCATCAGTATTCGAGCATTCTGGGCAAACCGACTTTTTCAACACAATCGACCCCTAGCGCGTGGCGCATGTTTTTCAGGGTACCGAAGGGGGCGAGCAGTTCGGGAGCGAGGGTAGGCTGCATGGTCGGCACTTGGGACAAAAGTGCGGCGGGGTAGTGCAAGCTGGCGAAGGCTCTATTGGTCTGGGTCTACGCTTGTAACAAAGATGGCACTCGCAGGGTTCGCAGTGGACTAAGCATCAGGGCGCACACACGCGCCCTGCTTTTTTGACATGGATCGGACATGAACGCGACCAACCTGCAATTCAAAACCCTGTTGCTCTTACTGGTCCTGGTGACCATGGCCTTTATCTGGATTCTGTTGCCGTTCTACGGCGCGGTGTTCTGGGCGGTCATCCTCGGTATCATCTTTGCGCCCTTGCAGCGTCGGCTGCAGTTCAAATTTGGCTGGAATCGCAACCTCACGTCCCTGACGACTCTCACGGCCTGCCTGATCATCGCGATCCTGCCGGTGATCATCACCAGCGCGTTGTTGGTACAGGAAGGGGCGACGCTGTACAAGAACATCGAGAGCGGCAAGTTGGACGTGGCCGGTTACATCGAACAGTTCAAGAACGTCCTGCCACCGTACTTCCAGCACCTGCTGGATCGCTTCGGCATGGGCAACCTGGAGGGCTTGCGCGAGAAAATCGTCAAGAGCGCGATGCAGGGCAGCCAATTCTTCGCCACTCAGGCGTTCAGCTTTGGCCAGGGCACGTTTGATTTCCTGGTGAGCTTTTTCATCATGCTGTACCTGCTGTTCTTCCTGCTGCGCGACGGCCCGGAGTTGGTGCGCAAGGTGCGTACCGCAGTGCCCTTGGCCGAACCGCAAAAGCGTCGCCTGCAACTCAAGTTCAACCGCGTGGTGCGTGCCACGGTCAAGGGCAACGTCCTGGTGGCCGTGACCCAAGGAGCGCTGGGCGGTTTGATTTTCTGGTTCCTGGATATCCCCAGTGCGTTGCTCTGGGCGGTATTGATGGCATTTCTATCGCTGCTGCCGGCCGTGGGCGCGGGGATCGTATGGGCGCCGGTTGCCGTGTATTTCCTGCTCAGCGGGGCGATCTGGCAGGGTGTGGTGCTGGGCTTGTTCGGCGTCTTTGTGATCGGCCTGGTGGATAACGTGCTGCGCCCGATCCTGGTGGGCAAGGACACCAAGATGCCCGATTACCTGATTCTGATCTCGACCCTGGGCGGCTTGTCAGTATTTGGCCTCAACGGGTTTGTGATCGGGCCGCTGGTAGCGGCATTGTTCATGTCCAGTTGGGCGCTATTTGTCGAAAGCAAGCCACGGGTCAAGCTGCCACTGCCCTGATTCTCAGGCGTGGAGCCGGACGTGGGTCGCGTGTTGCAGTTGTTTTTCTGCGGCCGACA
Organism: Pseudomonas fluorescens; assembly: GCF_001708445.1. Taxonomy (NCBI): domain Bacteria; kingdom Pseudomonadati; phylum Pseudomonadota; class Gammaproteobacteria; order Pseudomonadales; family Pseudomonadaceae; genus Pseudomonas; species Pseudomonas fluorescens. Next base: position 2,104,294 of record NZ_CP015637.1, read on the forward strand.
ACGAGGTGAGCGGGCCGCTGATGGGCTCGCCATCACGGACCACATACCAGCAGGCAAGCAAGCCGGCCTTGCGAAGGGGCGCGGGGACGGCGCTACCGATAACGGACATGATCTGAACAGTGGGCATAAATACCTCCAATCGCTATGGAGGTCACCTTACGGGGTGCAGGCGTGCAGGAAAAATCACCTGGCTCGATAGTCGACATCAACGCCAGGCGTCAATCCACCACTTGATCGAGCATGCTCACGACTTCCTGCTCGCTGAGCAGGCCCTTGCGTACCAGGTTTTCCGTAAGCAATGCCAGGAACTTCGCGCTGCGGTGGCCTTCGAGGTGCTTGAGTTCAGTCAGGGCGCTATAGACCCTGCTGGACGTACAGAGGCCGGCGGTGCGGTGCGGGTTTTGTGTGGGCATGGTCAGTCGTCCTTGTTGTTTTGGGGTGGACTGGTTTAAGAGTGAGGGGGTGTCGTGACGTAAACATGACAGCGCGAGCCCCGGTCGGGCAAGTAGACTTTCGATCTGAATGATGTGGGATTGCTGCTTGGCCGTTGTCTTCAAAGCGACATTGGCCTCCCGAATCCAGCCTTTTTCGCCCGAAAAAAAGCCCCGCGTGTGGGCGAGGCCTGTTCAGGTGTGTCAATTCAAGCTTACCAGCCGCGGCCATAGTAGCCATGGGGCGGGCCGTAGTAACCGCGGGGAGGGCCGTAGTAGCCGCGTGGCGGGCCGTAATAGACGGGCGCCGGACGGTAGTAAACCTGTTGCTGCACATACACCGGTGGCGGCGGGGCGTAGTAGACCGGCGGCGGAGCGGCATACACCGGCTGCGGCTGGACGTACACCGGCTGCTGCACATAGACCTCACGCGGCTGGCTGGCAACCACGGAGCCGACGACGGCGGCACCGACAAGAGCACCCAAAACGGCCGGGCCACCCCAACCACCACCGTGGGCTGAGGCTTGGCCTGCCATAGCGAGTGCGCCGATAAGCAGGGCGATCTTGGGGAGTTTACGCATCATGGTCATTCCTCGGTTAGCCCCTGCGCTTGTGGTCTGCAATCAATAGACTCAAGGATTGTCGCGGGGATACTTTTAAGACAACGTATTTCTGAAAAACAGCACAGCCACTAGGTAAAGGTTGTGTAAGGTCTGTACCCATTTGCTTACTTAAAGGAGCTTGCGATGCAGATGCACCCCAACAAGGACACCCAATTGTGCATGTCACTGTCGGCGCGCCCTGGGAATTTTGGCCTGCGTTTTCATAACCATCTGTACGAGCAGTTGGGTTTGAACTTCTACTATAAAGCCTTCAGCAGCCAGGATTTGCCCGGTGCGATCGGCGGTATTCGCGCCTTGGGCATTCGCGGTTGCGGGGTGTCCATGCCGTTCAAGGAAGCCGCCATTGCCTTAGTGGACGAACTGGATGATTCGGTTCAAGCCATTGACTCCCTGAACACTATCGTCAACACCGACGGCCACCTCAAGGCCTACAACACCGACTACATCGCTATCGAACAACTGCTGAAAAAACACGGGGTGCCACAGGATTCGACCTTTGCCCTGCGTGGCAGCGGCGGCATGGCCAAGGCCGTGGCCAGTGCCTTGCGTGACGGTGGCTATGCCCATGGCGTGATCGTGGCGCGCAATGAGGCGGCGGGGCGGGCATTGGCGCAGAATCTTGGGTACGAATGGCGGGCTGAACTGGGTGATTTGCGCCCACGGATGCTGATTAACGTAACGCCGATCGGCATGACCGGCGGGGCCGAGGCGGACGCGTTGGCGTTTGAGGCGGATGCCGTTGATAAAGCCGAGACAGTGTTCGATGTGGTGGCGATCCCCGCCGAAACGCCGTTGATTGTGCGAGGGCGGGCCAAGGGCAAGCGGGTGATTACTGGCCTGGAAGTGATTGCGATCCAGGCGCTGGAGCAGTTCGTCCTGTACACCGGCATTCGACCGACTCAGGAACAGTTCGAAAAGGCCGTGGTGTTTGCCCGAAGCTGAAGAACGCTGGTGATCAAATGTGGGAGGGGGCTTGCCCCCGATGGCATAGGTATCTACACAACGTTGGCTCAACGCTGAATGCCCGGAAAATAGGGCTGTTGTGGCGAGCGGGCTTGTCCCGCGTTGGGCTGCGTAGCAGCCCTAGTCAAGAAGAACGCGGTGTATCAGACACTCTGCAGAGGCTGGTTTTGGGGCTGCTACGCAGCCCAACGCGGGACAAGCCCGCTCGCCACAGGGAGATTTGTCAGGGGCTGAAAAGTTGTGTAGATACCCATGCCCCGATGGCGGTGTATCAGGCAATGAATGTATTGACCGAACCACCGCTATCGGGGGCAACCCCCCTCCCACATTTTTGACCGTGTCAGGCCTGTTCCAGCTGTGCCAGGCGCTCTTCCAGCGCCGCAATCCGTGCTTCAAGCTCTTCAATACGATCCAGCGAGACCGCGCCGGCAGAGCGCTCCACCGGGCTCCCCCGCGCCGCGATAATCGCCTCGATATCCGCCGGGTCCCCCAGCGCATGGGTATAGCGATCTTCCCGCTGCCCCGCCTGACGTGGCACCAGCAGCGCCAATCCGCGTGCGATCAGGCGCTCCAACTGGTGCACCACTTGCTCGGCATCTTCGAAATCATGCATGCGCCCGCTGCGGGTCAGCAGTTCATTGACCGTCTGCGGTCCGCGTAAAAACAGCAGCCCGGTCAGGATCACCTGGGCCGGCACCAGCTCCAGCGCCTTGTCTACCCGATGCTCCCAGCGGTCGGCGCGACTGCCCATCACCAATCGGGTAAAGCCCTGGCCTTCGAGTGCGCGCAGGCTCTGGCCGACCTGGCCTGGGCTGAGGTTCATGACGGGTTCGCGGCTGGTCTTCTGGTTGCAGGCCAGGACCAGGGCGTTGAGGGTCAGGGGATAGGTTTCGGGGTTGGTCGCCTGTTTTTCGATCAGGCAGCCCAGGATGCGGATTTCCGTGCTGTTCAGGCGCGGCTCAGGAGTGTCGGTGTCGTGCTCGGCGGTCATCGCGCTTTCCCTATGCAGTGAATGGGGGCGTTCTCAATGGGTTTCCCTACCCCGTTGTCGCCTTAAAGCAGACCAGGCCCGGCGCGGCGGGGAATCTAATTGAGAACGCCCCCGCCTAGCCTAAGCCGGAAAAAATAAAAGACAAGCGCTCGGCATGGCTATAATCGCCGCTGGTTCCAACCCTGCCATTACCGATGAGACTGTCATGACTATTTCCCTGTACGCCGCCTCCGTCCCAGTCTTCAAGCAAATGCTCAACGCCCTGAGCGATGTGCTGAACAAAGCCGAAGCCCACGCCACCGCCAAGAACATCGAGCCCAATGCCCTGCTGCAAGCGCGCCTGTTCCCGGACATGTTCCCACTGGTGCGCCAGGTGCAGATCGCGGTCGACTTCGCCAAAGGTGTTTCCGCACGCCTGGCCGAGATCGAAGTGCCGAAGTACGAAGACAGCGAAGTGACCTTCGCCGACCTGCAAGCGCTGATCGCCAAGGTCCTGGCGTTTGTCGACACCATCAAGCCTGAGCAGATCGACGGCAAGGAAGGTATCGAAATCATCACCCGCCCAGGCACCCCGAAAGAGAAACGCTTCACGGGCCAGTCCTACCTGCTGACCTACGGCCTGCCGCAGTTCTTCTTCCACGTCACTACTGCTTACGCATTGTTGCGTCACAACGGTGTGGAAGTGGGCAAGCGCGACTACATGGGCGCGTTCTAAGCCTATAAAAAATCTATGGTCCCCCCCATTTTTGCAATACTGATTAACGGGCGATGTGGTTGGCTTGCTTAAATCTATCCGGCGTCTGTTTGGGGCTTCCCCCCATTTTTGCAATACTGATTAACGGGCGATGTGGTTGGCTTGCTTAAATCTATCCGGCGTCTGTTTGGGGCTTGCCCCAGCGCCACGATGAGAGTCGCGCCTGACGATCCTTAAAAGCCCGTCGGCTTCTGAAGCCGATTTTTATGTCAGGATCTTCGCCAGGCCGGTAGGCCGTTCACGTCATCCGTTGTTCAGCTATCGCAAAACCTGAAGGGTGAATTGTGGTACTGCAACAACCGCAGGGTCAGGCGTTCAAGGCGTCTGGCCCTGCTTCATATTGCGCATGGTGAGCCGCTATCGCCCAAGCGATACGCGCCAGTTTGTTGGCCAGGGCACAGGCCACCACATTCGAGTGTCGTCGGCGCAGCAGCGCTCGCACCCAGTCGGCCAAAGCCCCCTTCTGATGATCCAGCCTCTGCATGTAAACCCTGGAGCATTGCACCAGCAGTTGCCGCAGGTGCTTGTCACCCCGCTTGCTGATCCCCAACAAATTGGCTTTGCCGCCCGTGCTGTACTGTCGCGGCACCAAGCCCACTGAAGCCGCAAAATCGCGACTGCATCGGTATTGCTTGCCATCGCCCATTTCTACAGCCAGAAGGCTGGCGGTGATCGGACCGACACACGGCATGCTAAGCAAACGGCTCCCCAGATCATCGTCGGCCAGCTGGCAAGCCAGTTGTTTGTCCAGTTCCTTGATCTGTTCATCCAGGTAAACGAAGTGATCGTGCAGGCGTTGCAACAGCACTGTCAGCCGCACAGGCAGCTCATGCTCGGCCAAAACAGCTGCCAAACGCTTCATGATGGCTGAGCCTTTGGGCAGGCTGATGCCAAATTCCAGCAGGAAACCGTGCATCTGATTGGCTGTCTTGGTGCGGTCATGCACCAACGACTCGCGCATGCGATGCAGGACAGACAGGGTTTGCTGAGACTCGGTTTTAGGCGTAACGAAGCGCATGGACGGACGGGAAGCCGCCTCGCAAATGGCCTCTGCGTCGATAAAGTCATTTTTGTTGCCCTTGACGAAAGGGCGGACAAACTGCGGTGAAATCAACTTGGTCGTATGCCCCATCGCCGCAAGCTGACGGGCGATGAAGTGAGAGCCGGCACAGGCTTCCGTTACCACGACGCAGCTCGGCAAGTTGCCGAAGAACCGCATCATCTGCGCTCGCGAGAGCTTTTTGCGAAACACCTCGCGGCCCGATTTGTCTTGGCCCAGAAGGTGGAAATTATGTTTGCCGAGATCGATCCCGATCAGCGCTGACTCGCTCATGATGATGGCCTCCAAAAACAAAACACCTTGCGAAAGCGTAGCCCTCGCAGGGTGTGGGGGTGACCATCTCATTAGCCCGGGGGCGTTCTTCAATGAACGGCCCCGGGCTTTTTTACGCCTGGAGTTCAAGCAGGCAGTTCTTCCTTGCCCAGGCACGCGGCCGCGGTAAACAACACATCCGTGGACGAGTTAAGTGCAGTCTCCGCCGAATCCTGCAACACACCGATGATGAAACCGACCGCCACCACCTGCATGGCAATTTCGCTGGGAATGCCGAACAGGCTGCACGCCAGGGGAATCAGCAGCAGTGAACCACCGGCCACCCCCGAGGCTCCGCAGGCACAGACTGCCGCGACGACGCTGAGCAGTACGGCGGTGGGCAGGTCGACGGCAATCCCGAGGGTGTGCACGGCAGCCAGGGTCAATACGGTGATGGTGATCGCGGCGCCGGCCATATTGATGGTGGCGCCCAGGGGGATCGACACCGAGTAGGTGTCCTCATGCAGGCCCAGGCGTTTGCTCAACGCCAGGTTTACCGGAATATTCGCCGCCGAGCTGCGGGTGAAGAAGGCGGTGATGCCACTTTCGCGCAGGCACATCAGCACCAGTGGGTACGGGTTGCGGCGCAGCTTCCAGAACACGATGGCCGGGTTGATCACCAAGGCCACGAACAGCATGCAGCCGATCAACACCACCAACAGGTGCGCATAGCCGAGCAGGGCGCTGAAACCGGAAGTGGCCAGGGTCGAGGCCACCAGGCCGAAGATACCCAGCGGCGCAAAGCGGATCACCACGCGCACAATCAAGGTGACGCCGTTGGACAGGTCGTCGAGTACGGTGCGGGTGGTTTCGTCGGCATGGCGAATCGCGATCCCCATGCCGATGGCCCAGGCCAGGATGCCGATGAAGTTGGCATTCATCAGGGCACTGATCGGGTTATCCACCACGCTGAGCAGCAGGCTTTGCAGCACCTCGCCGATGCCGCCGGGGGCGCTCACCGTGGCGTCATGGGTGGCCAGTACGAGGAACGAGGGAAACAGGGTGCTGGCGATCACCGCAACGACTGCCGCGGCAAAGGTGCCCAGCAGGTACAGGAACAGGATCGGCTTGATATGGGTTTCCTGGCCGTGTTTATGGTTGGCGATCGACGCCATGACCAGCACAAACACCAGGATCGGCGCGACGGCCTTGAGCGCAGTGACAAACACTTTGCCGATAAACCCGGTGGCCTTGGCGGCGTCGGGCAACAACAGGGCCAGCAGGATACCGGCGATCAAGCCGATGACGATTTGCGTGACCAGGCTGACACGCGCAAGTCGTTGAAAGAGGGAAGGGGCAGCAGTCATAAAGTTGTCTCTGTTTTTTTAATGGGTGCAGCAGGGCGGGCGGAAAGGGCTGTAGGAAACAGGTCGCGAAGTCTAGCATGCTGCACGAACTGTCCCGGCCAATGCGGCAATGCGTCACCGGCCGGGCGCCGGTCTTAGCCAAGTCCGGACATGTTCTGTTAAGATTCTTGCCTCTCATCTTTCCTCTCCGTCAGCGAGCCCCCAGGGCAGTCGTTGATGTCGTCGTTTCTGGAGTTTTCATGCTGTTTCCGATCCTGCTGCTGTCGGCCGCCGGCTTTACCGTGCTGACCACGGAATTCATCATCGTCGGCCTGCTGCCGTCGATTGCCCGCGACCTGAATGTCAGCGTGTCCCAGGCTGGGTTGCTGGTGACCCTGTTCGCGTTCACCGTGGCGGCGTTCGGCCCGTTTCTCACGGCCTACTTCGCCCGATTCCAGCGCAAACGCCTGTTCATCACGATCCTGGTCATGTTCGCCGTGGCCAATAGCGTGGCCGCGCTGGCGCCGAATATCTGGGTCATGTCCCTGGCCCGCTTGATCCCGGCCTTGGGGTTGCCGGTGTTCTGGGCCCTGGCCAGTGAAACCGCGGTGGATATCGTCGGCCCCGAATTCGCCGGGCGCGCCATTGAGAAGATCGGCTTCGGGATTGTCTGCGCCACGGTGTTTGGCATCCCGGTCGGCACGCTGATTTCCGATATGTTCGGCTGGCGTACGGCGTTTGCCCTGCTAGCGGCCATTGCGCTGGCCAAGGCCTTGCTGCTGTACATCTACCTGCCCGTCACGAAAGCCAAGAACGAGCAGGTCACCTTGCGCTCACAGTTCAAGATCCTGCGCAGCCCGCTGATGCAGGGGCATATCCTGCTGTCGATCCTGGTGTTCAGCGGCATGTTCACCGCCTACACCTACCTGGCGGACATCCTCGAGCGCCTGGCCGGGTTCGACGGTACGCTGGTGGGCTGGTGCCTGATGGGGTTCGGCGCGGTCGGCCTGATCGGCAACTCCCTCGGCGGGCGCGCGGTGGATCGTCACCCGTTGATCGCCTCCATGGTGTTTTGCGGGTTTATGATCGCTGGCATGGTGGCCGTGGTGCCTGCCATTCATTCGACAATCGGGCTGGCGGCGGCGATGGCGGTGTGGGGCGTGACCCAGGCGGCGATGTTCCTGGTCAGCCATGTCCGCCTGATGAAGGCCGCGCCCCATGCGCCGGCGTTTGCCGCGTCGCTGAATATCGCCGGGGCCAACCTGGGTATCGGCCTGGGGGCCATGGTCGGTGGGCATGTCATCGACACCTTGGGCCTGGGCAGCCTGGGCTTTGCCGCCTCCGGGTTTATCCTGGTGTCGATCCTGCTGGCGCTGTGGCTGATGACGGCCAAGCAGCCCGCTGCCTCCAACGCCTGAGCTGTCAGGGCAGGGCGGTGAACAATTCTCGCCGCGCACCCTCGGTAATCGCCACGATGCCGGGGTGCTTGACCTTGCGCTCCACCGAGATCGCGTAGAACGACTCGCTCACCGCATCAGTCTGGCCGATCAGCGCCACGCCGTACTGGCGCACGACCTCATCGGCGATCACGCTGGGGGCGATAAAGATGCCGCTGCCGGATTGGCCGAATGCCTGCATCAACGCGCTGTCGTCGAACTCGCCGATGATCTTTGGCTGGATCTTCTGCTCGGCAAACCAGCGCTGCAAGCGGCTGCGCACCACCGTCTCCGCCCCCGGAATCAAGAGCGGCGCGCCATGCAAGCATTGTGGGAAATCGCCGCCATGCCGGTCAGCCAGTGCCTGGGTGGCGAAGAAACTGATGCCACATTCCCCCAGTTTCTGGCTGTAACCCTTGATGTCCAAGTGCGTTGGCATAGGGCTATCGGAAATGACCAGGTCCAGGCGCTGGATCGCCAGGTCGGCCAATAAACGTTCGAGTTTGTCTTCACGGCAGGTGATGCGGATCGGTTCGCTTAGCTCCATGGTCGGTGCGATCAGCCGGTAGACGATGGACTTGGGCACCACATCCGCTACCCCGACCCGGAACACAATCTGCTGTTCATTGGGTTGCGCGCGCAGCATCGCTTCCAGTTCATTGCCCGTCTGGAACATCTGCTCGGCATAGGGCAGGGCCTGGCGACCCGCTTCGGTCAGCTCCAACTGGCGGCCTACCCGTTGAAACAATGCGACACCAAAGGTTTGTTCCAGCAGGCTGATCTGCCCGCTGATGGTCTGCGGCGTGAGGTTCAGTTGCTCGCAGGCGCGCACGATGCTGCCGGTCTTGGCTACCACCCAAAAGTAATGCAGTTGTCGGTAATTGAGCATGGCACCCTACACTTCGTAAAAATCGAAGTATACGCGAGAAAAATACGAATTTTCCTGAACTGTTCGCCTGCATAGAATGCCTCGCTATCGCGGGGCCACTATTTGGACCCAATGGTTCTAACGAGGAAGACATCATGAAACTCAACTCCCTGGGCGCTGCATCGCTGCTTGCGCTTTCATTGGTGGTGGTCAGCGGTTGTGATCAAGTCGAAAAAAGCGCACAGCAAGTGATGGGCAAGGCCACCGAGCAGGCCAAACAAGTCATCGATGAAACCCACAAGGCCGCCGAACAGGCCTTGAGCGAAGCGACCCAGGGTCTGATCAGCCCGGAAAAAAAGGATGACCAGCCAGAAAACGCGCCGCAATCGGACAGTAAAGAAGCTTAACTCCCCCCGAACAACGTCAGGACTGACCTATGGATTACCTTTTACAACTGGCCGCCAGCCCCACCGCCTGGGTCGCCCTGGCCACCTTGATCGTCATGGAAATCGTGCTGGGCATCGATAACCTGATCTTTATCTCGATCCTCACCAACAAATTGCCGGAGAAGCACCGGGCCAAGGCTCGTCGCATCGGCATCAGCATGGCGCTGGTGCTGCGCCTGGGCCTGCTGAGTACCATCGCGTTCATCGTGCAGTTGACCGCCCCGGTGTTCGAGATATTCGGCCAGGCGTTTTCGTGGAAAGACATGATCCTGATCGCCGGCGGCCTGTTCCTGGTATGGAAGGCAACGACCGAAATCCATCACAGCATGGACCCGGAGCCGGAAGAGAAGGCCAGCACCAGCAATGTCGTGGCCATCGGTTTTGCCGCCGCCATCGGGCAGATCCTGTTGCTTGACCTGGTATTTTCCATCGACAGCATCATCACTGCCGTAGGCATGACCGAGCACTTGCCGATCATGATCATTGCCGTGGTGACATCGGTCATCGTGATGCTGGTGGCGGCTGAACCGCTGGCCAAGTTCATCAACGACAACCCGACTGTGGTGATGCTGGCCCTGGGCTTCCTGATCATGATCGGCATGACGCTGATCGCCGAAGGTTTCGGTGCCCATGTGCCAAAAGGCTATGTATATGCGGCGATGGCGTTCTCGGCGGCAATCGAATGCTTGAACATCGCGCGGCGTAACCGGCACAAGCGTTTGCTCGCTGCCCGTCAGTAACGGCTGGAACAAACAGGCCGGCTGCGCTCATCCGAGCCCAGCCGGCCTTTTGCTGTCTGCTAGAATCGGCCCACTTGATAGCTTGAGGTCCACCATGAACGAGCCGATTCGACTTACCCAGTACAGCCACGGTGCGGGTTGCGGCTGCAAGATTTCCCCCCAGGTGCTGGAAGTGATCCTGGCCGGCAGCGGAGCACAGAACCTTGACCCCAAGCTGTGGGTGGGCAACGCCTCGCGCGATGATGCGGCGGTGTATGCCATCGATGATGAGCGTGGAGTCGTCTCCACCACGGATTTTTTCATGCCGATTGTCGATGATCCCTTCGATTTCGGTCGCATTGCCGCCACGAATGCCATCAGCGATATCTACGCCATGGGCGGCGACCCGCTGATGGCCATCGCCATTCTCGGCTGGCCGGTCAACGTGCTGGCCCCGGAGATCGCCCGCGAAGTCATCCGAGGCGGGCGCTCGGTGTGTGACGAAGCCGGCATTCCGTTGGCGGGTGGGCACTCCATCGATGCGCCGGAGCCGATCTTCGGCCTGGCCGTGACCGGCATCGTGCAAAAGCGCCATATGAAGCGCAACGACACGGCCACCGCCGGGTGCCAGCTGTACCTGACCAAGCCTCTGGGCATCGGTATCCTCACCACTGCCGAAAAGAAGGGCAAATTGCGTGAGGCGGATATCGGCCTGGCCCGTGACTGGATGTGCACCCTCAACAAGCCTGGCAGTCGCTTCGGCAAGTTGGCCGGCGTGACCGCGATGACCGATGTCACCGGTTTCGGCCTGCTGGGGCATCTGGTGGAAATGGCTGACGGCAGTGGCCTGACTGCGCGCATCGAGTACGAAAAGGTCCCACGCCTGCCTGGCGTGGAGTACTACCTTGACCAAGGCTGCGTCCCTGGCGGCACCTTGCGCAACTTCGACAGCTACGCCAGCAAGCTCGGGCGCCTGCAGGAACTGCACAAGCGCGTGCTGTGCGACCCCCAAACCAGCGGTGGCCTGCTGATCGCTGTCAGCCCCGACGGTGATGCCGAGTTTCACGCGGTCGCGGCTGAACTGGGCCTGGCTCTTGAGCCGATTGGCCAGTTGGTGGAGCGACAGACCAACGCGGTAGAGGTGTCTTGATGGCCACTGACATCACCGATTACCGCGATATCTTCCTCAACGACCGACCCATGATGGATACCCGCGCGCCGATCGAATTCAGCAAAGGCGCGTTTCCCGGGGTGATCAACCTGCCGTTGATGACCGACGACGAGCGCCAGCGCGTCGGCACCTGCTACAAGCAACAGGGCCAGCAGGCGGCAATCGTGCTGGGCCATGAACTGGTGTCGGGGGCGATCAAGGCCGAACGCATCGAACAGTGGGCACGATTTGCCCAGGCCCATCCCGACGGTTACCTGTACTGCTTTCGTGGCGGGCTGCGCTCGCAGATTGTGCAGCAATGGTTGAAAACCGAGGCCGGTATTGAGTACCCCCGTGTCGGCGGCGGCTACAAAGCGATGCGCTCCTTTCTGCTCGACACCGTCGAGCGCGCCACCGCCGAGTGTGATTTCGTGCTGCTGGGGGGCATGACCGGCGCGGGCAAAACCGAGGTCCTGGGCCAGTTGCGCAATGCCTTGGACCTGGAAGGCCACGCCAACCACCGGGGTTCCAGTTTCGGCAAGCGGGCCACGGCGCAGCCGTCCAATATCGACTTTGAAAACCGTCTGGCGGTAGACCTGCTGAAAAAGCGCACGGCGGGCATCGAGCAGTTCGTCGTCGAGGATGAAAGCCGCATGATCGGCAGTTGCGCACTGCCGTTGCCCTTGCACAAAGGCATGCAGTCCTTTCCGATGGTGTGGTTGGAGGACAGTATCGAAGGGCGCGTCGAGCGAATCCTCAACGATTACGTCGTCGATCTGAGCGCGGAATTTATCGCGGTGTTTGGCGAGCAGGGCCAGGCGCTGTTTGCCGAGCGCTTGACCCAGGGCCTGGCCAATATCTACAAGCGCCTGGGGGGCGAGCGCTTCCAGCGATTACAGGTGATTCTGCAGGAGGCCCTGGCGGAACAGGCACGCACCGGCGTCGTGGATTTGCATCGGCTGTGGATCGAAGGTTTGCTGTGCGAGTACTACGATCCGATGTACGCCTTCCAGCGTGAAAAGAAAGGCGCACGGATCGAGTTCTCCGGCGAGCAGGGCGCGGTGCTGGCGTACTTGCGCGAGCGTAGCGCCCGGCGCGGTTGACAGGTGGGTTTCAGGTGCCTCATCGCGGGCTTGCTCGCGATAGGGCCGTCAGCCTCAACGAAGCGTTAGAGGATCACCGCACCGATCAATCCGCACACCACGCCCACCAGCATGGTCAAGCCGGCCACCGTCACCAGCACCCGCGCATCGAAATCCTTGCGCAGCATCAACAGCGACGGCAGGCTCACGCTCGGCAAGGTCATCAGCAAGGCCACGGCGGGGCCGGTGCCCATGCCCAGGGTCATCATGGTTTGTACGATGGGGATCTCTGCCGCTGTAGGAATCACAAACAGCGTGCCGACAATCGCCAGCGGTACCAGCCACACCAGGCTGTTGGTCATGGCGCCGTCCACATGGGGAAACAGCCAGACCCGCGCTGCACCGAGCACCAGCACCGCCAGGATATAGATCGGTATCGTGCTCCAGAAGAGCTGCCACAGGGTACGCAGCCAGCGGCTCAGGAACGGTTGCGACTCCGTGCTGCTGGCTTCGGCTACAGCCTCCAATGCCGCTTCCGGCACCTGTTCCGGCCGGGCGATGCGCTGTGCCACCATCGACACCCCCACCACCAGCACAATCCCCGCCACCAGCCGCAACGCCGTAAACCCCCAGCCCAGCACAAACCCCATGAACACCAGCGTGGCCGGGTTCAGCACCGGGTTGGCGATCCAGAACGCCAGCGCGGCGCCCACCGACAACCGCTGGCGGCGCATGCCTGCCGCGACCGGTGCCGCGCAGCAACTGCACATCATCCCCGGCAAGGCGAACAGCCCGCCGCGCAAGGTCGAACCCAGCCCGGCGCGGCCGAACAGGCGCAACAGCCAATCGCGAGGGATCAGGACTTGCAGCAAGGAACCAAGGATCACCGCCAACACAGCGGCTTTCCAGATCGCCAGGAAATACACCTGGGCATAGGCCAGCGCCGCGGCCAGCGGCGAGCTTTGCTGGTCATTGAGAATCGAGGCGCCGATGCTGTGGTTATCGGCGGCCACAAATGCCTTGAGGTAATAAGGCGACCACTTCACGTAGTAGAGGCCCACGCAGGCCACCAGCAGGAATAACGTTGGTTTCCACCAGAATGACCAGCCTCGGTTGGGCTGGGTGGAGGTGAGGTTGGGCATGGAGAGGTTCCGCAGGCGAGTCAAGAACGCAGCATCATACGCCCTTGCCTTCGATCATACCCACGCTCCTGCGTGAGCAAAGCTCAAGCCGAAACGCTGCGTTTCAGAGATCGGCGCTGGCCTGGGTCGCCTGCGGGCAAGTTTCGTCGCCGTTATTCAGCCCTTGCTTGTAGTTACGGCTCAGCAACGAGGCCTTGCCGTTGTGCCAGGTCAGCGTCAGCACATACAGCGTGTCGTAGTCGCTGCCGGACCAGTCATTGGTGATGGTGTGCTTTTCGCCCACCGCTTCACTGGCCACCTTGTTGATCAACTCCGGCAGGTAACCGTGGGACCAGGCGGTGTAGATGATGGCGTTGTGGTACTTGTCTTCCACCAGTTCGTCGGCGAGGGCGCTGGTGTCATTGGCCGAAAACTTGATGTTCACCGGCAGGCCGAGCTTGATCGCGCTGGGGCTGATGGTCATCAGGGGGCGAATGTAGCTGTACGAGTTATCTTTCTCGCCTTCTTCGATATTGCGCGTGGGGTTGGCGGCAAACACGAAGTTGGCCTTGCCGAATTTTTCCGGCAATACGGTGGCCAGGTTCATCGCACGGTTCAGGCCCTGGCAATTGAGCTGGCCCAGGCCGCCGGCGGGTTTTTCGCCGTGGCGCAGGAAAACCAGGGTTTGCACGCCATCCACCGGTTGGGCGCGGCTTTCGCGAGCGTCGAGGGCGGCGACCATGGCGGCGCTGACCAGCAGCAGCGGCAGCGTAATGTAGGAATAGCGTTTCAGTCGTTGTACATGGCGCAGAGGCTTGATCTTCATTGTAGGTTCGAGTCTTCATGCGTCAGGTTAAGGCGGACAAGCCTGGCCCCAGTCACGCCGATAGCGTCCTGCGGTGTGTTCCCTGTCGATACAGCGAGGTGCCTCCATTTACCGTTCGGGCGCATGTAAGAGTGCGCTTGGGCACTTTGGTTCGCCCGTGCGGGACATTAGCCCGCCAATGTTGCGCAATGATGACTTATGCACGACGGGAGGCGGGTGGCTATCATGGTGACTTTCTGCCTTGGGGTTTCCCGATGAATTCGCTCGCTGCCTTCCCGATCAACAGCAAATGGCCCGCCCAGCACCCTGAGCGCCTGCAGCTGTACTCGCTGCCCACGCCTAACGGAGTCAAGGTCTCGATCATGCTCGAAGAGCTGGGCCTGCCCTATGAAGCGCACAAGGTCAGTTTCGACACCCAGGACCAGCTGTCGCCCGAGTTCATGTCCCTGAACCCCAACAACAAGATTCCCGCGATCATCGACCCCAATGGCCCCAGCGGCCAGCCGTTGGCGCTGTTCGAGTCCGGCGCGATCTTGATTTACCTGGCGGAAAAGACCAGCCAACTGCTCTCGGAAGACCCGGCCACCCGCTACGAAACCCTTCAGTGGCTGATGTTTCAGATGGCCGGCATCGGTCCGATGTTCGGCCAGGTGGGGTTCTTCAACAAATTCGCCGGTAAGGCCTACGAAGACAAACGCCCGCGCGACCGCTACGTCGCCGAATCCCGACGCTTGTTGGCGGTGCTGGAGAAACGCTTGCTGGGGCGTACCTGGATCATGGGCGACGACTACAGCATCGCCGACATCGCCACTTTCCCGTGGATTCGCAACCTGATCGGCTTCTACGAAGCGGGCGATCTGGTCGGCATTGCCGACTTCCCCAATGTACTGCGCGCACTGGACGGTTTTGTTGCCCGGCCAGCCGTGATCCGTGGCTTGAACATTCCGAGCTGAGCATGCCGACTTTCGATTTCAAACAACTGGATGTATTTAGCCGCGAGTCGCTCAAAGGTAATCCGCTGGCCGTGGTGCTGGGCGCCGATAGCCTCAGCGACCAGCAAATGGCCGACTTTGCCCGGTGGACCAATCTCAGTGAGACCACGTTTTTGCTGACACCCCGTGATCCACGGGCCGACTACCGCGTACGAATTTTCACTACCTTGAAGGAGCTGCCATTCGCCGGGCACCCCACATTGGGCAGTTGCCATGCGTGGCTCCAAGCCGGAGGTATCCCCAAGGGCGAGGAGATCATCCAGGAATGTGAAATCGGCCTGGTGCGTGTCCGCCGTCAAGGGGATGAACTGGCGTTTATTGCGCCGCCGTTATTGCGCGACGGCCCGGTGGAAGCGCCATTGGTCGAGCGCGTGCGCCTGGCCTTGGGCCTGGAGCCGCAAGCGATTGTGCGCAGCCAATGGGTTGATAACGGGGCCGATTGGCTGGCGATAATGTTGGCCGATCGCAATCAAGTCCTAGGCTTGCAGCCAGACTATTCGCAACTGCTCGGTTTGGCCGTGGGTGTCATCGCCCCTTGCAACCCAGCCCACGATGACGTGGAGGCGCACTTTGAAGTGCGTGCCTTTGTCGCAGGCGATGGCGCCCAGGAAGATCCGGCCACCGGCAGCTTGAATGCCGGCATTGCGCAATGGCTACTGAGCGAGAGGCTGGCGCCGGAGCGTTATGTGGTCAGCCAGGGCACGGCCATAGGGCGTGCGGGGCGCATTCACATCGAGCGCCAGGGCGATGAAATCTGGGTCGGTGGGGCAGTGGCGGTATGCATCGAAGGGCGTCTACAGCTCTAGATCAATGAATTATTACGAGCCTGGCAATACACTGTTGGCCCCTGGGCATTTGTGCTGCCGGGGCCAAGGGGCATAAGCTTTCGCCCCAAAGTTTTCAGTCTTCAGTCAGGAAAGCCATGACCAGCCAGTTCCCTCAAGCCCGCCCACGTCGCCTGCGCCGCTCCCCGGAGCTGCGCAGCTTGTTCCAGGAAACCGAGTTCACCCTCAACGATCTGGTATTGCCGATTTTCGTCGAAGAAGAAATCGACGACTTCGTGCCGATCACCAGCATGCCGGGGGTGTTGCGTATTCCCGAGAAGAAGCTGGCCCATGAGGTCGAGCGCTATGCCCGTGCGGGGATCAAGTCGGTGATGACCTTTGGCGTGTCCCACCACCTGGACGCCAGTGGCAGTGACACCTGGAAGGAACGCGGGCTGGTCTCGCGCATGTCCTCGATCATCAAGGACGCTGTGCCGGAAATGATCGTGATGTCCGACACCTGCTTCTGTGAATACACCGACCACGGCCACTGCGGCGTAATGCACGGTGCCCACGTCGACAACGACGCGACCCTGGTCAACCTGGGCAAGCAAGCCGTTGCCGCCGCCCGCGCCGGAGCCGATGTGATTGCACCGTCGGCGGCGATGGACGGCCAGGTCCAGGCGATTCGCCGCGCCCTGGATGACGCCGGGTTCACCCATATCCCGATCATGGCCTACTCCACCAAATTCGCCTCGGCCCTCTACGGCCCGTTCCGCGAAGCCGGTGGCAGCGCGCTCAAGGGCGACCGCAAGAGCTACCAGATGAACCCGATGAACCGCCGCGAAGCCGTGCGCGAATCGCTGCTCGACGAACAGGAAGGCGCGGACGCGCTGATGGTCAAACCGGCCGGTGCCTACCTCGACATCATCCGCGACATCCGCGAAGCCTCGCGCCTGCCGGTGGCGGCGTATCAGGTCAGCGGCGAATACGCGATGATCAAGTTCGGTGCCCAGGCGGGGGCGATTGATGAGGATCGGGTGGTGCGTGAAACCCTCGGCTCGATCAAACGCGCGGGTGCGGATTTGATCTTCACCTACTTCGCGATGGACTTGGCGTTGGCCGGTATCTGAGAACAGTGCAAACCCTGTGGCGAGCGAGCTTGCTCGCGTTGGGCTGCGTAGCAGCCCTAAAACCGACACCGCTGAACTGCCTGAAACACCGCATCGCCCTGACTGGGGCCGCTTCGCGGCCCAACGCGAGCAAGCTCGCTCGCCACAGCGTTTTGGGCTGTCAGGGAAAGTGGTGGTGTTACCATGTTGACTGGTCTTCGAGGCTGGCTTTTTGCAGGTCGTCTTTCCATACCTCATTGGCTAGCCGGTAGATATCGGCGAAGAAGCCTCTAGGGTCGGCGATTTCCGTTTCGTCCCAAGCCATAGTTATGTGTTCGTCGTAATCACTTTCGAATTCTTTTGAAAATTCAAAGTCAGGTTTGTCTAGGGCATCCTTGAGTGTAGACATCAATGCGAAGCGATGTCTGTATGACAGATACATAAGGTTCTTCAAAACAAAAGAAATTATAATTGTCTCTCTGTCTTTTTCATTGTTGGGGTTGTACTTCCATAGTTATTTGCCAGCTGTCTCCTCAAGGTCGTATATCAATAAAGTTCCCAATATATGAGAGATATCAGGAGTGTAAGGAGTATTCATGAATGGACACTTCAGCATTGTCTGCTCACTTGAGACCGGCTAATGGGTGTCCCCTTTCTGAGTCCTTTCTGGCAGTCCTATTTGTTCCCATAAGTAAAATATATCCGGTGGTTGGCGTGTTTTGTACACGTAATGAGCGGCTATAGGGTAGGCGATTTTATGCTCAGGCATTTGTTGGGTGGAGAAGAATGTTAGTTGCTATAACTTCAACAAATCTGGACTTTTGGGTGATTGGTTTGTCAAGTTCAATCAGCGTTATTGATTCGCCGATTTTTAGTATTGCGCAACTTTGGTCTGCATCTTGGATAAGCTCGCCGATAATTTTATGAGCCCCGTTTACAGATGTGATCTCTGGTGTTGTGCCGGATGAGGACATAATGTTTTGTCCCCATGAAAATATTTCATCCAGTTCTAATTCTACATCCAGAGTTTCACCAATTTTTAACGTGATTCCGCCCCATAAAGCCGTGGCATTTCCAAAGGGTGAGTTGAATTTTACTCTCAAAGTGCCTTTTTCAGAAAAAACATCAGTTACTTTTATCTTCATTTCACTTCTTCTTCAGGGGAACGCGTACAACAGTATTGTCGACGTTCATGGTGTTGGTTTTCATCTCGAACGTCCATGTCTCCTCATGGTAGTGATGCTTGCTTGGCTTGCTGTTCATTTCATGAGCCCCGTAACGAATACTCCTTTTTGCGTCGCTGGAAACAATTCTGTCGCGGTCGGGCTTCCCAGTTCGTGGGTTGGTGTTTGTGTGAGGGCCAGGTCCCAGAAATTCATCCCATTTCTGAATGGTTTCTTCCGGCTTTACAGGTTTATTGGCAAAGGTTTCATTATGGTAGCCCAGTGTAGGTGGAGAGTTTGAACTTGTGGGGCTGAGTGGACTGCCTTCATTAACGTGTGTTTTTGCTGTTGGATCTTCAACACTGGTGCTCGGCTTGCATTTATCTCCGTCTGGACAAGTACTCAAACCTAGCGGATCCACCCACCCCGTAGGATTGGGCACATACTGGTACCCATTGATCCCACCCGCCAACTTCACCGGATCAGGCGTCAGATAACGACCAACATCCGGATTGTAGTAGCGATGGCGGTTGTAGTGCAGCCCGCTTTCCTGATCGAAGTACTGACCCTGAAAACGCAGTGGGTTGTCGACTGTTCCGATGTCGAGCCGGGTGATTTCGCCGTAGGCGCGGTAGTGGGCGGACCAGACGATTTCACCGTCGGGGGCGGTGAGCTCCTGCGGTGTGCCGAGGTGGTCGAGTTGGTAATGGTAGGGCGTTGTGTCTTTTGGGCCGAAGCCTTCCAGTAGCGCCAGTGGGCGAAAGCTGTCCGGTTCGTAGAGGTAGCTGCGATGCTTTTCGGCGTGGTGTTCGGCAATCAGTTTGTCGCCTTGCCAGAAAAACTCCGTGGTTATGCGATCCGCGGTCTTGCTGATGCGCCGCCCAAACGGGTCATAGCGATAGCTCGCGGTTTGGCCGTCGGGTTGGGTAATGCCGATCAGCCGATGCTGGCAGTCGTAGCGGTATTCGGTGACGAGTTGGTGACCCTTGCCGTTCCGTTCGTTATCGTTGACGTTTTTCGCGAGCAAGCTCGCTCCTACAGAAGGCGATGTACGCTTAACTGAACGGCATTAGGGCACGCCCTGCGCGCAAGATTATTTAAACCTTCTCACTGAGCGACAGGTCGATAGCTGGAGATACTTCGCCAGGTGAGGGAACGTCAATGATAGGGGTTGTGATACCTGCCCATAACGAAGAACGGCATATCAGCGAGTGCCTTGCTTCTGTGCGACTTGCCAGTGAGCATCCGGCGTTGCAGGGCCAGCGGGTTGAGATACTGGTGGTGCTGGACGCCTGCTCGGACGGTACGGTCGAGCAGGTGGCGGCGCGCGGGGCGAGCATGCTCGAGGTGTGCTTTCAGAACGTCGGCAAGGCCAGGGCCGTGGGCGCTGAGCACTTGCTGGAGGCGGGTGTGCAATGGCTTGCCTTCACGGATGCGGACACACGGGTGCCCTGTGATTGGCTGGTGCGCCAGATCGAATGTGGCGCTGACGCGGTGTGTGGCACCGTCGAAGTGGACAGTTGGAGCGAGCATGATGAAAGCGTGCGCTCGCGCTACCTGGAGCTGTACCAATTCATCGAAAACCATCGCCACATCCACGGTGCAAACCTGGGCCTGAGTGCCGATGCCTACCGCAACGCCGGTGGCTTTCAACACCTGGTCACTCATGAAGACGTGCGGCTTGTGGCCGACCTTGAGCGGACCGGCGCGCGAATCGCCTGGACCGCCACCAACCCGGTGATCACCAGCGCGCGCCGCGACTACAAGTGCCGTGGCGGCTTTGGCGAATACCTGATGTCCATGCTTGCGCCCCACGGCCCGGAGTTGCCTGCCGGCGGCCCGCCGCTGGTTACTCTTTGACGTCCATGAATTCCTTGGCCCATGCCACATAGCTTTCCGGCAGGGTGTAGGTATGCGTCAGCTCCGTGGCGCTCAGGTTCGAGGTGCTGTGGGTCAGCTGACGCTGGGCCCGCAGGCTGTCGTAGGTCGCCTTGATCGACGCAAAGTAGGCGCCATGGCCGGCCACGATCACGCGCACACCCAAGCGGGCCAGGCGCTCGGCATCATTGAGCTTGGGGTTGCCATAGGTCACCAGCATCAACGGTACCGTGAGGTTTTCCGCGATTTTCTCCAGGTGCTCGAAGTCGCTGATACCCACCATGCAGATGCCGTCGGCACCGGCTTTTTCGTAGGCCTTGGTACGTTCAATCACGGCTTCGGTGGGTAGCACGCCGGCGTTGGTTCGCGCGATGATCGACAGCTCGGGGTCGACCCGGGCTTCGAGGGCGGCCTTGACCTTGCCGATACCTTCCTCGACGGAAATCAGGTCGGTCGATTTGCGCCCGAATTGCGCCGGCAGCAGGGTGTCTTCAATGGTCAACGCCGCGACGCCGGCACGTTCCAATTCTTCGACGGTGCGCATCACGTTCAAGGCGTTGCCGTAGCCGTGGTCGGCGTCTGCGATGAACGGTAACTGGGCGACACGGCCGATGCGGGTGGCCTGTTCGACGAATTCGCTCAGGGTGATCAACGCAAAGTCGGGCGCTGCGAGTACCTGCAACGAGGCGACGGAGCCGCCGAGGATACCGACTTCGAAACCCAGGTCCGCCGCGATTCGCGCGGACATCGGATCGAAAACAGATGCTGTCTCCACGCATTTTTGTGCGCCAAGCAGTTCACGGAAATTACGACGAAGAGCGGAGTGGGACATTTTTGGCATGATCTATCCTGGTGCTGGTCATCGTCGAAGTACGATCAATGCCTATTCATAAACCAGCGAGACTACCACGCGCCAAAATACAG
Source organism: Pseudomonas fluorescens (assembly GCF_001708445.1). Lineage (NCBI taxonomy): Bacteria > Pseudomonadati > Pseudomonadota > Gammaproteobacteria > Pseudomonadales > Pseudomonadaceae > Pseudomonas > Pseudomonas fluorescens. The sequence continues at coordinate 2,125,195 of NZ_CP015637.1, forward strand.
AGTCATGACGTTTGAGAATAGGGTATGCGCCACGCACATACTGATGCACCGTTATAAAGCACGCCTGTTTTCCTGATGCCTGTCAGGCCCCTGCACTGCGCCCCGAAAGAGCGCACCGCGCTTTTTTCACTGATGATTTTTTGCCTGCCCCTGCGATGCTTCGCGACCTTGTCATGGGCGCGAGGGCGGTCGTGTGATGCCTGGAAATGGATGGCGATGAAGTGTTCGCGTGTGGATTGACGCGAAATACACAAAAGTCCATTATGGAATTATAAGTACAAAAAATGCTCGCCGGCGTCACCTTTTCTTCACTCTTGCCAAACCAACAACAACTTGCGAGAACACGATCATGAAGAAGCGCTCCCTTATCACCGCCCTGGCCCTGAGCCTGCTCGCTTCCAGCCATGTGCTGGGCGCCGAGAAAACCCTGCGCATTGGCATCGAGGCGGCTTACCCGCCGTTTGCCTCGAAGACCGAGGACGGCAAGATCGTCGGGTTCGACTACGACATCGGCAATGCGCTGTGCGCGCAGATGAAAGCCAAGTGCGTGTGGGTTGAAGGCGAGTTCGACGGGCTGATTCCGTCGCTGAAAGTGAAGAAGATCGACATGGCCTTGTCGTCCATGACCATCAACGAGGACCGTAAGAAGTCGGTGGATTTCAGCCACAAGTATTACTTCACCTCATCGCGCCTGGTGATGAAGCAGGGCGCGGTGGTGGATGACCAGTACGCCAGCCTCAAGGGCAAGACGGTCGGCGTGCAACGCGCCACCACCACCGATCGTTATGCCACCGAGGTGTTTGAACCGCAGGGCATCAACGTCAAGCGCTACGGCAATAATGAAGAAATCTACATGGACCTGGCGGCAGGGCGCCTGGACGCGATCTTTGCCGACACCATCCCCCTGAGCGACTTTCTGTCCATGCCGCGCGGCCAGGGCTACGCCTTTGTCGGCCCGGAGCTCAAGGACCCGAAATACGTGGGCGAGGGTGCCGGGATCGCAGTGCGCAAGGGCAATACTGCGTTGGTCAGCGAGTTGAATGCGGCCATCGATGGCATTCGTGCCAGTGGCGAGTACCAGAAGATTTCCCAGCACTATTTCAAGTCGGATATCTACGGCGATTGAGCGTCATAGGCGGGTAAAATGCGGGAGCAAGCTTGCTCCCGATAACCATAGGCATCTACACAACTTCTCAGCCCCTGACCAATCTCCCTGTGGCCAGCGAGCTTACTGTGGCGAGCGGGCTTGTCCCGCGTTGGGCTGCGAAGCAGCCCCAGACAAGAAAAACGCGGTATATCAGACACCCTGTAGAGGCTGATTTTAGGGCTGCTACGCAGCCCAACGCGGGACAAGCCCGCTCGCCACAGTAAGCCCGCTCCACAGCAAGCCAGCCCGATCACCACACCAGCGCTATTTTCCGGGCGTTCAGCCCTTGAGTTCCTTCAAGTGCTTGTAGACCGTCGCCCGCCCCATCCCCAATACATTGGCCACATAGTTCGAGGCGCTCTTGCCCTTGAAGGCGCCTTCGGCATGCAGCGCCAGTACCAGCTCGCGCTTATGATCTCGGGTCAGCAGGTTCAGGCTCAATTGGCGTTCGCGCATCCACGCATGCAGGAAGGTGTTGATGCGTTCCTGCCAGTCATCGCGAAACAGCGAATCCGGTTGCGGGATCAGCTTGCTCGGTGACAGGAACAGGTCGAGCGCGGCCTTGGCATTTTCAAACAGCGAGATATTCAGGTTGATGCACAGCACCGCCAGCGGGCGACCTTTGTGGTCGTGCAGCACGGTGCTCAGGCTGCGAATTTTCTGGCCGTCCCAGTTGAGCTTTTCGTAGGGACCGATATTCACTTCGCGCACATCGTCGGACAGCATGTCTTCCAGCGCCGAGTCGTCGCCAATGGCGCGTTTCGACAGGTTGTTGGCGATGTAGTCGACCTTTTGCGTGCGCAAGTCGTGCAGCACGGCCTCGGCATGGGGAAAGAACAGCGTGGCGATCGCATCGGCGATCGCACGGAAGTTCTGCAGGACCTTGTCTTGTTCAGCGGTGTTCATCAATGGGGCTCCAGGCGCTCGGGGGAGAGCATACCAGCGTCCAGGCCGAACCGCGCCAGTGGCTCCGGCAACGCCGCGCCGCGCACCAGGGCCGCGCTGGCCTGGCCCATGGCGGGCGAGGTCTGGATGCCATAACCGCCTTGCGCCGCGACCCAGAACAGGCCGGGCACCCGAGGATCGAAGCCGGACAGCAAGTCACCGTCGTGCACAAAACTGCGCAGGCCGGCCCAGGTGCGGGTCGGGCGTCGGATGGTCAGGGTGGTGGCCTCTTCGATCTGGTAGATCCCCATGGCGATGTCCAGCTCTTCGGGCTGGATGTCCTGGGGTTCCACCGGGTCGGCGTTGGCCGGTGAGCCGAGGAACATGCCGGCGTCGGGTTTCATGTAGAAGGCTTCGTCGAGCGCAACCAGCATCGGCCAGGCGTGGCTGTCCACGCCCTCGGGGCCGGCGAAGATAAACGCTGAACGGCGCTTGGGTTGCAGGCCGATGGAAGCCGCACCGGCCAACCCGCCGATATGGTCGGCCCAGGCCCCGGCGGCGTTGATGATAATTGGCGCGGTGAAGGTTTCCTGTTGGGTTTGTACGTGCCACAGGCCGTCGGCGTCACGGCTCAGGCCCAGCACGTGGTGGTCGGTTCGCACCTCGCCCTGGTGGCGGCGGATACCGCGCAGGTAGCCCTGGTGCAGGGCGTCGGTGTCGATATCGCTGGCGGTCGGGTCATAGATCGCCCCGTGGACTTTCTCGCGACGCAGGATCGGCAGCCGCGCGCAGGCTTGGTCGGCACTCAGCTGTTCGACCTGCGGCACGGTGGCCTTGGCGCTGAGGTATTGGCGGTTCAACTCGGTCGGGTCGCCGATGAAGTCCACCGTCATCTCGCCCCGTGGCGTCAGCAGCGGGTGCTCGCAGAACCCGGCGGGCGGATTGTCGAAAAACTCACGGCTGGCCAGGGTCAGCGCCCGCACTTGCGGGGTGCCGTAGGCGGCGGTGTAGAGCGCCGCCGAACGCCCGGTGGAGTGATAGGCGGGGTGCGATTCACGTTCCAGCACCAGCACTTTGCCGTGGGGCGCCAGCCAGAAACCCGTGGAAGCGCCGGCGATGCCGCCACCGATGATGATGAAGTCTGCGTGACTCATGCTCGTCTCCTGATAGGTGGGGTCAGCGCTGCAACTGATAGAGCGCATTGGCCAGGGCGATGTCTTCCAGGCCCAACCCGATAGAGCGGAAGAATACGTGGCGGTCATTGTTCGGGCGCTGCGCCATTTCCGTCAGCAGCTCGGGCAGGTCGCCCATGACGGCGCTGGCGTCCCAGCCGTGCTGTTCGCTGGCGATCAGCATGTCGCCCGCCGCGCCGGGTGTGGTCTGGCGGTAGTCGCAGAATACCTGCATGTCGTTAAGGGCGTGGGGCGGTACTTCATGGGCGCGAGGGGCGTTGGTGCTGATCGAGGTGATCAGTGCCGGTTTGCTCAAGCGCGCCGGGTCGAGCACCGGGCCGGCCGATGAGGTGCAGAGCAGGATCACGTCGGCATCCTCCACCGCGGCTGCGCAACTGCTGGCGATGACCAGGCGCGGATCGAGGCTGCCGAGCTGCGCGAGGGTCGTGGGGGAGGCGTTGGCCAGGCTTGGCGAAAACAGGCTGATGTGCTGCCAGTCGCGCAGGTTCTGCACGTAGCGCAGGTGCGCCTGGGCGACCTTGCCGCTGCCGATGATCGCCAGGCGCCGTACCGCCAATGGCGCCAGTGCCTCCACCGCCAGGGCCGTGGTGGCGGCGGTGCGAGCGGTGGTCAACTCACCGGCATCACACAGCAGCAACGGTTGGCCGGTGTGCATCGACATCAACAGCGTCCATGCGGTCACCAGCGGCCCTTGCTCGCGCACGATGTAGGGCGAGGTCTTGACCCCGTACACCCCGTCTTCGGCCAGCACGCCCAGGTAGTTGATAAAGTCGCCGGCGCCCTGGGGAAACTCCACCTGTTGCTGTGCGGGCTGCACCGCCTGCCCGGCGGCGAGGTCGTGAAACAACTTGCGCAGGATCTGCGGTACATCGACTTGAGCGAGTAACTCGCGGGCCTGTGCCGGGTTGATCACATAAGGCGTGCTGGACATGGGTTTGCTCCGCATTAAACTATTTTGTCCATTATGGACTTTTAGTTATGCGGAGCAATATCCCGGTGAAAAAAAGCTGTCAGGCCAGTTGCACTCGCCGCAGCCGGCCGCTCAGTGCCACTACGCTGTTATCCGGCGCCGGTATCGGCCGCCCCGTCAGCCCCATGCCTTCACTGATCACCACCGCATCCTGGACCCGGCACAGGTTGGACGGCGTATCCAGCCCGCGTGCCAGTACGGCGACTTGCCCGGTGTCCAGGTTGCAGCTCAACAGCCGCCCGCTGAAGCGGGTAAAGCCGCCGTGCAGGACGGCACCGTTCCAGTCCGGCGGCAAGGGTTGTTGCAGGTGGCTGCACAATTCCAGCACCAGCAGGTTGCCGTCCGGGCACCACGCCAACCCGGTGGGCAGTTGCAGCCCGTCAATCAGCACCTCGATCCGACCGCTGGCCGGGTGTACCCGAATCACCTGGCCGGCCTTGTCGGCAAAGTCGATGCCCTGGCGCGCCGGGTCGCCCCGCAATTCACCGGAGAACAGGCTGATCAGCACCGCGTCGGTCTGCGGTTCGTAGACCAGGGTCACCGGTACGGCCTCCTGGCCTTGTTCCAGTTCGGGCAGTTGCACCCGCACCTGCTCGTCCTGGCCGTCGCTGAACTCCACCAGTTGGTTGGTATCGGGCTTGACCGCCAGCCAACTGCGTCGGGTTGGGTGCCAGCACAGCGCATTCAGGTTGCCACGGCTGTGGAACACCGGTTCGGGCGGGCTGTATTGCAGGTCCAGCAACTTGGAGCCACTGACATAGTCGGTCTGGCTGACCATGCAGTGCCCGTCACCGCAGGCGATGTCTGACAGGCCCATGATTTCATCGCGCAGCATGCGTGCCTGCATGTTCATCGCGCGAAACCCTTGGGCAAGGCATTCACCGGGCAGGTAGGCGCCGGGTCGTTGCGGGTCCGGTTGCAGCAGGCTGATACGCCCGCTGAAGGGTTGGTCCGCCAGGCCCGAACCGGCCTCGGCCAGTAACAGGCTGCCATCGGCCCGCAGGCAGACGCCGCGCGGGTTGAGCAGCCCCTCGGCGATCAGTGTGCTGGGGCGCAGGGTTTCGTCGGGGTGGGCGGGGATATGCCAGGTCATGGGATCGCTCTCCTATTGGGGTGGCTGCCACGGTTCGCCGGTGAGATAGGCGCGCAACAGGGCGCGTTGGCAGGGCGACATCGAGCGCACCACCGGCATGAACAACGTGGTGCCTTTGTAGGTGTCGGCGGTGCGGGCGAGGATCGCGTTCTTGGCGCCCATCACCGCATCCGGTTGGTTCAATGCCACATAGCGCGACATGGCCGGGAAGGCCAGGTAGTGAAAGCGCAGGACATTTGGGTACATGAGTTCCCAGGTAATGGTTGTGCCCTCGGGAATGCCGAAGTCGGTCTGGGCGTACTTGCGGAAATTGGTGAAGTAGCCGCTGCTGTCAAGGCCATTGGCGGTGCAGGTCAAGGCGGCGAAACCCGCCTGGGCCGCGGTGCCGGGCTTGACGCTGACCGGTACGCTGACAGCCAGTTGCCCGGCCTTCACCGTCAGCGTGGTGGGGACATCGAGGAAGTCGTAGTTTTGCGGGTCGGTGTAGAGCGCCGGAGGCGTGACCGTCAGGCCGATATCGGTGGTGTCGGGCACCGGGCCGCCCAGATAGCGGACCTGCAAGGTGATCGACAGGCCATCGGGGTAGTCCTCCAGGTAGACATTGCGCTGATCACCGTACACCCGGTAGGTCGATTCGATCGCGTTCAGCGTGGTCCCGGCCACCGTGCCCGGTGCGGTGATGGACAAGGGCGAGACCTGGGTCGCCTGTTGTTGGCTGGGGCTCAGGGGCACGTCGACGATACCGCCATACACGTAGTAGTCGACCAACGGGCTGCTGGTGGGGTCAAGGGTGGTCAGCAGGGTGGTGCCGGCGCTGATACTGACGGTGCCGTAATTGGCGTTCGGCCCGATCGCGCTGGTGATGTCGTCCCTGACCGCCCGGAAGGTTTCCTTGGGGATGACGTTCACCATGTCCAGGCTCAGCAGGCCATTGCTGGCCAACTCGGCATAGGCTGCATTGGACGTGCACTGGTTGACCAACTGCCGCCCCGGCTGGCAGGTCAGCGGCTCGTCGGCGAATGCCGGGGCCAGGGTGCCGATGACCCGGCCAATACTGGGGTTGGGCGTGTATTGGCCCAAGGCGTAATCGGCGTTCAGTTGTTCGGTGGTCATCAAGGGGCACATCTCGAACATCACGAAACGCAGCACGATGCCCGTCGCGCCCGGTGCCTGGATGATCGATTGCAGGCCAGGGCTGCTGGTGTTCCAGCTGACGATACTGCTCAGCGGGAAGGTCAGCTGGAACGTGCCACTGGCGTGGAACGAGCCCGGTGCGTCCATGGTGCCCGGCAGCAGCACGCGGCCCTGCACGTCGAAACTGCTGCACACGGTATCGCAGTGGATCAGCAATTGGACGTTGTCGCTGGCGCCGATCTGCAGGCCACCGACGAAGATCTGGGTGGTGGTGGACGCCGTCGGGTCCAGGTCCACCATCATCGGCCCGGAGTGGGGACCCTGGCCGGTCACCGGGTCTACCGAACCGAGCAGGTAGACCGCCTGGCCCACCAGGTCGCCGGTGGTGCTGATGCTGCCCGGGCTGCCTTGGGAACTGATCAAGGCGTCCTGGGTTTCCACCAGGTGCTGCCCGTAGTGGTTCCAGCCGCCGAGGGTGTAGCGTGTTCCGCCGGGGGTATTGAGCATGTCGTTCAACTGGTCGTCGCTGAAAGCCTCGGCTTGCGGCGCCAGGGTCGAGGTGGCCAGGTCAAACACCGGCCAGCTGTGTTCCGTGCCTTGGGGCAGGCATGGGGTGTTGTTCGACACGCTGACATCCGTGCTGATGCCGCCCCAGAAATTCAGGCGAGGTCCATTCAGAATACTCATGGTCTATTCCTTTTCCTTGGACGGGCGGGTACCCGGGGCATTGGCGAATTTGAACAGGTAGGAGAAATCGGACGTGAACAGGCTCTTGGCCGGTGTGGCCATGGAGTGGCACGTCATGCAACTGCTGTTGGGCTGGATGTAGCTTTCCATGGTCACGTTGGCCGACAGCGCGGGCGTTGGCGTGCCCAAGGGGTTGCTCGGGTCGTTCGGCCGCAGCGGGCGCTGGGTGGTGATCAGTTGGTAGTACTTGAGCACGCTGTTTTGCAGGCCCGGCTCGGCGCGGTAGCGTTTGTTGACGTCGTCGGTCAGCGCGGCAATCGGGGTGAACCGGCTCAGCGGGTCGGGCGTCTGGAACGTGGTGCCCGGCAGCGGTACGCAGACCAGTTGGGCGCCCTGGGGCTGCCAGGTGCAGGGCGACTGGTTGACGTGGGCGGCGCTGGGGTTGAAGTAGCTGTAGGGCGGGCTGGTGGTCGCATTGGACGGCACGTTGTCGATCTGCTCGAAGGTCGACCAGACCCACTGCGGGTAGCCGGCCGGCTTGGTGATGATGTGCAGGCCCACCAGCCCCAGGTACGCCTGCTGGGTACCGATGCGCTGGCCCTGCTCGTTGAACGTGGCAACCTGCGCCAGTTGGGTCAGGTAGCGGCTGGCATTGTCATTGGGCGTCAGGATGCGCCAGCTGGATTTGATCTCGATGACCCCGTTGGGGAACTGGATGTTGTTGGCCTTGGACACCACATCGGCGTTGTAGAAGCGGTTGGCGACGATGTAGTTGTAGGAGGTCTCGTTGGCCGCGATGTCGTAGTAGGTCGGGTTGCCGGCCTGGTCGATCAGCCAGCCGCCGACGGCCTGGTCAATGAAGGTCTCCTGTCGCGTGTTTTTCAACGCAGCAATGTTGATGATGCCCAGGGTTCTGGCCGCCAGCGGGGTGTTCCATGGGCCAGGGTCGGCCGCATTCGGCAAGAAAATTTCCTCGACGGTCTTGTAGGTCTGCCACACGGTATAGCCCGCATCGCCGGGCTGTTGACTGCAATTGGGCGTGCCGCGTTGGCCGTCCTGGGCCGGCCAGTTCAACGCGATGAACATCTGCCAGCTGTATTGATCGAACTGGTCCTGGCTGGCGGTGGCGACCGGTGCACTGCTGGGCGGCTGGCAGTTGAGTGGGGTGGCCAGCGCCGACGCCGCAGGCGTTTCCCTGGCCAGCGCCGGCGGGCTGGCCAGGCCGATGACTATCACGGCACAACAAACGAGGCTTTTCATGGCGATCCTTCCTTGGGGGTCAGGGTTTGCGCTGCATCAGCTGGTTCCACTGCGCCTTATGCCCGTTACTCTGCGTCGCCGGCGGCTCGAACAGTTGGCAAGGCGGCGGGTTCGACGGGCACATGGCGGCCACTTGTGCCCAGGTCTGGGCCGGGTCGGGGCGGGCGATGCGAAAGTTCGTGTAGTTCTGGCTCACGATGGGCGCATTGGCCACGGTGGTGTCCCCCGAAAAGAAGAACGACTGCGGCGAGCGGTAGGGCGGTTGTCCCGTCGACACTTTGTTGAAGGCATAGCCGAACAGGATCGGCCCGGCAGGTGAGTCGAGATCCAGCGCATAGGCCTGCACACGGCCGCCCAGGTTTTTGCTGCGCTCGGCGCTGTAGGGCAGGTGCTCGATAAAATCCTGGCGCGGCGGATGATTCAGCGGCGAAAACATGCAGCAGGCCGGCATGTCTTTGGGGCGGTCCTGCGGGTAGGTGAGGAAGTACGCCTTGTTGCCCAGGGACACGAAGGTGCAGGTGTAGTGGTTGTCCTTGATCGGGAAGATCGGCAGGCAGTACTGCTCGTAGTGCTCCATCATCGCGCCAAAGCCGTCGCCATCCGGCGGGATGTAGGTGGTGTCGTAGTAGCTGGTGCCCCTGGACACGGTGTAGTCCGCCGGGGTCAGGGTCGAGGGCGGGTTGCTGTAGGGCGGCGGGTTTTTCTCGTAGTTGTGCATCACCCGGTACATCGTCCAGTCGCTGATCCAGTACGCCGGGAAAAACGGGTCGGTAGGGTCGCTCGGGGCTCGTTTGGCGATGCAATTACCATTCTGCGCGTTGCACCCTGCGTTGTTGTGTACCCCATTGGTGAAGTACACGGCGCCGCTGTCTTGCCCGCCAAACGCCGCGGGGCTGAGCAGCAGCAGGAGCAGAAACAGTCGACTCAAGAGGCTGGTGTTCATATGACACTCCTTTGAAGTCCGGGTGACAGGTGCGTCACCCGGTGGTCCTGTCCGAGGCTTACGAGTAGTCGCTCATACTGAGCGGGACGGGTGGGTAATTGCGCTTCACCAGGGCCTGCGCCCACAGCTCCAGCACGGCGCGCCGGCTTTGCGGCATGTCGCGGGTGATGGGCATCGCCAGGGTGCTTTCCTCCTGGTACTCCTTGCTGATCAACACAATCAGCTGGTCGACGGCACCTTCGATGCGCGTCAGGGAATTGAGCGGCATGTACTTGCTCATGATCGGGTACAGGTAATAGAACGGTTGCAGGATGAAGGGGTAGATAAAGCTCTCCCAGATCAGTTGGCCGGCGTCTTCACGCTGGTAGACCTGGTTCCATGCGTCGACAAAGTCCTGCTGCATCTGCGGCTCCAGCGGCAACACGCGCAGTGGCGCGAGGAAGTCGGTGAAGGCCTGGTTGAGCGGGAAACTGAACGGGATCACCGGCGCCTGCTGGCCTTCCTGCACAAAGAAACGCAGGGTCGGAAAGCCAGGGGCCTGGGCGGTGACCGTCAGGTTGGCAATGCCGTTGGCGTCGGTCTGGATCTGGGTCACGCTGTACTGCACTGTGTTGCTGAGCGGGTCTTGCAACGTGCCTTGCCGGGGGATCGGGTTGGCGAACGACAGGCACGGGCTGAGGGCGACCGAGGCGGGTGTCGGCAGGAATTGCTGGTAGGTCACCGGCACCGTTTGATCGTCTGATTCGACGATCCGCGTGGCCATGAGCTGGCGACCGGTGCCCTCGGTGACTTCGGCGAGCAGTGTCGACGTGCCGTTGAATTGCGGGAGGTTGGCGCTGTTCTTGATCGGGTTTTGCGGGTCGTTGTTGAACAGCGTGAAGTCGGCCGCGTTGCTGAACGCCAGGTAGTAATCGGTGGTGCACAGCATGTAGGCATTGCTGTACTCCGCCACCCACAACACGGTCCCGGCCGGCGCTGGCAGGCCATCGTATTGCACCATGATCTGCAATGTCTTGGTGTCGCCCACGTCGATGAAGCTGGCGCTCTGCACCACTTCGGCTGTCCACATTTGCTGGGTGGCGGCGGGGGGCGTGGTGGCGCCTTGCAGTTGCAGTTCCAGCGTGCCGGTTTGCAGCTGCGCCTGGGCCTGGGCGGTGAGGGGCAGGTCGAGGATACCCGCACGTTGGTCGAACGCCGCCTGCTGGTAATCGTCATAGCCGAAGCTGGCCAACGGGCTGAATTGCTCGCCCTGCCGGATACCGATCTGGTAGTTGCCGGCCTGGAACTTGGCCGCCACCGGGATGGGCGCGGTCTTGTCGACCGGGTAGAACGGAAAGGCGTTGCCCAGGTCCAGCGACAACGTATCGCCATGGGCCTGCGCCGAGATCACGCCGAGTTTGGCCGAGGTGGTTTGCGTGGGCGAGGTGATCGGCACCGGGTTGGCCGGGATCAGGCGCCGACCGGCCGGGGCGGTGGGGAATTCACCGTCCAGCCACAGGCCCAGGGTGCCGACCGTGCGGCTGTAGGCCGGGTTGAAGAAAATATCGCCGACGTTATCCAGCCCTTGTTGATACATCGCCGTCACCTTGGCCAGGGCTTCGGGGCTGGAGGAGTGGGTGTCGATGGGCGGGTAGTTATTGAAAATACCGTTCCTGTCGTAGCACGTCAGGTAGGTGGAAAAGCGAAACATCAGCCCCTTGGCTTTTTGTTGTTCCATCTGCGCCTGCAGGTTTTGCAGCAAGGCCGAGTTGCCGATGACCCAGGCCAGGTTCTCTTTCGGGAAACAGGTCTGCCAGGTGGTGGTGACGTAGCTCAGCCCGCCAAGGTTGGCCCAGTTGAAGTTCAGGAAGCGGTCGAGCATGCGGTGCTCGCGCTTGAGCGTCAGGCCACATTGGTCGGTGCCCAGCACCAGTTTGTCGAAGTACAGCGCAGTGAAGGTGTTCTGCCAGGGGCTCACGTCGACAAAGCGCGCCGGTGTGGGCGCGTTGCTGCCAAACGGGTTGCCGAGCAATTGGAAGCTCTGGTTGATCAGCGGGTCCTGGCTCACATACCCCCCGGTGGGCAACTCGCCGCCGGTGACCACGGACTGGATCTGGTTGTAGCTCACGGTGCCGCAGGCATTGTCCCCGAACAGGTTCCATTCGCCGGGGATCATCGGCGTGGTCAACTGCGAGGCGTTGCCCGGTACTTGCAGGACATAACCGGGGATCTGGCTGTGTGGCAGTGGCGCGATCGTCCACGGCAGCAAGGTGCTGGCGGCGTTCTGCGGGGTGACGTTGAAGCTGTCCAGGAACCGCCAGTTCATCTGCATCTTCACCGCATCGTAGAGCGGGTACATGTCGTTGTTGTTAGCGGTCGGCGGGTTCCAGAACAGATGGCCGCCCAGGTAGATACGCGGGAAATTCAATACGCTCATGTCAGGCTCCTTAGCGTTGCCACTGGGCGCGTTTGAGCGACCAGACAAAGTCCAGTTTGTGGTAACCGACAAAGTCGGTGGCCGGCAGTAGGGCGGTGGGGTACACGATGCCGCCCTGTTCCTTGAGGGCGAAATTGAAGTAGCCCTGTTTCGCCGAGTACGCGGCTGTAGCGTGGCAGGCGAAACACGACGATTGGCTCTGGAAGGCCGACTCCAGCTGGGAATTGGCGAGCAGGGTGGGCGTGGTGTTGGACTGCACGCCAATCAACTCGTACTGCGCCAGTTCGGCGTACTGGGCCTGGAAGAGCGTGTTGACCGGCTGTGCCGCCGGTGTCGGCCCGGTGCTGTTGGTCATCGGCGTGGGCGGCACCGCATTGGTCACGGTGTACTGGCTGTTGTGGCGGTTTTCGAAGGTGGTCCAGACCCAGTCGGGGTTCAGCTTGTTGATCACATGCAAGCCGCTCAAGGCGGCATAGCCCACCTGGTACTGTTCACCTTGCTGGTAGTAGGCCTGGGCGATGTAGTAGCCATCGTTGGCCAGTTGCTGCTGGTAGCTGGGGTCGTTGCCGATCCACAGCCACGCGGCTTTCAGTTCCCAGGCGGTGGCGGGGAAGTTGAGATCGCTGGTCAAGGCGGCCTGGCCGTTCACGTTGTAGACCTTCTGCTGCACGATGTAGTCGAACGTGTCCGCGCCCATCAACAACTGGAAGCGCACCGCCTGGCCTTGCTGGTCCTTGGGGACCTGGCCGCCCATTTCCAGGATCAGCCCGTCCACCTGCTGCGTGGCATTGAGGTTGTGAAAGGTGCGACTGAGGTTCATGCCCAGCGCCTTGGCCTGTTGCAGCACGGCGTCTGGCGGCGGCGTATTTTGGTTGTACGGCTGGGGCGGGGCGCCGTTGGCCAGGTACACCTGGTCCGAGGGTTTCAGGGTTTCCCAGACCCGGTCGGGGCTCTGCGCGCTGGCGGGCTGGTTCAGGCAGGCAAACCAGTTCCAGGCCAGGGTGTCCGGGCTTTGCACAAAGGCCGCCCGGGTCTTGTCGAGGTTGCCTCCAAATTGCAGGAAGTTGCTGCAATCGAAGGGGTTGGTGTCCTGTGCCTGGGCCAACCCGGCCAATGCACTGAGGACCGTTATAGAGAAGGCTCGCCGCATGAAAGCTCCTTGGCAATGGCCAGTTCGGTGTGTGGGCGCCCCAGGAAGTGTTCCAGGAGCAGTTGCTTCACTGCCGTCGCCGCAAGCTGCTGCGGTATCGGCAGATCACAATTGGTGATCAGCAGGGGGCCGGTCTGCACGCTGGTCGGCAGGCGCCCGTGGCTGCCGCGGACCAGGGAGGTGTCCAGCGGGATCAGGTCCATGTAGTAGCGAAATCCGAGCTTTTTTTGCAGCAGGCGGCGCGCCACTTTCAGCATGGGGAACCGAATCGCCGGGTCGATAAACAGCTCGACCGGGTCGTAGCCAGGCTTGCGATGGATGTCCACGGTGCGGGCAAAGTCGGGGGCCTTGCGGTCGTCGAACCAGTAGTAGTAATCAAACCAGCTGCCGGCGGCGGCCACGGCCACCAGCTCGCCGCTGCGCGGGTGATCCAGTTGCCAGGCGCGTTGCTCGGCTTTGTCCAGCACCTGCTCGATGCCGGGCTGGCGCTGCAACAGGGCTTTGACCCGAGGGATGTCCTGTGCCTGCTTGACGTAGACATGCGCAACCTGATGATCAGCCACCGCGAAGGCCGCGCTGGCGCCGGGGTCGAGCAGCTCCCAGCTCAGGGATTGGCGCACCTGCAACCAGCCTTCGGTGCGCAATACACGGTTGATCGACACCGATTGCTCGACGGCCTCGATGCCATATTCCGACAGCAGCATCACCGCGGCGCCCTGCACCTTGGCGAAGGCCAGCAGCCGGCCGACTTCACGGTCGATGGCCCGCACTTCGTCGACGATCGACGGGTGATCCGGGCCCAGGCGCTGCAAGCTGTAGTCGAGATGGGGCAGGTAGACCAATTGCAGGTGGGGACGGTTGATCTGGAACTCGGCAATGGCGCAATCGACGATCCAGCGGCTCGACGCGATGCCGGCCGCCGGGCCCCAGAACCCGGGAAACGGGAACTCGCCAATCTGCTGTTCGATCTGTTCATGCAGCCCGGGCGGTGACGAGTACAGGCCGAACTGTTTACGCCCGTCCGCCGGGTAATGCGGGCGCGGGGTGATGGCGGCGTCCACGTCGGCGTACATGTTGTACCACCAGAACAATTGGCTGCAGCGAAAAGCCGGGAACTCGCGCTTGAGCGTGTGCCAGACCTTTTCACCCTGGACCAGCGCATTGGGTTGCAGCCAGAAGCGTACTTCGGCCTGGTCGCGAAAGTACCAGCCATTGCCGACGATACCGTGTTGCGACGGCGGTGCCCCGGTCAGGATCGACGCCTGTACCGTCGACGTCACCGCCGGGAACACCGGTTGCAGGTGGGCCAGCTTGGCGGTCTTGAGCAGGGCATTGATCTGCGGCGTGGCTTCGCCCAACAACGAGGGCGTCAAGCCCACCACATTGATCAACAGCAGCGGTTGCTCAGAGGGCATGGGCGTAGGCCTCCTGGACCGCAGCGTGCAACAGGTTGCGCTGGCGCAGTTGGTCTTCGACCCAGCGCAGTTCAGCGGCGATGCCCTCCAGTTGCGCCGGCTCGGTGGCCGGGCGCAGTTGGGCGGGCAACACGCCCCAGCTGTAGGTCTCGACTTCCAGCACCGGCCGACAGTCCACATGGCCCGCCAGGTAGTCGAAGGTCTGCGCCAGGGCGACCTGGCTGCCCGTCAGCTCCGGCAACAGCAGGTGTTCACTGAACAGCGGGATGTGGAAATGAATGCGCAGCTCCGTGAACTGCGCGCAGTCACTGAGGGCCGCGGGCAAGTCGGCCCAGGCAACCAGGCGACCTTGCGCATCGAGTGCCTTGACCTGATGCAGGTAGGTCGCCTCGGCAAAATGCCCCAGGGTCTTGAGCACGTGGTCGCGGCGCTGATCGCCTTGAGGCGGCAAGCGGCAAATCATTGCGTTGGACAGCTGGATCTTGCCCACCGGCACTTGCGCCTGGTGCAGCCGCGTCAACGACTCATAACAGTCTTCGAACATCACGGCCTGGTGGCACACATCAAAACACAGCGCCAGGTACTCATGGTGTGGGTCGAAGGTTTGCCGTTGCTGGAAGAAGGCGATGGCCTGCGCGGTGTTTTCCAGCACGCAGTCCGGTTCCATTTCCAGGCAGAACAGGATTTTCTTGCCGGTTTGCCGATGCAGCGCGGCGAGTGCGCGGGTGAGTTGGCTGAGGTGCGCATCGGCGCGTGCCTGCCGTGCTGGGGTCCAAGTGGCGGCGTAGCCCAGGGGCACCGTGGAAATCACCCCCTGCGCGCAATCGGCTGGCAAGGCCTGGGCGAGGATTCGCGCCAGGTCCAGGCTGTACGCCAGGCGTTGTGGGTCGGCCCAGTCGGGCAGGTACACCTCGGCTTTCACCGCGCCCTGATGGAATTCGCCATAGGGGAAGCCGTTCAGCGAGGTCAGGCGCAGGCCGCTGTGTTGCAGCAATTGCAGGAACGACTCACGCGCCGACGCCTGTTGCAGTTCGGCCGCCGCGCGCGCGCAAATCCACAAGCCGCTGTCCTGTTCGTCGAGCCCGCGCAAGCGCCGCACGCCCTGGAAGTGCCGCGCGATCGAGGCCTGCAGCCCGGCGAGGTCACGGGTGGGGTGGACGTTGCTGCAGTAGCCGACCTGGGGGGCTGTCCAGCCGCTGACGGCGTTCATTTGATCACCGGGTCCTGGCCGCGCAGGGCCGAGTTTTCCTGCCATTGCTTGCGCTGGTCGATGGGCAGCGGGGTGCTGACGAGGGCCTTGTCCAGTTGCCCGCTTTGGGCAAAGAAGTCCACCGGGTTATGGAACAGCACCTGTTCGACCTGGGCCTGGGTGAACCCGGCCGCCAGCATCGCTTCGCCGGTCTTGGGCACTTTCAGCGGGTCGCTGATGCCCCAGTCGGCAGCGCTGTTGACCACCATTTTTTCGGTGCCGTATTCCTGGAGCAGGGCGACCATGCGCTGCTCGGACATCTTGGTGTTGGGGTAGATGGAGTGCCCGCGCCAACAGTCGCTGTCCAGTACCAGCGGCAAGGTCAGCTCGTTGAGGTGGTCAATGATGACCAGGTGCTCGGCAATCCCCACCTCACGGATCACCGCCAGGGTGCGTTTAGTGCCGCCGATCTTGTCGCGGTGCGGCGTATGCACCAGTACCGGCAGGTTGAATTGCTTGGCCAGCTCCAGCTGGGCGGCGAGAAAGCGATCCTCTTCGGGGGTGATGTCGTCATAGCCGATTTCGCCGACGGCCACTACGCCGTCCTTGACCAGGTAGCGCGGTAAAATCCCCAGCACTTCATTGGCGATCGACAGGTCATTGGCCTCCTTGGGGTTCAGGCCGATGGTGCAGAAATGGTGGATGCCGAACATGCTGGCGCGAAAGCGCTCCCAGCCCAGCAAGGTGTCGAAGTAGTCGACGAAACTGCCGACACTGGTGCGCGCCTGGCCCTGCCAGAAGGCCGGCTCGATCACCCCGGTGATCCCGGCGGCGGCCATGTTCTGGTAGTCGTCGGTGGTGCGGCTGACCATATGAATGTGCGGGTCGAAATACTTGAGCATGGTGGATCCTCGTCAAGGGAAAAGGGGCGGCACTGGGCGTCAATTCAGGTACGTGTGCCATTCCGGCGGCAGGCACAGGCCGCGCAGGCGTTGCAGTTGTGCCGGGCTGAGCAGGTTGAAGGCGATCACCCGGGGCAGGCCGGGGGACACGCTGCGCCCGGCGGCGAGCTGTTCGTCCAACAGGTCGAGGGCCAGCTGGTTGAGGCTGACGCTGTGGCGCTGCGCCAGGCCGACCAGGCGCGTGATGTCCAGGCCCATGCCGAGGGCTTTGAGCACCAGTTGGTGAAAGGCGTGCTCCGGGTAGTGACGCGACGGGTAGGCGGAGTCGAGGGCGAGGGCGGCAAACACCTGGGGGTTGCTGGTGCGCCCGGCCTGCAGCGCCAGCGCCAGGCACTGCCCGTCGCTGTCGAGCCAGTCGAGAGCGTTGAGCAAGGCGATTTTTTCCAGGTCGTCGCCCCACAGGAACAGCTGGCGCAGCAGTGCCAATCGCTCGGCAGCGGCGCAGGTCTCCAGCACCTGGGCCAACAGCAAGGCCCGCGCCAGCGCGACCACGGGCGCTTTCAACTGGCGCTTGCACTGGCCGCTCAACAGTGCGGCCGTGTCGGCGTCCGGCTGTTGCACAAGCCGTTGCTGCGCCTGCTGCCACCACTGTTGCTCGGTGTTATCCAGCTGCTGGCTCAAGTTTTGGCGATGTTCGGTGAGGCAATCCTGGCGCATGTTCATGTCGGCTTGATCCAGCGTTGAAAGTGGGGCAGCAGGAAAAACACCAGTACACATAACAGGCTGCCAACCGGCTGGTCGGCCACGGCCAGTACCAGTGCATCGAACAACGGCAGGGCGGCCAGGCCGGCACCGATAAACGCGCGAACCTGGCGCTGTTGCGGGTTGGCCAGGTGTTGGTGGTAGTGCCAGCCCAACCAACCGAGCCACAACAGCAGCACCGGCCAGAACCACAGGTTGTTGGAGTAGATCGCCAGGGCCAGCGGGCTGAGCATCAGCAGCAACGGCAGGCGGCTGATCAGCTGGTTGCGGTGTTCCTGGCGTGCCAGGTAGGTGAGGCCGCTGATGTACACGCCGAGCAGGATCGCGCAGAGCCAGATCGGTTCCGGTGGCACCGCCAGGCTGGCGGCGGCGGTGAGGTACAGCGCCGAGCGACAGGCTCCCATCAGCCATACGCTGTGGGCGTACTTCTTGTGCAGCAGGTTGTAGCCGAAGATGCAGCCCACCAGCAGCAGTACGCCGCCGAGCAACCAATGCGGCTCATCGATCAAGCGGCTCAGGCCCAGCACCGCGGCAGCGGCCAGGCTCAGCAACAGCGCGGTCGCCACGCCGACTTGCTGGCGGCTGGCCAGGCCCAGGGTGATCGGGCGCGGGTTGTGGTGTTGCCGGTCCCAGTCGGCATCGAGCAGGTCATTGAGCAGCATGCCCGCCAGGTACAGCAGCGACAGGGTGATCAACAGCAACCCCCACACCAGCCATGACGGCGGCGCCAGGGCGCCGGCACTGCTGGCGAGCAGGGCGGCGGCCAGGGTGTTGGTCCACACCGTGGGCAGGTTGGAGACGCGGCCAAGGGTCATCCAGGTTTTCATCGGGCTCATTGTGCGTAGCCCTCACCCAGCGGCAGCGCGGCATCGCTGCGACTCAGCAGGCGTTGCAGGGCAGCTTCCATCTTCGCGTTGTCGATTTCGTGCAGGTCCACCGACTCACCGATGCGGCAGAGCATCGGGATCGACAGTTGCCCGCCCAGGTGCTGACGGAATTCCTCCAGCCCGAGCAATACCGGCGAGCGACCTTGCGCGTCCCGCAAGGCCAGCTCCGGTGGGCACAGGTTGAAACCGAGCGTGAGCAACAACTGCATGATCCGTTCGATGTCGGCATCGCCCAGCAGCCCCAGGGCATTGGCGTACACCCCATCCAGGGCCATGCCCACCGCCACCGCCTCGCCATGGCGCAGGCGGTGATGGCTGAGGTTTTCCAGTTTGTGCGCGGCCCAGTGCCCGTAATCCAGGGGCCGGCCGTTACCGCGTTCGAAGGGGTCGCCGGCCCCGGTGATGTGGTGCAGGTGCAGTTCGGCGCAGCGGCGAATGGCGTAGCGGCTGGCAGCGTGATCGAAATGGGCGAGGGCGTCGGCGTGCTGTTCCATCCATTCGAAAAAAGCCCGGTCCTTGATCAAGGCCACCTTCACCGCCTCGGCCAGCCCGGCGATCTGGTCGAGGCGGGTGAGGCTGGTCAGCAGTTGAAAGTCATTGAGCACCGCCGTGGCGGGGTAGAAGGCGCCCAACAGGTTCTTCTGGCCGAAGGCATTGATGCCGTTCTTCACGCCGATACCGGCATCGTTCTGCGCCAGCACGGTGCTCGGGATACGGATCAGGCGAATGCCACGATGGAAGGTGGCGCAGGCGTAGCCCACTGCATCCAGCACCGCACCGCCGCCCAGGGCCAGCACGTAGCAATGCCGGTCCAGGCCGTGTTGCAGCATGTCGCTGTACAGCCGTTCCAGTACCTGCGCGTGCTTGCTCAGTTCACCGGCCGGCAGCGCAATCGGTGCCGCCTGCAGATGCAAGTCGGGATGCGCGGCAAAGTAGCTGTCGATCTCTTCCAGCAGGTGCGGTGTGCTGAGCAACAGTTGTTCATCGGCGAACACCAGTACCGTCACCGGGCCGCTGTGCTGGGCGGTGAGTTGGCGATGCAGACAAGGGTTGAGCGGGGCGAACAGGTGGTCGGTGAACACCACCGGGTAGTCATAACGGACTTCGAAGCGCCCGTGCAGCGCTTGCTCGGCGTGCGGCTTGCGCGCGGCCTTGAACAGGCTGTAGCCCGCCACAAACACCACCGGCAACACCATGCTGGCGAGGATCGTCACCAGCAGCGCGTTTTGCTCGATCAGGAATGTACCGATAGCCGTGTAGGCCAGGGCCAGGCCCGCGTTGGCCAGGGTGGTGATGACTGTAAATGCCCGCAGCGGATAGCGCTGCATGCCGGCGGCCACCACCGAGGTTTCCGCCAGTACCGGTACGCCACGCAGGCAAATCAGCGAGAGTGTGCCCAAGCGATACGCCAACTGCCCCGGTTGGCGCTGATGCAGGCCCAGGCGGCCTGACAGCAGGCGAAAATACCCGGCCCCCAGGGCGTACCCCAACCCGGCACCGAGGCACAGGCCAATGAAAATCACCAGGTAACCGCCCAGGCTGCCCAGCATCGCCACCGCCAGCAGCGCCACCAGGCTCGACGGCACGGGCAGCACCACGTCCAGCGCGAGCAGGGCAATCAGCAGCAGCGCCAGGTTGAATGTTTGCGTGGGGGTCGTCGGCTGATAGAGGTTGAGGTGTATCAGGACGTCTTGGATCTGTTGTTCGAACAACAGGAAGCTGGCGATGACCAGCCCCGAAAAGCACAGCAATGACAGCCAGAAATGTTCAACTGGCCCCTTTTTCGAGAACGCACGATACCACCGGCTGCGCTTCATCAAAGCATCCCTTTTGAGTGTTAAGACTTAAATTCCGTGTCTTGTGTTAACGCTGCGTCTGGTCGGTTTTCAGAGCAATAAAATTCCTCGCCTGGATGGCTGTTTATACGGGCAATGGCTGATTGCCTTCATGGTATGGATGAACTTAGTCGGTTGTGGTTTTTTTGCAAGTTTGTCGGGCGACAGCGTTTTAAAACGCGACTGAAAGCAGGTCGAGACGGGTTTTGTGTGATGGGATTTATTGATTTATTACAACGAGTTGCATGGTATTTTGAATGACGCCAATAACCCGTCAAACGTGTTTGTCTTGAATGAGTCATTGATGTTCAAGTGCGCGAAGCGTGTTGTTTTCGGGGATGAATTATTGCCGTTCGCTATATAGCGTTGTTCCACGTTGTATTTGTCGAGAATGATTCCGTTTAATGCGGGCATGCTCGAACCGTGGAGTTGTTTCGGGAGCGTCCTGCAACTAAAGGGACCTGCGTTATTGGCCTTTAAACCCGTTGTGCGCGCGTTGCCCGCAATGCTGCGGGGTGCGCACGGATGCGCTCAAGAGGCCACTGAGCCGGCGTGCGCTAACCGAGGAAACGAAAGCCGCTAGAGAGTTTTTCCTTGAGGTAACCCACCAGCGCACTCACCGACTTGGGTACATGGGGCGAGTAGGGCCGAATCAGGTAGATCTCATCGGCAAACGCGCCCTTGAGCGTCCAGTCCTTGAGCACCTGCACCAGTTTGCCGCCGGCCAGGGCGGCGTGGGCGCTGAAGTCCGGGAGCAGGGCGATGCCCAGGTGGTTGAGCGCCGCGTCGCGCAGGGCTTCGCTGTTGTTGGTGGAGAAGCTGCCGGCGATGGGCACGGTGACCCGTTCGACTTTCCTGCTGCCGCGCTCGAAGGTCCAGGCCGGTTGGTCGGTGCCGCGCGGGTAATAGAGGCAGTTGTGTGCGCTGAGGTCGGCGGGCGCGCGCGGTTCACCGTGGCGTTGCAGGTAGTCACGGCTGGCAACCAGCACTGAGGTGGTGTCGCACAGCTTCCAGGCCACATGGGTTTCCGGTACCTGGAAACCGTGGCGCACCGCCAGGTCGTAGCCTTCGGCGGCCAGCGAGCTCAAGGCGTCCGACACGTCCAGCTGGATACGCACCTGCGGGTAGTGCTGGAGGAACTCCGACAGGTGCGGCACCAACTGTTGCCGGGCGAATGCCACCGGGGCGGTCAAGCGCACCAGGCCACGAATCTCGCCGGCGGAATCGCGTACGGACGAGAAGCTGCGGGCGATTTGCTCATAGGCACCGCGCACTTCACGGGTCAACGACAACCCGGCATCGGTCAACCGCACGCTGCGCGTGGTGCGCGTCACCAGGCGTGTGCCGGTGGCTTTCTCCAGGTCGGAAATACGCTGGCTGACCGCGGATTTACTCACCCCCAGGCGCGCGGCCGCAGCGGTGTAGGTGCCGTGTTCCTCCAGCACTGAGAGCCAGTGAATGTGGGTCCACAGCCCTTCGATCTCGGATTTTTCCATGGGGTTATTGTTCGCTTATGAGGACAAGCAGTTCTGGATTCTGCTCTGGTTTGGAACAAACCGAAAGCCTATCGTGTGTCCCAACGCAACCCACCTGGGATCTACTGCCATGACTACAACAATCGAGCACTACATCAACGACCAGCGCGTCAGCCGCGATGATCGCTATCAGGACGTCTACAACCCGGCCACCGGCGAAGTGACCGGCCGCGTCGCCCTGGCCAGCCGGCAGACGGTCGATGAGGCCGTCGCCGCCGCGCAAGCCGCGTTCACCCGTTGGGCTGACACCCCACCAATCCGCCGCGCCCGCGTATTGTTCGAATACCTGCACCTGCTGCGTGAGCGCAAGGACGACCTGGCGCGCATCATCGTTGCTGAACACGGCAAGGTCTTCACCGATGCCCAGGGCGAAGTCGACCGTGGTATCGACATCCTCGAATTCGCCTGTGGCATTCCCAACCTGCTCAAGGGCGAACACTCCGACCAGGTTTCCCGTGGCATGGACAATTGGACGATGCGCCAGCCCCTGGGCGTGGTCGCCGGCGTCACACCGTTCAACTTCCCGGTGATGGTGCCGATGTGGATGTACCCGATCGCCATCGCGGCGGGCAACACCTTCATCCTCAAGCCAAGCCCGACCGACCCGAGCGCCTCGCTGTTCATGGCCGAGCTGCTGCATGAAGCCGGCCTGCCCAAAGGTGTATTCAACGTGGTGCAGGGCGACAAGGAAGCGGTGGACGCGTTGATCGCACACCCGGACGTCAAGGCCGTGAGCTTTGTCGGCTCCACGCCGATCGCCCAATACATCTACGAAACCGGCGCGCGCAACGGCAAGCGCGTCCAGGGCCTGGGCGGCGCGAAGAACCACATGGTGGTAATGCCCGACGCGGATATCGAGAAAACCGTCGACGCGCTGATGGGCGCCGCCTACGGCAGTGCCGGCGAACGCTGCATGGCCATCTCCGTCGCGGTGCTGGTGGGCGATGTGGGCGACAAAGTCATCGCCGCCCTGACCGAACGAGCCAAGCAACTGCGCATCACCGACGGCCGCGACCTCAAGGCCGAAATGGGCCCGATCGTCTCGCGCGCCGCCCTGGAGCGCATCAGCGGCTACATCGAACAAGGCGTGCAGGCCGGCGCGCAACTGCTGCTCGACGGGCGTGACTATGTGCCTACCGAAGCGGGCCTGGAAAACGGCTTCTGGCTCGGCGCGACCTTGTTCGACCACGTGACCAAAGAGATGAGCATCTACCGCGAAGAAATCTTCGGCCCGGTGCTGGCCTGTGTGCGCGTGAATGACTTTGCCGAGGCGGTGAAGCTGGTCAACGACCACGAGTTCGGCAACGGCGTCAGCTGCTTTACCCGCGACGGCAACATTGCCCGCGAGTTTGCGCGGCGTATCGAAGTGGGCATGGTCGGCATCAACGTACCGATCCCGGTGCCGATGGCCTGGCACGGGTTTGGTGGCTGGAAGAAGAGCCTGTTTGGCGACATGCATGCCTACGGCACCGAAGGCGTGCGCTTCTACACCAAGCAGAAGTCGATCATGCAGCGCTGGTCGGAAAGCATCGAGCAGGGTGCGGAGTTTGCGATGCCTGTGTCCAAATAACGCTTGGAAGAACACCGCAGGGCAAATGTGGGAGGGGGCTTGCCCCCGATGGCGGTGGATCAGTCGTAGAGATGTCGACTGACCCACCACCCTCGGGGCCAAGCCCTAATGCCATTCAGTTAAGCGTACATCGCCTTCTGTAGGAGCGAGCTTGCTCGCGAAAAACGTCAACGATAACGCGTGTTTCCTGAACGCGGCGCCTGTAAGTTCTTCGCGAGCAAGCTCGCTCCTACAAAAAAGCCTTAACTGAACGGCATTAGGGCTTGCCCCCTCCCATTTTTTTGACTGCGCAAGGGTTGACGATTCAGTGATTCAAGAATACTGTACATAAACACAGTGTTTAAGCGCTGATCGACCAACACTCGGCAACTTCAGCCATGCCAAACACTGTGTGCAAGTTAACGGATTAACTTGATGCACAGGCTCGTTATACCGAGCCGTTTTATATCGAGAGAGGGAACTCATGTCCTATCCAGAACGCAAACTCATCGGCTTGACCGGTTTCACCCTGGCGCAGAATGCCAATATCCTTTCTGAACGTAATTGTTTTGGCGAGCGCAGCCAAAACAAAGGCATGTTGGGTGACAAGGTCACCGGGATGTTCACTGATACAAACAGTGTGCCGCCGATCACCCATCAGAAGTCGCCTAAAACACAATGGACGGCAACTTCCAACGACGCCCAAACCTTGAAGACGGCGGCGCAAGCCAAAGGCTTTACCCAGAAGAACGCCGGGGCCAAGGCCGCGGCGCGGGTGTTCGGTAATTGATTGGCTCGCTTTCTACTGAGCTGTCATTTATTGCAAGTGCCACTGTATTTATATCAAGGATATAAACACAGTGATGGCCTTTGTAATCTAAATAATCCCTCATGTTGTGATATTCAGGCTTCCATGTTAAACCTGTTTTCGCACTTGCAGATGCAACTATCATATGCTCTTTCAGTCGCCATTAAGTTGCGGGCTGTCAGGTGCTATTTAATCTTCGCTTGTCACTTAAGCGTCAGCAAAAGGACATCATCATGAAACATGCGAATCACACACCCACTCGCTGGACACGGGCCGATGCGCTGAAAGTTAATGAAAATGACCCGACGACGACACAGCCGTTAGTGAGTCCTGACTTTCCTGTCATGAGTGACACGGTCTTTATCTGGGACACCATGCCATTGCGTGAACTCGATGGCACGGTGGTATCGGTGGATGGCTGGTCAGTGATCTTCACCCTGACCGCCGACCGTCGCCCCCATGATCCACAATTCATCAACGCCGATGGCCGCTACGACATCAAGCGCGATTGGGAGGACCGCCATGGTCATGCGCGTATCTGCTACTGGTATTCGCGTACCGGCAAGGACTGGATCTTCGGCGGCCGTGTCATGGCCGAAGGGGTTTCGCCGACCACCCGTGAATGGGCAGGCACGCCGATCCTGTTGAATAACAACGGTGATATCGACCTGTACTACACCTGCGTCACGCCGGGTGCCACGATTGCCAAAGTCAGGGGCCAGGTTGTCACCTCGGACACCGGTGTCACCCTCCAGGGCTTTGATCAGGTCAAGTCGTTGTTCGAGGCCGATGGCACCTACTACCAAACCGAAGCACAGAACGCGACCTGGAACTTTCGCGATCCCAGCCCCTTTATCGACCCCGTCGATGGCAAGTTGTACATGGTGTTCGAAGGCAATGTGGCCGGCGAGCGCGGGACTCACGAAGTGGGCCCGAACGAGCTGGGACTGGTGCCACCGGGGCATGAGGACGTGGGCGGCGCCCGCTACCAGGTGGGTTGCATCGGCATCGCCGTGGCCAAGGACCTCAACGGTGACGAGTGGGAAATCCTGCCGCCGCTGGTGACTGCCGTCGGGGTGAATGACCAGACCGAGCGGCCGCACTATGTGTTCCAGGACAACAAGTACTACCTGTTCACCATCAGCCACAAGTTCACCTACGCGGATGGCGTGACGGGTCCGGATGGCGTCTATGGCTTTGTCAGCGATCATCTGTTCGGCCCCTATGCACCGATGAATGCGTCGGGGCTGGTACTCGGCAACCCGCCTTCGCAGCCGTTCCAGACGTACTCTCACTGCGTGATGCCCAACGGCCTGGTGACGTCGTTCATCGACAGCGTACCCACCACCGGCGATGACTACCGCATCGGCGGGACCGAAGCGCCGACGGTCAGGATCGTGTTGAAGGGCGCTCGCTCGTTTGTGCAGGAGTCTTATGACTACGGCTACATTCCGGCGATGCGGGATGTGGTGTTGAGCCAGTAACCCCAGTGCAAAAGCCAGCCTGATTTCATCAGGTAGGTGGGAGGGGGCAAGCCCCCTCCCACATTTTTTTGAGCGCGTTACAGCCTGTCTTCACCGCTCAAGTCCCAGCCCACCCGGCCGATACAGGCACTAGCACCACGAGTGATCCCGAACTCGTAGGGGCACGCCTGGTCGTCGCTCAGGTCAACGAATAAAAATCAAAAGGGGTGGCCATGACCATATTGCAGCGTGTGATCGGCGGGTTTGCGGTGTTGGTGCTGTTACTGCTGATCATGGCGGGGATCAGCTATCAGAACACGCAGTCCATCAGCAGTCGCTTGACCATTATTACCGGCCAGTCGGCGCCCTTGAGCCGGGCCGCCAGTGAGCTGTATGTGCATATCCTACGCGCCAACCAGGCATTGCTGGCCATTCAGATCAGCACCGACCCCAAGCAGATCGAGGACGGCAAGCGACCGTTTACCGAGAGCATCGCTCAGTTCAATCAGTTACTCGACAGCACCGTTGCCTACACAGGCGAGCATGAAGCGCTGCGGGCGAACCTGGCGCAGCAGCGCCAAGAGGTAGCGGCCTACGCCGAACAGGCGCAGGCGTTGATGACGTCCCACTTGCAACATGTGCAGCAGTTGGCGCTGACGCGCAAATTGCAAGGCTACAGCAGCGCGCAGGCCATGCAGTTGACCAGCTATTTGCGTGATTACATCGCGCATGCGCGCAGTGTCGGCGAGCCGCAACAGGTTGCCGCAGCGGAAAAGCTGCTGCTGGAAGTCAACAAATCCTACGATGGCTTCGCGGCCCATGCTGTCACGCCCGCCATTGATAAATTACAGCGTGTGCTCAATCTGCAAGACGAAGTGATCAGCACCCGGGCCCAGGCCCTGACGGCGATTGACCCGCGGGTCGGGCGGATTGCCGGGGTCATGGTCAACCGTCTGCTGACGGATCTGACCGCCCCTGACGGCTTGCTCCAGGCTTATCAGGTGGAGGCGAAACTGGCCGCGCAGGTGCAGCAGCAACGCAATGCGGTGGAGGCGGCGCTGAAAGCCACCCTGGACAGGATTGGCGAGTTCGGCAGCCAGTCCCTGGAGGTGGCCAACCAGGCCAGTCAGTCTGCCAATGCCACCATCGGCACCAGCCGCAGCTTGCTGTTGATCGCGTGTGTGCTTGCGGTGCTGGCGGCGGTGTTGATTGGCACCTGGGTCGCCTTCAGCTTGCGGCGTCCGCTGGCGGCGTTTCGCGAAGTCCTCAAGACGCTCACTGCGGGCGACATGCGGGTCAGTTTCGATGTCAGCCGTAAAGATGAGTTCGGTGAGTTGGGGGGTTACCTGAACGAACTGACCAAGGCCCTGCAGAAAACCTTCCGTGAATTGATCAGCTCTGCCGATGCGCTGGCCGTGACCGCCGGCAGCAACGCCTTGAACAGCGAACAGACCACCCGTGTGGTGGATGAGCAGAAGGACCGGTTGCAATCGGCAGCCTCGGCCATGACGCAGATGGAAAGCACGGTCGAAGAGGTGGCCCGGCGTGCGCAGGACACCCGCCAGGCCGTGGACGACACGAGTGAGCTCACCCACAAGGTGCAGGCGCGCGTGGCCGAGACCATCGTCAATATCCGCCAGCAGGCTGACCAGGTGAACAAAGCCACGCAGGTGACCGATGAGTTGCAGAAGTACGGGCAGAACATCGAGGGCATTGTGGTCGCCATTCGCACCATTGCCGAACAGACCAACCTGCTTGCCCTGAATGCGGCGATCGAAGCGGCCCGTGCCGGCGAGCAGGGACGTGGTTTTGCGGTAGTGGCCGATGAAGTGCGTTCCCTGGCCAGCCGTACCCAGACCTCGACCAGCGAAATCCAGGACATGATCGGGCTCATGCAGGAAAAAATTCACTCGGTGGTGCACGTGATGAACGAAAGCCAGGCGCAGTCCAGCCAGTGCGTGTCCCTGGCCTCGGGTGCCGGTGACTTGCTGCTGTCGATGAGCGATTCGGTCGACAGTATCCGCGACATGAATATTCAGATTGCCGCCGCCACCGAGCAGCAGAGCGCCACGGTGCAGGAAACCAGTCGGATGGTCATCCAGATCAACGATTCGGCCCAGCAGACGGCAGACGGTGCCGAGCAGTCCGCCATCAGCAGCCACGAGCTGTCGGACATGGCCAAGGTGCAGCGCGAGCTGCTCCATCATTTCAGCGTTTGAGCCGCGGGAGTCAGAACATGAAAGCATGGTTAATGCTCGCCTTGGGGGCGACGCTGTTCATTCCGGGCCCAACCCAGGCCGCCACGCCCTTGCTGGGTGTGGGCATGGCAAAATACGACGACAACTTCCAGACCCTGCTGCGCAATGGGGTGCAGCAACAGGCCAGCGTCATGAACGCCGACATCTTTATGGAGAACGGGCAGGACAGCATCGATTTGCAGATGCGCCAATTCCGCAACCTGGTCAACGCCAAGGTGGACGCGATTATCGTCGCGATGGTTGACGGCAAAAGTGCGGCGCAAATGATGCAGTTGGCCACGGACGCAAAGATCCCGCTGGTATTCGTCAACCGCAATCCGAACCCGGAAAAATGGCCGGCGCAGACTGCGTTTGTCGGCTCCAACGAGTTGGAGTCAGGGACGTTGCAGATGGAAGAGCTGGCGCGCCGCGCCGGTTACAAGGGCAATGTGGTGATTCTGGTGGGCGACCCGGCCAACGCATCCTCCTTGATGCGCACCGAAGACGTGGAAAAAGTCGTCGCCAAATACCCGGATATGAAAGTCGTCCAGAAAAAAGTCGGTAACTGGGAGCGTAGCCAGGCTGCCACGATTGTCATTGACTGGATCAAGCAGGGTGTCGATTTTTCGATCATCGCGGCCAATAACGATGAAATGGCGATCGGCGCGATCATGGGATTGGAAAAGGCCGGCAAGCAGGCCAAGGACTACTGGGTCGGCGGCATCGACGGCACCCCGGACGGTTTGAAATTGATGGCTGAGGGCAAGATGGCGGTCAGCGTATTTCAGGACGCCGCAGGCCAGGCCGGCGGCGCAGTGGACACCGCACTGCGCCTGGTACGCGGTGAGGTGCTGGAGTCGACGGTGGTCTGGGTGCCGTTCAAGTTGATCACACCGGAGAATCGCCAGGCGTTTGAATAGGGGCTCGGACTGAGCACCTCGATCCAGCCTTGGAACGCGGTCAAATGCATCGCCTTCTGTAGGAGCGAGCTTGCTCGCGAAAAACGTCAACGATAACGCGTGCTTCCTGAATGAACGCGGTGCCTGTGAGTTCTTCGCGAGCAAGCTCGCTCCTACAAAAAAGCCTTAACTGAACGGCATGCGGGCTTGCCCTAATGCCGTTTCAGTTAAGCGTACATCGCCTTCTGTAGGAGCGAGCTTGCTCGCGAAAAACCTCAACGATAACGCGTGTTTCCTGAATCAACGCGGCGCCTGTGAGTTCTTCGCGAGCAAGCTCGCTCCTACAAAAAAGCCTTAGCTGAACGGCATGCGGGCTTGCCCTAATGCCGTTTCAGTTAAGCGTACATCGCCTTCTGTAGGAGCAAGCTTGCTCGCGAAAAACCTCAACGATAACGCGTGTGTCCTGAATGAACGCGGTGCCTGTGAGTTCTTCGCGAGCAAGCTCGCTCCTACAAAAAAGCCTTAGCTGAACGGCATGCGGGCTTGCCCTAATGCCGTTTCAGTTAAGCGTACATCGCCTTCTGTAGGAGCAAGCTTGCTCGCGAAAAACCTCAACGATAACGCGTGTGTCCTGAATGAACGCGGTGCCTGTGAGTTCTTCGCGAGCAAGCTCGCTCCTACAAAAAAGCCTTAGCTGAACGGCATGCGGGCTTGCCCTAATGCCGTTTCAGTTAAGCGTACATCGCCTTCTGTAGGAGCGAGCTTGCTCGCGAAAAACGTCAACGATAACGCGTGTTTCCTGATTTCCGGCGAAATTGGCTCGCCGAAAAGTGTCCACCATGTCCCCGCACACCCGTCAACCATGTGTCCGGTCCATACAGCGCTCTTCCAAAAGTGACCCGCTGTAAGAGCGGAACCCTAAGTAGCCGTTACCGCAGCAACGGATATGTACTCATTCCACTCCAACATCCTGGTCGGCCCCGAGGCCGCCATCGGGGGCAAGTCGAATCGTCGCACCGCCCCTCCCACATATAAGCCGCGGAGCATCAGTTAGATAGTCATAGGCTCCCAAGCCACCACAGGTTCAGGGCCACACCAAAGCCCTGTAGATCCCCACCCCTGGCAACCCCCCCCACTATCCATTTTCGGCACAAATGCGCAAACCCCCCACAGGGCGGAATGGAACTTGCGTAATAACCGACCCGTAAGCCTTGCAACTGAAAAAGGTTGGGTCAATGAACAACAACAATATGCTGGTGCCCACCGCCTCTGCGCTGGTTCGATCGACATTACCCTTCCAGC
Source organism: Pseudomonas fluorescens (assembly GCF_001708445.1). Taxonomy (NCBI): domain Bacteria; kingdom Pseudomonadati; phylum Pseudomonadota; class Gammaproteobacteria; order Pseudomonadales; family Pseudomonadaceae; genus Pseudomonas; species Pseudomonas fluorescens. The sequence continues at coordinate 2,154,856 of NZ_CP015637.1, forward strand.
GTTGGCAGACGAACGACATCGATGAGCACGCTCGTAATATGGACGGTTGGCACGTTCGCTATGACCAACTATCACCGGGCCCCTTTACAGGGGAGCTGATCGAATTCCGCTCGGGCTGGATGCAACTGGCACGCGACCGCTCTAATCAGGCCATGATCAAAAGGGGAACGGCCTGGAAAGGCGCGATCACGTTCAGCTTGCCCCTGAGTGCCAGCGGCGCGCTGTATTGTTCGGGGCATCCGATCCATGAGCCTAGCCTGCTGGTCGCCCATGGCGAAAATCTTCCCGAACTGCTCACGCCACAACACTTGGATTTGCTCAGTGTGGCGATTGAAGAACAGGCGTTGGAGCATGTCCTGGAGCGTCAGGGCAGCCAGTTTCGAATTACCGATCTTCCCAAGTGTTACCGCCTGGGCAACTCATCGGTGCAACGTGAACTCATGGCGCTATTCGATGAACTGGCGGGCTGCGATCAGGGGCGTGATGCGGTGCTGGGGCATGACTCTATCCGTCGCGGCATACGCGATGCGGTGATGCTGCACTTGTTGGAATTGGTGGCGCCGGATCAAGCGCCGCCGCTCAATCCCACGGCTCGCAAAAGGATGGTCGACCGCGCCCGCGAATACGCGTTGAGTCACCTCGACGAGCCGCTGTCGATCCTCGACCTGTGCAATCACATCGGCGCCAGCCGACGCAAGCTCCAGTACTGTTTTCAGGAAACCCTGGGGATCAATCCGGTGGCTTATCTGCGTGCGCTGCGCCTCAATGCGGTGCGACGTGAACTGCGAATGAGCACCCAAGCCCATGGCGTACAGGAAGTGGCGGCGCGCTGGGGGTTCTGGCACCTGAGCCGGTTCTCCAGCGATTACCGCACGATGTTCGGCGAAAGCCCTTCACAGACCCTGCGTCGCACTCAACTCTGCTGAAAACGGATAACCGGCTCACGTCACGCGTTACTAGGATGGCCCACACCACTTGATGGGAGGGGCATTCGATGATTAACAAGAATAATGCAAGCACCGTGCGTGTGACGCTGTTTACGCTGGGACTGGTCGGTTGCTGCGCCAGTGTGCACGGCACCGAGAATGGTTCGCCGACCACGGCCGTTGGTGTCTACGATTTCGGCGCGGGGATGATGCCGCCCGCCACGCCTTTTGGGACAGTGGGGGTGCGAACAGCGTTTTACTCGACCAATGTGCAGAAAGATCGCCACGGACGTTCAGTTGACAACCATCTTTCTCTGGATGTCTTGTCCATCGCGGCCGCGTATATGCGCATGACGGATCACACCGTGCTGGGCGCTAACTATGGGTTCGGCATGGTGGTGCCATTTTTCAAGATGGACGCTTCCCTCCAGGTACCGACACCGGCCGGCCCGCTGAACCTGGAAGCCGATCCGTTTCGATTGGCCGACGTGCAATTTCTACCGGTGATCCTGCAATGGAATCTATCGCCGAATCTGTTTATCAACACCCAGTTGCAGATCCAGACGCCCACCGGTGACTACGACAAGAATCGTCTGGTCTCCCCAGGGCTCAATCACTGGACGTTCTCGCCGATCGTCAACGCTACTTACATCACCGACAGTGGCTTTGAGGTTTCTTCCAGCTTTGAAGTCGACGTCAACACCCGTAACCCTGCCACCGATTACAAAAGCGGTGTGGAGTATCGGCACGAGTTTGCCGTCGGTCAGCATGTGGGGCCGTGGATCCTGGGCCTGGGGGGGTACTACTACCGCCAGTTCACCGACGACGATGCGCCCGGGCTGCAATCGGGCAACCGCGCGCGGGTGCTGGCCGTCGGCCCGGCAGTGAGCTACTTCAAGCCCGGCCTGCCGGCTGTGTGGCTGCATGCCTACAAGGAAACCGACGCCGTCAACCGTGCCCAGGGTTACACCGTGGCGCTGCGTATTTCTCAAAGCTTCTAAGGGGCTGGCCATGAACTCATCACATTCCGATTTCCCCGCACCACGGCAAGCCACCGGGCGCCGTGAAGGGCTGGTGCTGATGCTGGGCAGCAGCCTGACCATCATGGGCGCGGCCATGGTGGCGCCGATCCTGCCCAAGCTCGGTGCCGAGTTCGGCCCGCTGGAACCGCGTGCCGACTTGTTGGTGCCGTTGGCGGTCACCGGGCCGGCACTGGCGATTGTGCTGTGCGCGCCCCTGGCCGGCTGGTTGGCCGACCGGGTCGGGCGCAAGGCGTTGCTGGTGATCGCCACCCTGTTATATGCCGTGCTCGGAGCCATCCCGGCCCTGCTGGATAACTTGCCCTCCATCGTCGGTGTACGCCTGCTGTTCGGCGCGGCGGAGGCGGTGGTGATGACCTGTTGCGCCACGCTGATTGCCGACTATTGGCACGGCGAGGAGCGGCTGCGCTACATCAATCGGCAAGTGGTCACCATCGGTCTGGTCGGCTCGCTGTTCTATGTGGTGGGCGGCGCATTGGGCGAACACTCCTGGCGCCTGCCATTCCTGTTGTACCTGCTGCCACTGTTGTTGGTGCCGATGATGATCAAGGTGCTGTGGGAACCCGCGGTCGCCCGCCGACCCGTCGAGGTGGCTGAACAGGGCAGGGTGGCCGTGCTGCCCCTGGTGCTCGGTTATCTGCTGATCCTCAGCGGGATGGTCCTGAGCTTTATCGTGCCGATCCAGGCGCCGGTTTTACTCGTCAGCCTCGGCGTTACCTCAAGCACGATGATCGGGCTGTCGGCGGGGGGCAGCCTGCTGGCGACCCTGGGCGGTTCGTTAGCCTGGCCGCTGCTGCGTCGGTGCATCGGTATCCCCGGCTGCAATGCGCTGTTGCTGAGCCTGTTGGGCTTGGGGTTGTGGCTGCTGGTGCGAGCGCCGAGCTACACCATGGTGTTGCTGGCAGTGCTGATCCACGGCCTGGGCGCCGGGCTCCTGGTGCCTAACGCGATGGCGCCGGTGATGAATGCCCTGAGTGCGAAAACCCGCGGGCGCGGTTTGGGCGGGTTCACGGCTTTTCTGTATTTCGGTCAATTTGTCAGCCCGCTGGTGGTGGCCTTGCTCAGCGTTTACTCGGGTGACGTACGTCGTTCAATCCTGTGGCTGGCCTGCGCCAGCTTCGCCTCGGCCCTGGCATGGGCCCTGGCAGGCCTGCAAGCGCGGCGCAAAGCGCTCACCCAGGCATTCAGATCAAGTCATTCATAATCAATAGGAGATGAACATGGACATCCACAACCTGCTGGACAGCGAGGACGCCACCGGTTTGGCCGAGTGGGTCAGGCGTGGTGAGGTGCAGCCCGGCGAGCTGCTGGAAGCGGTGATTGAGCGTATCGAACGGATCGAACCGCAGCTGAATGCGGTGGCCGAGCGGCTCTACGATTCGGCGCGGCAGGCGGCACGCGCGTCGCGACCCGCTCACGGTGTGTTTGCCGGGGTGCCGACCCTGGTCAAGGACCTGTTTTCGCCGGTCAAGGGGGCCGCGATGACCAATGGCTCACTGGCGTTGGGAGGCGCGCGCGCAGACGTTGAAGCCGAAATAGTCACCCGTTTGCGCGGCACCGGTTGTTTGATTCTCGGCACCAGCACCTCTCCGGAATTCGGCACGTCCTACTCCACCGAGTCCACTCGCTTTGGCGCGACGCGCAACCCCTGGAACCTCGAGCATAGCGCGGGCGGTTCCAGCGGCGGCGCGGCGGCCCTGGTTGCTGCCCGTGTCGTCCCCTTTGCCCATGGCAACGATGGTGGCGGCTCCTTGCGCGTCCCTGCGTCATGTTGCGGTGTCTTTGGTTTTAAGCCGAGCCGTGGCCTGCTGCCGTCGGGGCCGATGATTGGCGAGGGCTGGGCCGGCATGGGCACCCCCCATGGGATTACCCTGTCGGTCCGTGACAGCGCCGCGTTGCTGGATGCCACGGCCGGGATCGACCTGGGCGCCCCTTACGCGGCCCCCCTGTCGGCACAGCCCTATGTCTGCGCAGTGCAACGTGACCCTCGACCGCTGCGGATTGCGTTGGTCGAGCAACTGGGACCCTGGCCGACCTCCGATGAGTCTGTGGACGCCGTGCGCCAGGCTGCCAGTGTGTGCCAAGCCTTGGGCCATCGTGTTGAGCCGGCCACGTTGCCGGTGGTGCTGCCGGAGTTTCTCGATAAGGTCTTCACCATCATTGGTGCAGGTACCCGGCATTACGTCGAGGTGTTGGGCCAGATGCGCGGATGTGCGGTACGGCCTGAGGAACTGGAGGCGCGCACCCGGATCATTCTGCGCACCAAGGGCGACGTCAGCGGCGCGCAGTACGCCGGGGCGGTGGAGTGGATACATGCCTTGGGCCGCCAATTGGCGATGTTCATGCAGGACTACGACGTGATACTCACGCCAACGTTAGCGCGTGAACCGGTACGGATAGGTGAGCTGGACCTGCAAGACGATCGCTTGAGCCTGGAGGCGTTGGTTGAGCGTTTCCACAGTTATTCGCCGTTCACGGCGGTGTTCAACGCCAGCGGGCAACCGGCGATGTCGGTGCCGCTGTACTGGAGCGCTGCGGGCTTGCCGATGGGCGCGCACTTCGCCGGTCGTTTTGGCGAGGAAAGTACCCTGTTCGCACTCGCCGCGCAGTTGGAGCGCGCCCAACCCTGGCGCGGGCGAATCCCGCCGTTCAATGCCTGCCGGCGGCCCGCTTCAGCGCTGTAATCAGGGGCGAAACAGGGTGGCTGCCAATGGTTATCAACGCGTACCACGGGTAGCCCCCTGTCGTTATTTTTGATCTTGAGCTACCCTTCAGATAAGGATTACAAATTATTTCGGAAAAGCTCCAGGCGTCACCACACAAATGCTCCAGCCTGCGGTAGGCCGACTGGTCGGCGTAGGCCAGGCAAGTCGGTGGCGCGATAGTCCATCCAGTCATTGCTGAGTGTTTTACCGCAGGAAGCACAGGGAAGAATCATTCGCGAAGGACAGGCAAAGGAGCTGTAGTGGCTGACGATGAAATGCTGCAAACCCTCGAGAGCGTGCTCGCCTGCCTGTCAGGTGCTGTGGTCGCGCTGGATCGAGCTGCTCGGGTGGTCGCAGGCAATCCCGCGTTCTCACATCTGCAAATCCAAAACGGCGTTCGCCCCGCCACGGGCTGCGAATTTATCTCCCTCCTGCGGTCCGAAGACCATGGGTTGTTTTACGCTGCCCTGGAAAAGGCGGCGGGGAAAACGCGCGCTGTTTTCGCGGCGTTGAGCCGGGTGTCGTGCGGGTTGGACATCTCGCTCACGGTATGGCGCGACGATTATTTTATTGTCGAGGTCATTGCCCGCCAGGCGCCATCGCCCCCGCAATCGAATACCGAAAGTTTCTCGGACATTCCGCTCAGGTCCATTTTCGATTCCTCGGGTACCGGCCTGGCGCTGGTGGCGCTGGACGGTCGTTGGCTACGGGCCAATGGCGTCATCTGCACGCTGCTGGGCTATAGCGAGGCGCAACTGCAAGCCACCACGTTCATGGCGCTGACCCACCCCGAGGACCGCGAGGTCGGCAAGCAGTTGATCGACGAACTCAAGCGCGGTGCAAGGCCAGGCGCTACGTTGCATAAACGCTATATCCATCGCGACGGGCGCGTGGTGTGGGTCAGGTTGACCGTGGGCCTGGTACGGGATGATCAAGGCCAGCCGGTCTGCTTCGTGTCCCAACTGGAGGACATCACCGAGAATTGGCAGCTTCGCGAAACCTTGATGGGCAGCGAACTCAAATTTCTCACCCTCGCGGAAAACTCACCCAACATCATTGTTCGCTACGACCGCAATCTGTTACGCACTTACGTCAACCCGACCTTTCTGCTCTTGACTGGCCGGTCTTATGACGAGTCGATAGGCGTCAGCCCTGGCGAGGGCGCAGGTCACTATCTCAACCAGCTGCGTCATGTGGTTGCGACGGGGGAAACGGCGCAATTCCTCGACAGCTGGACCTTCGAGGGCAGTACCGAGTATGTCAGTTGTGCGGTCAGCCTGATGGCCGAGCGCAGTCATAGCGGTGAGGTGATCGGCGTGCTGGCGCTGGCCCACGACATTACCGAGCTGCGCAAGCAACAGGTCCTGGAAGACGCGCGCCTGGGGATTTTCGAAAAAATGGCGACCGGCGGGGCTCTGGAGGAGACGCTGGCGTTGCTGGTGGGCTATTTGCAAATGGCCTTGCCCCATCGGTCCTGCGGGGTACGGCTGGCAGAGCCGCTCGGCATCGGACTGGCGACGTACAAGGCCCCTGCTGGACTGGCGGCATCCAGTCCCGCTGCTGGCTGGTGCGAACCGATCGTCGACAAACAAGGGCGCGTCCTGGGCATTTTCGAGTTGTCCCTGTCTCCCGGCGACGAGCCGGATGAGAGCGATATCCTGCGCGTACGCCAGACGTGTCACATCGCGGCGATCGCCATCGAACGCTGGCAGTCGGAGTCGTTACTCCGGGAGCGCGAGCGTCGTTACCGGGACATTTTCGACCACACCCTGGACATGCTGTGCCTGCTGGAAATGACCTCGGTCGGTGACCTGCGTTGCGTCGAGGTCAACCCTGCGTTGTTGCGCGCGCTGGGCAAAGCGCATGGCGAGGTGATCGATGAGAGCCTGGCGTCGATCTTTGGTCGGTTGAGCGCGCAAAAAATCCAGGCGCTTTGTGAGCAATGCACGGTGGTCGGACGCGTGATCGAGTCGGATGAGGGCATGGTGCTGCGTGACGAAGTTCGTCAACTGCACTTGACCCTGGTGCCGGTAGCGGACTCGGCCCGGGTGGCTCCGCGGATCCTGGTGATCAGTCGCGACATTACCCTGTTGGCCAGGGCTCGGCAGAAAGAACTCGAACGCCAGCACGACATCAACGCCCTGGTTGAAAACAGCCCGGACGCTATCGTGCGCGTGAGTGCGCATGGCCAAGTGCTGTACGTCAATGCGCAGCTGAAAAAATGGGTGGGCGGGGCGTGGCCGGAACTGATCGGAATGCCCATGGATGCGGTGGCCCCCCTGAACAACCAGGCTCAGCTGTTTCGCGAATTGGTGGCTCAGGTGATCCAGCAGAATAAAGCGACGGAGCAGGAGTTTCTCCTCTCGGGGTTGAAGGCCGCGCCCAAAGTCGTGCTGATCCACTTTGTGCCGGAGGTCGACGGCCAGCGGGTAGTCAGCGTGCTGGCGGTGGGGCGCGACATTTCCAAGCTGCGTGCTGCCGAGCGGCGCCTGGCCAATTCGAATGCACAGTTGCGTGATCTGTCGACCCGCCGCGAAACGGCGCGCGAAGAGGAGCGCAAACTGATCGCCAGGGAAATCCATGACGAACTGGGCCAGCACCTGACCGCACTGCGCATGGGCATATCGCTGTTGAGGTTTCAGTTCGGTGCCAGCACGCCCGAACTTACCCCGCAGGTCGAACGGCTGATGGTACTGACCGATAAGACCATCCAGGTCGTACGGGATGTCTCCACCAGCCTGCGACCGTCTGCGCTGAACCTGGGGCTGGTCTCCGGCCTGGAATGGCTGACAACCGAGTTTGTCACCCTGACCCGGGTTCCTTGCACGTTGCACCTGCCTTCGATTCCCCTGACGCTCCCCGATACCCACATCACCGCAGCGTTTCGCATCGTGCAGGAATCGTTGACCAATATCGCTCGCTACGCCGAAGCGACACAGGTCAGCGTCACCCTGAGCCCGCAGGAAACCCACTGGCTGCTGGAGGTCCAGGATAACGGCAAGGGGTTTGACCCGGATGCCGTTGGCCGCAAGACCTTAGGGTTGGCCGGGATGCGCGAGCGTGGCCTGATGCTGGGCGGCAAAGTGATTATTTTCAGCCATCCCGGACACGGCACTACGGTGCAAGCGTTCATTCCGATGCACAAGGATACGTACTGATGATTCGCATGCTGATTGCCGATGACCACACCATCATGCGCGAAGGGCTCAAGCAGTTGTTCATGCTGGTCGCCGACGTCCAGGTGGTGGCCGAAGCCGAGAGTGGTACCCAAGTGATCGAGCTGTTGCGCCAGGTCGAGATCGACCTGCTGCTGCTCGACATGAACATGCCGGGTATCAGTGGCGAGATCCTGATTGCCCGGCTGCATACCCAGTACCCGGATCTGCCGATCCTGGTGTTGAGCATGCATAACGAGATTCACATCGCGCAACGCGCACTGCGCGCCGGTGCGCTCGGCTACCTCACCAAGGACCGCGACCCCGAGACGCTGTTGGCTGCCATGCGTCGCGTGGCCAGTGGTCAACGCTATCTGGACCCCAACCTGGCCGAGCAGATTGCCCTGCAGAGCAGTGGCTTGAAGCAACACACCTACGTGGAAAGCCTGTCCGATCGCGAGTTCCAGATCCTGCGCTTGCTGGCGCATGGCATGAGCGTCAACCAGATTGCCGAGCAGTTGGTCATCAGCAACAAGACCGTCAGCACCCACAAGACGCGGCTCATGGAAAAGATGGGTTTCAGCTCCACCGCAGACATTGTGCGCTTCGCCATGACCTTGGGTATTTCGTGATCAACCCCCGCGGGTAGGGATTTTCCTACCCGGACTCCCGGTATCCCTACCCCAGAATAGGGATGGTCCGATGGCAGCAGTGCCATTATTGGGCCAGCATCTGTCTCAGGCAATCGAACAGCCGATCAACCGGCGACGAGATGCTTTGAATGGGAGACAGACCGTGAGCGAACAGACCACCCCGCCTTCGACCGCTTTGACGCTGTTTCCCGTGGCTTTGGCCGGTCTGCTCGGTGGCCTGGCAGTTGCCTACAGCAATGGCTTCAGTGCGTGGTCAGTGGGCGTGGCGAGTCTGTTGTTGGCGCTGTGCATCGGCCTGGGCTTTTGGGCGAACCGGGGCTACCAGGTCCAGTGGGCCCGCCTGCGCCAGCAGCTCGATCAGCCGGCAGTGGCCTCGGCGGCGTTGGCCGTCGATAACGGCCTGGCAGACGTGTGCCTGAGCGTGCTTCCGATCTGGTCGCGGCAGATAGAAGCGGCTCGAGCCATCAGCGAAACCTCCATCCTCAAGCTCAGCGAACGTTTCGGCACGCTGTCCTCGAACATCAGCCACAGCGTGGCCAGCAATGGCGGGCAAGACGCCTCCCAACAATTGGTCGACTTGCTGGAAGTCGGCCAGCAGGACCTCAACTCCATCGTGGTGGCCCTGCGCACCGCGCTGTCGAATAAAGAGAGCGAACTCAAGGAAGTCATGCAGCTCTCGGGTTTCACCGAGCAACTTCAGCAGATGGCCAAGTTCGTCGGTGACATCGCCAGTCAAACCAACCTGCTGGCCCTCAATGCGGCCATCGAAGCGGCGCGAGCCGGTGAGGCCGGGCGAGGTTTTGCGGTAGTCGCCGATGAGGTGCGCAAGTTGTCGAGCATGTCCGGCGAAACCGGGCGCAAGATCAGTGAAACCGTGATCACCGTCAACGCTGCTATTGCCCGTACGGTGCAGATGTCCCGCCACCACGCCGAGCAAGACACCGTGACCCTCGCCGATTCGGAGCGCGTGGTCTCTCAGGTCATCGAACATTTTCGCGCTACCGCCCAGACCCTCGTACGCAACAGCCATGACTTGCAGCAGCAGAGTACCTGCGTCGCCGACGAGATTGCCGAGGTGCTGGTCGCCTTGCAGTTCCAGGATCGCGTCAGCCAGATGTTGACCCTGATTACCGGCGACCTGGGCAAGCTGCAGCAGCAACTGGACGAGCGCCAAGCGTCGAGCCTGAGTGGGCATGCGCTCCCTCCGATGCGCAGTGACCGTTGGCTGCAAGAGCTTTCAACGGCTTACACGATGCCGGAGCAGCACGCCATTCATGACGGTCAGCCGCACGCCAAGGCCGAGGCCAACGAAATCACCTTTTTCTAGAGGAGTTTTTCCGATGAGCAAAACCATTCTGATCGTCGACGACTCGGCCTCCATCCGGCAGGTGGTGAGCATCACGCTCAAAGGCGCCGGTTATGACGTCATCGAAGGCTGTGATGGCAAAGACGCACTGAGCAAGCTGGACGGCCGCAAAATCCACCTGATTGTCAGTGATGTGAACATGCCCAACATGGACGGCTTGAGTTTCGTCAAGGCCGCCAAGCTGCTGCCGGCCTACAAGTTCACGCCGGTCATCATGCTGACCACCGAGGCCGGTGATGCGATGAAGCAGCAAGGCCAGGCTTCCGGTGCCAAGGCGTGGATGGTCAAGCCCTTTCAGCCCGCACAAATGCTTACCGCCGTCTCCAAGTTGATCCTGCCATAGCGATGACCAGCGACTGCTGGCCAGGAGGTCTCCATGAAAAGCCCCACCCCGATGCTCCGTCGTATCCAGGTCATGGAAGGCCCCCTGACGATCTACACGGCGACTGAACAAAAAGACGTGTTGTTGTCGTTGTTTCCCCTGGCCCATGAGGTCGAGTTGGACTTGTCCAATGTCGACGAACTGGACAGCGCCGGCTTGCAACTGTTGATCCTCATCAAGCGCGAGTCGCTCAAAGAGGGCACGCAGTTGTTGCTGAGCAACCCCAGCCCGACGGTGATCGAAGCGATACGGCTCAGCGGCCTTGACGACTACTTCACCAATGCCTCTTTCCCCCTGTCGGTCGGAGCATGATCGTATGGCCCAGCCCATGAACATGGATGACGTGCTGCAGACTTTCATTGCCGAGAGTCGCGAACTGCTGTTGCAGATGGAAGATGCGCTGCTACAGATCGAGAAGTCGCCGCAGGACCTGGACACCATCAACGGCCTGTTCCGCGTCGCCCACACCATCAAAGGCTCGGCCGGCTTGTTTGGCTTGATGCCCATCGTTGAGTTCACCCATGTCGCCGAAAGCGTCCTGGATCGGGTACGCAGCCTGGAAGTGCGGGTCGACGAGGCGTTGAGTGCGTTGTTCCTCGACGCCCGTGACCATATCGGCCAATTGATCGACCTGCTGGCCGAGGATGGCAACCTCGATCGATTGGACGAACCGTTGCAGGTCCAGGGCCAACGCCTGGGTGAGCGGCTTGCCCTGTACCTGGACGGCTCGGTCGCGACCGCTTCGCCCACCCCTAAAGGGGAGCCGTCGTCGACGGATGAGCAAGGGGCAAGTCCTGGCCACTGGCATTTGTCCCTGCGCTTTGGCCCGGATGTCCTGCGCAATGGCATGGACCCCTTGGCGTTCCTGCGCTACCTGAGCACGTTGGGGCGCTTGCTGCATACCGTCAGCCTGTTCGACGCGTTGCCGCCCCTGGCGTCCATGGACCCGGAAACCAACTACCTGGGGTTTGAACTCGCGCTGGCCAGCGACGCTTCCCGTGAGGTCATCGACGGCGCCTTTGATTTTGTGCGCGACGACGCGATCGTGCAGATCCTCGCACCCCACGCCACTGTCCAAGTCTGCCGCGCGCACATCGATGCATTGCCGGAAGACAAGGCTGCGTTGCTCGAGCTGCTGGTGCGTTGCGGCACATTGACTGAGCCCCAGGCCGTACTCGTCGCTCAGGAGGGCGAGCACGCAGCGGCCGAGACGCGCGACGAGCCTGATGCAACACAGGACTCGAACACGCCGGTGATCAAGGCCGGCAAGAGTGCAGCGAGTCATGAAAGCAACCTGATTCGGGTCGATGCCGGCAAGCTGGATCAACTGATCAACCTGGTCGGCGAGCTGATCATCGCCGGCGCCGGAGCCAACCTGGTGGCGGTGCGTAGCGGGATTGGCGAGATGATCGAGGCCACCAGCCTGTTGTCGCGATTGGTGGAGGAGGTCCGTGACTCGGCATTGACATTACGCATGGTGCAGATCGGCGCGACGTTCACGCGTTTCCAGCGTGTGGTGCGGGACGTATCCAAAGAGCTGGGCAAGGACATCGTGCTGCACATCGGCGGTGGCGAGACCGAGCTGGACAAGACGGTTGTCGAGCGTATCGGCGACCCGCTGACGCACCTGGTGCGCAATGCCATGGACCATGGCATCGAACCCGCGTCCACGCGCCTGCAACGTGGCAAGCCGGCCCAGGGCACGGTGCGCCTGAACGCCTATCACGAATCCGGCAGCATCGTGATCGAGGTGTCGGACGACGGCGGTGGCCTGGCCAAGGACAAAATCCTCGCCAAGGCCCGCGAGCGTGGCCTGGTGGGCGAAGGCCAGCAACCCGCGGACAAAGACATTCTGAATCTGATTTTCGAGCCGGGTTTTTCCACCGCCGACCAGGTCAGCAACCTGTCGGGGCGCGGCGTGGGCATGGACGTGGTGAAGCGCAATATCACGGCTTTGCGCGGCAGCGTGAGCCTCGAGAGCGAAGAGGGGCAGGGCACCACGGTGCGCATTCGCCTGCCGCTGACGCTGGCAATCATCGACGGTTTCCTGATCGGGGTGGGCAAGGCGTCCTATGTCATCCCGCTGAACATGGTCGAGGAGTGCATCGAGCTGGCGCCGGAGCAATCGGCAGGCACCGGCTACCTGGACCTCAGGGGCGATGTGCTGCCGATCTTGCGCCTGCGGGACATGTTTGATGTGCAAGAACCTGGAGGTAACCGAGAAAACGTGGTCGTCGTGCAATACGCAGGCCTGCGTGCCGGCCTGGTGGTCGATCGCTTGCAGGGGGAGTTTCAGACCGTGATCAAACCATTGGGCAAAGTGTTTGGTGAGGCCCATGGACTGGGCGGGTTCACGATCCTTGGCAGTGGAGCCGTCGCCCTGATTCTGGATATACCCAATCTGTTAGGACTCGTTGCCAAGGACGCCACCTACCGTTCGATCCCAAGTCCTTTATCGACTCAATGAAGCGTCACCAGGAGTTCCTCGCCATGACCGTTATCAGAAACATCATGTTGTTGGTTTTCACGGCCGTACTGGGTGTTGTCGTGTTGGGCGGCACCAGCTTTTACCTGACCGATAAAATCAATACGAGCGCCAGTTATGCCAATGCCAACACGGTCCCCAGCTTGCTGGACATCGACCGTGCCGCCGCGGCCTTCACCGACCTTCATGCCTTGCAATGGCAGCATTTGAACGATCCCGAGAAAAATGTCGTGCCGAGTTACGCCGAGAGCGTGGCCCAGCGTTTCAGTGTCATTGCCAAAGCCCTGGATCACTATCAGGCCGAGTTGATCTCCGACGACCATGACACCGCACTGTTGAAGCAACTGCGTGGTCGCCTGGAGGAGTTCGCCAGCTTGCAGGCGCGTTTCGACACGTTCGTCGCCAGCGGCGATCAAGCCTCGGCCCGTGCCTTGATCGAGGCGAGCCAGCCCTTGCAAAACGCGGCGCTGACGGCGATCAGTGATCTGCGCGAATACAACCTGGAACTGGGGCGCAAGGGCCAACTGCTCGCGACCGCCACCGAGAAGAATGCACGCTACATCATCCTGTTGGTGAGTGGCCTGACGCTGTTGGCAACCCTGCTGATCGGTGGGTTGCTGGGGCGTAGCCTGATGCGCCAGCTCGGTGCCGAGCCGTCGGTGGTTCGAGCCTTCGCTGCACGTTTGTCCGCCGGCGAGCTGACGGCAAAGGCAACGCTGCGCCAGGGTGACACCACCAGCCTGATGGCGAGCATGCAGCAGTTGGGCGCGAGCCTGCATGAATTGATCGAGCAGATGGACCGTATGTCCAGTGAGCACGACAAGGGTGACATTGACGTGCAGATCGATGCTGGCCGCTTTCATGGCAGTTATCGCTCCATGGCCCAGGGCATCAACGATATGGTCAACGGCCACATCGCGGTCAAGAAAAAAGCCATGGCCTGTATCCGTTCGTTCGGCGAAGGCGATCTGTCGGCACCCCTCGAGCGCTTCCCAGGCAAAAAAGCCTTTATCAACGAAAACATCGAGCTGTTGCGCACCACTATCCTGGCGCTGATCAATGAAATGCAACACATGTCCAGCGAGCACGAAAAAGGTGACATCGACGTCATGATCGATGTGGATCGCTTCTCGGGTTCGTACCGTGATATCGGCCAGGGTATCAATGACATGGTCAGCGGCCATATCAGCGTGAAGAAAAAGGCCATGGCCTGTATCCGTTCGTTCGGCGAAGGCGATCTGTCGGCGCCGCTTGAGCGGTTCCCAGGCAAAAAAGCCTTTATCAACGAGAACATCGAGCAACTGCGGGCTAACGTCCAGGCACTGATCGAAGACACCCGCCAGATCAGTGACAGCGCGCTGATCGGCAAGCTGGACACCCGCCCTGACGTGACACGGCATCAGGGTGACTTCCGCCGCATCATCCTCGGCATCAATGGTTCGCTGGATGCGATCATCGTGCCGATTACCGAAGCCATGGAGGTGTTGTCGGCGATTTCCGGCGGCGACCTGACCCGTAGCATCAACGGCGACTATCAAGGCAAGTTCCTGGAGCTCAAGCACTCCGTCAACGGCACCGTGGAAAAACTCTCGGAAATCATCGCCGAAGTGCGCGGCTCGGCGGACTCGCTGTCCAGTGCCTCGGAAGAGATCTCCGCGACGGCCCAGAGCATGGCTCAATCGGCGTCCGAACAGGCCGCATCGGTGGAACAGACCTCGGCATCGATGGAGCAAATGTCGGCGTCCATTGCCCAGAACACCGAGAATGCCAAGGTGACCGATGGCATGGCGGGCAAAGCCAACAAGGAAGCGTCCGAAGGCGGTCGAGCCGTCAAGGATACCGTGGCAGCGATGAAGACCATCGCCGAGAAAATCGGCATCGTCGATTCCATTGCCTACCAGACCAATCTGTTGGCGCTCAACGCCGCCATCGAAGCCGCGCGTGCTGGGGAGCATGGCAAGGGGTTCGCAGTGGTGGCGGCAGAAGTGCGCAAACTGGCCGAGCGCAGCCAGATTGCCGCGCAGGAAATCGGTGAAGTGGCCAAGAACAGCGTGGCCTTGGCTGAACGCGCGGGCAACCTGCTGGACGAGATCGTGCCGTCGATCGCCAAGACGTCGGACCTGGTGCAGGAAATTGCAGCCGCCTCCGAAGAGCAATCCATCGGCTCCGAGCAAATCAACAGCGCGATGTCGCAGATGAGCCAACTGACCCAGCAAAACGCGTCGGCTTCCGAGGAACTGGCTGCGACGGCCGAGGAGATGAGCGGCCAGGCCGAGCAGTTGCAGGAACTGATGGGCTTTTTCACCGTACAGACCAAGCGCGCCGGGCGGACGGTCTCGATGCCCGCCACCAGCCGTGCGACGTTCACCCATGATCAGGACAGCCATTCAGAGAGCGGTGGTTTCGTCCGCTTCGGGAGTTGACCCATGAGTGCCTCAGCCGTTATGTCGGGCACTTTCGAGCCACCACTGCAAGTCGAGGAACCCTTGCAGTACCTGACCTTCCTGGCGGCCCAGGAGATGTATGCGGTCAACACCCTGAGTGTTCGCGAAATCATCGAATACAACCAGGTGACCAGCGTGCCGATGATGCCGGCGTTCCTGCGCGGGGTCATTAACCTTCGCGGTTCGGTGGTGCCGGTGGTGGACCTCAAGGCCCGGTTTGGCCAGGGGACGACGGTCTTGGGCAGCCGCACGTGCATTGTCATCCTGGAGGCGGCGAAGGAGGGTGAGTCCCAGGTCCTGGGGGTGGTGGTGGACTCGGTCAGCGAAGTGATCGAGATACTCGATGCGGATATCAAGCCCGCCCCCGCCTTCGGTAATCACATTCGCACCGACTTCATCCGGGGGATGACCAAGGTGCGAGGCGACTTTGTCACGCTGCTGCAAATTGAGCATGTTTTGTGTGTCGATGAGATGGCCGGCTTGATGAAAGTGTGACGCGAACGGCCGCGCCCCCAGGCGCAGGCGGACAGTAACTGATCCGAGGTGAATCATGGCGCTATCCATCGAAAATCCAGGCAATGCCACGGCCTCGAGCCCAGGCCAGTACCTCACCTTTGAGCTGGGGGAGGAGATGTTCGCCGTCGGCACGCTCAACGTACGAGAGATCATCGAGTATGGGCCGATCACCAGCGTGCCCTTGTTGCCCCCCAGCATTCGCGGGGTGATCAACCTGCGAGGCGCCGCGGTACCCATACTGGACCTGGGGGTGCGCTTTCGCGGCGAACGCACCGTACAGACCTCAAGGACCTGCTTTGTGATCCTCGAGGTGCAGACCAATGCCGTGCGCAAGCCGGTGGGCATCATTGTGGATGCGGTCAGCGAAGTGCTCGAGATCGCCGGGCAGGACATCGAACCCTCGCTGAACTTCGGTACCGACGTCAGGGCTGATTTCCTGTTGGGCATCGGCAAGCTGGAGAGCGGTTTCGTGCTGTTGCTGGATGTCGGTCGGGTGCTGTCCCTGGAGCAGGTCGATGCACTGGCGAACCTTGAGTCTTCGCTGCCTGCGACCGTCTGATTCTTTCTTGGAAACGTCCTTATGAACGTGATTCTGTCCGACGCCGAGTTTCAGCAATTTCGCAATCTCATTCATCAGATCGCGGGCATCAGCCTGTCCGATGCGAAGAAACAGTTAGTGAGCGCTCGGCTGGCCAAGCGCCTGCAAGTGTTCAAGCTCACGAACTACGGCGCTTACTACAAGGTGCTGATGCAGGACAGTGCGGAACTGCAGGTGGCGATCGACATGCTGACCACCAACGAAACCTATTTCTTCCGCGAGCCCAAGCATTTTGATTTCCTGCGTGATGTGGCGCTGCCCGAACTGCGCGGCAGCGGGCCGTTGCGCGTATGGAGTGGCGCGTGCTCGACCGGGGAGGAGCCCTATACCCTGGCGATGGTCCTGGCGGACAACCTCGCCGGTCGGCCCTGGGAAATTGTCGCGTCGGACATCAGCAGCCGGGTATTGGACAAGGCCCGCCTAGGGCGCTACCCCCTGGACGGGACACGCGGGATTCCCGAAGCACTGCTGCATAAATATTGCCTCAAGGGTGTCGGTACCAACCACGGGTGTTTCATGGTCGAACCGGCGCTGGCGTCGCGGATCGACTTCCAGGCGATCAATTTGAATAACCCGTTGCCGAAACTGGGGATGTTTGACGTCATCTTCCTGCGCAACGTGATGATCTATTTTGACAACGACACCAAAGTGCAGGTCGTCAAGCGGCTGGTCAGCCACCTCAAGCCGGGTGGGTATTTCATTGTCAGTCACTCGGAGAGCCTCAATGGCATCACCGATGAGCTGCGGCTGGTCAAGCCTTCCATCTACCGGAGGCCACATGCCTGATTCCCGCGAGGTGTTCCTGAATCCCGGCGAGTGGTTTTTCGGCGCTGGCTCGATTCGGCTACGAACCGTGCTGGGGTCGTGTGTGGCCCTGGTGTTCTGGCATCCCCGGCACTTGCTGGGCGGCATGTGCCACTACCTGCTGCCGCAGCGCGCGGTGGCCAAGCCCGGTGTGCTGGACGGGCGCTACGGCAATGAGGCACTCGAATTGTTGCTCGCACGGATACACGCGAGCAAGGTCCGGCCTGCCGAGTTCAGGATCAATGTCTACGGTGGTGGGGACATGTTTCCCGGGCTTGCGCGTGCGGATAACCACTACGTCGGGCAACGCAATGTCGAGCAAGCCAGGCGACTGCTCGACCTGCACCAGTTGCCTTGCCACAACTTCCACGTGGAAGGCGTGGGGTATCGCACCGTGGTGCTCGATCTTGCCACTGGCAACATTGAACTCAACTACCTGGCCCTGCAACGACCCCCCGGCAGACCCCATGGAGAGCGTACGACATGAGCCTTATCAAAGTGCTGATCATTGACGACTCCGCCGTGGTTCGCCAGGTACTGACGGCGACCCTGGGACAAGACCCCGCTATTGAAGTGATTGGCGCAGCCGCGGACCCGGTGTTCGCCATGGAAAAAATGAACAAGCAATGGCCGGATGTCATTGTGCTGGACGTCGAGATGCCACGGATGGACGGCATTACGTTCCTCAAGAAATTGATGGCCGAACACCCCACGCCGGTGGTCATCTGCTCCACATTGACCGAGAAGGGCGCGGCCACCACCATGCAGGCACTGGCTGCCGGCGCGGTGAGTATCGTGACCAAGCCACAACTCAATTTGCGCCAGTTTCTGACCGACAGCGCCGATGAACTGGCCGGTGCCGTCAAGGCCGCAGCCCGGGCCAACATGAAGCGGATGGTGCCGTCCGGGGAGCGGGTCCCCGTCAGGTTGAATGCCGACGCCATACTGCCTGGGAGCACTCAGGCGATGGCGCGCACCACCGAAAACATCGTTGCCATCGGAACGTCCACGGGAGGGACGCAAGCGTTGGAGCTGGTGTTGACCGCCTTGCCCAGGGTCTGCCCAGGCATTGTGATCGTGCAGCACATGCCTGAACACTTCACGGCGGCGTTTGCCGAGCGACTCAACCGACTGTGCGAGATCGAGGTCAGAGAAGCCAGGCATGGCGACCGGGTCATGCCCGGCTGTGCGCTGATTGCACCCGGTGGCCGGCACATGTTGCTCAAGCGCAGTGGTGCCCAATACCAGGTAGAAATTGTCGACGGGCCTCCCGTCAGTCGGCATCGCCCTTCGGTGGATGTGCTGTTTCGCTCGGTTGCCCGCAGTGCGGGGGGCAACGCCCTGGGCATCATCATGACGGGCATGGGGGACGATGGCGCCCGAGGCTTGAAGGAAATGCACGACAACGGTGCCCGCACCCTCGGCCAGGATGAACAGTCCTGTGTGGTGTACGGCATGCCCAAGGAGGCCTTCAAGCTGGGGGCCGTGGAGCGTGAGCTGCCCCTTGAGCATATTGCGGCGGCGATTTTGCAGTCGACGCATCAGCGTCGCTGAGGCTTCGGTCCGTGTGTGAGGGGCGGCAGGACACCCTGCGCCCCAGGCTCAAAGACTCGCGTTTCGACAATGTGGTCTGGGGTTCGGGCTAGAGCTTTTTCGCCATGTCCCTTAACACGAACTTCTGGATCTTGCCGGTCGAGGTCTTCGGCAACTGCGTGAACACCACCGTGCGCGGGACCTTGAAGCCCGCCAGGTGTTCTCGGCAGAAACTGATGATCTCGGCTTCGCGGACGTGGGGGTGGTCGGCCTTGAGGGTGATGAAGGCACAGGGCGTTTCACCCCATTTCTCATCGGGGCGGGCGACGACGGCTGCTTCCATGACGGCCGGGTGGCGGTACAGCACACCTTCGAGTTCGATGGTGGAGATATTCTCGCCGCCGGAAATGATGATGTCCTTGAGCCGGTCGCGGATTTCCACGTAGCCGTCGGGGTGGGTCACCGCCAGGTCGCCGGTGTGGAACCAGCCGCCTTCGAACGCTTCGGCGGTGGCGGTCGGGTTCTTCAGGTAGCCCTTCATCACGGTATTGCCGCGCATGAAAATCTCACCGATGGTCTGGCCATCATGGGGCGTGGGTTCAAGGGTTTTCGGGTCGGCGACCATCACGCCTTCCAGGGTCGGGTAGCGCACACCTTGGCGTGCCTTGATCTGCGCCCGTTCTTCCAGGGGCAGGGCATCCCATTCGGCGTGCCAGGCGCAGAGGGTCACCGGGCCATAGACTTCGGTCAGGCCATAGACGTGGATGACCTTGATGCCCATTTCTTCCACGGCACCGATCACCTTGGCCGGTGGAGCGGCGCCGGCGACCATGGCGTTCACCGGGTGGTCGATGGCGGCCTTGGCCGAGTCCGGCATATTCACCAGCGCGTTGAGCACAATCGGCGCACCGCACAAGTGGGTGACCTGGTGCTCGCGGATCAGATTGAGGATTTTCTGCGGATCGACTCGGCGCAGGAACACATGCACCCCGGCCAAGGCCGTGATGATCCACGGGTAGCACCAGCCATTGCAGTGGAACATCGGCAGGGTCCACAGGTACACGGGGTGGTTGCCGATCGCCCAGATCATCTGGTTGCCCAGGGAGTTGAGATAGGCGCCGCGGTGGTGATAGACCACGCCCTTGGGGTTGCCGGTGGTCCCCGAGGTGTAGTTCAGCGAAATGGCCTGCCATTCATCCTCCGGCCACTGCCAGGCGTAGTCCGGATCGCCTTCGGCCAGGAAGGCCTCGTAGTCCAGTTCGCTGACCGGCTGGCCTTCGCCGTATTCCGGGTCGTCGACGTCGATCACCAGCGGCGGATGGTCCAGCATGCCAATGGCGGCATGCACCACGTCATGGAACTCGCGGTCGGCGATCAGTACCTTGGCTTCGCCGTGGGCCAGCATGAACGCGATAGCCTCGGCATCCAGGCGCACATTGAGTGCATTGAGGACCGCGCCAATCATCGGCACGCCGAAATGCGCTTCGAGCATGGCCGGGATATTGGGCAGCATGACGGCCACCGTGTCGTTTTTGCCAATCCCGCGACCAGCCAGGGCAGACGCCAGGCGTCGGCAGCGACGGTAGGTTTGCGCCCAGGTGGCGCGCACCGATCCGTGGATCACGGCAGGGTAGTCGGGATAGACGCTGGCGGTGCGTTCGATGAAGCTCAACGGCGAGAGGGCGATGTGATTGACGCTGGTCGGCGCGAGGCCTTGCTCGTAAATGGACATGGTGCAAATACCCGGTGGCTGATTATTAGCTCTATTGGTCGAGGTGCTGGTGCTGGCCGCTCGGCGGACAACGCTGGCCTTGAGGCTTTAGCGTAGGCAAGCCGGCCCCAGCAGGAAAAGCGCGGTGACTTCTCCGGCCGCTTTTATATACTGTTCGCACGGATATATGGAAGTACTACCTGAGTTGTATAGTATATCTACTATATTTCGCTCACCGGCTTTCCCTCTGCATAGGTTCGATGATGATAGGCAACTCTGTGCGCGTGCCGCGCTGCTCGCCGCTGCTCGATCATGACCCGCAGCCGAGCCTCCTGTTGGACGCCCAGGCCCGGCCGCTGGAACTCAATGCGGCGCTGCGGGTATTGCTCGAGCAGCTGTCCCTGGCCGAGTGCGAAAGCCTGTTGCCGGTCAATTACGTGTCGCTCGTCCAGGCGTGCCTGGGGCAGGCGCGGGCGATCGAAAATGTCGAGGCGCAGTTCGCCGACCGCATCCTGGTGTGGACCTTTATTCCCGACCCTGGGGGCAATCGCGTACTGGCCCGTTGCCGGGACGCCAGTGCGCAGATTGCCGCCGAGCGCGAATCGGTCAAGGCCAGGCGCTTGTACCGGCTGATCATCGAAAACACCACCGACCTGATTTCCCGGCACACGCCCGACGGCTGTTTTCTCGATGCCTCGCCGGCGTCCTGGGCCTTGCTGGGGTATTGGCCGGGGGAGTTGCGTGGGCGCCCGGCGCAACGCCTGTTTCACCGCCAGGGCTTGGCCAGGCTGGCGCGTCGCGCCCGTGAGGGCCTGGAGCAGGACGGTTACTACACGATGACCTATCGCATCCGCCATCGTCAGGGGCATTACCTGTGGTTCGAGACGGCCTGCCGGGCAATCCGCGAGACCTACACGGGGGCGGTGGTGGAGGTGGTCAGCGTGTCCCGCGATATCACGGCCAGGGTCCAGGCCGAGGAAACCACCCGGCGCCTGGCCGAGGTGGTGGAGGCCCACACCGACCCCGTGTTGTTTATCCAGCCCGGCGGGGCCGTGACCTATCTCAACCCTGCCGCTCGACGCATCCTGGGGTTGCTTGAATCGCCGCAGATGCCGAGCCTGGCGCAGTTTCTCGGCAGCGAGGTCCTGGCCTGCCTGCACCGCGAAGGCTGGAGTAATGCGGAACGCCATGGCCGCTGGAGCCTCGACACGCGCCTGCAACCGCTGGGTGGGGCGGTGACGGTGCCCGTGGTGCTGATGTTGCTGGCGCATCGCTCTGCCAGCGGCGAGCGTTTTTATTCCCTGGTGGTTCGCGACCTCACT
This sequence comes from Pseudomonas fluorescens, assembly GCF_001708445.1. Lineage (NCBI taxonomy): Bacteria > Pseudomonadati > Pseudomonadota > Gammaproteobacteria > Pseudomonadales > Pseudomonadaceae > Pseudomonas > Pseudomonas fluorescens. Next base: position 2,176,496 of record NZ_CP015637.1, read on the forward strand.
GAACGGGAGTTGCGCGAGGCTCAACAGCGTCATCACCAGGATGAACTGGCCCACACCGCGCGCCTGGTGACCCTGGGGGAACTGGCGTCGGGCATTGCCCATGAAATGAACCAGCCCCTGGCGGCCGTGGTGAACTACGCCAACGCCAGCCAGCGTTACCTGAGTGCCCTGGGCAGCGACTCCCCGGCGGCCGAACGGGTGGCGCAGGGCCTGGAGCGGATCTCCGTGCATGCCAACCATGCCGCGCAAGTGATCAAGCGCCTGCGCGCATTCCTGCGCAAGGGCCGACGGCGCATGGAGGCGTTGAACCCCCGGGAGGTGGCCCGCGAAGCGGTACGCCTGTGCGCCTGGGAGGCCGGCGATTGCCAGGTGACGATCGAGGATCGCCTGCCGGATAATCTGCCGCTGATCTACGCCGACCGCGTGCTGCTGGAGCAGGTGCTGTTGAACCTGCTGCGCAATGCCATCGAGGCGAATCGCGAAGCCCATCCCGGCCGGCCCTCGCGCCTGGTCATCGGCGCCGTGGCGCAGCGTGACGGCTGGGTGCAGATCGACGTCAGCGACCAGGGCCCCGGTGTATCACCGGCCCAACTGGAGCAGATATTTACCCCGTTCTACACCAGCAAGGCCAATGGCCTGGGCCTGGGCTTGTCCATGAGTCGCAGCATCATCGAAGGTTTCGGTGGCGAGTTGCAGGCTGTGCCGATGTCGGCAGGCCTGCAAATGTGCTGTCGCTTGCCGGCACATGCCCAGGGCGGTGCAACACAACAACAACAGGAATGAAGGCATGGTCAGCGTGACGGAACAGGTGGTGTATGTGGTGGATGACGACCAGGGGATGCTCGACTCGACCGTCTGGTTGCTGGAGTCGGTGGGCCTCAAGGCGCTGCCGTTTACCAGTGGCCGCGACTTTCTTGAGGCCTGCGACAGCCGCCTCAATGCCTGCGTGCTGCTGGATGTGCGCATGCCCGGCATGGGCGGCCTGAATGTCCAGGAGCACATGCGCAGCCGAGACTTGCACCTGCCGGTGATTTTCGTCAGTGGCCACGCCGACGTGCCGATCGTAGTCCGTGCCTTCAAGGCCGGTGCCCATGACTTTATCGAAAAGCCCTACAACGAACAGTTGCTGCTGGACAGCGTGCAGCAAGCCCTGAGCAAAGCCGATCAACACCACAGCCTGGGCGAAGGGCCTGCGCGGGTCCAGGCGCGCCTGCAACAACTGACGCCACGGGAGCGCGATGTGTTGCTCCCGCTGGTGCAGGGCTACACCAACCGGGAAATCGCCGAGCAGTTGGGTGTCAGCGTCAAGACCATCGATCTGTATCGCGCACGGGTGATGAAACGCATGGCGGCCAGTCATTTACCGGAGCTGGTGGGCATGGCGATTGCCGCCGGCCTGGTCGACCCCCTGCACCTGCGCTGAGGCGGCTCAGGCCACGGCAACCTGCAGGCTCGGCCGGTCACTGGGCCTTGTCGCCAGCATGCGCTCGATGGCACCGGTGAGCAGGTTCTCCAGCAGTTCGGTGCGTTCCGCCTCATCCAGCGCCTGATCGGCCAGCCAGCTCGGCGCGTTGTTCAGCAGCGTGGCGATGGCGTGGCCAGCGGCTTGCAGGGCCTGGGCACTCAGGCGCCGCGGCCGGCCGAGCATCTGCAACAGTCGGCGTTCGTATTGTTCGCGCAACTGCCGCACCCGCAGTTGCTGGTCTTGCGTGAGACAACCGCTGTCACGCTCCACCAGGCGGAAATGCCAGGGCATCTCTTCATGCAGCCTCAGGTGCGCGTGGATCAGCCGTTGCAGATTGTCCTGGCGCGAGCGTGGTCGCTGCTCGACGCGCCCCAGGGTGGTCAGCAGTTCTTCGTAGAACTCTTCGATCAGGTCCAGCAGCAGATGCTGCTTGCTGGGATAGTGGTGATACAGCGAGCCCGGGGTGAGCCCCAGGCTACTCGCCAGCTCGCGCATGCCGACTTGACCGAAGCCTTTGCTGGCCAGCAGTTCCAGGGCCTTGTTGCGGTGTTCGCACAGGCGCGAGCGATATTCAGCCATAGCTATGGAAGCCGCGCCCGGTCTTGCGCCCCAGGTAACCGGCGGCGACCATCTCCCGCAGCAGCGGGGCGCTGCGGTATTTGCTGTCCTGGAAGCCGTCGTAGAAGGCCTCCAGGATCGCCAGCAGGGTATCCAGGCCGATCAGGTCGGCCAGTGCCAGCGGGCCGATCGGCTGGTTGCAGCCCAGGCACATGCCGGCGTCGATGTCTTCGGCGCTGGCCAGGCCCTCCTGGAGCACCAGGATCGCTTCGTTGATCATCGGCACCAGGATGCGGTTGACCACAAAGCCTGGGCGATTGCCGGCGGTGATCGCGGTTTTGCCCAGGTACTGGGCCAGCTCGATGGCCTGGGCGTGGGTCGCGTCACTGGTCTGCAGGCCCCGGATCACTTCGATCAGGCCCATCACCGGCACCGGGTTGAAAAAATGCAGGCCGATAAAGCGCTCGGGGGCGTTGACGCTCGCTGCCAGTTCGGTGATGGACAGCGACGAGGTATTGGAGGCAATCACGCACCGCTCATCGACGTGCGCGGCGATCTGTTGCAACACGCGTCGTTTCAGCTCGAGGTTTTCCGTGGCGGCCTCGATCACCCATTGCACAGGCGCCAGGCTGGTGTAGTCGGTGCTGGTGCGGATCTTGTCCAGGGCGGCGTGCTTCTGCGACTCGCTGAGCAGCCCCTTGCTGACCTGGCGATCAAGGTTCTTGCCCACCGTGGCCAGGGCTTTTTCCAGGGCACCGGCGCAGATGTCCAGCAAGGTCACGTTAATGCCGGCCACTGCGCAGACCTGGGCGATGCCGTTACCCATGGTGCCCGCGCCGATTATGCCGATAGTCTGCAAATTCATCGTCAGTCTCTCTTCTCAAGGTGCGCTGCCTTTGCAGGGCAGGCACGCCTTGCAATACGGAGCATTGGGCGAGAGTCTAGGGCCCGACAATGTGGCGGCCTATGCCGTAACCTGTCAGTTGTATTGGCGTTTCTTACCATGTTCACGCTACAGGACCCCAGAATGATGCCCACGCGGGAAAAGGATTCGGTTGCCGTCTACTTCGTGCAGGTCATGATCCATGCGCTGCGCGACCAGCCTGAGCGGCAGGCCGCGGTGCTGGCCGAAGCGGGCATTGCGCCGGCGCTGCTGAATCAGCCCGAGGCCCGGGTGCCGGCCAGTGCGTTTGCGGCGTTATGGCTGATCCAGATTCGCGAGTTGAACGACGAGTTCTTCCGGCTCGACTCCCATGGCATGCCGCCGGGCAGTTTCGCCCTGATCTGCCGGGGGCTGATCCAGGAACCGAACCTGGGCAAGGCACTCACCCAGTGCCTGGCCAGTTTCTCCCTGTTCCTGCGCGATTTTCGCGGCAGCCTCAGCGTGCAGGGCAAGCGCGCGGTGCTGCGCCTGGAGGCCGGCGGCGGCGATGACGACACCCGTCGTTATGGCGAAGAAACCTTTCTGGTGCTGATGATCAGCCTGCTGTGCTGGTTGGGTGGCCGACGCGTGCCCATCGATCGCGCCGATTTCCGCCATGCCCGTCCGCCCCAGAGCGACGACCTGTTGCTGTGGGGCTACAACCTGACGTTTGGCGCCGAGCGCACCGAAATCGAATTTGCCAGCAGCTACCTGCACCTGGCCGTGGTCCAGGACCTGGCTTCGCTCAAGGTGTTCCTGCGCAGCGCGCCGCAATGGCTGGTGATCCGCTTTCGCAACCCACATGGCGTCTCGACCCAGGTGTACCAGCGCCTGCGTGGCAGTCATTACAGCCAATGGCCGGCCCTGGAGGACTTGGCGGTGGACTTGCACATGAGCCCCAGTACCTTGCGCCGACGCCTGGAGCGCGAGGGCTGTTCGTTTCAGGAGATCAAGGATGAAGTCCGGCGCAGCATGGCGCTGGAGCTGCTGTGCCAGACACGGGCCAGCATTGGTGAAATCGCCGCGCACAGTGGTTTCCAGGAGCCCAGCGCGTTTCATCGGGCCTTCAAGAAGTGGACCGGTGAAAGCCCTGGCCGTTACCGCGACCGCGTCCAGGGCAAGCCCTAATGCCATTCAGTCAGGGCTTTTTTGTAGGAGCGAGCTTGCTCGCGAAGAACTCACAGGCGCCGCGTTCATTCAGGAAGCACGCGTTATCGTTGACGTTTTTCGCGAGCAAGCTCGCTCCTACAAACAAGCCTTAACTGAATGAGCCCGCTCCCCACCGTTACAGTGTTCCTCCTTCAGTGAGAGTGTCCGTTTACGTCAGTTTTTCGACGGATTTGGTAATTGCCAGGGCGCACTCGCTCAACGCTCAATAGCGCTATGTGCTGCGGGCTCCGCAGTACACCTGGGTTTTTGCCGATGGCCGTCTGGGTCAATCGCCAGCGGCGAAGGCGGTAGCAGCCTGTCTAACGAGTCAACGAGGAAAGCAGCAATGAGTGGTTATGCCCATCCGTACCGCGATACCGAATTCGTGCTGGAGGAATTGGTCGGGTTTGAGCGGTTATGCGCGAGCGCCGGGCTTCAGGATGTCAATAACGAGCTGGTCTCGGCCATTTTGAGCGAGGCCGGCCGCTTGGGTTCCGGCGTGCTGGCACCGCTCAACCGGGTCGGCGATACCCAGGGGGCGCGGTTGGGCGAGCAGGGTGTGCAGGAAACGCCGGGGTTTGCCGATGCCTATCGGCAGTTCCAGGAGGGCGGCTGGCCCTCGTTGACGGCGGCGGAGCAGCATGGCGGGCAGAACCTGCCCAACGTGATCGGCACGGCCGTCAATGAAATCTGGCACAGCGCCAATATGGCGTTCGCCCTGTGCCCGATGTTGACCCAAGGCGCCATCGAGGCCATTGCCCATCACGGCTCGGCCGAACTGCAGGCGCACTACCTGCCCAAACTGGTCAGTGGCGAATGGACTGGCACCATGAACCTCACCGAACCGGATGCCGGCTCCGACCTGGCCGCGATCAAGAGCCGGGCGGTCCCCCAGGGCGATCATTACCTGATCAGCGGCCAGAAGATCTTCATCACCTGGGGCGACCACCAGATGACCGACAACGTCGTGCACCTGGTGCTGGCGCGGTTGCCAGAGGCTCCGGTGGGCGTCAAGGGCCTTTCATTGTTCGTGGTGCCGAAGTTCTTGCTCGACGCCCAGGGCCGGCCAGGTGCGCGCAATCATGTGCAGTGCATTTCCCTGGAACACAAACTGGGCATTCATGGCAGCCCCACCTGCGTGATGAACTTTGGTGACCCCGAAGGGGCCGTCGGCTATTTGCTCGGTGAACCGCACACGGGCCTGGCCTGCATGTTCACCATGATGAACCACGCCCGCCAGAGTGTCGGGTTGCAGGGGCTGGCGATTGCCGAACGGGCCTACCAGCAGGCGCGTCAATACGCCAAGGACCGCCTGCAAGGCTCGCGTAAGGACGGCAGCCGTTTCTCGATCATCCACTTTCCGGATGTGCGCCGGATGTTGTTGCAGATGAAAGCGTCCATCGAAGCCATGCGCGCGTTGGCCCTGGTGGCCGCGGCGGAAGTCGACCGTGCCGCGTGCGCAGCCACGGCAGACCTTGCGCGCGAGCATCAGGGCCGGGTCGACCTGTGGACCCCGATCGTCAAGGGCTGGCTGACCGAGCTGGCCCAGGAGGTCACCTCCCTGGGCGTGCAAATCCACGGCGGCATGGGGTTTATCGAAGAGACCGGCGCGGCCCAGCATTATCGTGACGCCCGTATCCTCACCATTTATGAAGGCACCACCGGTATCCAGGCGCTTGACCTGGTTGGGCGCAAGACCCTGCTGAACCAGGGCGAGCTGTTGAACAACCTGCTGGATGAAATGCATGAAACCGTCGAGCAACTGCACCGCATCGACGCCCTCGCGTACCAGGCGGTGACGCTGGAGGCCGCACTCGGGGCCGGACGCCAGGCCTTGTCCCTGTTACTCGACCAGGCCAAACACGATGGGGATTGGGCGGGCAGCGTCAGCGTTAACTACCTGATGCTGTTCGGCTACCTGTCGGGCGGCTGGCTCATGGCGCGCTCGGCGGTGCAGGCGCATGCGCGCCTGGCCGCCGGCACGGGCGACGCCAGCTTCCTTGAAGCCAAGGGCATCAGCGCACGTTTCTATGCCGAGCAACTGCTGCCCCGCGTGCACGCCTTGCTGGCGGCGATCAGCGCCGGGAGCGCGAGCATCATGGCGTTGGAGGAAGAGCAGTTCTGACCGCCGCGTTGTAGCGTCTGCAGCCGGGGGTACCTCACGGCTGCAGACGCCATTGGCCAGGGCGGCGTCAGTTGCATGTGTTATGAGGTAATAACGTCGAAATTGGCCGCTGTGGCGATAAATGGGGACAAAAACGCTGCCTGCCATTCAACATTCATAAAAACGTAACAACACTGCTGCAAAGTTCGGGAGCCCTTAAACACAAGGAGTTCCCTTAATGAAAAGCTTGATGAAGTCTGTTGCACTCGCCGTTACGGTATCGCTGTGCGGCACCACGGTGTTCGCTGCCGAGAGCGTCCGCCTGACCGGCTCCGGCGCCAGTTTCCCTGCACCGATCTACCTCACCTGGTTCAAGGACTTCAGCAAGAAAAGCGAAGGTGTCACCGTGGATTACCAATCCAAGGGCAGCGGCGCGGGTGTACAGGACTTCCTGAATAAAACCGTCGACTTCGCCGCCAGTGACTCGGCGATGAAAGACGAAGACATCGCCAAGGTCGCCGAAGGCGCGCAGTTGCTGCCGATGACCGCGGGCGAAATCGTGCTGGCCTACAACCTGCCGGGCAACCCCAAGGGCCTGAAGCTGCCACGGGATGTGTACTCCAACATCTTCCTGGGCAAGATCACCAAGTGGAACGATCCGCAGATCGTCGCCGCCAACCCTGACCTGAAACTGACCGATACGCCGATCACCGTGGTTGTGCGTGCAGACTCCAGCGGTACCACGGCGGTCTTCACCAAGCACCTGGCAGCGATCAATCCGCAGTTCCAGAAAGAGCTGGGTGAGGGCAACACCGTCAACTGGCCAGCCAGCGACAAATTCATCAAATCGCCCAAGAACGATGGTGTGACCGCCACCGTACGCCAGACCCCGGGCGCTATTGGCTACATCGAATACGGCTTCGCCAAGCTGGCCAAGGTTGACTTTGCCCAACTGCAAAACAAGTCCGGTCATTACGTCGTGCCGAACGCCGAAAGCGGTGCCGAAGCCCTGGCCGCGGTGAAAATGCCGGAAAGCCTGGTGGCCTGGCTGCCGGACCCGGACGGTGCCAAGTCGTACCCGATCACCTCCTACACCTGGATGATCTTCCGCAAGCAGAACGGCAACCCGGCCAAGGCCAAGGCCATGCGTGAAATGGTCGAGTACAGCCTGACCGAGGGGCAGAAAATCGCCGACTCGATGGGTTATATCCCGCTGCCGAAATCGGTCGTGGACCAGGTTCGCAAAGCGTCCGCCAACATCCAGTAACGCGCTTAGGGCCTCTCTCGGTGTGTGCTGCCAGCCATGCCGGGAGCGCTTCCCCCCTGTTCCGGAACTCGCCAATGAACACACCTTTTGTCGTACCGGTTAACCCGGATTCTGCCTGCCAGCCACCGTCTACGAAGGATTTCCTGGTTGACCGGACCTTCCGTGCGCTTGCGCGAATAGGGGTGGTGCTGGTGCTGGCATTGGTCTTTGCCTTGGTCTTCGAGGTGGGACGCAAAGCCCTTCCCGGCATGGAAAAGCACGGTTTTGACGTATTGCTCGGCAGCGTCTGGGACGTCAACCAGGGCAAGTACGGCATTCTGCCGGCTATTTGGGGCACGCTGTACAGCGCCCTGATCGCCTTGTTGATCGCCGGGTTTTTCGGCGTCAGCATGGCGATTTTCCTGACCCAGGACTTCCTGCCCGCAAAACTGGCCGCCGTGTTTCGTACCATCGTCGAATTGCTCGCCGCGATCCCCAGCGTGGTGTACGGCCTGTGGGGCATCTACGTGGTGATTCCGGCCATTCGCCCGCTGACGGCCTGGTTGAACACTGAACTGGGCTGGATCCCGTTTTTCGGCACGTCCTTGAGCGGGCCGGGGCTGCTCCCGGCGGCGCTGGTACTGGCCATCATGATTCTGCCGACCATTGCCGCGGTGTCCCAGGACGCCCTGACCGCCGTGCCGATGAAAACCAAGCAAGCGGCCTATGGCATGGGCACCACCCATTGGGAAGCGATCCTCAAGGTGATGGTCCCGTCCGCCGCCACCGGTATTTTCGGCTCGCTGGTCCTGGGCCTGGGCCGCGCGCTGGGTGAAACCATGGCCCTGGCCATGCTGGTCGGTAACGCGAACAACATCTCCCTGTCGCTGTTTGCCCCGGCCAATACCCTGGCGGCCTTGCTGGCGCTGAACTTCCCCGAAGCCGGGCCGAACGAGATCGAGGTGTTGATGTACGCGGCACTGGTGCTGATGTTGATCACGCTGATCGTGAACGTCTTCGGCTCCATGATCATGATGTATGCCCAACGGGGTAATAAGTGATGACTGATCTCACTGCAGCAACCGACCTGACCGCGCCCGCAGGCGCGATGCCCAGCTTGCAGCGCAAGTTCGAAGGCCGCGCCCTGCGTAGCCTGGTATTGACCACTCTGGTCTGGGGCGGCGCGCTACTGGCCAGCGTGCCGCTGATCTCCGTGCTCTACATGCTGATCATGCGCGGCGGGGCGCGCCTGAGCCTGGAAGTGTTCACCGAGTTGCCTCCGACGGGGTTCGAGACGGGCGGTGGCTTCGGCAACGCCATGGCCGGCACCTTTGTGATGGTCGGTATCGCGGCGGCTATCGCCGTACCGGTCGGCATCATGGCGGCGATCTTCCTGGCCGAACTGGGGCCGGACAGCAAGCTGGCCAACGCCTCGCGCTTTGCCGCCAAGATGCTCACGGGGCTGCCTTCCATCCTGGCCGGGGTGTTTGCCTATGCCCTGGTGGTGATGACCACCGGGACCTACTCGGCCCCGGCGGGCGGCGTGGCACTGGCGGTCCTGATGCTGCCCATCGTGGTGCTGACGGCGGAAGAGTCGATGAGGATGGTGCCCAAGATCATGAAGGATGCGGCCTACGGCATGGGCTGCACACGCTCGCAGGTCATCTGGAAAATCGTCTTGCCCACCGGCCTGCCGGCGATCCTCACGGGCGTCATGCTGGCCGTGGCGCGAGCGGCGGGCGAAACCGCGCCGTTGTTGTTTACCGCGCTGTTCAGCAACTACTGGATCTACCACGACGGCAGCCTGGCCGTCATGAATCCGACGGCCTCGTTGGCCGTGCTGATTTACAACTTTTCAGGCATGCCCTTCGACAACCAGCTTGAGCTCGCCTGGGCGGCCTCGCTGGTGCTGGTCATGATCGTGCTGGTCGTAAATATCGTCAGCCGTATTTTCGGCAAGCCCAAGTATTGAGAACGGGAGCACCTGAATTTTGAACGTATCAACTGCGCAACGAGCCGCTCCGTTTGTCACCCAGGCGCCTGTGGTCATGGACTGCAAACTGGACAAGATTTTCTACGGCAACTTCATGGCCGTGCGTGACAGCCATGTGCCGATCGAAAAAAACAAGATCACCGGCTTCATCGGGCCTTCCGGCTGCGGCAAAAGTACCGTGCTGCGTAGCCTCAACCGCATGAACGATCTGGTGAAGGGCTTTCGCTTCGAGGGCCATGTGCATTTCCTCGGGCAGGACGTCTACGGCAAGGGCGTTGATCCAGTGGTCGTGCGCCGCTATATCGGCATGGTGTTTCAACAGCCGAACCCGTTTTCGATGAGCATCTTCGACAACGTCGCCTTCGGCCTGCGCCTCAACCGCTACAAGGGCGACCTGGGTGATCGCGTCAAGCACGCCCTGCAAGGCGCCGCGCTGTGGGATGAGGTCAAGGACAAGCTCAAGGTCAGCGGCCTGTCGCTGTCCGGTGGCCAGCAGCAACGGCTGTGTATCGCCCGAGCCATCGCCACCGAGCCGGAGGTGCTGTTGCTCGACGAGCCTTGTTCCGCGCTGGACCCGATCGCCACCCGCCGGGTCGAGGAACTGATGGTCGAGTTGAAGAAGGACTACACCATCGCGCTGGTCACCCACAATATGCAGCAGGCCATCCGCGTGGCGGACACCACGGCCTTCTTCTCAGTGGACATTTCCCAGGGCACGCGCACCGGCTACCTGGTGGAGATGGGCCCCACCGCGCAGATTTTCGACAACCCGCGCGAACAAATGACCGGGGACTACATCAGCGGCAAGTTCAGCTGACCCACTTATCCAACGTTTCTCAGGATTGCCAATGCCTGCAACACGTCGCCTTGATTTGCCCGCGATCGAACGCGCACTGCGTGAGGTACAGAGCCGCTTTGCCGAACTCAGCCGGCACTTTACCGAGCCGCGCGACCCCTTGACGGACGAAGTGCTGCACAACGTGCTTGAAGGCTACGCGCTGATTGACGATTATGTCGCTCGCGGCGTCGACCTGTTCGATCTGCAGCAACTGAACCTGATGCTGGAGATCAACGCCACCGTGCTCTGCGGCAAGGACCCGGTGCGTCGGCTGGAATACGCCCAGCACCTGGCGGCCACCGAGGAGCACTTTTTCAACAACGTTGAAGGTGGCATCAAGGACTTGTACAACTGGTATTGCGCGTATCGCAGTGAGTCCGTGTGGAAGCGTGCCGCGGGTGTGTATGTGCGCATCCTCAGCAAGCCGCAATTGTTCATCGAGGGCAACAACCGCAGTGGCTCGCTGATCGTCAGCTACTTGCTGATGCGCGCCGGGTTGCCGCCGTTCGTGCTGACGCTGGATAACGCCGAGGGCTATTTCAACCCGTCCTCGGTCATACGCAACTCCGCCAAGCATGGCGTCAAGGCGTTGTACGAATTGCCCAAGATCAAGAAAAAATACGCTGCGTTCCTGGAAGATAAGGCGCCTGATCCAATGAAGTTTTTCCTGAGCGACACCGCCGTGCCTGCCTATCAGGGAGGCCTTTGATGGGACGGTATTCAGTGACCGACACGCTCCAGCGCCTGTTCAAACGCCCGCGCATCCGTATCTCGTTTGATATCGATGACACATTGGCCTGCCAGCTCCACCATAGCGCCGTCGAACGCAGCCGGCTGCCGGCCTGTGTCCACCGGTTGCTCGGCGAGCCGCTGCGCCTGGGGACACGCGCCCTGACCCGCGAACTGCGCCGCCAGGGTTGCAGCATCTGGGTCTATACCTCGTCCGGTCGCACACCGTCCTATATTCGGCGTTGGCTCATGCTGTATGGCATCCGTGTCGACGGTGTGGTCAACAGCGTGCTGCACAACCGTGCGCTGACGGTGCATGGCCTGTCGAATACCCCCTCCAAATTTCCGCCGGCCTTCGATATCGACTTGCATGTCGATGATTCCGAAGGTGTGCGCAGTGAAGGCCATGACCATGGTTTCCGCGTGGTCGTGGTGGACCCGCAGGACGAAAACTGGGCACAGCGAGTGCTGGATGCCGTCGCTCATGTCCAGGCGCAACTCGCCCGGCAGCAACCGCTCAGGCACCCACAGCCTGCGCGACCACGGGCGCAAGTGTTCTCCTCCTGAGCATGGGTATCTGCTTGGGCTCAACGCTGAACACCCGGTAGATAGGGGCTGCTGTGGCGAGCGGGCTTGCTGTGGTGAGAGGGCTTGCTGTGGCGAGCGGGCTTGCCCCGCGTTGGGCTGCGCAGCAGCCCCAGTCAAGAAGAACGCGGTGTATCAGACACTCTGTAGAGGCTGGTTTTGGGGCTGCTGCGCAGCCCAACGCGGGGCAAGCCCGCTCGCCACAACAGGTCTGTGTGCCGGGGCGATCGCCGGAATACGCCTTTCAGCGCATATGCAGAATAATCGGGCTGCTGCTGGCCGGGTCTGTATGCCCGCGCAGCTTGGCCACCGCCTTCGCGTCGACCGCGCCACCGCTGTTGCCCCAACTGCTGCGCACGAAACTCAGAACCTCGGCGATTTGCGCGTCGGTCAGTTGCTCGCGGAAGGCCGGCATGCGGTACGCGTCCGGCACGCCGGCGGCGACGACGCGTTGCGAGCCGTTGAGGGTGATGTTGATCGCCGAGGCGTCTTCCTTGGCCAGTGCCGAGGTGGCGCCGGCCAGCGGTGGCATCCACTCGGGTTGGCCCTTGCCGTCAAGGCCGTGGCAGGAGGCGCAGCGGGTCGCGTAGGTGTGCGCGCCGGGGGAGTCCGGGCGCGCTTCGGCGGTCACGTAGTGCCAGGGTGTGCCGTCGCGCTGCGGGTCGCCGGGTAGTGACTTGAGGTAGCGCGCGATGGCCGCCAGGTCGTCGTCAGCCATGAACTGGGTGGAGTTGTTGAAGGCTTCGGTCATCGAACCGTAGACCACCGCGTGTTGATTACGCCCGCTCTTAAGGAACTGCACGATCTCCGGTTCGCTCCAGCGCCCCAGCCCGGTGTTAGGGTCCTGGCGCAGGCTGGGGGCGTACCAGCCGTCGAGCAGGGCGCCGGCGAGGAACGGCGCGCCGGATTCGTCGAGGGCCTTCTCGTTGAAAGCCAGGCCGCGCGGCGTGTGGCAGCTGCCGCAGTGGCCCGGCCCCTGGACGATGTAGGCGCCGCGGTTCCACAGCGCGTCTTGGCTGGGCTTGGCCGCGTAGGTGGCGGTCGGCGCGAACAGGCCGTTCCACAACGCGATGGGCCAGCGCATATTCAGCGGCCAGGGAATATCGCTGGGGATATTCGGCTGCTTGGCCGGTTGCACGCCATGCATGAAAAACGCGTACAGCGCACGCACGTCATCGTCGCTGAGCTTGGCATAGGACGGGTAGGGCATGGCCGGGTAGAGGCGTCGACCACCTGGCGCTACGCCGTGGCGCACCGCGCGGTCGAAGTCGGCCAGGCTGTAGGCGCCGATGCCGGTGCCCTGGTCGGGGGTGATGTTGGTGGCGTGGATAGCTCCCAGCGGCGTGGCCATCTCCAGGCCGCCGGCAAACGGCGCCTTGCCCGGCAGGCTGTGGCAGGCCACGCAGTCGCTGAGGCGGGCGACGTACTCGCCACGGCTGATCAGGGCCGGCTCGTTACTGGCGGCCGCTTCCTGTGCGAAGGGTGAAGCGGGCTGACGGTTGACATACCAGGCCAGCAGCGCGGCGGCGACCAGGCCGGCCAGCGCGAGCCAGCCTACGGTTCTTGCGAATCGGCGGTTGTTCATGGGCGTTCCTTGTCGGTTAGCTGAAGGTGTATCGGCTCAATGGCAGGCTGCGGATGCGCTGGCCAGTCAGCTGCGCGACCGCATTGGCCACCGCCGGCGCCACGGCAGGCAGCGGTGGTTCGCCGATACCGCCCATCTTTTCGCCACTTTCGACGATCTTGACGTGCACCTGGGCCATGCGCGAAGGCGGCAGGATCGGGTACAGGTCGTAGTTGCGCGCACGTGGCTTGCCGTCCACGTACACCGCTTCCTCCAGCAAGGTTTGCGACAGGCCCAACGCCACGGCGCCATTGACCTGGGCCTCAATGATCGCCGGGTTGACGATGCTGCCCGGATCGATGGCTTCCCAGATCTGGTGCACCTTGACCTGGCCCTTGTCGATCGACACTTCGGCGATCACTGCGGCGTGGGAGCCGAACGGCGAAGCCATGGCCACGCCGCGCGCGCGTCGAGTGCCGTCTTCGGCGGTGTAGGGGCCACGCTTCCAGCCACCGGACAGCTCGCCCACCGCGTTGAGCAAGGTGGTCAGCCGTGGGTTGTCGCGCAGCAGGTGCAGGCGCAGCTCAAAGGGATCGCGGCCGCCTTTGTCCGCCAGTTCATCAAGGAACGCTTCGTAGAAGAAGTCGTTGAGCGAATTGCCCACCGAGCGCCAATAGCCGAGCATGGCCGGGCCCTTGACGTAGATCTGCGCGATGCGTTTGTTGGGGATGGCGTAGCTCTTGCCCGACAGCCCTTCAAGGGCCGTGGGGTCGAGCTTTTCGCCCTGTTTGCCGGCGATGGCTTCGGTGGGGCCTTCGGTGGCGCTGACTGCCTCGATTGCCACGGGCAAGCCTTCGGCGTCCAGCGCGGCGCGGAACTTGACCACCGCCACCGGGCGCAGCACATCGCGCAGAAACTCTTCCTCGCGGCTCCAGATCAACTTGATCGGACGGCCCACCGCCTTGGCCAGGGCGATGGCCTGCGGGTACGGGCTGGCCGAGTCATACAGGAAATGGCGGCCGAAAAAGCCGCCCAGCAGGGGCGAGTGCAGGTTGATTTTGGACGGGTCGAGACCGGCGCGCTTGGCGATGTCGGCGCGGAACAGGTCGGGCGCCTGGTTGGGCAGCCAGATGTCCAGCGTGCCGTCGGGGTTGAAGCGTGCCAAGGCCGACGGCGGCTCCAACTGAGCGTGGTTGACGTATTGATTGTGGTAGGTGGCTTCGACCTGGGTCTTGGCGCCTGCCAGGGCGGCGGCGACGTCGCCTTGGTTTTCGTCGTCGCGGGCCGGGCCTTGTTGGGCCGCAAGAAAATCACGGTACGTGTCGCTGGAAAAATTCGCCGGCATCACGCGCACGCTGGCATCGGCGGCAGCTTCCTGCCAGTCGACCTGGATCGCCTCGACGGCGCGCTTGGCGTGCCACCAGCGTTCGGCCACGACGGCGACCGCCCCAGGCAGTTGATGCACCGAGTGCACGCCTTTCATGGCTTCGACCTGGGCCTGGTTGCGCAGGCCGCCCACGCTCATGCCCAGGCGCGGCGCGTGCTGCACGGCGGCGTGGAGCATGCCGTCGACCTTCATGTCGATGCTGTATTGCGCCTTGCCGGTGGATTTGTCATAGGCATCCAGGCGCCTGACCGGCTTGCCGATCCAGCGGAACTGGCTCGGGTCGCGCAGGGTGATGCTGGCCGGGTCGGGCACCGGCATGTCCAGCGCGCGACTGGCCAGCTCGCCGTAGCCCAGTGAGCGGCCGGACGCGGCATGAACCACACGGCCCGGCTGGGTGGTCAGCTCGGCCAGCGGTACGCCCAACTGCTCGGCGCCGGCCTGCAACAGCATGGCGCGGGCCAGGGCGCCGAGGCGGCGCATGGTCGGGTAACTCATGCGCACCGACATGCTGCCGCCGGTAATGCGCATGCCGTTTTCCATCACCACATACGCTTCACCGGGCGGCGCGGCTTCGACGATGAACGTGGCGGGGTCGGCGTCCAGCTCTTCGCCGACAATCTGCGCCATCGCGGTATGGGTGCCTTGGCCACCTTCCATGAAGGGGCTGAGCAGGCGCACGCTGCCGTCCGGGCGGATCTCCAGGAACGCCGGCACCTGGGTGCCGCGTTCCGCCGTGGCGGCGGCCTGCACCCGGGCCGAGCCCAGCGGCAAGCCGAATCCGATGACCAGCGCGCCCACGGCCGTGCTGGTCAGAAAGCGCCGGCGCGACAGGTTGATGGGCTCGCTCAGCGACAGGTCGGGTAGCTCGTAGCGCGTGTTCATCAGGCGTTCTCCTGCTTGGCCAGGTCATGCACCGCGGTACGAATGGCGTTATAGGTGCCGCAGCGGCACAGGTTGACCATCGCTGCTTCGATCTGCGCATCACTCGGCGCGGGGGTGTGCTTGAGCAGCGCGGTGGCGGCCATCACCTGCCCGGACTGGCAGTAACCGCATTGCGCCACTTGATGCTCGACCCAGGCGGCGACCACCCGCTGGCCCACCGCATCGGCCTCGATGGCCTCGATGGTGGTGATCTCGCGACCGACCACACCCGCCACCGGCGTGACGCAGGAACGCACCACGTTGCCGTCCACCAGCACCGAGCAGGCGCCGCATTGCGCCAGGCCGCAGCCGTACTTGGTACCGGTCAGCCCAAGGTCATCACGGATGACCCACAGCAATGGCGTGTCGGCGTCGGCATCGACCTGATAGGACTTTTGGTTGATTCGTAGCTCCATGATGCATGGCTCCGTGGCTCATCGGCTGATCTTCGGTCGGTGGGGCTTTTTTCTTATGCGAGCGACAGGCGCTCATTGTCGAACTCTAGACCAGGGGGCAAGGGCTATCTATCAAAGCGCCGATAAGTCGGAGGATCAGGCAAGTATTCAAGAGGATTGGGCGATCGCGGCGCGGCAGGCCGCTCCCGGTGCGGACCTGTTCGGCTTTCGGGGGGCGTCTGGTTGGGGGCGGTGTATCAGTTGGCAAAGCAGCCGTAGGCGTGGCGGAACATCCCCACCGGCCTACGGCTCATATCAATCAACGAAACGCTGGCACGACCTGCTCGATAAACAGCGCCAGGGATTTCTTCTTCTCGGCGTGGGGCAAGCTGTTGTCGCACCAGAAGCTGAACTCATCCACGCCCAATTCCTGGTAGTACTTGATGCGCGGGATGATCTCTTCGGCGGTGCCGATCATCGCGGTCTTGTGCAGGCTGTCCAGTTCGAACTCGGGGCGGGCGGCGAATTTTTCCTCCGGGCTTGGCGCCAGGAAGCCGTTGACCGGCACCTCTTTGTTGCCGAACCAGGCATCGAAGGTGCGATAGAACTTGGAGATCGCCTTGGCCCCGACTTTCCAGCCCTCTGGATCGTCGGCGGCGTGTACGTGGGTGTGGCGCAGCACCATCAATTGCGGGCGCGGCACCGCCGGGTTGTTGTCCAGGGCGGCCTGGAATTTGTTCTTCAGGTCGAGCACCTCTTCATCGCCTTTCATCAGCGGCGTGACCATCACGTTGCAGCCGTTGGCCACTGCGAAGTTGTGTGAGTCCGGGTCGCGGGCGGCGATCCACATCGGCGGGTTGGGCTTTTGGATCGGTTTGGGCACGCTGGTGGAGGTGGGGAACTTCCAGAGGTCACCATCATGGGCGTAGTCGCCCTGCCACAGCGCGCGCACCACCGGCACCATTTCGCGCAGGGCCTGGCCACCGCTGGAGGCGGGCATGCCACCGGCCATGCGGTCGAATTCCACCTGGTAAGCGCCACGGGCCAGGCCGACTTCCATGCGGCCGTTGCTGATCACGTCGAGCAAGGCGCATTCACCCGCCACCCGCAGCGGGTGCCAGAACGGCGCGATGATGGTGCCGGCGCCCAGGTGAATGGTGGTGGTCTTGGCCGCGAGGTAAGCCAGCAACGGCATCGGGCTGGGCGAGATGGTGTATTCCATGGCGTGGTGCTCGCCAATCCATACGGTGCTGAAACCACCGGCTTCGGCCATCAGGGTCAGTTCGGTCAAGTCTTCGAACAGCTGGCGGTGGCTGATGCTTTCATCCCAGCGCTCCATGTGTACGAACAGGGAAAACTTCATGACGCTTACCTCGGATCTATTGTGATCGGCCTGTCGACTGCGGGCCCTTGAATGCTCACGCCCTTGTGAAGCCTGCCAGTGATGACGGCTGTTCGGCGGATTGATTGTTGGTATACCATAATACGGAATATCCGCAAAACTTTTCTCTCCAACGGTCGCACTCTCACCTCACAAGGAAGGCGAGCTAGATGAACATAAAACAAAAATTGATCCTGGCCTTTACGGTGATCGCCAGCCTGCCGGTGATTCTGGTGGCTGTGATGATCATCCTCAACGTGCGTCATGAAGCACGGGATGGCTTTATCGACGGCAGCGAGCGCGAGATCCGCCAGGTCGACAACGCCATGCAGCTGTTTTTCGAGGGCATCAGCCAGAACGTCGCCTACCTGGCAGCGCACCCGCAGTTGCAGGGCATTGATGGCGATGTGAAACGCTACCTGGCCGCCGATGCTGCGCGCGTCGCCCCCGGCGTGCGTGACGAGCAGGTGTTCAAACTGTTCGAAGGCTTGGCCAAGAGTCATTCGGCCTATACCTATCTGTCCTTGGGCACCGAAGACGGTGGTTATGTGTTTTGGCCCGGCGACCCCCAGCTCGCCAGCTACGACCCGCGCACGCGTCCCTGGTACAAAACCGCGATGGCGCAGCCGGGCAAGACCCTGCGCACCCAGGCCTACTACTGGGCCGCCGACGATGTGGTGCTGGTCAGCACCGTGCAAAGTTTCAACAGCCGCCAGGGCAAGCCGGGTGGGGTGGTGAATATCGACGTATCGCTCAAGCAACTGACCGACCTGGTCAAGCAGATCAAGTTGGGCGAGAGCGGCTACCTGATGCTGATGGAGGCCGACAATACCGTACTGGTCGACCCGAATGACCCGTCCCATAACTTCAAGGCGCTGGGCGAGTTGGGCGAGGGCTACCGGCAGTTGAGCGAGGCCGGCCAGGGTTTGGTCCAGGTCGAGCTGGCGGGGGAGCGCTACATGGCGCTTGTCTGGCCATCCAAGGCATTGGGCTGGCGATTTGTCGGGGTGATGCGCGAAAGTGAAGTGATGGCCGGCGCGGCGCGCCTGACCTGGCTGATCGCAGCCATCGCGCTGGTGTGCGCGGTGCTATTTGCCGGGGTCGGGGCCTGGTTTGCCGGGCTGATCGTCAAGCCGATTCGCGGCGTGGCCAGTGGCCTGGAAGGTATCGCTCAAGGCGAAGGTGACCTGACCGCGCGCCTGGCGATCAAGGGCCGCGACGAGACGGCGCAACTGGCCGGCTGGTTCAACCAGTTCCTCGAAGCGATCCGCACGCTGATTCAACGCATCGGCCAGGCCGCCGGGCAGATCCACAGCAGCTCTGGCAGTGCCACTGAAGTCTCGGTGGAAATGGCCGAAGTCGCCTCGCGCCAGCGCGAAGCGGTGGATATGGTCTCCACCGCGTTTCATGAAATGGTCGCCACTTCCAACGAAGTCGCGCGTTCCTGCAGCCAGGCCGCCGACTCGGCCGACAACGGCCAGCGCCAGGCCCATACCGGGCAGCAACAGATCGACGCGGCGGTGAACAGCGTGGGGCGCCTGAGCGAAGAAATCGGCCACTCCGCCCAGGCCATGGAGCAACTGGAAAAAGACAGCAACGACATCCAGTCGATCCTCGGCACCATCCGCTCCATCGCCGAACAGACCAACCTGTTGGCGCTGAACGCCGCCATCGAAGCCGCGCGAGCGGGTGAGCAGGGCCGTGGTTTTGCGGTGGTGGCGGACGAGGTGCGCGCGTTGGCCAAACGCACGTCGGACTCCACCGGCGAAATCGACGGGCTGCTGGGTAACCTGGCGCGGCGCACGCACCAGATGGGCAAGCAGATGCATGCCAGCCTTGAGGTGTCCCAGGAAACGGTGGTGTCGATCAACGACGCTCGCGAAAGCTTCGGGTTGATCCGCGAGTCGGTGGACGTGATCCGCGACATGAACACGCAAATCGCCACCGCCGCGGAAGAGCAGCACCAGGTGGCCGAAGACATCAATCGGCATATCAGCCAGATTCACGGGGATGCGCAATTGGTGGCAAGCCTGGCCGACGCCACACGCCAGGATGCACAGCAATTGACGGCGTTGTCGCAGACGTTGAATCAACTGGTCAGCCGGTTTCGAACCTGACCTGTATCTGGCCGTCATCCCGCAATCAAACTGTGGGAGGGGGCTTGCCCCCGATGGCGGTGGGTCAGCGACAAATAAGCGGGCTGTCCCACCGCGATCGGGGGCAAGCCCCCTCCCACATGTCTAACCGAGTACACCAGACACAACTCCGGTTGGCTCTAAGGCACACAGAAGCCAGAGCAAAACCAGACCGAGGGCTGCCTGATGATTGTGTGGCTCAGGCCGGCAGCGGCAGGGCGCCCATCTTGCCGTGGCAGTACACCAGTGGCCCGGCGTTCTGCTGGGGCACGATCAGGTTCTTCACCGAGCCGACCATGATCGCGTGGTCGCCGCCTTCGTATTCGCGCCACAACTCGCACTCGATCACCGCCGTGGCATTGGCCAGGATCGGGTTGCCCAGTGCGCTCAAGGTCCATTCGATGCCTTGCGCCTTGTCCTTGCCCTTGCGCGCGAACGCGTAGGCTTCGCTTTGCTGGCCTGCGGAAAGGACGTGGATGGCAAAGCGCTTGTTCTTGATCAGCACCGGGTACGAGTCGGAACTGTAGTTGGGGCAAAACAACACCAGGGCCGGGTCCATGGATAACGAGCTGAAGGCGCTGGCCGTCAGCCCGACGATTTGCCCGTCGTCATCCAGCGTGGTGATCACGGTGACCCCGGACGGAAACGAACCCATCACTTGTTTGTAGATGGCGGCATCGATCATGGGACGGTCCTCTGCGGGTTGAGCGGCTTTTATAGGTTTGTAGGTATGATGGTATACCGTAATACAATCCGTGCAACCGCTTTTTCAATCGCCCGATGAACGTCGATCCTGGCTCTTACAGCCAATAAATACGGGGACTATGCCAGGAAATAACCGCGTGCCCTGTGGCACACTTGCGGATCAGATGCGCGCTGAGACTACGGATCAGTCTTGTGAAAATGTTGGAATACCATAATATGGTGTTCATCTGAGGGGCGGCCGCAGAGCTCCCCCGGTTTGGCGTCAAACAACTATAAGATCAGACAAACGCGAGTTCATTTCCATGCCCCAGATGTCCCGGCAAGACCCCCTGATCGAGCATCACACGGTCGATTACGTCCCCCTCGCAGAGCGCCATGGAAAGGCCCGCGACCTGTTCACCTTATGGTTCAGCACCAACATTGCACCGCTGCCCATCGTCACCGGCGCCATGGTGGCCCAGGTGTTCCATCTCAACCTGGTGTGGGGGCTGCTGGCGATTGCCCTTGGGCACCTGCTCGGCGGCATCGTGATTGCCCTCGCATCGGCGCAGGGCCCGCGCATGGGCATCCCGCAGATGGTGCAGAGCCGGGGCCAGTTCGGCCGTTACGGTGCGCTGCTGATCGTGTTCTTCGCCGCGCTGATCTACATCGGTTTCTTCATTTCCAATATCGTACTGGCGGGCAAGTCCATCGTCGGCATCGTGCCGTCGGTCCCGGTGCCGGCAAGCATCCTGATCGGCGCGCTCGCCGCCACGGCTATCGGCGTGATCGGCTACCGCTTTATCCATAGCCTCAACCGTATCGGCACGTGGGTGATGGGCAGCGCGTTGCTGGCGGGGTTCGTCTACATCTTCGCCCATGACCTGCCGGCGGACTTCCTCACCCGTGGCGGCTTCAACGCGGCCGGCTGGCTGGCCACCGTATCGCTGGGGGTGATCTGGCAGATCAGCTTTTCGCCCTACACCAGCGACTACTCACGCTACCTGCCGGCGGATATCGGCATCACTCGGCCATTTATCGCGACTTACCTGGGCGCGACCCTTGGCACCATCCTGTCCTTCGCCTTTGGCCTGGTCGCGGCATTGGCCACCCCCGAAGGCACCGAAGCCATGCTCGCCGTCAAGCAAGCCACCGGCTGGCTGGGGCCGATCCTGATGGTGCTGTTCCTGCTCAACATCATCAGCCACAACGCCCTGAATCTGTATGGCGCGGTGCTGTCGATCATCACCTCGGTCCAGACCTTCGCCAGCCACTGGACCCCCAGCATCAAGGTGCGCGTGCTGCTCTCAGGCGTGATCCTCGCCGGTTGCTGTGTCGTCGCGTTGGGCGCGTCGGCGGACTTCATCTCGCAATTTATCGGCCTGATCCTCGCGCTGTTGCTGGTACTGGTGCCGTGGGCGTCGATCAACCTGATCGACTTCTACGTCATCAAGCGCGGGGTCTATGACATTGCTTCGATCTTCCAGGCGGATGGCGGGGTGTACGGGCGTTTCAACCTGCATGCGATCGTGGCGTATTTCCTTGGCATCCTTGTGCAACTGCCGTTTGCCAATACCTCGCTGTATGTGGGGCCGTGGGCCAACCTGGTGGAAGGCGCGGACTTGTCGTGGCTGGTGGGGTTGGTGGTGACGTGTCCGTTGTATTACTGCCTGGCGACACGTCAACACACCCAGAAGGTCAGGGCGGGGCGGTTGGGCTATACCGACTGATCCACGCCGCCAAACTCCTCCAATGCATCCACTAACGCGCCCTCGAAGTATTCCTTCGAGGCGCGATCCCACAGGATATGAAACGCCGGCACCTCCACACTCCCTGTGTGGATGACAATCCCATTCACCCGCGCCACCGACGTCTGCGCCACCATGCCCGGTTTGAATGTCGGGTGGCTGAGGTCGACGCCGCACAGCTTGGCCATGACCTGGGCAATCACACCGCCGCTGAGCCGCACACAGGCATGGCTGTCCTGGCGCGGCAGCAGGTAGTTGGCGCGGTGGTCGAGTTCCCAGCGCGCTTCTTCATCGGCGATGCGCTGGCCCTCATCCTGGGGGCTGCCCAACAACAGGTATTCGTTCTGCGACAGGCGCGCCACCCAACCGCCGTCGGCCTGCGCGAGTGCGCGGTTGGGCGCACCGGGCAGGGTGAAGCCGCGTGCGCTGAGGTACTCGGCGCTTTGCGTACCGCGAAAGCCAACCCGGGGCAGGTCGGTCTGATCTTGCAACTGGCAGGCAGGCGTGAACAATTCGTGGGCTTTCAGACTGGTCATGGCTTAACCCTCCTGGCGTTGGTTGGTGGGGTCGAAGAACGGCAGTTGCACCACCTCGGCCTGGACGACGATGCCGCCCTCGACGCGAATCGGAATGCGCTGCCCCGGTGTGCTCTGGTCGATCCCGGCATAGGCCAGGCCGATGATACGGCCCAGGCTGCTGGAGTATTCGCAGGAGGTGACGTTGCCGCTGATGTCCGCGCCGTTGAGCACCAGGTGGCCTTCCAGCGGTTGTACGCTGCCCTTGGGCAGGCTGAAGCCCACCAGTTTGCGTTTCAGCGGTTGGGCTTCGAGGATGTCCACCGAGCGGCGGCCGACGAAAAACGGCTTGGTGCGGCTCACTGCCCAGCCCATGTCGATTTCCGCCGGGTGGGTCATGCCATCGGTGTCCTGGCTGATGATCACGTGGCCTTTTTCCAGGCGCAGCAGGCGTTGGGTCTCGACGCCGAAGGGGCGAATGTCAAAGGCCTTGCCGGCCGTCATCAACGCGTCCCACAACGCCAGGCCGTGGCGCGCCGGTACGTGGATTTCATAGCCCAGTTCGCCGACGAAACCCACCCGCAGCAGGCGGGCCTTGGTCCCGGCCACCGTGCCCTGGCGCACGCCCAGGTAGGGGAAGCCTTCAGCACTGAGGTCGAGGTCGCTGCACACCTGTTCCAGCACCTTGCGCGAATCCGGCCCGGCCACGTTCACCGCACAGATCGCTGCCGTGACGTTGGTCACGTCCACGTCCAGGCGCCACTGCGCGTTCCACTTGAGCATCTGCTGGTAGATGCGGTCGACGCCGCTGGTGGTGGCGGTGACGTAGAAATGCTTGTCGGCCAGCCGCGCGCACACGCCGTCGTCGATCACCACGCCGTGTTCGTTGGTCATCAGCGCATAACGCGAACGGCCCACCGGCTGCTTGAGGAACGCAAAGGTGTACATGCGGTTGAGCAGTTCGGCGGCGTCCGGGCCGCGTACATCCAGGCCGCCCAGGGTCGACACATCGATCAGGCCAACCTTGTTGCGCACGTGCAGCGCTTCGGCCTGCATGCAGGCTTCGCGGTCCTCGGGCTTGCCATAGTAGGCCGGGCGTTGCCAGATACCGGCAGGCATCATCTTCGCCCCGGCTTGCACATGGCGCGCGTGCATCGGCGTTTGGCGGTAGGGGTCGAAGGCACGCCCGGCGACATGCGCGAGTTTTTCCGCCACGAATGGCGGCCGTGCGGTGGTCACTCCGGTTTCACTGATATTGCGCTGGGTCGCCCAGGCCACCAGCCGCGCGGTCGGCAGCGCCGAGTGGCGCCCCTGGGACGGGCCCATGCCGACCGTGGAGTAACGCTTGACCAACTGCACATCGCGGTAGCCGATGCGGGTGGCGTTGACGATGTCCGCCACTTGCAGGTCTTCGTCAAAATCCACGAAGTCCTTGCCCTTGGGGTGCGGGAAGATTGGCCAGTGGAAGTTGACCTGGGCTTCGCTGCGCAGCGGCACGCGCGGGCTGGCAGTCTTCAAGCCGAGGGCGAGCACACTGTCGGCGGCGGCATTGGTGGCGTCTGCCAGCACGTTGTCCAACTGGTGCCGACCGTGCACGGAGCCGGCCACATTCAGGTTCTGCGGTAAACCGCTGAGGCTGAACTCCGCACGCGAGTCGTCATAGGCCAGCTTGCCACCGGCCTGGCACAGCAACTGATAGACCGGCATATAACCGGCGGACATGCACAGCAGGTCGCAGTCGATCACTTGCCCGCTGGCGCTGACCTGGCCCTGGCCGGTGATCTGACGCACGTCGACGCCCTTCACATGGCGCAGGCCTTTTTCATGCAGGGCCTCGAACACCGTGCTGTTGGTCAGGCACGGGATCTTACGCTGGGCCAGGGCCGCGGGCAGGGCGTTGTCTGCCGGAGCGTGACGCAGGTCGATCACGGCGGCCACGTCGACGCCCTGGTCATGCAGGTCGAGGGCGGCGAGGTAGCCGTCATCGTTGCCGGTGAGCACCACGGCGCGCTTGCCGGGCTTGACCGCATAGAGCTTCATCAGGCGTTGCGCGGCACTGGTGAGCATCACCCCCGGTAGATCGTTGTTGCGGAAAACCACCGGTTGGTCGAACGAACCGCTGCACACCAGGCACTGTTGCGCGCGCACCTTATACAGGCGCTTGCCCTGGATCACCGGCAGGTAGTTGTCGGTAAACCAGGCATTGCAGGTGGCGTCGGTGAGCACTCGGATATTCGCGTGCTGCTGCACCGCGTCCAGCAACTCGCGGCGCAAGGTGTCGGCGCGGGTGCCGGCGATATCGAAGCGCGCATAGGTCAGCGACCCACCGAGGATCGGCTGCTGTTCGATCAGCAACACCTTGGCTCCGGCATTCGCGGCGGTCAGCGCGGCCTGCAAGCCGGCGGGGCCGGCACCGATCACCGCGAGGTCGGTAAACAGGTAGGCCTTGTCGTAGTACTCAGGTTGGAATCTCAGGTCGAGCACGCCCAGGCCGGCCTTTTTACGGATGATCGGCTCCCAGACTTTCCACATGCCCTTGGGCTTGTAGAACGAGCGATAGTAGAAACCCACCGGCATGAACCTGGAGAACTTGCCCAGGTAGGCGTCCTTGTCGTTGTCCAGCGAACCGTTGACGTTCTGCGCCGTTACGGCCAAGCCGGCGGACAGCGCGTGGGCATCGGCCAGCACGTTGGGTTCGCGGGGCAGTTGCACCAGGCTGTTGGCGTCCTGGCCGGCCATGGTCAAGGGGCCGCGTGGGCGGTGGTATTTGAACGAACGCGACATCAGGAAGCGCCCGTTGGCGAGCAGGGCACTGGCGATGCTGTCGCCCTGTAAACCTTGGTAGGGCAGGCCGTCGAAACTGAAATCGAGTGGCTGGTCACGCTGGATCAGCAGGCCCATGGGGGCGGGGAGGCGGTTCATCCGGCGATCTCCTTGGCGGTGGTGAAGTCGACGCGGGTGGTGAATAACTCGCGGGGATCGAAGGTGCGCAGGATTTCATCGGTGACCGTGTGGCGTTCGGCGAGGAACCAATAGCTGGAGGGCGTGTGCATCCACCATTCGCGCACCACACCGGCGAGGTTGTCGGTGTTGAACACGTAGTCGGCCCATTCGGCATCGCTGCACGTCACTGGGTCGGGCATCGGTTTGAATTCACCGCCATAGGTGAACTCGCTGATATTGCGTGGCCCGTTGAGCGGGCACATCATGATTTTCATAGTCCGCTCTCCGTCAGTGACTGGCCGCCGTGGCGCCCATCTCGTTGACTTGCTGGAAGGTCGAGAAACGTTCGAGACCAAACGGCTTGATCAGCTCCGGCACCTTGCCGCCGCTGGCGACCAGCTCGGCCATGGTCTTGCCGCAGATCGGCGTGGCCTTGAAGCCCCAGGTGCCCCAGCCGGCGTCGAGGTAGTAATTTTTTACCGGCGACAGGCCCATGATCGGGCTGTAGTCGGGGGTCATGTCGGTGATCCCGGCCCACTGGCGCATCAACTTGGCATTGGCGAGGAAGGGGAACATCTCGATGGCATGGGCCAGCAGGCTTTCCTTGAGGTCCAGGGTCGAGCGCGTGTTGAACAGCGGGTAAGGGTCGGAGCCACCGCCGAACACCACTTCGCCGCGGCTGGTTTGCTGCACGTAACAGTGCAGCGCCGAGGAACTGACCAGCGGATCGAGGAACGGCTTGAACGGCTGGGTGACCATGGCTTGCAGCGGGAAGGTCTGGATCGGCGAGCGAATGCCGGCCTTGGCCATCAGCAGCGAGCTGTGCCCGGCAATCGCCTGCACCGCGCAGCCGCACCGGATGGTGCCGCGATTGGTCTTCACCGCCGTGATGGCGCCGTTCTCGATCACCAGGTCCTGCACTTCGGTGAGCTGATGGATTTCCACGCCGCGTTTGGCCGCCTGCTTGGCGTAGCCCCAGGCCACGGCGTCGTGGCGCGCGGTGGCGCCGTCGATATGCCAGAGCCCGGCGATCACCGGCAAGTGGCCGGGGTCGAGGTTGAGGCTGGGCACCAGCTCGCGGATCTGCTGGCGGTCGATCATTTCCGTACGTCCGCCGAAGTGCTTGTTGACCTCAGCGCGCTGGCGGAACGAACGCACGGTGGCGTCGGTGTGGGCCAGGGTCAATTGGCCGCGCTCGGAGTACATGATGTTGAAGTCGAATTCGTTGGACAGCGACTGGAACATCTTCACCGACTCGGCATAGAAACGAACGCCTTCGCTGGTGAGGTAGTTGGAGCGGATCACCGCGGTGTTGCGCGCCGTATTGCCGCCGCCCAGGTAAGACTTTTCCAGCACTGCGATATTCGTGATTCCGTGGTACTTGGCCAGGTAGTAGGCGGTCGCGAGGCCATGGCCGCCGGCGCCGATGATCACGACGTCATAGCTGGCCTTGAGTTCCTTGGGCGGCGGTAGATCCACCTCCACCGGGTACTCCGAACTCAGTCCGTATTTCAATAGATTGAATGGCATACGGCCTCCGATTGGCTGCGTAAGGTGTGGTGTTGCGCGAGGGCGGCGGCCACGGTGTTTTTCATCAGGAAGGCAATGGTCATCGGCCCGACACCGCCGGGCACCGGGGTGATGGCGGCGACATGGGGCAGGGCGCTGTCGAAGTCGACATCGCCCACCAGGCGGCTGCGGCCGTCGTCGTCGATGCGGTTGATGCCGACATCGATCACCACCGCGCCAGGCTTGAGCCAGCTGGCGTCGATCAAGCGTGCACGGCCTACGGCGGCGATCACGATATCGGCCTGTTTGCACAGGGCCTGGGCATTTTGGCTGCGCGAATGCAGCACGGTCACCGAGCAGTCCGCCTTGAGCAGCAGCGCGGCCATGGGTTTGCCGACGATGTTCGAGCGGCCGATCACCACCGCGTGTTTGCCGCGCAGGTCGCCGCAGGTTTGCTCCAACAGGTACAGGCAGCCGCTCGGCGTGCACGGCGTGAGTACCGCGCGCCCCTGGCTGAGGCCGCCGACGTTCTGGCTGTGAAAACCATCGACGTCCTTGTCCGGTGAGATGGCCTCCAAGGCACGCAGTTCGTCCATCTGCGCCGGCAACGGCAATTGCAGGAGGATGCCGTGGATCGCCGGGTCGGCATTCAATTGGCCGATCAGGATCAACAGTTGTTCGGTGCTGGTGTCATCGGGCAGGCGATGCTCCACGGAGCGGATGCCCACCTCCTCGGCGCGCAGGATCTTGTTGCGCACATAGACCTGGCTGGCCGGGTCGTTGCCCACCAGGATCACCGCCAGGGCCGGTTGAATGTCTTGCGCATGCAGGTGCGCCACGTCCTCGCGCACTTGCAGCAGCACCCGCGCGGCGGCGGCTTTGCCGTCGATCAGTGTGGGCGCGCTCACCGGAACACCACCGTTCTGTCCTGGTTGAGGAAGACGCGGTGCTCCAGGTGGTACTTGACCGCCTTGGACAGGGCCACGGTTTCGGTGTCGCGGCCGATGGCGACGAGGTCGTCGGGCTTGTACACGTGGTCGACGCGCTGTACTTCCTGCTCGATGATCGGGCCCTCATCCAAGTCGCTGGTCACGTAGTGCGCGGTGGCGCCGATCAGCTTCACGCCGCGTTGATAAGCCTGGTGATAGGGCTTGGCCCCCTTGAAACCGGGCAGGAACGAATGGTGGATATTGATCGCCCGCCCCGACAGTTGCCGGCACAGGTCGTCGGAGAGGATCTGCATGTAGCGCGCCAACACCACCAGTTCGGTGCGGGTGTCGTCGACGATCTTCATCAGCTCGGCTTCCTGCGCGGCCTTGTTGTCCTTGGACACAGGCAGGTAAATAAAGCGAATACCCTCACGCTCGGCCATGGGCCGCAGGTCGAGGTGGTTGGAGACGATGGCGGTGATGGTCATGTCCATCTCGCCCTTGTGGTAGCGGTAGAGCAGGTCGGTGAGGCAGTGGTCGAACTTGCTCACCATCAGCATCACGCGCATCGGCTCGCGGGTGTCGTACAGTTCCCACTGCATATCGAAGGCCTGGGCGACCTCGGCGAAACCGTCCCTGATCTCTTGCAGGTTGCCCGCATGGCCATCGTTGAAACGGAACACCGCGCGCATGAAGAAGCGGCCGCTGAAGTCATCGTCGAACTGCGCCATCTCCCCGATGTAGCACGCCTTGTCTGCCAGGTAGGTGGTGACGGCAGCGACAATGCCGGACACCGCGGGACAAGTGACTTTGATGATGAAATGGTTTTTTTCGTGTTGCATGACACGTCCTCGGGATGATGGCGGCAGCTCATCGCATAGCGAAAAAATGTCTGAGGACAGCAGGCTCATTCCTTGAGCGCGTTTTCTTGTGGGGAATAAAATATTCCTGAAGTGGCTTTATAGGGGAATGGGGGCGGGGCGTCTAGGGGTTTTGGGAAAGATTTTTAACTGGGGGGAAATTTTTTGGTTGGGTTGGGTTGGGTTGGGTTGAGTACATATCCGTTTCTGCGGTAACGGCGGCTGGCGGTTCCGCTCTTACAACGGGTCACTTTTGGCAAACGCCCGGGATGCCGGCCCAGCCAAAAGTAACCAAAAGGTCTGTGCCCCACCACTCGGCAACGCGGGTTTCTTTTTGGTTGGCATACATGCACCTCTTACTCATGTTATGCCCGAACACAAAATTTCTGACACCCCCGAAACCCCCACCCCCAAAACAACGGATATGCCCACGATCACTCCTTATCCCCCCCATAATTCATAATCGACAACAACCGAATCGGCACCCGCACCAACTCCTCCGGCCCATGAGGAATTTCCCCCTCAAACGTCAAGCTGTCCCCAGCCTCCATCCGATACAGCTGATTGCCATGCCGATAAATCAACTCCCCCTCCAGCAAATGCAAAAACTCCGTCCCCGGATGAGCAAAGGTCGGAAACTCCTCACTGGCGTCATCCATGCTCACCATGTACGCCTCGAAACTCTTCTTCGGCCCGCGCGTATGGTTGAGCAGGTGATAGGTATGCCCCTTCTCGGTCCCCCGGCGCACCACTTCCATGCCCTGGTCAGCCTTGACCAGCAAGGCGCTGCCATCCTGCTGGTCGTATTCGCTGAACAACTTCGATAACGGCAGCCCGAGCACATCGCACAGGCGGCTCAAGGTATCGAGGCTGGTGGACACCTGGGCGTTCTCAATCTTGCTCAACATGCCCTGGCTGATATCGGCAATCTTCGCCACGTCGGACAGCTTCAGGTCCTGGGCCTGGCGCTGGCGTTTGATCTGCAGCCCCAGGTATTGCTCGAGCTTGAGGCGCGGGGCGGTTTCGGTGGACATGATCATCGGCTCCTGCACGGTTTCCGTTCAGTAATATTATTTTCGCACTGGGAAAGTGCAAGGTCTGGCGCTTGAAGGCCACCCCGCTGTACGTATTCCTGCGGGGAAAAGAATTTTCCCATATATACAGCACAAAAGCGCTTTCACCGGCACATCAATCCGCCGCTCGCGAATCTGGCAAGGGTATTGCATTCCTGTTGGGAAACTAACTTTCTTTTTAGGAATAAAAAGACAGCCTAGGCCCACCCACACGGTTTTGCCTTTCGCGAGGAGTGACACGCAATGTTGCCAGCAGAAACCCAGCGCATCATCGACAAGCACGGGATCAAGTACGTGCTTGCGCAGTTTGTGGATATACACGGGGCGGCCAAGACCAAGTCGGTGCCGATCTGTGGGCTCAAGACCGTGGCCGAAGAGGGCGCGGGGTTCGCCGGGTTTGCCATCAGCGGCATGGGCATGGAGCCTCATGGCCCGGACTTCATGGCGCGCGGCGATCTCTCGACATTGACCCCGGTGCCCTGGCAGCCAGGTTATGGGCGCGTGGTGTGCGTCGGTCATGTCGACGGCCAGCCCCATCCCTACGACAGCCGCTACGTGTTGCAACAGCAGGTGCAGCGCCTGCAGGACAAGGGCTGGACGCTGAACACCGGCCTGGAACCCGAATTCAACCTGATGCGCCGCGACGAGCAGGGCAAGTTGCAACTGGTAGACCCCAGCGACAACCTCGACAAGCCTTGCTACGACTACAAGGGCCTGTCCCGTTCGCGGGTGTTCCTCGAGCGCCTGACCGAAGCCTTGCAGGCGGTGGATTTCGAGGTCTATCAAATCGACCACGAAGACGCCAACGGCCAGTTCGAGATCAACTACACCTACAGCGACGCCCTGACCTCGGCCGACCGTTTCACCTTCTTCCGCATGGCCGCCGGCGAGATCGCCAATGACCTGGGCATGATCTGTTCATTCATGCCCAAGCCCGACCCGAAACGCGCCGGCAACGGCATGCACTTTCACTTGTCGATCAGCAGCGCCGAGAACAAAAACCTGTTCCATGACGCCAGCGACCCGAGCGGCATGGGCCTGTCGAAACTCGCCTATCACTTCGCCGCCGGTTTGCTCGCCCATGGCCCGGCGCTGTGTGCGTTCGCCGCGCCCACGGTCAACTCGTACAAGCGCCTGGTGGTCGGCAACTCGTTGTCCGGCGCCACCTGGGCCCCGGCCTTTATTGCGTTTGGCGCCAACAACCGCTCGGCCATGGTGCGCGTGCCGTATGGCCGCCTGGAGTTCCGCCTGCCGGATGCCGGTTGCAACCCTTACCTGGTCAGCGCCGCGATCATCGCCGCGGGCCTGGACGGTATCGATCGCCAGTTGGAAATCGACCACGTCTGCAACGAAAACCTCTACAGCCTGAGCCTTGAGCAGATCGCTGAACGCGGCATCAAGACCCTGCCGCAATCCCTCAAGGAAGCCTGTGACGCGCTGGAAGCCGACGCGCTGTTCGCCGAAGTGCTTGGCCCGCAGATCGTGGGCGAGTTCATCAAGCTCAAGCGCATGGAGTGGGTGGAGTACAGCCGCCATGTGAGCGACTGGGAAATCCAGCGCTATACCGAATTTTTCTGACACCGTGTGACGGAGACTTGTTATGTGTGGAATCGTAGGCCTGTACCTCAAGAATCCGCGGCTGGAACCCCAGCTCGGCCAGCTGTTTGAACCCATGCTGCAAGCCATGACCGACCGTGGCCCGGACAGCGCCGGTTTTGCCATCTACGGCGATGAAGTCGCCGATGGCTGGGTCAAGCTGACCCTGCAAGCCACCACCGAAGCCTTCGATTGGAAAGGCTTGATGGGCGAGCTGGAAGGGCGCCTCGGCTGTTCCCTGGACTGGTTCCAGAACGCCAGCGCCGCCGTATTGAAGATCCACGCCGACGAAGCCCCGGTGCGCCAGGCCCTGGCCGAACTGGCGCCGAGCGTACGCATCATGAGCGCCGGGCAGAGCATCGAGATCCTCAAGGGCATGGGCCTGCCCGAGGAGATTTCCCAGCGCTTCGGCCTGGCGAGCATGCAGGGCAGCCACATCATCGGCCACACGCGCATGGCCACCGAAAGTGCGGTGACCATGGAAGGCAGCCACCCGTTTTCCACCGGCGCCGACCTGTGCCTGGTGCACAACGGCTCGCTGTCCAACCACTTCCGCCTGCGCCAGGAACTCAAGCGCGAAGGCATCCACTTCGAAACCGACAACGACACCGAAGTCGCCGCCGGCTACCTGACCTGGCGCCTGCAACAGGGCGATTCGCTCAAAGAGGCGCTGGACCATTCCCTGGAAGACCTCGACGGCTTCTTCACCTTCGCCATCGGCACGCGCAACGGTTTTGCGGTGATCCGCGACCCGATTGCGTGCAAGCCGGCGATCCTCGCCGAGACCGACGACTACGTCGCCATGGCCTCCGAATACCAGGCGCTGTCGAGCCTGCCGGGCATCGAGAACGCGCGGATCTGGGAGCCGGCACCGGCCACGTTGTACATCTGGGAACGCCAGTCGGCTTAAGGAGCGCACACATGAAAACCATCGATCTTTCCACCGCCACCGTGCGTGACCTCAACCAGGCGCTGCACGCCCAGGCCATCGACAACGAATGGCGCGTGATCCATTCCAACGGCAAGCACAACCTCGCGGTGGGCGTGAACCAAGCCGTGTCCATCGATATCGAGGGCCACGCCGGCTACTACTGCGCGGGCATGAACCAGCAGGCTTCGATCACCGTGCACGGCAATGTCGGCGTGGGCTGCGCCGAGAACATGATGTCCGGCTCGGTACGGGTCAAGGGCAGCGCCTCTCAGGCGGCCGGGGCCACGGCCCATGGCGGCTTGCTGGTGATCGAGGGCGATGCGGGCGCGCGTTGCGGGATTTCCATGAAGGGTATCGACATCGTCGTCGGCGGCAGCATCGGCCACATGAGTTGCTTCATGGGCCAGGCCGGGCGTCTGGTGGTGTGCGGCGATGCCGGCGATGCGCTGGGCGATTCGCTGTACGAAACCCACATCTACGTCAAAGGCACGGTGGAGTCCCTGGGCTCGGACTGCGTCGAAAAAGAGATGCGCAGCGAGCACCTCAAGGAGCTGCAAGAGCTGCTCGACCGTGCGGGTTTCGCCCACCAGGCGGCGGACTTCAAGCGCTACGGCTCGGCCCGTCAACTCTACAACTTCAAAGTCGATAACGCCTCCGCGTACTGATCAGGAGCTCCACCATGACTGAACAAACCCCTCCGGTCCTGCGCGAGTCGGCCACCTTCGACCGCCTGACCATCCAGGAAATCCAGCGCGCCGCCGAAACCGGCATCTACGACATTCGCGGCGGCGGCACCAAGCGCAAGCTGCCGCACTTCGATGACTTGCTGCTGCTTGGCGCCAGCGTGTCGCGCTACCCGCTGGAAGGCTATCGCGAGAAGTGTGGCACCGACGTGATCCTCGGCAACCGCTTCGCCAAGAAGCCGATCCACCTGAAGATCCCAGTGACCATCGCCGGCATGAGTTTCGGTGCGCTGTCGGCCAATGCCAAGGAAGCCCTGGGCCGTGGCGCGACCATCGCGGGCACCAGCACCACCACCGGTGACGGTGGCATGACCCCGGAAGAGCGCGGCCAGTCCCAGCATTTGGTCTATCAATATTTGCCGTCGCGCTACGGCATGAACCCGGATGATTTGCGCAAGGCCGACGCCATCGAGATCGTCCTCGGCCAGGGCGCCAAGCCCGGCGGTGGCGGCATGTTGCTGGGCATGAAGGTCACCGAACGCGTGGCCGGCATGCGCACCTTGCCCATCGGTGTGGATCAGCGCAGCGCCTGCCGCCACCCGGACTGGACCGGGCCGGATGACCTGGCGATCAAGATTGCCGAGCTGCGCGAAATCACCGATTGGGAAAAACCGATCTACGTGAAGATCGGCGCGAGCCGGCCGTATTACGACGTGAAGCTGGCGGTCAAGGCCGGTGCCGATGTGATCGTGCTCGACGGCATGCAAGGCGGTACCGCCGCGACCCAGGAAGTGTTTATCGAGCATGTGGGCATTCCGATTTTGTCGGCCATCCCGCAAGCGGTACAGGCTTTGCAAGAAATGGGCATGCACCGCAAGGTCCAGTTGATCGTGTCGGGCGGGATTCGCAACGGTGCCGACGTGGCCAAGGCCATGGCGATGGGCGCGGACGCGGTCGCCATTGGTACGGCGGCGCTGATTGCCCTGGGCGATAACCACCCGAGGCTGGACGCGGAACTGAAAAAGATCGGCTCGGCCGCCGGCTTCTACGACGACTGGCAGAACGGCCGCGACCCGGCCGGTATCACCACCCAGGACCCGGAGCTGTCCAAGCGCCTCGACCCGGTAGAAGGTGGGCGGCGGTTAGCCAACTACCTGCGGGTGATGGTGCTGGAGGCGCAGACCATGGCGCGTGCGTGCGGCAAGTCGCACCTGCACAACCTCGACCCCGAGGACCTGGTGGCGCTGACCGTGGAATCGGCCGCCATGGCCCGCGTGCCGCTGGCCGGGACCAGCTGGGTGCCGGGTTCGAGTTACTGAATTACCCCCCCTGTGGGAGCGAGCTTGCTCGCGAAGATCGTCAACGATAACGCTGGCACCCTGGATGAACGCGTTGCCTGGACGTTTTTCGCGAGCAAGCTCGCTCCTACACACTTCTGTTGCAGGAGCTTTGAACATGGTCAATCGTCTTCTCGGCAAATCCCTCTTCGGTTTATTCGCGGCCGGTGCCTTTGCACCCTTGGCGTACGCTGCTGATGCCCCCACCTTGAACACCGGCAGTACCGCCTGGATGGTCACCGCCGCCGTGCTGGTGCTGTTCATGTGCTTGCCGGGGCTCGCGTTGTTCTATGGCGGCCTGGTCCGCGCGAAAAACATGCTTTCGCTGTTCACCCAATGCTTTGGCATCGCCGGGTTGGTGGGCGTGCTGTGGGTGATCTACGGCTACAGCATGGTGGTCGACACCACCGGCATGGTCGAAGGGCAGGTGACCTTCAACAGTTTTGTCGGCGGCCTGAGCCGTGCCTTCCTGGCCGGCATGACCCCGGAGAGCCTGGTGGGGGATATTCCGGAAGGGGTCTTCGTGACCTTCCAGATGACCTTCGCCATCATCACCCCGGCCCTGATCGCGGGGGCCTTTGCCGAACGCATGAAATTCTCGGCGGCGCTGCTGTTCATGGCCATCTGGTTCACCCTGGTCTATGCCCCGGTGGCGCATATGGTCTGGGGCGGTTCGGGGGCCTTGATGCATAACTGGGGCGTGCTCGATTTTGCCGGCGGCACCGCCGTGCACATCAATGCCGGTGTGGCGGCACTCGCCGCGTGCCTGATCCTCGGCAAGCGCAAGGGCTACCAGAACACGCCGATGCCTGCGCATAACCTGAGCCTGACCATGGCCGGCGCGGCGATGCTCTGGGTCGGCTGGTTCGGCTTCAATATCGGTTCCGGCGGTGGCCTCAGCGGTACCTCGGGCATCGTCATGCTCAATACCCAACTGGGCGCGTGCGCCGGGATTCTCGGCTGGATGTTCACCGAGTGGTTCAAGGTCGGCAAACCCAGTGCCCTCGGCCTGGCCAGCGGCGCGTTGGCCGGCCTGGTGGGGATTACCCCGGCGTGCGCTTATGTGGGGGTGGGGGGGGCGTTGGCCATCGGTCTGCTGTGCGGGGTGTTCTGCTACTTGAGCGTGACGGTGTTGAAGCGCCGTTTCGGCTACGACGACAGCCTTGATGTGTTCGGCCTGCATGGCATCGGCGGCATGATCGGCGCGGTGTTGACTGGCGTGTTCTGTGTACCGTCCATGGGTGGCCTGGTGGAAGGTGTGACCATGGGAGGGCAGGTGGTTGCCCAGCTCAAGGGGGTGTTGTTGACCACGGTGTATTGCTTTGTGGTCAGTTGGATCATTCTCAAAGTGGTCAATGCCCTGGTCGGCTTGCGTGCCCATGAGTCGGTGGAAGAGATGGGCCTGGACCTGGCCGAGCACAACGAGCGCGCCTACAACCACTGAGAACCCTGTAGGAGCGAGCTTGCTCGCGAAGATCGTTAACGATAACGCGGGCATCCTGGATGACCGCGTTGCCTGGACGTTTTTCGCGAGCAAGCTCGCTCCTACAGGTGCAGCGCCGGCGCTCGGGGCAGGGCTTTGCGCTGCAACTGGCTCGCCACCAGGGTGTTCTTCAGCCTGCGTGCCCATGAGTCGGTGGAAGAAATGGACCTGGCCGCCTAAAACCACTGAGAACCCTGTAGGAGCGAGCTTGCTCGCGAAGATCGTTAACGATAACGCGGGCACCCTGGATGACCGCGTTGCCTGGACGTTTTTCGCGAGCAAGCTCGCTCCTACAGGTACAGCGCCAGCGCTCGGGGCAGGGCTTTGCGCTGCAACTGGCTCGCCACCAGGGTGTTCTTCAGCAGGTAGGCTATCGTCATGGGGCCCACACCGCCGGGTACCGGCGTGATCGCGCTGGCCACGGTGCGGGCGCTGGCATAGTCCACATCCCCCACCAGCCTCGTGCCGGTCTCGGTGGTGATGCGGTTGATCCCGACATCAATGACCACTGCGCCAGG
The DNA here is from genome assembly GCF_001708445.1 of Pseudomonas fluorescens. Classification (NCBI taxonomy): domain Bacteria; kingdom Pseudomonadati; phylum Pseudomonadota; class Gammaproteobacteria; order Pseudomonadales; family Pseudomonadaceae; genus Pseudomonas; species Pseudomonas fluorescens. The sequence goes on from NZ_CP015637.1 coordinate 2,212,677, forward strand.
CTTGAGCCAGCTGGCGTCGATCAATTGCGGCCGGCCGACGGCGGCGACGACGATGTCGGCCAAACGGCACAACGCTGGGGCATCGACGCTGCGTGAGTGCACCACGCTGACCGAGCAGTGGGCCTGCAATAGCAGGGTCGCCATGGGTTTGCCGACGATGTTCGAGCGGCCGATGACCACCGCGTGCAAGCCGCTCAAGTCGCCGCAGGTTTCGTGCAGCAGGCGCATGCAGCCGCTGGGTGTGCAGGGCGTGAGCACCTCGATGCCTTGCACCAGGCCGCCGACGTTTTCGCGGTGGAAGCCATCCACGTCCTTGATCGGGTCAATCGCGTGGATCACCGCTGCCTCGTCGATATGCGCCGGCAGTGGCAATTGCACCAGGATGCCGTTGACCGACGCATCGGTATTCAACTGGGCAAGCAGGTCCAGCACCTGCGCCTGGCTGGCATCTTCCGGCAGCCGGTATTCCAGGGAGCGAATCCCGGCTTCCTTGGCCCGCAGCAGTTTATTGCGCACGTAGACGTGGCTGGCCGGGTCATCGCCCACCAGCAATACCGCCAGGGCCGGGTAGATCTGCTGCGAGGCAAGCAGCAGGACCTCTTCGCGAACCTCGTCGAGCACCTGGGCGGCGATGGCCTTGCCGTCGATATCGCGGGCAAGCGTGGGGAGAGAGCTGGTCAAAAGCGTCACCATTGTCTGGGAAATAAGGAGCTGAGGGATAACAATCCCTCAGCCATAGGCAGGCCAGAAGGCTCAGGCTACCAGTTGATGGCAGGCATACACCACCAGCACACCGGCCACCAGCGTGGCATAGGGCAGCCAGCCGGCGCGGCGTTGGCCGTCGTCGGCCTGGATATACAGGTCGGTGAGCATGGCGGCGGGGAAGTGGCCCTTGTCCTGCACATAGTGGCGGTAGCAGAACACCGGCAGGATCAGCAGCGCCAACAGCAAGCCGGTGACCAGCGTGCCCGCGCCCCAGATATCCGCGCCCAGGCCCATGCAGGCCAGGTTGACGAAACTCAGCACGCCGCCGGCCGCCAGCAGCACGGTGGGGGCTTTGTACGGGCGTACCCAGTCGGGGCGGTCCAGGCGGTGGATCCAGCCGGCATTGAGGTTGAGGAAGTTGAAGATGATGTAGCTGACGTTGGATGCCGCCAGCACGAACACGTAGTCCGACATCAGCAACAGCAGCAGGTTGAATGACAGGTCGGTCCACATTGCCGCCGTCGGCGCGCCGTGCTCGTTGGTGCGCCCCAGGTACTTGGGCAACCAGCCATCCACCGAGGCCTGATACAGGGTGCGCGACGAACCGGACATCGAGGTCATGATCGCCAGCAACGTCGCCAGCACCAGCATGATCAACACGATATTGGCGACCACCTTGCCGCCACCGATGCTGTCGGCCATCACCTGGCCAACCCCCATGCCGCTGTAGATCGCGGGCGAGAGCAGGCCGCTGTACACCGCCGGCGTCACGACTGCGCCACTGGCGTCGAGCACCGCCGGGGTCACGAGTTGGCCCAGCCCCAGGCTGCCCTGGAACGCCAGCGGTACCAGGGTGAACACCAGGATGCACAGCAGGCCGGCGTAGAAGATCGCCTTGAACGTGTCGCGCTTGGGGTCCTTGAATTCGCGGGTGTAGCACACCGCCGTTTCAAAACCGTAGGTGGACCACGCTGCCATGAACAGCCCACCGGCCATCAGCGACCAGCCGGAAATATCCCAGGGCCCATCGATGACTTGCCCGGCCGCGTCATGGGCCAGGGGGTAGAGCGGCAGGAAGTTGGCCTGGGCCGCATCCCCGGTGAACAAGGGCACCACGCCCACCAGCAGCAGCGGAATCAACGAGGTGACGCCGAGCACCAGGGTCAGGCGCGCCGAACGCAGGATGCCGCCGTGCTGCACGGCAAACACCGTGAGCAAAATCAACAAACCAATGGCGAACGTCGCGTTGATGCGCAGCGACAGACCGCTCTTGACCCAGCCCAGGTCCAGCAGGGTCAGTTGCCAGGTGTTGATCAACGCATCGGCGGGAAACAGCGCCGTGAGGATATACCCCGCCGCCAGCCCCGAGCCGATGGACAGCACCGGTGACCAGGCCAGCCAGTTGCACCACACCGACACCGGCGCGATCAGCTTGCTGTAGCGCACCCAGGCCACCGCGCCGTACACCGAGGCGCCGCCGGATTTGTGCGGGAACAACCCGGCGATCTCGGCGTAGGTGAAGGCCTGGATAAACCCGAACAGGATCGACACGATCCACACGATCCACGCCGGCTTGCCCACCGTGGCGGCAATCGCACCGATGGAGAACAGCACCAGCGCGGGCACGCCACTGGCGACCCAGAAGGCCCCGCGCCAATCGATCTTGCGGTGCAGGCTGCCCACCGAGCCGGCAGCCTGCGGTACAGCCTCGAACGTCGTCGCTTCCATCTTCGTATTCCCATGTCTGAATAGCGGTTAGGTTGGGGCAGTCAAAATGGGGTGGCACACACGTTTCGGGACGATCAGCTACGTACCCGGCTTTTGTCCGGGTCGTAGAAAATCGCTGCGCTGACCCTGGCGCTGATGCGCTTCTGCAGGCCATCGACTTTGCCAATCTCCAGTTCAGTGCCGGGCTCGGCGCAGCTCACGTCGACCCGGCACAGCGCGATATTGCTGGCCAGCAGCGGTGAGCGGCAGGCACTGGTGATCACCCCGACCTGGGCCCGGCCCTGGTACACCGGGTCGCCATGCCGGGCCGTCTCGTTGCCGCTCAGGTGCAGGCCGACCAGCTTGTGGCTGGGGTGGGCGCTGCGCCGCAACAGGGCATCGCGGCCGATGAAGTCATCGGTCTTGCTCTTGAGCGGTACGCTGAAACCGATGCCCGCCTCGAACGGGTCGGTCTGGTCGCTGAACTCGTAGCCGGCAAAGATCAGCCCGGCTTCGATGCGCAGCAGGTCCAGGGCCTCCAGGCCCAGCGGGACCAGGCCCAAGGGTTGGCCGAGTTGCCAGATGCGGTCCCACACCCGTTCGGCGTCTTCGGGCTGGCACCACACCTCAAAGCCCAGCTCGCCGGTGTAGCCGGTGCGCGAAATCATCAACGGGCAGCCGTCGAAACCGTCCAGCCGGCCGACCAGGAAGCGGAACCAGCCGAGGGTTTCCAGGCTCGGCTGGGTGGGCGGGGTCCAGACCATCTGCTTGAGCAGTTCGCGACTCAGGGGCCCTTGCACCGCCAGGTTGTGGATCTGCTCGCTGGCGGACTTGACCCACACCTTCATGCCCAGTTTCTGTGCCTGCTCGCGCAACCAGACGCCGGCGTAGTCTTCGCCGCAGATCCAACGGAAGTTGTCCGGGCCCAGGCGCAGCAGGGTGCCGTCGTCGAGCATGCCGCCGTGGGCGTGGCACATCGCCGAATACACCACTTGGCCCACCGCCAGGCGCCGCACATCGCGGGTCAGGCAGTACTGCAACAGGGCTTCGGCGTCGGGGCCGATGATTTCGAATTTGCGCAGGGCGGTCAGGTCCATCACCGCCACCCGTTCGCGGCACCCGAGGTATTCCTCGGTGGCGCCGTAACCGTCGTAGCGCAGCGGCAGCCACCAGTTGCGGTAGTCGGTGAAGCTGCCGGTGAGGGCGCTGGTGCGTGAGTGAAACGCGGACTCACGGGTGAGAATCGGGTCGGCATCCGCCGTGGTTCGAGTGCTCATGGCGATGGAAAAACGCTCCTTCTCGCTGTAGATGCGGACATGGATATCGGTCGGGTTCCAGCCATTGGCCGGGTCGATGTCATCCGGGCACGAGGTACTGCCACACAGCAGGTCGGTCATGGCCCGCAGCAGCACGTAGTCACCGGGCCGCGACCAGGGCTCATCCAGGGTCATCTGCTGGTGCGCATCAATCCCCGTATTGAAGAAAAAGTTGATCGCCGGCCAACCGTTGCGGGCCTGCACGCCATAGGGCGCAAGGACCTGGCTGAGGTTGTCGCTGCAGTTGTCGTGCCCGAAATACCCATGGGTTTCGTAGTAGCGCGCCGCGCAGGCCAGGGCGAATGAATCGTGGCGCCCGACGGTGTCTTGCACCACCTCCAGCATCGGTTGCATGTGGCGGTCGAAAAACTTCGAGAACAGCCCCGGTGCCGGGTAGGCGCTGCCGTTCAGGGTGCGCGTGACGGTCTGGTCCAGATCCAGCTCCACGCCGCGATCCAGGGCACGCCGGTCGAGGGCGACGAAGTCCGAACACTGGCGGCCGGCCACATCCAGCACCTGCACGTACTGGCCCTTGGCAACGGTGTAGCTGCGGGCCGTGCCCGCGCGCAGGGTGAATTCGTCCAGCACGTCGCCCAACGGCTCGGGCAGGTGCGGTACCAGCAGCGGCGACGGGTTGGCCCGCGTCACCCGCAGGCGCAGCTCGCTGGGCCGGTATTGCCGGTCGACGGCGGTGGCCTCGGCGGGCGCGGCGACGATCACCAGCAGCGCGTCCTGGGCGACAAACTGCCGGCTGTGGCCGGGCGGACTGTCGGTGTCCCACAGCGAGGCGGCCAGCGGCAATGCCTGGGCGTCGATGCCGCGCCGCTGGAGCGCCAGGCCGATACGCCCTGGCACACTGCACGCCGTTGACCCGCTCAGGCCCCAGCTCGCCAGGGCGCTGCGACCGCCGGCGTCGAGGGCCAGCAGTGCGCAGGGTTGCCGGCCTTCGACGTCGATCACGTGCAGACCGTCGCCAGGCTGCAAGTCCACCAGGGTCACACCGCCGGCGGCCACGCGGTAGCGCTCCAGGTTCGGCGCGCGGGCAAACAGCCCGGGCTCTCGGGGATGGGAAATACGCGGTGCATTCATCATCAGCCGACCGACTTGATGGGCGTCGCGGGCGCGCCCAGGTACGCTGCCATCGAATCATCCAGGGCCTGCAACCACGGCGTGTGGTGGGGCGGCGACTGGGTGCCGGTCATCAGCGAGCGGTAGGACTTGTCGCGATAACCCATGATGTTTTCCGCCTTGTCGTGCTTCCAGTGCAGAAAGGTTTCGTTGACCCCGGCGATGTCGAAATCCGGGTAGTCGGTGGCGTCCACCAGGTGCTGGATATAGGCGCCCTGGTATTCGAACATCTGCTGGTTGGTTTCCAGGGTCTGTTCCCGCGCGTGCCATTGCTGGCTGTCGGCGACCATCTCGGCCTGGCTGGGCAGTGGGATGCGCCCCAGGATCACATCGCGGGCATACCAGGCCTGGGCATCGAACATGTTGAAGGAGTACCACTGGTCCTGCATGCCGAGGTAGATCAGGCGGGGGTTGGGTTCCCAGAACACGCCCTTGTAGAGGTTCATCGGCCACAGGCGGTTGTCGGTCTTGAGGCTCAGTTCATCGGGCAGGAATGGGAAGTGGTGCTTGTAGCCGGTGCACAGGATCACCGCATCGATGTGCTTGCTGCTGCCGTCGGCAAAGTACGCGCGGTTGTTTTCCAGACGCTGGAGCAGTGGTTTTTCTTCCCAGTTGTCCGGCCAGGCATAGCCCATGGGGGCGGTGCGGTAGCAACTGGTGATGCTGCGCGCGCCGTATTTGTAGCATTGCGAGCCGATATCCTCGGCCGAATAGCTGCTGCCGACAATCAGCAGGTCCTTGTCCTTGAACTCCAGGGCCTCGCGAAAATCATGGGCATGTAGGATGCGCCCGGCGAATTGCTCAAAGCCTTCGAAGTACGGCACCTTGGGCGTGGAGAAGTGGCCGCAGGCGTTGATCACGTAGTCGAATGCTTCGCAGGTCAAGGTGTCGGTGTTGTAGTCGTGGGCATACAGGCTGAAGCGCTGGGTCTGTTCGTCGAAGGTGACTTGGCGCACCACATGGTTGAAGCGGATGTAGTCGCGTACCCCGGCTTTCTCCACCCGGCCCTTGATGTAGTCCCACAGCACCTCGCGCGGCGGGTAGGACGCGATGGGCCGGCCGAAATGTTCTTCAAAGGTGTAGTCGGCAAATTCCAGGCATTCCTTGGGGCCGTTGGACCACAGGTAGCGGTACATGCTGCCGTGCACCGGCTCGCCGTTCTCGTCGAGGCCGGTGCGCCAGGTGTAGTTCCACATGCCGCCCCAGTCCTGCTGTTTCTCGAAGCACACCAACTCGGGGATGGCGGCACCTTTGTCGCGGGCCGACTGGAACGCGCGAAGTTGCGCCAGGCCACACGGGCCGGCGCCGATGATTGCAACACGTAGGGTCATGAGCGTGCCTCCTGAAGGTTTCAGCGAAAGATCACTGTCTTGTCCTGGTTGATGAACACCCGGTGTTCCAGGTGGTATTTCAGGGCCTTGGAAAGGGCCACGGTTTCGGTGTCGCGGCCGATGGCGACCAGCGAGTCGGGCAAGTGGGTATGGTCGACGCGCTGGATTTCCTGCTCGATGATCGGGCCCTCATCCAGGTCGCTGGTGACGTAGTGGGCGGTGGCGCCGATCAGCTTGACGCCACGGTCATAGGCCTGGTGGTAGGGCTTGGCGCCCTTGAACCCTGGGAGGAACGAGTGATGGATATTGATCGCCCGCCCCGACAGGTGCTGGCACAGGCCGTCAGACAGGATCTGCATGTAGCGCGCGAGCACCACCAGGTCGGTCTGGGTGTCTTCGATGATGCGCATCAGCTCGGCTTCCTGGCTGGCCTTGGTGTCCTGGGTGATCGGCAGGTAGATGAAGCGGATGCCTTCGCGCTCGGCCATCGCCCGCAGGTCCAGGTGGTTGGAGACCACGGCGGTGATGTGCATGTCCATCTCGCCCTTGCGGTGGCGGTAGAGCAGGTCGGTGAGGCAGTGGTCGAATTTGCTGACCATCAGCAGTACGCGGGTCGGTTGGCGTGAGCTGAACAACTGCCAGTGCATATCGAACCCGCCGGCCAGGTCGCCCAGGCCTTCGCGCAGGGCGCCGATATCGCCGCTGACGCCGGTGTTGAAGCGGAACACCGCGCGCATGAAGAACTGCCCGGTGAACTCGTCGTCGAACTGCGCCAGCTCGCTGATGTAGCACTGCTGCCGGGCCAGGCAGGCGCTGATCGCGGCGACGATCCCGGACGCCGCCGGGCAGGTGATCTTGAGGATGTAATGTTCGCGGGAGGCGTCCATCGAAGGCTCCTGAATACAGTGAAGGAAGGCTCAGCCCTTGGCCGTGCGCTTGGTTTTTTGCGGGTCATCGAAGGGCAGGGCGTGGGTGCTGGCGCTGGCCTCAAGGCTGCCGCGCACCTGCACGGCAATACCGGGTTCGGAACAGGCGACGCTCATGCGCGCGATGGCCATCGAGCGTTTGCTCAGGCGCGAATACATGCCGCAGGTGATCACGCCGACTTGCCGGTTGCCCTGCCACAAGGTGTCGCCGGCCTCGGCGGCACGCACGCCCTCAAGCAGCACGCCGGTGATCTTGAAACGCTCCTGGCCGCGCAGGCGCTGGTGTTCTTCGGCGCCCCGGAACGCGCTTTTGCCCGGCGAAACGGTGAAGTCCAGGCCCATTTCCCAGAGGGTGTCGCCGGCCTTCTGGTCGGCGAAGGGGTACATCTGCGAGTTGTCGTAGGGGAAGAACATCAGCGAGCTTTCCACCCGCAGCCAGTCCAGGGCGGTGAAGGCGCAGGGGATGATCCCCAGGCCGGCGCCCTGTTCGAGGATGCTGTCCCACAGGAACGGCGCGTCGGCGGCCTTGCAGAAAATCTCGTAGCCGCGCTCACCGGTGTAGCCGGTGCGGGAGATCATCACCGGGCGCTCGAACAGGCGGGTTTGCAGGTGGTGGAAGTACGCCAGTTGGCGGATGCCGGGCACGTGTTCGGCGAGGAAGTCCACCGCCAGCGGGCCTTGCAGCGACAGGTCGTGCAGGTCGTCATCGAACAGCACCGCCACTTGCCGGCCCAGGGCCGAGCGCACCAGCATTTCATGCCCGCTGCCGGCGCCATGCACCACCATGAACGCATTGGGCCCGGTGCGGTAGACGATGCAGTCATCGACGAATTTGCCGTCCTCGTCGAGCATCGAGGCGTACACCGATTTGCCGGGGTAGAGCTTGGCGATGTCGCGGGTGGTCGCCCACTGCAACAGGCTCTCGGCGTGGGGCCCCACGTAATGGACTTTTTTCAGCCCCGACACGTCCATCAGGCCGGCGCGGGTGCGGATCGCTTCGTGGTGGTCGGCCAGTGCACTGCTGTAGGTCCAGGCGGTGCCCATGCCGTTCCAGTCTTCAAGGTTCGAGCCAAGGGCGCGGTGCCGTTCGGCCAATGCAGAGATACGCCAGGAGTGGGTCATGTGATGCTCCTTGTCGGGAAAATGAGGTCACGCGAGTGGGTCAAACTGGCTCAGCCACTCGACCAGCGTGCGGCGGTAGCGGGTCATGCCCTTGTAGTCGGCGATGGGGTCGGGCAGGTCGCGCAGCACGCGGTGCAGGCGACAGCCCCAGCCGGGTTGCGTGACCAGCTCGTCCAGGCTGATCAGGTAGGTACGGATGCTGAACATCACCGCGTGGCTGCGCGGCAGGCGCGCCATCACTTGCAGCTCGACCCGCAGGTGCACCTGCTGCCCGACGTTCTGCGCGGTGATCTGGCCGCGATCGGCGCCCCATTGATGGAACGTCTCGGGGGATGAATCCAGGCGCGGGTTGATGGTCAGGGTCCAGTTCAAGCGCCGCACGGGCTGGCCGACCTGCAGGTTGAGCAGGTACTTCAGCGCGCGGTCGAACACGCCCATCTGATGGGCCATGGGCACCGGTGCGTGCCATTGCTTGAAACTCATGCCGGCATCGAACGCCAGCGACCAGTCGGCCGGGCTGGTGACCAGGCCGGCGTCCATGTACAGGTCGCCGTCGCGCTGGTCGAGCAGGGCGAAATCCCCCTGCACCTGACGGCCGATGTACTCCAGCGGTGCGCAGGGCAGGCTGGTGGCGTCGCCGAAGATGAAGGGCTGGTCGATGTCCAGCAGGTGGTTGCGCCAATGCCAGTGCTCGCCGTCTTGCGTCAGGCTGAACCACTGCGGGTAGTCGGCGGCCAGGTGCTGCATGAGCATCTGCAACGCATCCCAGGCCGCCACTTGCATGTGCGGCATCACCAGGTAGCGGCGCGGGTCCTGGTCCAGCACCAGGGCGCGCTCGGCCATTTCCGAGCGGTAGTGCTCGTCGATGTCGAAGGCGTGCTCATAGATCGAGCCGGGGTCGCGGGAGGTGGCCGGTTCGATATTCACCGAGTACAGGTAGCTGTCCTCGATGAAGGGAAAGGGGAAGCGCCGGATCGCCGCCGGGCTGTTGCGAAAGCTGAAATCGTCGCGATAGCTCAACACGGGGCTCGATTGCAGGGGCATATCACTCACTCCTAGAGGTCCAGCGAAACGCAGGGGCCGTGGCCGCGCGAGACGCAGGGCATCAGAAATTCGGCCTGCTCGGCCGGGCTGAGGAAACTGTCACGGTGTTCGATGGCGCCGCCGTTGTGCCGGGTGATGCACTGGCCGCAGACCCCGCCACGGCACAGGTTGGGCACCTGTAGTCCTGCGTGCTCCAGGGCTTCGAGCAGGCTTTGCTCGGCCTCGACCCGCAGGCGCCGGCCGCTGCGCAGCAGGTGCAGGTCGAACGGCTGGCCCGGCTGGGCACCCTTGAAGGCTTCGGAATGCACGCGCTTGGGCGACCAACCGAGGCGGGTGGCCTCAAGCTCGACCGCGTCGAGCAGAGACTGCGGGCCACAGCTGTAGACGTGGCTGCCCAGTGGCCGGTTGGCGAGGATCCGGTTCAGGTCCGGGCGCCGTTCGTAGCTGTGCAGGCGCGGGCCTAGGCGTTGTTGCAACTCGTCGAGATAGGCGTCGCTGAGGCCCGGGCGGAACAGGTAATGCAGTTCGAAGTCGGCCTGCTGCTGTTCCAGCGCGGCGATATAGGCCATGAACGGCGTGATACCGATCCCGGCAGCGATGAGGATATGCCGGCGCGCGGTGCCGTGGGGCGCGAACAGATTGGCCGGCGGCGAGAGCTGCAAGGTGTCGCCGACCCGCACCTGCCGATGCAGGTACTGCGAGCCGCCACGCGAAGCGTCTTGCAGGCGCACGGCGATGCGGTAGTGGTGCAGGTGCGCCGGGTCGCTGGTCAGCGAATAGGCGTTGCGCACCGTGCCGTCGGCCAGCGGCAGATGCACTTGCACATGGCTGCCGGGCGAGAAGCCGGGCAGGGTACCGTCGCAGGCGGTCAGGGTGAGTTCGCGCACCACCGGCGTGAGCATTCTTGCGGCGCTGACCTGAACCTTCAGGGCCGCGCTCATGGCTGGAACCCTGCATAGGGCTGGTCGGGGTTGTGGCACACGCCGAGGTAAGCCCCCAGGCGCCGGGAGAAATGCGTACGCACTTCAAGCCCGACGTGGCAGCCGATGCAGTTCAATGAGGGCGCTGGCCCGGCAGCCTGGGTCAGGCCACAGTGGGCGCAATACACCTGGCGTAGGCCGGGCGTGGCGCAGGTCATGCTGATCTCGTCGTCTTCCAGGCCTGCGGCGCGGGCTTGCGCATGGATACGCCAGACAAAGGCTTCATCTCCCAGCAGGTAAAGCCGGCACCCCACGGTGGCGCTGCTCAATGCCTGTTGCAGGCGGCGCGCGAAGTCGGGTTGTTCGCCGTTCAGCAGTACCGGCTGGTCCAGCGTGGCGACCACCTCCGTGCAGGCGGTCGCCGATTGCATCACCACGATGGGGCGGCTGAGGGTGTGCGTCATGCGGGCTCCTCCAAGGTGCGTTTTGTTTCCTGTTGGGAGAGATACTTTCCTATGGGGAAAATCTTCTCAATCTGGAAAAAGGGCTATGCCTTTGGAGATAAGCCTTGCCCCAAGGGCGTTCGGGGCATGGAAGTTGCTGGGCTTGAGGTCACGCCGAGCAACGGGACGGGGAGTTATCGAAGAGTGCGAATACGACCGCAATGGTGGCCGCTCTGGTTGGGGCCTGTGCGCCGCGAACAGGCGCGCAGCGTGCGCCGGCTGTTGGCCGGGTTGCCCCTGCACGCTGACGGTGCCTTGTCGGATTTCCTGGACCGTTTCGACGCACTGCTACCCCGCGCCAGGCTCAACCTGATCCTCGGCGGCGAAGACCTCAGCCCGACACGCCGCGCCTTGATCGAAGGCTGCCAGGACGCCGCGACCTGCCCCTGGCGCAATGCAGCCGTGGCGCAAACGCCCCAGGCCTGTGGCCCGTGCCGGCAACGCGGTGTGCATCGCCTGGTGTGTGCCTTGCCCGAGGGCCAGAAGGGCGTGTTGCTGCTCGACACGCCCAGGCGAGCCGGTGCCAGCTGGCGCCAGTTGTTGGAAGAGGCAGCGCAGGCCGTCGGCGTAACCGTGCGCCTGCGCGGCCACGCCCGTGAGCAGCAGCGCAAACAGGCGACCTCCCGCCACGGTGCCCTGGCCCGTGAGCTGCACGATTCGGTGGCGCAGCAGTTGGGTTACCTGTCGTTCCAGGCCCATGGGTTGCAGTCGCAGTTGGGCGCGCCAGCCCTGCACGACCTGTGTGTCGGCCTGAGCCAGTTGCAACGCCAGGTGCGCGAGCTGATCACCAGTGCGCGCCTGACCATGGACGGGCGCTCGCTGCGCCAGGCCCTGGCCGATTCGGTGGCGGAGTTCTCGCGGCGTTGCATCATCGTGTTCGAACTGGACAACCGCCTGCCGGACGATGCCCTGGGCCCGGAAACCGAATTGCAGGTCTTGCAGATCATTCGCGAGGCCCTGGCCAATGCCGTGCGCCATTCCCACGCGCGGCACGTGCGCATTGAGCTGCGCCAGACCCAGGACGGCGACGCTTCAGTGTCGGTGGAAGACGATGGCATCGGCCTGAGCCCGGCATCCGACGAACATAATCATTTCGGCCTGGCGATTATCCGCGAGCGCGCCGCCAGCCTCGGCGCGCGCCTGAGCATTGAAACGATCCGCCCGCACGGGGTGCGCGTGCACCTTGGCCTGCGCCGCCACCACGACCTGCCACAGGGGAGTCTCGATGGACTGCACGACCTTATTACTGATCGATGATCACCCATTGTTTCGCAAGGGCCTGGCGCAGTTGTTCGATGCCAGCGACGACTTCGAAGTGGTGGGGCAGGCAGCCAGTGGCCGTGAAGGCATCAACCTGGCCGTGAGCCTGACGCCGCAACAGGTCCTGCTCGATCTGCACATGCCCGGCCTCAGCGGTTTGCAGGTGCTGGATGAACTGCGCCAGTTGCGCCTGGAGTGTCAGGTGGTGGTGCTCACCGCCTCGATGGACCGCGCCGAGCTGCTCACCGCCTTGCGCCTGGGCGCCAGCGGCTATGTGCTCAAGGAAACAGAGCCCGAGGCGTTGCTGGCGTATATGCGCAACTGTCACAAGGGCGCGATCGTGCTGGACTCGACCCTGATTGCCTTGCTCGCCGACCAGGCCGAGCCTGCGCCGGCGTGTGAGGCCGCGGGCAGCGAAAACCTCACCGAACGCGAAGGCCAGACCCTGGCGCTGATCGCCGCCGGCATGAGCAATAAACAGATCGGCCGGGAATTGGGGATCAGCGACGGCACGGTGAAAATCTACGTGCGTAGCCTGTTGCAGAAGCTTGGCCTGCATTCACGGCTGGAGCTGGCGGCCTGGGTGCACAGCGGCGCCTTGATGAAACAAGAGGAGCGCCACTAGATGAGGGACAGCCCCGAAGCGTTTGCGCACCTGCCGATTGACCTGATGGATTGCTTTCCCGCCGCCTTATTGCAACTGCGCGACAACGGCCAGATCGCCCACTTCAACCTGGCCTGGGCCGAGCTGATGGGGCCGCCGGGTGCCGAGCGCAACCTGATGGACTATGTGCACCAGGAAGACCGCCCGCTGTGGCGCCAGGCCCTGAATGAACTGCGCCGCCGCCCCGAGACCTCGTTCAACCAGCGCCTGCGCTTCGTGCACCCCTGCGGCGAGCTGCGCTGGTTCGAGATCAGCCTCAAGCGCGGCCCCCAGGGGTTCTATCTGGTGGCCAGCGACATCACCGCGCATAAACGCCGTGAAATTGCCTTGCAGGCCAGCCAGCGCAGCAGCATGAGCCTGCTCGACAGCATGCCGGGGCTGATCTACCGCGGGCGCAACAACCGCGACTGGACCATGGAATTCGTCAGCGCCGGCTGCCTGGAGTTGACCGGCTACCCCGCCGAGCGCCTGGTGGACAACCATGAGTTCACCTACAACAGCCTGATCCTGGCGCAGGATGCCGACTACGTATGGCGCGAGGTGCAATATGCGCTGTCGCGGCATGAGCCGTTCGAGCTCAATTACCAGATCCGCTGCGCCGACCGCTCGATCAAGCACGTATGGGAGAAGGGCGTGGGGATTTATGCCGATACCCGCGAGGTGCTGGGGATCGAGGGGGCGATTTTCGAGCGCAAGCTTTAACGGGTAAACGCCGTTCAAATGTGGGAGGGGCGGTGCGACGATTCGACTTGCCCCCGATGGTGGAGTGTCAGTGGATGCATCTTTGGCTGACACACAGCCATCGGGGGCAAGCCCCCTCCCACAGGGATCTACTGTGATTTCAAATAACGGAGCTATCCATGCAGCTTTTGATGGAAATGGCTGCCGCAGAACCAAACACCTACACAGATCCAAATGTGGGAGGGGGCTTGCCCCCGATGAGGGAGTGTCAGTAGATGCATCTGTAACTGAACCACAGCCATCGGGGGCAAGCCCCCTCCCACAAGGGTGACTCAGTGCGCGCCGGCGGCTTTGTTCAGGTCGCTTTCAGCCCATTCGGTATACACACACGCATCCGCCGTGGCCCAGCGCACGCGCACCGGGTCGCCGGCCTTGAGGGGCATGCCCGCGGCAGACAGCGCCTTGACCGTCATCGACGTGCCGCCGAGGGTTTTCACCGTGCAGGTCTGGCTTTCGCCGAGGAACAGCACTTCACCGACGATGGCCGACACTTCATTCCAACCGGCGGCCAAGGGCTGTGCGGTGGCCTGTTCGACGCTCAGCGCCAGGGCTTTTTCCGGGCGCACCATCAGCAGTACCTCCTGCTCGGTGTGCAACCCGCTGGTCAGGCGGATCGACAGGGATTGGCCTTCGAACGACGCCGCAGCATTGCCCTGGGCCTTGAGCTTGAGGAAGTTGGAGTTGCCGAGGAACGACGCGACAAAGGCGTTCGGCGGGTTCTGATAGAGGTCGAAGCCGCTGCCCAGGCCGACGATCTTGCCGTGGCTGAAAATCGCGATGCGCTGGGACAGGCGCATGGCTTCTTCCTGGTCGTGGGTCACGTAGACGATGGTGATGCCCAGGCGCCGGTGCAGTTGGCGCAGTTCGTCCTGCAGGTCTTCACGCAGCTTCTTGTCGAGGGCGCCGAGGGGTTCGTCCATCAGCAGGATGCGCGGCTCGTACACCAGCGCGCGTGCGATGGCGACCCGTTGCTGCTGGCCGCCGGACAGTTGCGAAGGGCGGCGATGCGCAAATTGCTCAAGCTGCACCAGCTTGAGCATGGCGTCGACGCGCTTCTCGCGTTCGGCGCTGGCCAGTTTGCGAATCGCCAGGGGGAAGGCGATGTTGTCGCGTACCGATAGGTGCGGGAACAGCGAGTAACGCTGGAACACCATGCCGATGTCGCGCTTGTGCGGCGGTACGTTGACCAGCGATTGGCCGCTCACCAGGATCTCGCCGCTGCTCGGTGTTTCAAAACCGGCGAGCATCGACAGCGTGGTGCTTTTGCCCGAGCCGCTGGAGCCGAGGAAGGTGAGGAATTCGCCGTCCTTGATATCCAGCGAAATGTTGTCGACGGCGGCAAATTCGCCGTAGTGCTTGTTCAGGTTGCGCAGGCTGACCAGGGGTTGGCCATGGCTTCGCGCGACATCGTTGATCACTGCACTCATGTTCTTCTCCTCGGCGCTCAGGCGCGGGTTTCGGTACGCCGGCGAACGGCGGCGGCAATCACCATGACCAGTACCGAGAGGCCGATCAGCAGCGTCGAAGCGACGGCGATCACAGGCGTCAGGTCCTGGCGCAGGGTGGTCCACATTTTCACGGGAAGGGTTTGCAGGGTCGGGCTGGCCATCATCACGCTGAGCACCACCTCGTCCCACGAGACCAGAAAGGCAAACAGCGCACCGGCCACCATTCCTGGGCGAATCGCCGGAAAGGTCACCTTGAACACCGCCTGCAAACGCGAGGCGCCGCAGATCACCGCCGCGTCTTCGATCGACTGGTCGAACAGCTTCAGCGAGTTGATGATCGAGATGATCGTGAACGGCAGCGCGACGATCACATGGCTGACCACAAAGGCGAACATCGTGCCGGTGTAGCCGAGCTTGAGGAACAGCGCGTACACCGCCACGGCGATGATCACCAGCGGCACGATCATCGGCAGCGTGAACAGACCGTAGAGCAGCTCACGGCCGGGGAAACGCCCGCGCACCAGGGCAAACGCGGTGGGCAGGCCCAGGGCGACGGCGAACACGGTGGTCAGCACCGCCACCTTGAGGCTGGCCATCGCGGCATTCATCCAGTCGGCGTTGGAGAAGAACTGGCCATACCATTTCAGCGTCCAGCCCGGTGGCGGGAACACCAGCCATTGCGACGAGCCGAACGAGAGCAGCACGATGAACACGATCGGCAGCAGCAGGAACAGGCCGATCAAGCCGGTGGTGGTGTAGAGGCCCAAGCGCATCCTGCGGCTCATGGCATTGGGAGTCAGGAGCATGACGGCTTACCTCGCGTTGCTGGCGCCAACCGGGGATTCCGGCTGAAGCTTCAGGTAGAAGTAGAACAGCACCAGGGTGATGAAGATCAGCAACGCGGCGCCGGCACTGGCCAGGCCCCAATTGAGGAACGATTGCACCTGCTGGATGATGAACTCGGGCAGCATCATGTTCTGCGCACCGCCGAGCAGCGCCGGGGTGACGTAGTAACCGAGGGACATCACGAACACCATCAGGCCGCCGGAAAACAACCCCGGCCGGCACAGCGGCAGGAACACCCGGAAGAAGTTGGTCCACGGGCTCGCGCCGCAGATCGAGCCGGCCTGCAGGATCATCGGGTCGATGGCCTGCATGGTCGCCTGCAACGGCAGCACAATGAACGGGATCATGATGTAGCTCATGCCGATCACCACGCCGGTCAGGTTGTGCACCATCTCCAGCGGCTGATCGATGATGCCCATCGCCATCAGCGCCTTGTTGATCACTCCGGAGGCTTGCAGCAAGACCAACCAGGAATAGGTGCGGGCGAGCAGGCTGGTCCACATCGATAGCAGCACGATGTTCAGGATCCAGCGCCCCCAGCCGCGCGGCACCAGGGTAATCGCCCAGGCCAGCGGGAAGCCCAGCAGCAGGCTGAACAGGGTCACCAGGCCCGCCACCGAAAAGGTGTTGAGCAGCACCCGTGCATAGGCCGAGTTGGCAAACAGTTGTTCATAGTTGCCCAGGCCCGGCACCGGCTCCAGCACGCCACGCAGCAGCAGGCCGATCAGCGGCGCCAGGAAGAACAGGCCGAGGAACAGCAGGGCCGGGATCAGGTTGCTCGACCCCCGCCAGCGCTGCGCCAGGGACGGCGCACCGGCCTTGGAGGAAACCGCGCCGGCAGCGCCGAGGGCGCTCCCGGTCGGTGTGGTTGCCGTCATTTTCATTTGACTAGCCATTCATTCCACCGTGTCGCAATGGCCGGACCGTTCTTGGCCCAGTAGGCGAAATCGAGGGTGATCTGATCCTTGACGTAGGCGGTCGGCAGGTTCGGCGCCAGCACCGAGTCGAGGCGCTGCACACTGTCGATGTTCACTGGAGCATAGGCGGTCAGGTTGGAAAAGTCGGCCTGGCCTTTGGCGCTGCTGGCACTGGCCAGGAACTTCATCGCGGCGGCTTTGTTCTTCGTGCCTTTAGGCACGACGAGGATGTCGGCCATCACCAGGTTCTGCTTCCAGCTCACGCCCACTGGCGCGCCGTCTTCCTGCAGGGCGTGGATGCGACCGTTCCAGAACTGGCCCATGCTGACTTCGCCGGAGGCCAGCAGTTGCTGAGACTGTGCACCGCCGCCCCACCAGACGATGTCTTTCTTGATGGTGTCGAGTTTCTTGAAGGCGCGGTCCAGGTCCAGCGGGTAGAGCTTGTCGGCCGGTACGCCGTCGGCGAGCAGGGCCAGTTCGAGCACGCCAGGGCTCGGCCATTTGTAGAGGGCGCGTTTGCCGGGGTAGGTCTTGGTGTCGAACAGCGCGGTCCAGTCCTGGGGCTTGCTGGCGCCGAGCTTGCCTTCGTTGTAGCCGAGCACGAAGGAGAAGAAGAACGAGCCCACGCCATGGTCGGAGACGAAGCGCGGGTCGATCTTGTCGCGCTGGATCACCGAGAAATCCAGGGGTTCGAGCAGACCTTCGGCGGCGGCGCGCAAGGCGAAGTCGGCCTCCACATCCACCACGTCCCACTGCACGTTGCCGCTTTCGACCATGGCCTTGAGTTTGCCGTAGTCGGTGGGCCCATCCTGGACCACGGTAATGCCGCTGGCCTTGCTGAACGGGTCGGCCCAGGCCTGCTTCTGCGCATCCTGGGTGCTACCGCCCCAGCTCACGAAGTTGATGCTTTCGGCCGCCAGGGCCGCGTGGGTGGCCGTCGCCAGTAAACCGGCAAACAGCACCGCGGTTGTACGTTTGTTCAACACCATGTTCACGCCCTCATTTGTTTTGTTATTGAGCGGGCTGGTAATGCCCGCCTATCGGGAGCAGTAGGTCAATCAGGGCCTCAGTCGGGGCCCCAAAAGGCGACCGTGCCAAGGGCTGTTATTGGTGCTATCCCTGGCGGGCGCACTTGGCGAAAGCGTTCGGTCTATGGAATATCATATTATGGTATTCCAAACTTTGTGCAAGCATTTTGCCTTACCGGTTATCCGTCATTCGGTGAAGGGAATGCTCTCGACCACCTCCAGGTCGTAGCCGGTCAGCCCGGCGTATTTGAGGGGCGGGCCGAGGTGACGCAGCTTGCCGACGCCGAGGTCCTGCAAGATCTGCGCCCCGGTACCCACTTCCGAATAGATGCGCGACTGCGAACGGTTGAACTGGCGTGGCGCCTGGGTGAGTTGTGGCACACGCTCCAGCAGCGCCTGGGACGACTCATGGTTGGCCAGCACCACCACCACGCCGCAGCCTTCGGCGGCGACGCGTTGCAACGCGGCCCACAGGGTCCAGTTGGACGGGCCGCTGTAGTCGGCGCCGACCAGGTCGCGCAGCGGGTCGATCACATGCACGCGCACCAGCGCAGGGGTATCGCGGCGCAACTGGCCCATGACCATTGCCATGTGCACGCCGCCGTCGATGCGGTCTTCGAAGGTGATCAGGCGGAACGTGCCATGCACCGTGGGCAAATCCCGTTCGCCAATGCGCACCACGGTACGCTCGGTGCTGAGGCGGTAGTGGATCAGGTCGGCGATGGTGCCGATCTTGATCCCATGTTTGCGCGCGAAAATTTCCAGGTCGGGGCGGCGCGCCATGGTGCCGTCGTCGTTCATCACTTCAACGATCACCGAGGCCGGTGTGTGCCCGGCCAGGCGCGCCAGGTCGCAGCCGGCTTCGGTGTGGCCGGCGCGGGTCAATACGCCGCCGTCCTTGGCGCGCAACGGGAAGATATGCCCAGGTTGCACGATGTCGGCGGGCCCGGCATTGACGTCAACGGCCGCCGCCACGGTGCGCGCGCGGTCGGCGGCAGAGATGCCGGTGGTTACGCCGCTGGCGGCTTCGATGGACACGGTAAACGCCGTACTGAACACGCTGCCATTGCTCGGCACCATCTGCTCGAGGCCCAGGCGCTGGCAATGTTCGTCGGTCAGGGTCAGGCAAATCAGGCCACGGGCTTCGCGAGCCATGAAACTGATAGTCTCGGCGGTGCAGCAGGCAGCGGGCAGCAACAGGTCGCCTTCGTTTTCCCGGTCTTCGTCGTCCACCAGGAGCACCATCTTGCCCTGGCGATAGTCTTCGATGATGTCTGCGATGCTGTTGAAGGGCATGTCAGTGTGCTCGTTTTGTTGGTTGTATGTATTATGGTATACCACAAAAACTCAACAAGAGGATGTCACGATGAAGGCTTACTGGATTGCCCATGTGGATGTGTCCGACGCAGAGCAGTACACGCAGTACACCCAACGCGCACCGGCAGCGTTTGCCAAGTTTGGCGGGCGGTTCCTGGCCAGGGGCGGGCGCAGCGAGGCGATGGAAGGCGGGCCGGCACGGCAGCGCAATGTGGTGATCGAGTTCGATAGCTACGAGCAGGCGGTGGCGTGCTACGAGTCTGCTGAATATCAGGAGGCGAAGGGGTACCGTGAAGGGGCGGGGGTGGCGCAGATCGTCATCGTGGAAGGGCTGGCGCCTTAGGTCATCAGGCCAAACATAGGACCAAATGTGGGAGGGGGCTTGCCCCCGATGGCGGTGGGTCAGCCAACCTCTCTGCCAACCGTGCCGCCGCCTTCGAAGCCTCGCTAAAGCTCGACATCTCCCACAGGGGATTGGTGGTATCCATGCGATCTACCGCCGGGCTGCTTTCTACCTGCCAACAGCGGGCCAGTGTGGGAGGGGGCTTGCCCCCGATGGCGGTGGGTCAGTCACCTTATTCAGCGGCTGACACACTGCTATCGGGGGCAAGTCGAATCGTCGCACCGCCCCTCCCACATTTGGTCCGGTGTTTGGCTGTGAGATCAGCGGATAAAGTGGATCTTGCCGCTGCCGTCATTGCCGATGTAGATGCCATACACCCCGGCCTGGCGTTCCTCGATATACCGTTCGAGGATCTGCCGGATCGCCGGGTAGTAGATGCTGTCCCAGGGAATGTCCTCGGGTGCGAAGAACCGGTAGTCGAGGGTTTCCGGGCCGAACTGGCCGGTGATCTCCAGCGCGATGGCGCGGAAGATGATGTACACCTCGCTGATCGTCGGCACGCTGAAGATCGAGTAGGGCGAGACGATTTCCGCGCGCACGCCGCTTTCTTCCCAGACTTCGCGCAACGCGGCTTGTTCAGTGGTCTCGCCGCCTTCCATGAAGCCGGCCGGTAGGGTCCAGGTGCCGGGACGGGGCGGGATTGCCCGTTGGCACAGCAGGTATTTGCCGTCCTGCTCGATGATGCAGCCGGCGATGATCTTGGGGTTGATGTAGTGGATATAGCCGCAACCCCGGCACATCAGGCGCTCATGCGTATCGCCCGGTGGCAACTGGCGACCGAGGTCACTGCCGCCGCATTTCGGGCAATAGCTTGGGCTGAACATGGTCAGTGGCCTATGCGCGGTTCTTTGAGCGCGATGGGCAGGGTGATCTCTGGAATCTTGCCGGTCTCTTCCTGCTTGCGCTTGAGGTAATCCAGGGCCACGGCAGCGGCTGCGCGCACGTGATCGACACAGGCCTGGTGCGCCGCGAGCGGATCGCCGCTCTTGATTGCCTGGACCATGCGTTCCATTTCCTGGTTACTGGCGCCGCGGCGGTTTTCCTGGGACACCGAGGTGGCGCGCAGGTAGCTGATACGCGCCTGCAACTGGCGCAGTTGCGTGGCCGCCACGTGGTTGCCGGAGCCTTCGAGCAAGACGTCGTAGAAGCCTTGCACCGAGTCGATCACCTGTTGCAGTTCGCCGTCCTTGAGGGCCTTGCGGTTCTCCTCCAGGGCTTTTTCCAGGGCCTTGATGTCCTTGGCCTTGGCGCGCAGGGTGAACAACTGCACGATCAAGCCTTCGAGCACGCAGCGCAGTTCATAGATGTCGACCGCGTCGGCCAGGGTGATGATCGCGACCTGCGGGCCTTTGGCATCGGCAAACTCCACCAGGCCCTCGGACTCCAGGTGACGCAGGGCTTCGCGCACCGACGTGCGGCTGACGCCCAGGCGATCACACAGGTCGCGTTCTACCAGGCGGTCGCCCGGCAGGAGCTGGAAGTTCATGATGGCGCTGCGCAGTTTCTCCAGCACGATTTCGCGCAGGGTGACCGGGTTGTGATTGACCTTGAAGCTGTCGTCGAGTGGCAGGCGTTTCATGGGGTCTGCTCTGAAGGTGGCTGTCCCTGCAAAACGAGCACCGGCAGCGGTGCTCGATCGATCAAAACAGCCAAGGGTTAACGGGTGGCCTCTGCATCGGCTTCGGCGAAAGCTTCCCGGGCCAGCCGGAAGCTGTCCACGGCGGCGGGAACCCCGCAATAAATGCCGACCTGAAGCAGAATTTCGCGTATTTGTTCACGACTCAGCCCGTTACGCAAGGCGCCACGTACATGCAGCTTGAGCTCGTGAGGTCGATTGAGGGCCGAAATCATTGCCAAGTTTATCATGCTGCGTTCTTTAAGCGACAAACCCTCACGGCCCCACACATGGCCCCAGCAGTACTCGGTGACCATCTCCTGCAAGGGCCGGGTGAAATCGTCGGCATTCTCGAGGGAGCGCTGCACATAGGCTTCGCCCAGCACCTGGGTGCGGATTTTCAGGCCCTGCTCATATTTGTCGTTGCTCATCGTACTGTGCTCCTCAGGCCAGGGTGGGCAGCGGGCCCAGCTTGCCTTTGTGGTAGATCATCGGCGTGACCGGTTGCTCGGGCAGGATCAGGTTCTTCACTGCGCCGACGATGATCGCGTGATCACCGCCATCGTATTCGCGCCACAACTCACACTCGATGATCGCCGTGGCCTTGGCCAGCAACGGGTTGCCCAGGTCGCTGAGGTGCCACTCGATGCCCTTGGCCTTTTCCTTGCCCTTGCTGGCGAAGGCATAGGCTTCGGCGGTTTGGTCGGCCGACAGCAAGTGAATCGCAAAGCGCTTGCTGTCGCGCAGCACCGGGTAGGTGTCCGAAGCGTAGTTGGGGCAGAACAGCACCAGGGCCGGGTCGATCGACAGCGCACTGAACGCGCTGGCGGTAATGCCCACGATGCCGCCGTCCGGGTCCAGGGTGGTGACCACCGTGACGCCGGAGGGGAACGAGCTCATGACGTCTTTGTAAATGCCGGGTTCGATCATGGTCGGGGTCTCTTAACGCATCACAAAAGGATCAGGCATGGGCGCCTGGGAGAGGTTGATCCACACCGTCTTCAGCTCGGTGTAGGCCAGCACCGAATCGATGCCGCTTTCGCGTCCGTAGCCGCTGTTCTTGAAGCCGCCGATGGGCGCCATGGCCGAGACGGCGCGGTAGGTGTTGACCCAGATGATCCCCGAGCGCACGTCCCGGGCCAGGCGGTGAGCGCGGCCCAGGTCGCGGGTCCAGATGCCGGCGGCGAGGCCGAACTGCGAGTCGTTGGCGATCGCCAGGGCTTCGGCTTCGTCCTTGAAGCGGATCACCGAGGCCACCGGGCCGAAGACTTCTTCCTGCATGATCTTCATCGAGTTGCGGTCGCACTCGAACAGGGTCGGCTCATAGAACCAGCCGGCCCCCAGGTTCTGCGGGCGCTTGCCGCCGGTGCGCAGGCGCGCGCCTTCGGCGATGGCGTCGGCCACCAGGCCCTCGACCACGGCCAGTTGCTGCGCAGTGGCCATGGGGCCCATCTCGCTGGCATCTTCCTGGGGGTTGCCGATGCGAATGCGCTGGGCGCGCTCCACCAGGCGCTCGACGAATTCGTCGTAGATCTCGTCCTGTACCAGCAGGCGCGAACCGGAGACGCAGCTCTGCCCGGAGGCGGCGTAGATCCCGGCAATCGCGCCGTTGATGGCGCTGTCGAGGTCGGCGTCGGCAAAGATGATATTCGGTGATTTACCGCCCAGCTCCAGCGATAACTTGGCGAAGTTCTCGGCACTGCTGCGCACCACATGGCGCGCCGTGGCTGCACCGCCGGTAAAGGCGATCTTGCGCACCAGCGGATGGCGGGTGAGGGCGGCCCCGGTGCTTGGGCCGTAGCCGGTCACCACGTTGACCACGCCCGGCGGAATCCCGGCTTCAAGGGCCAGGCGCGCGAGTTCGAGGATGGTCGCCGAGGCATGTTCCGACGGCTTGATCACGATGGTGTTGCCCGCCGCCAGGGCCGGCGCCAGCTTGATCGCCGTGAGGTACAGCGGGCTGTTCCAGGGAATGATCGCGGCGACCACGCCCATGGGTTCATGCACGGTGTAGGCAAACAGGTCGGGCTTGTCCAGGGGCAGGGTGCCGCCTTCGAGTTTGTCGGCCAGGCCTGCGGTGTAATGGAAGAACTCCGGCAGGTAACTGACCTGGCCACGGGTCTCGCGGATCAGCTTGCCGTTGTCGCGGCTTTCCAGCTGCGCCAGGCGTTCCTTGTTGTCGGCGATCAGGTCACCCAGGCGGCGCAGCAGTTTGCCCCGCGCGGTGGCGGTGAGGCCGCGCCAGGCCGGGCTGTCGAAGGCCTGTTGCGCAGCCTGCACCGCGCGTTCCACGTCGGCTTCATCGGCATCGGGCAACTGTGCCCAAGGTTCGGCCAGGGCCGGGTTGAGGCTGTCAAAGGTCTTGCCGGACAAGGCATCGACCCATTCTGCGCCGATGCACATCTGGAAGCGTTCAAGCGTCATGCCACGATCCCCTTTATCGGGTGTTGTTGGGAGTGCGCCGTCTGGAGGAAGTCCAGCAGCAGCTGGTTGACCAGGCGCGGCGATTCAACCGGCATCATATGCCGTTGCTCGGGCAATACCGCCACGGTTGCGCCGGGAATACGCTCCGCCAATTGGCGGGCCATCTGCGGTGTCGAGCCGGGGTCCAGCTCGCCGGTGGCCACCAGGGTCGGCACCTGGATGCTGCCCAGGTCGTCGGCGCGGTACATGTCCTGGGTCGCGAACAGCTCGTAGGTGGTCAGGTAGCCCTGGGGGTCGTTACCGGCCAGGGTCTGGCGCAACGCGGCGATCTGCGCCGGGTTGGCCGCCTGGTATTCACGGCTGAACCAGCGCGAGAGGGCCGCTTCGGCATTGGCATCCGGCCCATGCTCGGCGGCCTGGGCGGTGCGCGCAATCACCCCGGCGCGCTGTTCGGGGCTGCGGTTGAACACGCTGTTGAGCACTACCAGGCTGTTGAGGCGTTCCGGGTAGTGCAGGGCAAAGGCGCGCGCCACCAGGCCGCCCATTGAGAAACCGATCACCGTCGCCAGGGGCAATTGCAGGTGATCGAGCAGCTCCAGCAGTTGGTCGGCATAACCGAGCAGCGGTGTGCCGCTGTCCGGGCGCGGGCTGGCGCCATGGCCGAGCATGTCATAGGTGATCACGCGGTAATGGGTGGCCAGGCCAACCACCTGGCCGCCCCACATCTCTTTATTCAGGCCCACGCCGTGGATCAAAACCACAGGCTGGCCTTGGCCGGTCGCCAGGTAACTGGTGCCAGCCGGGGTACGTTCAGCGGTGAGCCGAATCATGGAGCGCTCCTGCATGCCTTTTTTGTTGGAGTGACGGTCTTGGCTTACTGGGTTTTTTCCGCCGCCAGCTCTTCGAGGTCGATGTAACGGTTGCCGATGCGCGGGTGCAGGCGGCCACCGTCTGCGCAGCCCAGCACCACCACGATTTCATCGGCGCGCGGCGCGTCTTCGATCTGCATTTCCAGGGTGATGTAGTGCGAGCGCAGGCCTTCGTCGTCCTTGTGCATCATCGGGATCTGGATCGACGTGCCCGGGCCACCGCGCTTGTTGGTGAAGCTCAGGTAGCTCTTGGCCTTGACCGCTTCGCGATAGTGGTTGCCGAAGCGCAGGGTATGGATGATCGCCGACGCGTGTTCGATCTCGCCGTCAGCCCCGACCACGGCGGCCTTGCCGTAGGCTTCGATCTTCTGCGCGCCACCAATGATGCCCACCAGGCGCTCTACCATCAGTGCACCGAGGTCCGAGCAGTTGGCACGGATCTCCGGTTTCAGGTCTTCGACAAACCCGCGACCCAGCCAGGGGTTTTTCAACACGACCGCCAGGCCAACCATGGTGACGGGAGTGTCAGAGGCCTTGCCGCCTTCAATAAAGGTTTCTTCTACGTAGCTGACGATCTTGCGGATTTCGAAACTCATGAGCTGCTCCGTCGGGTGTGAGTGGGTCCGTGTATGATGGTATACCATAATACCTTAAGTGCAAGAGCCAGCGATGGGCCGTCGATAAATACCGCGACAAAAGGTCAGGTGGTGCACCTTTTCAGGGGGGGCGAGGCGTGTGCTCGGGACGCCTGGCTCAGCAGGGCGAGGGAGCGCCAATGAGCGCGGACCGCCCAGCGATGATCACTGGGCTTGCGGGTGGGCTGGAGGCGTGCGTCAGGGCTGCGCGCGCGAGGCCGGCATGGCCGTGGCGCGGATATAACGTGCCGGCGACGTGCCCAGGGTCTTGCGGAACATGCTGATGAATGAGCTGACCGACTCATAGCCAAGCGCTTCAGCGGTGCGCTGTACCGACTCGCCTTCGGCCAGGCTTTGCAGCGCTACGATAATTTGCCATTGCTTGCGCCACTGACCGAAGGTCAGCCCGGTTTCACGTTTGACCAGGCGGGCCAGGGAGCGCTCGCTCATGGCCACTTGGCGTGCCCACTGGGCCATGGTGCAGCGGTTGGACGGGTCCTGGGCCAACCCGCGCGCGATCACGCGCAACTGGGCCGTCGCGGGCAGCGGCAGGTACAACTGTTCCGTCGGGGCAAGTTCCAGCTGTTCGAGCAGCACACTGGCCAATCGCGCGTTGGCACACGCTGGCGGGTAGTCCTGGGCCTGGGCGCTGAGGTGCAGGATCAGCTCCAGGATCAGCGGTGACAGCACCAACGTACAGCACTGTTGCGGTAGCGCCGCCGCGCCGGGCTCCACAAAAACAAAGCCGACTTTACCGTTGGCCGTGACCCGGTTGCTGTGGGCCACGCCACCCGGAATCCACACGCCGAACCCTGACGGCACCATCCACACCCCATCCTCCACCGTGCACACGATGCCGCCGTGATAAGCCACTACCAGCTGGCCTTTGCGGTGGGTGTGTACGGGAAACTCGGTGTCGTTGCGCTGGGCGCCCAGCATCAATGCCACGGCAGGTTGGTCGAGGCGATCGAGTTCGAACTGTTCAATCGTGGCGTGATTTGTCTCGTGCATGCCCCATCACCGCAACTTGGCTGAATTTGATTATATTCTGGCAGCATACTCAATATCGGCAAGGGTGCGTATTACCTAACATCGTCAGCAAGGCCATCGCGTTGATGGTCGACGGCGAGACCCACCGATGCTCAGCGAAATCACGATTGCCAACCTCTATATTCCGCCTTTGCTGGTTTACCTGGGGGTTTCAGCCCTGGTCTACGGGCTGCTGGAACGCACCATCCGCCGCTGGCTGGAGTGGGCCTGGCACCCGAGCCTGGCGCGTTTTTTTGTCTCGCTCATCATCCTTTCGACGTTAGTCCTGATGGTCTAAGCGAGGCGCCATGTCTATCAATAACCTCTTCAAGACGCTCGCCACGCTGGTACTGGGGCTGGTTGCGCTGCTGTTCTGTACGCAGTTGTGGCGAGCCTACGTATTGGCGCCCTGGACGCGCGACGGACGTGTCAGTGCGCATGTCATCCGGATGGCCCCGGAGGTGTCCGGCCAGGTCGAACACGTCCTCGTGGGGGATAACCAGTGGGTCGCCAAGGGCGCGTTGCTGTATCGGATCGATCAGCGCGCCTATCTGCTGGCCCAGCAACAGCGCGCCGCAGAGCTGGCAGAGGCACGTAGCGTGTTCGCGCAACGTACGGCACAGCTCCAGCGCCGCAGCCAACTCGGCGATGCGATTGCACGGGAAGAAACCGATAACGCGGCGCGGGACTTGGCGGTGGCCAAGGCCCGCCTGGAGGCGGCCCAGAGCCAGTTGGCCCAAGCCCGGCTGGACCTCGAGCGTACGACCATTCGTTCGCCGGTCGATGGTTACGTGACTCAACTGCGCCTGCAGCCAGGTGACTACGCCGTCGCCGGCACGACCAATGTGTTTGTGGTCGATGCGCACAGCTTCTGGGTCACTGCTTACTTTGAAGAAACCAAGCTCCCCGGTGTGCGACTGGGGGCCGCCACGTCGATCAAACTCATGGGGTTTGCGCCTTTGCTTGAAGGCCATGTCGCCAGTATCGGACGGGGCATCGCCGATGGTAACGAGCTGCGCAGCGAGGGCGGTTTACCCCAGGTGGCCCCGACGTTCAGTTGGATACGACTCGCCCAGCGGGTGCCCGTAAGGATTGAATTGGACAGCGTGCCCCCAGGCGTGGAGTTGGCGGCGGGGATGACGGCCAGTGTCGAAGTGAGTAAGGCCGGCGCCGAGCGACATTGGCGGCTGTCACGCTGGCTTCAGGCATTTATGTGATGAAGGGCCGCCTGTTGAGCGTGTTGAGTGGGCTGCCGCTGCCATGTACGCCGCAGACGCTGGGCTACGTGTCGCGCAGTGTCGCGGCGGCCACCCTGGCCCTGTGGCTGGGCTTGCAACTGCACCTGGATGCGCCGTTCTCGGCGGCGTCGACGGTGTTGCTGCTGATTCACCCGATCCAGGGCGCCGTGGTCGGCAAGGGTTTCCATCGTGTGCTGGGCACGCTGGTGGGGATCGTCGCTGCCTTCGTGCTGACCGCCCTGTTCGCCCAGAAAATGCTGCTGTTTATCCTTGGGGTCGGCGTGTGGCTCGGTCTCTGCGTCGGTGCCATGACGGTGCTGCGGCACTATCACGCTACCGCGGCCGTGGTCGCCGGTTACACCGTATGCCTTGCCCTGGGCCCGGCGATTGTCGCCCCCGAGCAAAGCTTCGAGCATATCGTGACACGCGGGACGGCGGTGGTACTCGGGGTCTTCAGCCTGAGCTTGGTGGCGACGCTGTTCAGCCGCAAGACCGTCGAGCAGAAGCTCAATCGGCTGCTCATCAGCGTGACGTCCCGCACGATACGCTGGCTGGCGATTCGGTTGAGTGGCGAGCAGGACGCGCACCCGAGCCTTGCCGCTGGGCCACTCTCGCTTGAGATCAGCCAGGTAGATGATCTGCTCGGCATCGGCCGGGGCGAGTCCGCGCTGATCCGCTCCCGGCTGCCGACGCTGCAGGCGGGGCTTGCGTACCTGCAGGGCGTGGTCCTGGCCGAGAGTACGTCCCATCGGTCTGCATTACACGCCATTGCCCGCATTGGCCGGGAGCTGCAACCGCTGGGCGAAGGGCTGGCCGACGCCACGCAGGATTTTTCCACGGCAGCCGAGCGCGTCAGGGCCATGCAACATTGGCTGGCGGGTGATCTTGAGCAGCACGCGAGCGATGCAGAGTACCTGGATGAATCCTTGGCAGACCTGTGCAGCGCCTTGTTGAGTTTTGCCAGCCTGCAACGCAATACCCAAGTGCCTGCCCGTGCAGTGGGCTTTCACCGACACTATGGGGACGCGCTGCGCAACGGCCTGCGAGCGTTGCTGGCGATTTTGGCGACGGCGGCCATCTGGTACCTCACCGGCTGGGACCAAGGGCCAACGCTGTTGGCGGTCGTGGGGCCATGTTGCACATTGCTGGCTACCAGCGCCGCACCCACCCAGGGCATGCGCGGTTTTATCAAGGGCACGCTCTACGGCATCCTGGCGGCTGCGGCCTGCAAGTTTCTGCTGCTGCCTCACATCAGTGGGTTTGCGCTGCTCAGCGTAGTGCTCACCGCGTTCTGGATATTCGGCATGCATGCCACGACCCGACCGCGCCACGCCCTGCAAGGCATTGCCTACCTGATCGCGTTCAATACCCTGGTCAGCACCGGGGAGACGGCGCACTACGACTTTGTCGAGTTCGCCAATCAAGCACTGGCCTGGATGGTGGCGCTTGCCGTTTGCCTGCTGGCTTTCCAACTGTTTCCGAAGAAATCCGCCAGCCCCATACGGGCACTCAGGCAGGCGCTGGAGAGGGACACACGACGCTTGCTGCGTCAGGGCAGCCGATTGGACAGGCTTGGATGGCAGGCGAAGCAACAACATCGAATGGTGTCGTTGCTGGCCTTATTGGGCGCAGATCAGCCACAGGCTGACCCAGCCGGCTATGTGTCGTTGCAGTTGAGCCGGAGCCTGGGGCGGCTGCAACGCAAGACCGGCCAACTGGCGCCGGGGTCGGCGATTGCCGAATGCGCGCAAAGGGGCGCTCGGCGACTGTCCAGGTATGCCTTGAACACCGCAGTGAGCGCGGCCCAGGCCCGGCGAACGGCGAAATCGATGCGCAGGCTGGGTGCCCCGCATCTCGCTGCGTGCTACGAGGAACTGGCTGGGTTGTTGGAACAATACGGGCGCTTGAAACGAGGGAGGCCCTGATCGATGTCGACCGCCGCGTCATAACGCGCTGATGACATGCCCTACCTGATGACAGTCAACTTGCGGCAAACGATAGCCGTTCTTTGAACCAGGTGACGGCCTGGTGCTTGAACGCCTCGGCCGGTGGCGTCAACGGGTAGCGCTGGTCGTAGGCTAATACGATGCGTTGGGCAGGCAGTTCTTCACGGACGGGGCGGCAGACCAGCGGTTGGCCGTCGTAGCTGTGGTCACCGAAGGGGCGGGTATAGGTCAGCGCCACGCCGAAACCATTTGCAACCAGGCTGCGCTGGAACTCGAAGCTGTGGGTACGCTGGACGCTGGCGGGGGTGAGCCCATAGAAGTTGAACAGGTCCAGCACGTGCTGCCAGCTGTGGATCTGATCGGTCACCACCAGGTTGCATTCGCTGAGCGCCTTGAGGCTCACATCGGCCTCGTTTGCCAGCGGGTGATCAGCGGCCAACAGGGCGTGGGCCTTCAATTGGCGCAGCTCGATGCAACCCATGTGTGCCGGCAGGCCCAAGTCGTAGGTCAATGCCAATTCCAGGCTGCCTTCGGCTAGGCGCTTGCCGAGGTACTCGAACCCGCCTTCGCGCATATCCACCGTGACCTGAGGATGTTCCAGTTGCAGGCGCCTGAGTATCTGCGGCAAGCAATAGGGCGCCAGGTCCTCATAGCACCCCAGCACCAACTCTCCGGAAAAGTCGCTGTCATCCGTCCCGATGGCGGAAAACGCCCTGGCCTCGGCCAGCACTCGCCTGGCCTGGGCCATGACCGTGCGCCCGAAAGGGGTCAGAGCGACGCCGAGCCCGCGTTGGCGAACGAACAGGGGCTGGTCGAACAACTGCTCCAGTTCGGTAATCGCCGTAGAAACCGAGGGCTGGGACACGTGCAACTCCTCGGCCGCCAGCGTGAGGTTGCCGTGTTTGGCCGCGGCGAGTGCATAACGTAATTGGCGCAGGCTGAACTTCATAAGATTTTCTTGGGTGATAAATCAATACATATTATTTTATCTTGGTTGGATGTCATGGAATATTTGCCCTGCGCCCCACCTTTATTTCTTGCTTGAGGGAGTTTCAGGTCATGACACACGGTTCATTCACCATCACTGAACAAGACATCGAGGCCTTTCAGCGCGATGGAGCGGTTTGCCTGCGGGGCATCTTCAGTGAGTGGGTCGAGACCATTGCCGCCGGCATCGAGCGCAACCTTGCCGAGCCGGGTACCTACGCCAGCCGCTACATCGACAAGGATGACAAACCGGGCGGTTTCTTCGATGACTATTGCAACTGGCAACGCATTCCCGAGTTTCGCGCGATGGTCGAAGAGTCGCCTGCGGCCTCTGTTGCTGCGGCTGTCATGCGCTCGCAGTCGGCACAGTTCTTCCATGACCATGTTCTCGTCAAGGAGCCGGGCGCGCAGAAGGCCACCCCCTGGCACCAGGATATTCCCTACTACTTTGTCGAAGGCAACCAGCACGTCAGCTTCTGGATACCCGTCGACCCGGTACGCGAGTCGACGCTGCGCCTGCTTGCTGGTTCACACCGTTGGGAGAAAGGCATAAAGCCGGTGCATTGGGCCGATCAAAGCGATTTCTACCGCGACGCCGATGGCTACCGCGACGCCCCCGATCCGGACTCGGAGCAAGGCATGCAAGTGCTCGAGTGGCAGATGCAGCCGGGTGACGCGGTACTGTTCGATTTCCGCACGGTCCATGGCGCCCGGGGCAATGCGTCGGCGCAGCGGCGACGCGTATTGTCGCTGCGTTGGCTTGGCGACGATATACGTTACATCGAGCGTCCAGGAAGGACCTCTCCACCGTATCCAGGGCATGCGATGCAGACCGGTCAGAGACTGCGCGAAGATTGGTTCCCGACGATACATCAAGGCGCTTGAGCTTCATCTTGATAACCACTGTTTGCCACAGTTGTGGCAACGACTTGCACTGCCATAACCCTGTTGACTGTGTTGGAGCGTGCGATTGTGAACATCCAAAAAAATAGCCTGGCCGCCACCCTGATTTCCCTTGGCCTGTTGGCCGCCAGTGGCGCGAGCCAGGCGGCCGGTTGGTGCGAGTCCGGTAAACCGGTGAAGTTCGCCGGGCTCAATTGGGAAAGCGGTATGTTGCTCACCGAGGTATTGGAGATTGTGCTCAAGGACGGCTATGGCTGTCAGATCGATACGTTGCCGGGTAACTCCATCACCATGGAGAGCGCCCTGGGCAGCAACGATATCCAGGTGCTGGCGGAAGAGTGGGTGGGACGCAGTGAAGTCTGGAACAAGGCCGAGCAGAGTCGGAAGGTCGTGGGCGTGGGCGCACCGATCATCGGTGCGACGGAAGGCTGGTACGTGCCGCGTTATGTGGTCGAGGGCGATGCCAGGCGTAATCTCAAGGCCAAGGCACCCGACTTGAAAAAGATCACGGATCTGCCCCAGTACGCCGCGCTGTTCAAGGACCCGGAAGAACCGAGCAAAGGGCGTTTTTACAATTGCCCGGCTGGTTGGACCTGCGAGCTGGAAAACAGCGAGATGCTCAAAAGCTACGGCCTGGAGGCCAACTACACCAACTTCCGCCCGGGGACCGGTCCGGCCCTGGATGCGGCCGTCCTGTCGAGCTACAAGCGCGGCGAGCCGATACTGTTCTACTACTGGTCACCGACCCCGTTAATGGGCCAGGTCGACCTGGTCAAGCTGGAAGAGAAACCGGGCGTCGACAAGAAGATCAGCATCAAGGTGGGGCTCTCCAGCGTGTTCCATGAGCAGGCACCCGAGTTGGTCGGTGTGCTGGAGAAGGTCAATCTGCCGATTGATCTGTTGAACCAGAACCTGGCCCGTATGAGCAAGGAACACATTGACTCGCCCAAACTGGCCCGGATG
This sequence comes from Pseudomonas fluorescens, assembly GCF_001708445.1. NCBI lineage: Bacteria > Pseudomonadati > Pseudomonadota > Gammaproteobacteria > Pseudomonadales > Pseudomonadaceae > Pseudomonas > Pseudomonas fluorescens. The sequence continues at coordinate 2,244,612 of NZ_CP015637.1, forward strand.
TTCTTCAAGGAACATCCAGAAATCTGGCACACCTGGGTCAGTGAGGCAGCGGCGAAAAAGATCGACGCCACGCTCTAGGGCCGCCTGAATCAGGGCGGCGGCTGTATCAGGGGGCAACGATGCGCGTTGCCCCCTTTTTTTCGCCGGCAGCGCCTACAGAATATTCAACGGGTAACTCACAATCACCCGATGCTCATCGCTGTCACGCTGGGTGGAAACTTCGGTACGCAACGACGCATGGCGCAGGGCGATGCTCAAATCCTTGAACGGCCCCTGCTGCACCACATAGCTCACGGTCAAATTGCGCTCCCACTCGGTTTTGTCGCCTGTCGGGGTGCGGATATTCGAGCCGCTTTCGTACATGCCCAGGAAACTCAGGCCAGGCACGCCCAGGTTTGCAAAGTCATAACCGTAACGCACTTGCCAGGTGGTTTCGCCGGCGCGCTGGAACTTGCCGATCATCGATTCGGTCATGAAGTAGGCCGTGGAGCCGTCGCCCTGGTTCAACCATACGGCGTCACTGTCGCCGCTGACTTGTTGCAGGCCGGCGGCGATCGTATGGCCGTTGACCAGGTAGGTGAATTGCGCGCTGCTCAGGCGGCTGTCGACTTTGCCCTTGGTGACGCCGTTACCGTAATAGCCGAAGGTGTAGAACGCCGGGTCATTGCCATTGGCGCCGTCAGAGCGGTTGTCGAAGTGGCGCAGGTCGGTGCGCAGGATGCCGGGGCCGACTTTCCAGTCGTATTTGAGGCCGAGGAAGTTCTGTTTGTAGAAGTCCTGCAGGTTGCCGTAGTAGTACTGCAATGTCAGGTCTTTGCTGGCTTTGTAGTCGACGCCGCCATAGTAGAACTTGTTCACGAACTCGCCAGTCTGCGCGTTGTTCGCGCCGGGGATCGACATGCCCATCTGGTTGCTCGAGCCGCGGCCCTTGACGTGTTCCAACTGGCCGAGGGTGAAGGTGAAGTTGTCGAGGTCCTTGGACTGGATCTGCCCACCGTTGAACGTCTGCTGCAACATGCGATCGGTCGACATCACCACCGGCAACATCGGCACCAGCGTGCCGTATTTCAACTCGGTGTTCGAGAATTTCGCCTTGGCCGTGAGGCCCAGGCTGCCGAACTCATCCACGGCGCGACCATCACTGTCGGTGGGGAAGATGTTGCCGTTGAACGCCGTGTGCTGAGGGTTGTAGTGCCGGCCCTTGCCCGAGTCCAATCGGACACCGAACATGCCAATCGCATCCACCCCAAAGCCGACCGTGCCCTGGGTATAGCCGGACTGAAAGTTGGCGATGAAGCCCTGGCCCCATTCCTGGGTGTAGTTGGGGTCGGCGGCGCCGCTACGGTTGTCGGCGTTACTGAAAAAGTTGCGCGCCAGCACATTGAGCTTGCTGTCTTCCACCAGACCTGCGGCGTAACCCTGTTGAGCGATGAGCAGGCCGCAAATGCCGGCCATTACTTTAGGTGCGCGATTGAAAAGCTCCATCGGAGTCATCCCCATGAGTTGTGAAGTGTTGTAAGAGGCAGTCAAAAGCGGCAGTTAAGGTTTTTATTGTTTTTCAGGAGCAACGGTGGCCGGTAACGCGTTCAGCTTTACCGGCGGCAAGCGGTACAGGATGAGCAGCGCGAATACGCCGAGTGCGGCGCACAGCAGCAGGCCGACGCCCACCGATTGGGCCAGGGCGTCACGGGCCAGGTTCAGCCATTGCGGGTGTTCGAGCAGCGCGGCGGCGGGGTGCAACAGCACTTGCGGGTCGGCGTATAACGCCAGGCCGTCCGCGTGGCCCTGGGCGACAAACACCCGTTGCAGGTTGGCGCTGTACAGCAGGTTGACCAGCGCGCCCATTGAAGCGGTGCCGAGCAGGCCGCCGACCAGGCGCAGGGATTGGGTCAACGCGGTGGCGATCCCGAGGAACTGCCGTTCAGCGAGGGTCTGGGTGAACACGGTCAGGTTGAGCAGGATAAACCCCAAGCCCAGGCCGGCGAGCAGGATCAAGCCGAGCAGGGTGTTGAACGAGGCAGCGCGCCCGGCGAGGGCCAGCCCGAGACATGCCAGCAGCAGCGCGACGAAACCACCCAGTGGCAACAGGTTGGGGTTGCGCAAGCGGGTGACGATGCGGCTGTTGACGATGGCGCCCAGGGTGATGCTCAACGCCAGCGGGGTAATCAGCAGCCCGGCGTCCTGGGGCGAGTAGCCATAACTGCCTTGCAGCAGCAGCGGCAGGTAGAACAACAACGAAAACATGATCGCCCCGGCCGCCATCGACAGCACGAACAGCAGGCGCATGCTCGGCAACCCGAGCAACGCCGCGGGCAGCAGCGCATGCCGGCAGCGGCGTTCCCAGCGCCACAGCGCCAGTGTCGCCAGCCCGCAACCCACGCCGAGGGCTGCACTGAGCATCAGGCTGGCATGCCCCAGCCATTCGACAAACAGTTGCAGGCTGCCCAGGGCCAGCGCGATCAGCAGGGCGCCGGGCCAGTCGAGGCTGATCTTCGTTTGTTGCAGCGGGCGGTAATACGGCAAGTAGCGCCAGGCGAAGAACAGCGCCAGGCAACCCAGCGGCAAATTGATGTAGAACACCGAGCGCCAACCGTAGGCTCCGGTCAGATACCCGCCCAGTCCCGGCCCGATGGCGTTGACCACGCTGAACAGCGCACTGAGCAGCATCTGCCAGCGCAGGCGTTGGCGTGTATCGGGGAACAGCTCGGGGATGCAGGCGAAGGCGGTGCCGATCAACATGCCGCCGCCGACACCCTGCAACGCTCGGCCAAGTACCAGCCACAGCATGTCCGTGGCCAGCGCGCAGGCCAGGGAGGCCAGGGTGAAGATCAGCGTTGCCGCCAGCACAAAGGGCTTGCGCCCGTAGTAATCACCCAACCGGCCGAAAATCGGGATGGTGACGATCGAGGCCAGCAAGTAGCCCGTAGCCACCCACGCATACAACTCGAACCCGTTCAACTCGGCGACGATGCTCGGCAACGCATTACCGATCACGGTCTGGTCGAGGGCCGAGAGCATCAGCACCAGCGAGATGCCAAGCATCGCCAGCAAGGCTTGGCGGAAGCCCAGGGCAGGGTGGGTGGCCACGGTCATCATCGAGTCCTCAGCGCAACGCGGCAACGGCGGCGGCGATGCGCGAGCAGCCTTCATCGAGGGTGGTGATATCTGTGGCGATCGACATGCGAAAGAACGGCGCCAGGCCATACGCCGTGCCCGCCACCACCGCCACGCCTTGGCTTTCGAGCAGGTACATGACCACGTCGTAATCGCTGTCCAGGCGCTTGCCTTCAGGCGTTGAGCGGCCCAGCAACCCGGAGCAGTTCACATACAGGTAGAACGCCCCGTCGGGCTTACGGCAACTGAGGCCGTCGATCGCATTGAGCAGCCCCAGGCAGCGGTCGCGGCGTTGTTGGTAGACCTCCACACTGGCCTGGACGAAGGACTGGTCGCCATTGAGTGCTTCAACGGCGGCGGCCTGGCTGATGGAGCAGGCGTTGCTGGTCGATTGCGATTGCAGGGTCGCCATGGCGCCGATCAAGTCGGCCGGGCCGGCGGCGTAGCCGATGCGCCAGCCGGTCATGGCGTAGGTTTTGGACACACCGTTGACCACCACGCTGCGCTCGCCCAGGGCCGGTTCGATGGCGAGGATGTGCGGGTTTTCCAGGCCCTCGTAACGGATGTGTTCGTAGATGTCGTCGGTCATCAGCAACACATGGGGAAAGTCGAGCAGCACATCGGCCAGGGCGCGCAGTTCGGCGGCGTTGTAGCTGGCGCCGGTCGGGTTGCTCGGCGAATTGAGCAGTAACCAGCGGGTGCGTTCGGTGATCGCGGCGCGCAACTGATCCGGGGTCAGTTTGAAGGCGTGTTCCTCCAGGCAGGCGAGGACCACGGGTTCGCCTTCGCAGGCCAGCACCATGTCGGGGTACGACACCCAGTACGGCGCCGGGATCAGCACTTCATCACCCGCGCCCAGCGTCGCGGCGAAGGCATTGAAGATCGCGCTTTTGGCGCCGCTGGTGACCAGTACCTGGTTCGCGGTGTAAGCCAGGCCGTTTTCCCGTGCCAGCTTGTCGACGATCGCCTGGCGCAATTGGGGCGTGCCGGCGTTTTGCGTGTAGCGCGTTTCGCCACGCTCGATGGCCGCATTGGCGGCGTGCCGGATATGCGCCGGGGTATCGAAGTCCGGCTCGCCCACCACCAGATTGATGATCGACTGGCCTTGCCGGCGAAGCTCGTTCGCACGGTCGGAAGCGGCGCTGCTGGGGGACGGCTTGATACGGTGCACACGGGCGGCGATGCGGGAGGCGGTCACGTGTCGTTCCTCGGTAATGACATTGACGAGGCCCTACAGTACGAGTCGCTCGCGCAGCCGCCATAAGACGATATCGTTCTGGTCGGATAGGAATCGCTTATGGCTGGAACTGAACACGCCCCGCACCCTGTTGGTGCGTCCAGGCCCGCATGCGTGGAACCGGTGTCGGTCACGCTCGGCATGATCGAGCCATAGCAAAGGCTTATGGGTAGGCCCCTGCGCACCTGGCGCATCGGCAGGCGTAAGGCTGGCCTGGCTCTTGCTAACCCCAGGGGGTCGTCTCCCTTTTTCGAGCAAGAGCACCGCCACCGTGAACCTGCGCCGTCTGAAGTACTTCGTGAAACTCGTCGATATCGGCAGCATGACCCAGGCCGCCGATGTGCTGCATGTGGCACAACCGGCCCTGAGCCAGCAACTGGCGACCCTGGAGGCCGAATTGCAGCAACAGTTGTTGATCCGCACCAAGCGCGGTGTCACGCCGACGGAGGCGGGCAAGGTGTTGTACGGGCATGCGCAAATCATCTTGCGCCAGTGCGAGCAGGCCCAGAGCGACATCAATGCCACCGGGCACGCGTTGTCCGGCCAGGTATCGGTCGGCCTGGCACCGGGCACGGCGGCGTCAACGCTGTCGTTGCCGTTATTGCGCCGGGTGCGCGAGCGGCACCCGGGCATCCTGCTGTACCTCAATGAAAACTTCGGCACCACCTTGAGTGAATTGATCATGAACGGCCGCATGGACATGGCCGTGCTGTATGGCGGCCGTGAAGTGCACGGCCTGAGCTTTGTGTCGCTGCTGCACGAGCACCTCTACCTGGTGAGCGCCGACCCCGCCATCAGCGCGCTGGAGCAGATTGCGCTGGCTGACCTGGCCGACATGGACATGCTGCTGCCGCGCCCCTACAACGTCATGCGTCGCTTGGTGGACGAGGCGTTCCAGCGTATCGGCCTGAGCGCGCGGGTGGTGGCGGAGATCGAATCATCGATCACCCTGACCGCCGCCGTGGCCGAGCACTTCGGTTCCACCATCCTGCCCGAGTCATCGGCGCGGGTGATGGTGGCGGCGACCTCGGTGCATATGTGCCGCATTGTCGAGCCCGAGGTGGATGCGCCCCTGGCCTTGTGCCTGTCCGGTCACCTGCCGCTCTCCGTGCCGGCCCAGGCGGTCAAGGCGATCCTGCTGGAGCTGGTCGCGGAGATGCGCGGCAGCCTGCTCTGAGGGGTCATAAGCACGGCTTATCACCCCAAAGCCAAAGCGTCTTGGTCGTTGGCGAACCGGCTCGCTACATTGGCTTCATCCACTCAGACACGCAGGGCAGGCAGGGGGCCAAGCATGGATTCCGAACGCATCAAGGGGCTGATCGATTTGCTCGCCGAATCCGATCTGCTCGAACTGAGTTTTACCGAAGGCGATAGCACGATTCGCCTTTTCAAGCAGGCCGGGCAAGCCGTGGTGCGCGAGTTACCTGGCGAGTCTGCCGAGCCTGCGCCGAGGGTGGTCGTGGCACCCGCCCAGGCCGTCACCGGGGTGGAAGTCAAGGCCAGCCTGTATGGCGTGCTGCACTTGACGCCCGCAGCCGGTGAAGCACCGTTCGTGGCGGTGGGCGATGCGGTCGAAGCCGGGCAAACCCTGGCGGTCCTCGAAGCGATGAAAATGTTCCACCCAGTCAAGGCCAAGGCCGCAGGCCACGTCATCGCGATCCTTGCCCAGAGTGGCACCGAAGTCGAAGCCGGCCAGGCGCTGTTTCGTCTCGGTTGATCCCCAGCCGCTTTTTTTAAGGTGAATTCAATGTTCGACAAAGTGCTGATCGCCAACCGTGGCGAAATCGCCCTGCGCATTCAGCGTGCCTGCCACGGCCTGGGGCTCAAGACCGTGGTCGTGCACTCCGAGGCGGACCGGCATGCGCAGTATGTGCAACAGGCCGACCAGGCGTTGTGCATCGGGCCGGCCTCGCCCACTCACAGTTACCTGAACCAGTCGGCGCTCTTGTTTGCGGCCAAGGTCAGCGGTGCCCAGGCGATCCATCCGGGTTATGGCTTTTTGTCGGAGAACGCGGGGTTTGCCGAGCGCATCGAAGCGGCTGGCCTGACCTTTATCGGGCCGAGCGCCGCGTGCATCCGCACCATGGGCGACAAAGTCGCGGCCAAGCGGGCCATGCGTGAGGCCGGGGTACCGTGCGTACCGGGGCCGGATAGCGTGATGCCGAGCGACGACGCCAGCATCCAGGCAATTGCCCACGACATCGGCTACCCGGTGATCGTCAAGGCCGCCGGCGGTGGCGGTGGCCGTGGCATGCGCGTGGTGAACGAAGCCGGCGCGTTGCTCGACGCCATCGCCCTGACCCGTGAAGAAGCGCGCTTGGCCTTTGGCAATCCGGAACTCTACATCGAGAAATTCCTCGGCCATCCACGCCATGTGGAAATCCAGGTGCTGTGCGATGCCCACGGCCATGCGATCTGGCTCGGTTGCCGCGATTGCTCCCTGCAACGCCGCCACCAGAAGGTGTTGGAAGAAGCGCCGGCGCCGGGGATCGATCCGGCGCTGATCGCCCAGGTCGGCGAACGTTGCGCCGCTGCTTGCCGGCAGATGGGCTATCGCGGCGTCGGCACCTTCGAGTTTCTGTATGAGGACGGTGAGTTCTTCTTCATCGAGATGAACACCCGGCTGCAAGTCGAACACCCGGTCACGGAGATGACGACCGGCATCGATATTGTCCAGCAGCAAGTGCGCATGGCGCGCGGCGAAGTGCTGGAGCTGCGCCAGCAAGACGTGCAGCTCAACGGCCATTCACTGGAGTGCCGGATCAACGCCGAAGACCCGATCACCTTTATGCCGACACCGGGGTTGATCCAGCGTTGGGACGTTCCAGGTGGTTTTGGCGTACGGGTCGACTCCCATGTCACCACGGGCTACCGGGTACCGCCGTATTACGACTCGATGGTGGCCAAGGTCATCACCCATGGCGCGACGCGTGATGAAGCCATGGCGCGCATGCGCCTGGCCTTGAGCGAACTGTGCGTGGAAGGCATCAGCACCAATATCCCGTTGCACCGCGAGATTCTTGACGACCCGACCTTTTGTGCCGGGGGCGTGGACATTCATCACCTGGAGCGCTGGTTGCAGCAACGGAGCCCGACATGAGTACTGCTTCTGAACCCCGTATCAGCCTGCTCGGCTCCACGGCGCTGTTGTTCGAAGCGCCGGGCGAGCTCGACCTGGCACCGCAGCAACGCATCTGGAGCCTGGCCTTGCAGGCCGGTACATGGCCCGAGATCCAGGAGGCGGTGCCCGGCATGAACAACCTGATGCTTACGTTCCTCCAGCCGCCGCGCAACCTTGAGCGAGTGTGCGAACGTTTGCTGCACGCCTGGGACAACTGTCCGCCATTGCCCCTCGAAGGGCGCATCGTCGAGTTGCCGGTGGTGTACGGCGGCGAGTTCGGCCCGCACATGGCGGACGTGGTGGCGCACACCGGGCTGGACATCGAAACCATCGCCAACCTGCATTGCGAACCGCTGTACCCGGTGTACGCCTTGGGCAGCCACCCGGGTTATTGCTACCTGGGCGGCATGGATGCGCGCCTCGCTACACCACGGCGCCAGGTGCCGGTGATCAGCATCGCTGCTGGCTCCGTGTCGATTGGTGGGGTGCAGACCGGGGTATCCGCCTCGGCCGGCCCCAGCGGTTGGAACACCATCGGCCGCACCGAGATGGTCTTTTTCGACCCGACCCAAAACCCGCCGGCGATGCTGCGGCCGGGTGACATGTTGCGCTTGCGTATCGAGAGGATCATTCGATGATCGAGATTGTATCGACTACCGCCCTGGCCACCGTGCAGGACTTCGGGCGCTTCGGCAGCCTGGGTTACGGCGTGGGCACTTCCGGTGCCATGGACCCTTTGGCGCTGGCGCTGGGCAACCTGTTGCTGGGTAATCCCGAGGACGCCGCAGCCATCGAGATTCCGATGTTCGCGTTCGACGTGCGGTTTATCCAGGACTGTGCCTTCGCCGTGACCGGCGCCGCCTGCGAAGCCAGTCTCGACGGCCAGCCCTTGCCGCCGAACTGGGTGGCGCAGGCGCGGGAAGGCCAAGTGTTGAGCCTGGGTTACCCGAGTTCCGGCAGTCGCGCCTACCTGTGCCTGCCCGGAGGCGTCGACGTGCCCTCGGTGCTCGGCTCGCGCAGCACCCAATTGCGCGGCGAATTTGGTGGTTTGCACGGCCGGGCCTTGCAACAGGGCGACCGCCTGGCTGTGTTGCGCCCTGGGGTGAGCACGCAGCCAACGGATTTCGGTGTTGTTTCACCGAGCCAGGCGCTGCCCTTGCAGTGCGACGGCTTGCCGGCCATGCGCGTGCTGCCGGCGGCGGAGTATGCGGGCTTTACGGATGAGTCTCGCGCGGCGTTTTGGGCCGGCGAGTGGAAGGTCACCCCCCAGAGCAACCGCTACGGCTACCGCCTCGAGGGCGCACCGATCCTGCCCAAGGTGCCGATGGAAATCCGCTCCCACGGCATCGTCCCCGGCGTGATCCAGGTGCCCCATGGCGGCCAGCCGATTATCCAGATGCGTGATGCGCAACCCAGCGGCGGCTACCCCAAATTCGGCACGGTGATCGAGGCCGACCTGTGGCGACTCGGCCAGGCGCCCATCGGCAGCAACGTGCGGTTTATCGAGTGCAGCTACGCCGAGGCCGTTGCGGCCCTGGCAGACAATCAGCGCTATCTCGTGGAGGTCCGCCGTCTGGTCGACCTGCACGGGCTGGCTTCGCGTTAAGGACATCGACCATGACCAATCAAGACATCCGCCAGTTGGCGGCGTGGCTCAAGGAGACCCATCTGGCGGGGGCGGAACTGCGCCGGCCGGGCATGCACCTGGTGCTCAAGCGCGGCGACGATGCCGCGGTCGCGGTTGTTGCCGCCCCGGAGCCGGTGAAGGCAGTGGATGAGCGGTTGCTCAAGACGCCGGGACTGGGCCGCCTGCTGCTGACCCATCCCGATCAACAAGACGTGCTGGTCGCCGTCGGCAGCCCCGTGGAACAAGGTCAACTGGTGGCCTTCCTGCAAGTGGGCGAGTTGCTGTTGCCGGTGCGTAGCCAACTGGCCGGGCGGCTGGCGGCAGTGTTGACCCCGTGTGGCAGCACCGTCGGTTATGGCGAGGCGTTCATGCGCCTGGCCACGGCATAAAGGAAGAGGGCTGGTGATGAAGATCGATTTGAATGCGGACCTGGGAGAGGGCTTCGGGCCTTGGCGCATGGGCGAGGATGAGGCATTGCTCAGCCTGATTTCCTCGGCCAACGTGGCCTGCGGTTTCCATGCCGGTGACCCGCTGATCATGGACACCACGGTGCGCCAGGCCAAGGCTGGCGGCATCGACCTCGGTGCGCATGTGGGTTTCCCCGACCTGATGGGCTTCGGTCGGCGGCAGATGAACATCGAGCTCAAGGAACTGACCACCTACGTGATCTACCAACTTGGTGCGCTGGCCGGTATGGCGGCGGTCAATGGCCACCGCATGACGCACATGAGCTTTCACGGGGCGCTCGGCAACCGGGTTGCGGCCGATGCGGCGCTGGCCGGGCCGTTGGTACGGGCCGTGGCGGCGTTCGACCCGACGCTGATCATCAGTTCCTCCAGCAGCCGCGCCATCGAAGGCGCCGCCGAACACTGCGGGCTGCGCGTGGCCACGACCTTCCTGGCCGACCGGGCCTATGACGATGACTGCCTGCTGGTGCCGCGCGCTGTGGTCGGGTCCGTGATCAAGGAGCCGGCGGCGGTCTTGCAACGGGTTCGCCAATTGCTGGAGGAGGGCACCGTGACCAGCCTCAATGGCAAGCGGATCGCGGTGCCGGCCCATTCGATCCTGCTGCACGGCGATACCCCCGGCGCAGTGGAACTGGCGCGCACCATACGGCGCGAAATCGAACAGGCGGGTGGTTGCATCACGCCGATTTCGCAGCTGCTGGCGACGTCATAAGCAGGGCTTATTGCCACACAGCCATTCCGTCTTGGTCGCCGACGCCCAGGCTGGATAGAGTCAAAGACATCGCGATCACGGGAGTGATCAGCACACGTACATGAGGACACCGACATGCCATTTTCAGACTACCAAACCGCGTTGGTCACCGGCGCTTCTTCCGGGATTGGCGCCGCTGTGGTCGAACGCCTGTGCCAGGAAGGCGTTCAGGTACATGCCCTGGCCCGCAGTGCCGACAAGCTCGAAGCTCTCGCCGCCAAGACCGGCTGCATCGCCCACGCCATCGACGTCACTGACCTGGCCGGGCTGACCCGTTTGTTCGCCACCCAACGCTTCGACATCCTGGTCAACAATGCCGGTGTCGATAAACCAGGCTCGATCCTCAAGGCCGACGCCGACGGCATCGACCTGCTGATCGACGTCAACCTGCGCGCGGTGCTGCACCTGGCGCGCCTGGCGTTGCCGGGGATGGTCGAGCGCGATTGCGGGCACATCATCAACATCAGCTCGATTGCCGCAGCCTACAACTTTGGCGGCAACTCGACATACCACGCGACCAAAGCGGCGGTGAGCATGCTCTCGCGCCAGTTGCGTATCGATGCGTTCGGCAAGCGCGTGCGGGTCACCGAGATCTGCCCCGGCCGCGTTGCCACCGACATCTTTGCCCATGTGCACGGCGATTCCGAAGAGACCTACAAACGCTTTGTCGAGGGCTTCGAATTGCCGCTGGCCAAGGATATTGCCGACGCCATTGCCTTTGCGATCGCTGCGCCGATCGCAGTGAACATCGGCCACATGGAAATCACCCCGACCTTGCAAGTACCGGGCGGGCTCTCCACCGCACGGCCCCAAGACTACCTGGGCTGAAACCCGCCCGTTAAAAACAGAACGGACCTATCCGTCGTCGCGTCACTCCACCACGGCCACGCCGGGTGTTTTTCAGTTCTGCCCTAGCCCAATGCCGATAGGGATTGACCATGAAGCATGACTTCGATTTGGCCGCGATTCTGCAAGGCGAGTACGCCGAGCTGATCGTCAAGGGCATCGAAATGACCTTGCAGCTGGCGGTGTTCGCCTGGCTGCTGGCGATGGTCCTGGCGCTGTTGCTGGTGACCGTGCGCCTGACTGGCCACGCGCTGGCCGACCGCCTGGTGGCGGGGTACGTGTCGTATCACCGCAATGTGCCGACCCTGGTGCAACTGATGTTGTGGTACTTCGGCGTGCCGACCTTGCTCAATGAGTCCACGCAACTGTGGCTGGCCAACCACAACACCGAATACCTGTTCTCGGTGATCGCCCTGGGGCTGTGCCAGGCCGCGTATTTCTGTGAAGACATCCGCAGTGGCCTGCGTGCGATTCCCGCCGGGCAGACAGAAGCTTCCAGGGCCCTGGGCCTGGGCTACGTGCGCTCGATGCGCTACGTCATCCTGCCCCAAGGCGTGCGCAACTGCCTGCCGTCGTTGATCAACCACACGGTGCTTCTGTTCAAGAACACCAGCCTGGCCATGGCCATCGGCGTGATGGAACTGACCTACGCCACCCGCGAAGTGGAGAACTACACGTTCCGTACCTTCGAGTCGTACCTGGTGGCCACGCTGTTTTACCTGGTGTTTTCCCTGCTGCTGATGGGCGCCGGAGCATTGCTTGCCCGGCACTTCAGCAAAGCCCTGGCGAGGTAGACGGCGATGTTCGATATCTTCTCGATCGTGCAGCAAAACTGGACGCTATTCCTCATCGGCCAGTACCCCCACGGCCCCTTGGGCGGGCTGGCGAGCACCCTGATCCTGGCGGCGCTGGCGCTGTTGCTGGCGTTCCCGTTCGGCCTGTTGCTGGCGCTGGCGCGGGTCTCGCCATGGAAAGGCCTGCGCCTGGTCGCCACGGTGTGGGTCTACGTGTTGCGCGGCATTCCACTGCTGATGGTGATCTTCTGGACTTACTTCCTGGTGCCCTTGTTGATTGGGCATAACATCACCGGGTTCATGACCATGCTGTGCACCCTGGTGATCTACCAGAGCGCCTACCTGTGCGAAATCATTCGTGGCGGCATCCAGGCGCTGCCGGCCGGGCAGTACGAAGCCTCCCGCGCCCTGGGCCTGGGCTATGTGCGCACCACGGTGTGGGTGATCCTGCCGCAGGCGCTGTACAACGCGCTGCCCAGCCTGATCAGCCAGTTCATCTCGATCATCAAGGAAACCTCCCTGGGCTATGTGATCAACGTCCAGGAAGTGACCTTCGCCGCCAACCAGGTCAACAACCAACTGCTGACCAAGCCGTTCCAGGTGTTTTTCATCCTGGCGATCATCTACTACCTGCTCTGTTTCGGCCTGACCCACCTGGCCGGTTGGGTCGAGCGCCGCATCGCGCGCAAGCGCCTGGGCAATGGCGGGCAAACCGTGTCGAGCGGGCCGTTGCTGGCCACTGATAATTGAAGAGGGCTGCGTCCATGCATCCAATGATCATGTTTTCGAAAATCAATAAATGGTACGGCGAGTACCAGGCGCTCACCGACATCACCGCCGAGGTTCAGCCTGGGGAAGTGGTGGTGCTGTGTGGCCCCTCGGGTTCGGGCAAGTCGACCTTGATTCGCACGGTCAATCGCCTGGAAGACATCCAGAACGGCCAGATCCTGTTCGATGGCCAGGACGTGCATGGCACCGACGCGCAGATCAACCGCCTGCGCAGCCGGGTCGGCTTTGTGTTCCAGAGCTTCAACTTGTTCCCCCACCTCTCGGTGCTGGAAAACATCACCCTCGCACCGAACAAGCTGCGCAACCTCAAGGGCGCGGCGGCCAAGCAAAAAGCCATGGAGTTGCTCGACCGTGTTGGCCTGGCCCACAAGGCTGGGGCGTATCCGGCGCAGCTCTCCGGCGGTCAGCAGCAACGCGTGGCGATTGCTCGCGCGCTGGCCATGGAGCCCCCGGTGATGCTGTTCGACGAGCCCACCAGCGCCCTCGACCCGGAAATGGTCGGTGAAGTGTTGAACGTGATGAAGGGCCTGGCCAAGGACGGCATGACCATGATGTGCGTGACCCACGAGATGAACTTCGCCCGTGAAGTCGCCGACACCATCTGGTTCATGGACGCCGGTCAGATTCTGGAAAAGAGCAAGCCCGAAGCGTTTTTCGTGCAGCCCTCGCACCCGCGAGCCCAACGTTTTATCGCCGACCTGCGGGCCCACTGAGCCGCGGCGGCTTTGCGTCCTCTGCCATTTCGATTGACCACGTTCAGGAGTTTTTCCATGGGTATGAAGCATCTGTTTATTGCACTGGCCTTGGCCCCTTTGGCCGTCGCGGTGGCGCAGGCCGACCAATTGAGCGACATCATGGCCAAGAAGTCGTTGAGCTGCGGTGTGTACGCCGACGTGCCACCGTTCTCCGCACCCGACCCGACAACCCGCGAACTGGTGGGCATGGACGTCGATCTGTGCAAGGCATTGGCCAAGACCATGGGCGTGGCGCTGGAGCTCAAGCCGCTGTCCGTGGAAGCGCGGATCCCGGAAGTGAAGATGGGGCGTGTCGACGTGATTTTCGCCAACCTGGCCTACACCAAGACCCGCGCCGAACAGATCCAGTTCAGCGACCCGTACTACATCGCCAAGGAAACCCTGGTGGTGCGCACGGCCAACGCCGACCAGCCGAAAAGCTTCTTCAAGGACAAGCGCATCAGCTCCACCAAGGGGTCCACGTCCGAGCAGTCGATCCGCATCGCCGGCGCCACGCCGGTCACGTTCCAGGACACCGGTTCGGCCTACATGGCCCTGCAACAGAACAAGGTAGTGGGGCTGGTGACCAACACCATGACCGCGCTCAAACTGGTCAACCAGGCCAAGGCCAGTGGTGTCGAGTTGGCGTTGGCCAAGGAGCCGATGGCCCTCGAGCCGATTGGCGCCGGCATGCGCCGCGACGAACCGGCCTTCCTGGCCAAGGTCAACGCATCGCTGATGGCAATGGAGAAAGCTGGAGAGATCGACGCGATCTGGGATCGCTGGATCGGGCCGAACACGGAGTACAAGATGGTGCGTGAAGACAAGGTGCAAAGCCTGAGCGCACTGAAATTCGACCCGCTGCCGTAGGCGCAACTCCGGCGATCGAACGCCGCAGCAGTGGGCCCGCTGCTGCTGGAGGTTTCATCGCCTGCCCGTGCATTACCGCCGCTTCGCTGACGTCCGCCGGCTCCCACGGGGCGCCGGTAGTGTTTGATCAATCCCTGGGCCGGCGCGTCGATCAAGTGCGCATCGCGCGCCTGATTCGCATCCACTCTCGATAGGCGGCGGTACGCTGGGCATCAGCGATTTGCTTGGCTTGGACAAAGTGCGCCCAGGTTGTCGAGTCGCCGTTGTAGGACTCGATAAGTGCGTAAGCCTTGGCCTCCAGGCGATCGGCTTCGAAGAACATTGCGGTGTTCTCGGCGATGGTGTCATCCCAGGTCTGTGTTGCCGTGTCGCTAAGCGCATGTCCATTCATTGTGTGACTCCTTGCGTTTATTGGATGCCTCCTGAGGCCCCTGAACTCAATGAGTTTGAGTGCTCAAGAAGATTCAAAAAAAATCCCTGACCATTCGATGAACGAGCGGGCACGCCCTAATGCCGTTCAGTTAAGGCTTTTTTGTAGGAGCGAGCTTGCTCGCGAAGAACTCACAGGCGCCGCGTTCACTCAGGAAACACGCGTTATCGTTGACGTTTTTCGCGAGCAAGCTCGCTCCTACAGAAGGCGATGTACGCTTAACTGAATTCAGGGGCGCGCCAACGTTGTGTAGATACCTCGCAAAACTCAGCGGGGGCTGAGGGCCGCCGGTTTTTTCAGCACATGGGCCATGCCCACCGTGCTGAGATACACCACGCTGCCTGGGTTTGGCGCTTGCAGGCCCGAGCTGCGCACCAGGATGGCCTGGCCAGGCGCGTCCTCGCCCGGTTGTAACGCCACGGTCAGGGTGCAGGTATTGCCGCCGAATTCGCGCTCGGTGACCACGCCACGGCAGCCGGATTCGTCGGTGGTACTCAGGTGCAGTTGCTCCGGGCGCAGCATGATCTGTGCCGCACCATGATTGGCCTGGCTGTCGACCGACACGCGACCCAACGCACAGTGAGCCCAGCCCGCCTCAATCCGCGCGGGCATGACCACGGCTTCGCCGAGAAATAACGCGGTTTGTTCGTCCACGGGGTACTGATAAAGGTTCATCGGATGCCCCGATTGCACCAGGCGCCCCTGGCGCATCACCGCCAACTGGTCGGCGAACGACAGCGCCTCACTCTGATCATGGGTGACCAGGATCGTGGTGATGTTCGCATCACTCAGCAACCGCGCCACCATCTTGCGCATGGCCGAGCGCAGGCCGGTGTCCAGTGCGGAAAACGGTTCATCCAGCAGCATCAGCCGGGGCTGTTGCGCCAAGGCCCGCGCCAGCGCCACGCGCTGCTGTTGGCCGCCGGACAGCTCGTGGGGCCAGCGCCGGGCCATGTTGGCGTCGAGGGCCACGCTGTCCATCAGTTCGGCGATGCGTTCGTGCCGTGCAGCGTGCTTGGCCGCGAGGCCGAAGCCAATGTTGTCGGCCACAGTCATGTGCGGGAACAACGCACCATCCTGCGGCACATAACCGATCTGGCGCTGGTGGGCCGGCACGGCGTGGATGTCGTCGACCAGCACCTGGCCGCTCAGGGTCAGGCTGCCGCTGTCGGGGAATTCAAAGCCGGCAATCATCCGCAGCAAGGTGGTCTTGCCGGAGCCGGAAGGCCCGACGATCACCGTGCGGCTGCCGTTGGGCACCGCCAGGCTGACGTCGGCCAAGGCCGCTTGGGTGCCGAAGGTTTTGCAAAGAGCAGTGAGTTCGAGGGCGTTCATCGGCCGGCCGTGCGTTTGGATTGGTGGTAGAGGAGGCCGGTCAACGGCAGTGAGAGCAGGATCATGATCAACGCGTAAGGCGCCGCGGCGGCGTAGTCGATCTCGCTGGTCATCGCCCAGAAACCGGTGGCCAGGGTGCGCGTGCCGTTGGGCGCGAGCAACAGGGTGGCGGTCAGCTCGTTGGTGATCGCCAGGAACACCAGCGCCGCTCCTGCAGCGGCGGCCGGGGCCGCCAGGCGCATCGTGATCAGCCACAGGGCGCGGCCCGGCGAGCGGCCAAGGCTGCGCGCCATGTTTTCCAGTTCCACCGGCGCCTGGGCGATGCCCGCACGCAGGCTCACCAGCGCCCGTGGCAGGAACATCAGCAGGTAGGCGAGCAGCACGGTGATCGTCGTCTGGTAGATTGGCCGGGCGAAGTGGATGGTCACCGTGACCAGCGCCAGTGCCACGACAATGCCGGGCAACGAACTGGTGATGTAGTTGCAGCTTTCCAGGATGCGTTGCAGGCGGCCCGGCGCACGAATCGACAGCCAGGCAATCGGTACCGCCGCGCAGGTGGTCAACACCGCACCGGCAATGCCCAGCAGCACGGTTTGCTCCAGCGCCGGCAGCAGCTCGCTGAACTGCCAGACCTCACGCCCACCGGCGACCAGCCATTTGCCCAGGGTGACCAGCGGCACGCCGAGGGCCAATGCACAGGTTGCGGCTTGCAAGCCGAGGGAGAGCATGCGGGTGACGGCGCTCAGCCGCACGATGCGTTGCTCACGGGCACTGCCGGAACCGACCCGGGCATAACGTGCATGGCCGCGCGAGGCGGATTCGACGGTGAGCATCGCCAGGCAACACAGGGCCAGCACCGCCGCGAGCATATTGGCCGCCGGGCCGTTGAAGGTGGACTTGAACTGATCGAAAATCGCCGTGGTGAAGGTGTCGAAGCGGATCATCGCGTACAGGCCATATTCGGCCAACAGATGCAGGCCGACCAACAGCGCACCGCCGCAGATCGCCAGGCGCAACTGCGGCAACACCACCCGCCGGAACACCGCCCAGGGCTTGAGGCCCAGGGATTCGGCCACGTCTTCAATCGCAGGGTCCAGCCGGCGCAGGGTCGCCGCCACCGGCAGGTACAGAAACGGGAAATAGGCGATCACCGACACCAGCACACCGGCCGGCAGTCCATGGATCGACGGCACCAGGCTGACCCACGCGTAACTGTGCACAAACGCCGGCACTGCCAGCGGCGCGACCGCCAGCAACGACCAGGCACGGCGGCCGGGCAGGTCGGTGCGCTCGGTCAACCACGCGAGCGCGACGCCCAATACGATGCACAACGGCAAGGTGAACAGCACCAGTAGCACGGTGTTCGTCAGCAACTCGCCGACGCGAGGGCGCCATACTAGCGCTTCGATTTGCGCCCAGCCGATTTGCCACGACACGCCGATCACAAACGCAATCGGCAGCAGCGCCAACAACGAAACCAGTACCGACAAACTGGTGACCCACGTGCCCCCACGGCTTTTGAACAGTCCGTGGGGGCGTTTGCGTAGCTGCGCGTGGGCGATGCCGGGTATCGACGATTCAGGCAACAATCAGAGCAGTCCGGCCTGGGTCATCAGCTCGACAGCCTTTTTGCTGTTGAGTTTCGACGCGTCGACCTTAGGTGCATCCAGTTGCGCCAGTGGCATCAGTTTGGGGTTGGATTGGGCGTTCTGGCCGACCGCGTATTCGAACGAATTGCCGTCCTTGAGGACCGCCTGGCCGTCTTTGCCGGTGATCCACTTCAAGAAGGCCTGGGCCTGTTCCTGATGCTTGCTGGAGGCCAGGACACCGGCACCGGAGATGCTCACAAACGCGCCCGGGTCCTGGTGCTTGAAGTAGTGCAGCTGGGTGTTCTTGCTGTTTTCACCGGTCTTGGATTGGTCGACGAAGCTGTAATAGTGATAGATCACACCGCTGTCGACCTGGCCGGCGTTGACGGCCTTGAGCACGGCGCTGTTGCCTCGGTAGATGCTCGCGTTGGCCTTCATTGCCTTGAGCCAGTCGAGGGTCGCGGCTTCGCCCTTGAGTTCAAGCACGGCGGCGACGATGGCCTGGAAGTCGGCACCGGCCGGTGAAGCGGCCCAGCGGCCTTTCCAGCTTGGCGAAGCCAGGTCCAGCAGGGATTTAGGCAGGTCGCCCTCTTTCAGTTTGCTCGGGTTGTACACGAACACGGTGGAGCGCGCAGCGATGCCCACCCATTTGCCATGAGCCGGGCGGTAGGCGGCGTCCACCTGTTGCAGGGTGGTCGGCGCGACCGGCGCGAACAGGCCTGCGTTGTCCACCAGCACCATGGCCGGGGAGTTTTCGGTGAGGAACACATCCGCCGGAGAGGCCGCGCCTTCCTGCACGAGCTGGTTACCCATCTCGGTGTCGTCGCCATTGCGGATCGTCACCGGAATCCCGGTTTCCTGGGTGAACCCTTCGACCCAGGCCTTGGTGAGGCTTTCATGCTGGGCGTTGTAGACCACGATGCCGACCGGCTCGCTGGCGGCATACACATGCCCGGCGCTGACCAGGGCGGTGGCCAGCAGGGCTTTTTTGACGAACGAAGGAAGGCGGGTGGTCATGCGGTGAGCGCTCCGGGTTTGTATGGCGACACGGGAAATCCGCTAGAGGTCGATTGAGACGAAATCAATAGGAATCATTTGCATGTTTAGGCGCGGCGAATGTAGAGCCGGGAATGAGAAAAAAACGTCAAAAAAATGTGATAAACGGGTCGCGAGCGCACGGGGTTGAAGGTGGTCGAAGTATTTTGGGTGGCCAATCATCAGCTATTGACGTGGGGAGCGATTGCCTACCTCTTTTATCCTGGTGTTACCCCATTCAAGAAAGCTGCTGGCACTGTAGACGTCGACTGACCGACCGCCATCGGGGGCAAGCCCCCTCCCACAGTTTTGACCCCGTTCAGGCAGTGATTTTTGAGGCGGTCAATGTGGGAGGGGGCTTGCCCCCGATGACGGAGGGTCAGTTGATACCTGTATGACTGACACACGGCTATCGGGGGCAAGCCTCCTCCCACATTTATCCTGCATTCCTACCGCCGACCTGTGCGGGTACTCACATCCACCCACACCGCCAGCACCAGGATGCTGCCCTTCACAATCATCTGCCAATAACTGTCCACATCCAGCATCGACATGCCGTTATCCAGGCTGGTGATCACCAGCGCCCCGAGCAGCGCGCCATACACCGTGCCCGAGCCGCCGCGCATGGATGTACCGCCGATGAAGCACGCAGCGATGGCGTCGAGTTCGCCCATATTGCCCGCCGACGGTGAGCCCGCCGCGAGGCGCGCGGTGTTGACCAGGCCGGCGAGGGCGCACATCACGCCCATGATCCCGAAGATCCACAGTTTCACCGCCTGCACATTGATACCTGACAGGCGCGTGGCTTCCATGTTGCTGCCCACCGCATACACGCGGCGGCCGAACACGGTCTGGCTGGTGACGTAGCTGAACACGCCAAGCAGCACCAGCAACAGCAGCACCGGCACGGGAATGCCGTCGTAGCTGTTGAGGGTGGTGACGAACCCAGCCAGCACCGCGCCGATCACCACCACGCGCAGTACGTCCCGCACCAGCGAGTGCGCGGCCAACCCGTGCAGTGCGCGGTTGCGCCGTTGTTTCCAGGTCAAGAACAGGGTCAGGGCAAACAGCAGGACCCCAAGGCCAAGCCCCACCGAATGCGGCAAATACCCCTGGCCCACATACACCAGCGATGGCGACACCGGCGCAATGGTGGTGCCGCCGGTAATCCCCAGCAGAATCCCGCGAAACGCCAACATGCCACCCAGGCCAACGATAAACGACGGGATGCGCAGGTAGGCGGTCATGTAGCCGTTGGCCAAACCGATCATCAAGCCACACAGCGCCACCAGGCTGAGGTTGGCCAGCAACGGCATGTGATAGACCACATCCAGGATCGCCGCGAGCCCGCCGAGCAAGCCGAGCAATGAGCCCACCGACAAATCGATCTCCCCGCTGATGATCACCAGCACCATGCCGCAGGCCAGGATCCCGGTGATCGACATCTGCCGCAGCAGGTTGGACAGGTTGCGCGGAGTGAGGAAACCGCCCTCGGTCTGCCAGCTGAAAAACAGCCAGATAAACGCCACGGCGATCACCAGGGCGAGCATTTTGTAGCGGGTAAACAGCTGTTTGACCTGATTCATCTACGCGGTTTTCCGATCGTTATTATTGTTTTGGCTGAGCGCGGCGGCGAGCACCTGTTCCTGGGTGAGCCCCTCGTTGATGAAGTCGCCCCGCAACTGGCCGTCGCCGATCACCAGCACTCGGTTGGACACGCCGAGTACTTCGGCCAGCTCCGACGAGACCATGATGATCGATACACCTTCGGCCGCCAGCGCGCCCATCAGTTTGTAGATCTCATACTTGGCCCCCACATCCACCCCGCGTGTGGGCTCGTCGAGGATCAGCACCTTGGGTTTGGCCATCAGCATTTTCGCCAGCACGGCTTTTTGCTGGTTGCCGCCGGACAGGCTGGTGATCGGCAAGAACGGGCTGGCCGTCTTGAGGTGCATGCGCGCGATCTGTTGGTCGATGCTGCCCAGTTCGGCCTCGGCGTCGATACGGGTCAGGTGCGCATAGGTGTCGAGCACCGCCAGGGTGATGTTCTGGCCCACGCCCAGGTCGGGAATGATGCCTTGGCGCTTGCGGTCCTCGGGCACCATGCACAGCCCGGCGCGGATCGATTTAAGCGGCGTGCGCGTGTCGATCAGTTGGCCGTCCAGCCACACCTCGGCGCTGTAGCGGCCGGGGTAGGCGCCGAACAGCGCCGACACCAGCTCCGTGCGCCCGGCGCCCACCAAGCCGGCGATGCCGAGGATTTCGCCGCGCTTGAGCACGAAGGAAATATCGTCGACACGTTTGCGCTTGGGGTTGTCGACGTCGTAGCAAGTCACGTGGCGCGCCTCGAAGATCACCTCGCCCACGGCATGGGGCTCGGTGGGGTAGAGGTTGCTCATCTCGCGTCCGACCATCTGCGTGATGATGCGCGGGATATCCATATCGGCCATCGCGGTGGTCGCGATGTGTTTGCCGTCGCGAATCACTGAGATGGTGTCGCACACCGCCGCCACTTCATCGAGTTTGTGGGAGATGTACACGCAGGCCACGCCCTTGGCCTTGAGGTCGCGGATGATGTCGAGCAGCACCTCGATCTCAGAGCGGGTCAGGGCCGAAGAGGGCTCGTCGAGGATCAACAAGCGCGCCTTTTTGTTCAGGGCCTTGGCGATTTCCACCAGTTGCTGGTAGCCGCCGCCGTACTGCGACACCGGCAGCGCGACGTTCATGTCCGGCACCTTGAGTTCGCGCATCAACGCTTCGGCGCGGTGCAGCATCGCCGGGTAGTTCATGCGCCCGCCGGGCAAGGTCAGCTCGTGGCCCATGAAGATGTTCTCGGCCACCGACAGGTCGGGCACCAGGGTCAGTTCCTGGTGGATGATGACGATACCGGCGGCCTCGGTTTCGCTGATGGACTGGGCCTTGAGCGGTTGCCCGTCCCAGAGGATTTCACCCTCCCAGGTGCCGTGCGGATAGACGGCCGACAGCACCTTCATCAAGGTCGACTTGCCGGCACCGTTCTCACCGCACAGGCCGACACATTCCCCCGGCCGCACCTTGATATCGATGCCGTTCAGCGCGTGGACACCGCCAAAGGTTTTGACGATGCCGTTCATTTGCAGCAGGTAGTCGGACATGACCATGGCTCACACAAAAGGCCGAAGAAACGCGGGTTCCCGTAGGAGCGAGCTTGCTCGCGAAGAACCCGAGGACACCGCGTTCATCCTCAATGCCCGCGTTATCGTTGACGTTTTTCGCGGGCAAGCCCGCTCCTACTGGCCAATCTGTTCTTTGGTATAGAACCCGTCCTTTTCCAACAGGTCGATGTTCGCCTTGGTCAGCGGGGTCGGGGTGAGCAGGATGGTGTCGACTTTCTTGCTGCCATTGTCGTACTGCGAGCTGTACGTCGGTTTCTCGTTACGTGCCAACTGCACCGAGAGTTTGGCGGCTTCGGTGGCGATCAGCTTGAGCGGCTTGTACACGGTCATGGTCTGGGTGCCGTCGATCACGCGCTTGACCGCCGCGAGGTCGGCGTCCTGGCCCGAGATCGGCACCTTGCCCGCCAGCTTCTGCGCGGCCAGGGCCTGGATCGCGCCGCCGGCGGTGGCGTCGTTGGAGGCGACGATAGCGTCGATCTTGTTGTTGTTCCGGGTCAGGGCGTTTTCGACGATGCTCAGGGCTTCAGTGGGGTTCCATTCCTTGACCCACTGCTGGCCGACAATCTTGATGTCGCCCTTGTCGATGGCCGGTTGCAGCACTTTCATCTGGCCTTCGCGCAGCACCTTGGCGTTGTTGTCGGTGGGCGCGCCGCCGAGCAGGAAGTAATTGCCCTTGGGCGCCGCTTGCAGCACGCCGCTGGCCTGCATCTCGCCGACTTTTTCGTTATCGAAGGAGATATACGCGTCGATGTCGGCGTTGAGGATCAGGCGGTCATAGGACACCACCTTGATCCCGGCTTTCTTGGCCTCGGCCACGGCGTTGGTCAACACGGTGGCGTTGAACGGCACGATCACGATCACGTCGACGCCACGGGAGATCAGGTTTTCGATCTGGGAAATCTGCTTCTGCTCATTGGCATCGGCAGACTGCACGAAGACCTTGGCATCGAGTTTTTCCGCCGCGGCAACGAAGTAGTCACGGTCACGGGACCAGCGCTCCAGGCGCAGGTCGTCGATGGAAAAACCGATTTTCGGGTGGGCAGAGTCGGCCATCACCGGCAGGGCGAGCAGGGCCAGGGCGGTGGCGAGCAGGGTACGTTTGAATGACTTCATGGTGGTGCGTCCTTTTATTGTTGTTGGAAAGACACAGCGTGATGCGGGTAGAACTGTAGAGCGTCCTTCGACGCTCCGTGCACAGATTTGTCGCGCAAATGTCACCGATAAATAAACCGGTTGACCACTCCCTCCAGCATCTCTTGCCGACCGCTCACGGCCTGCGGGTTCAGTTCATGGGCAAACGCATGTTCGGCCAGCGATTCCAGGCTGAACTCACCGGCCAGCACGGCTTGGCCCAGCGGCTGCTGCCAACCGGCATAACGCTGGTCCTTGAATTGCTGCAACTGGTCGTTCTGCACCATGGCCGCCGCACGTTCCAGCGCCAGGGCGAGTACATCCATGGCGGCGACATGCCCGTGGAACAAGTCCACCTCGTCCAGGCTCTGGCGGCGCACCTTGGAGTCAAAGTTATAGCCGCCATTCTTGAACCCGCCAGCCTTGAGGATTTCATACGTGGCCAGGGTCATTTCCTCGACGCTATTGGGGAACTGGTCAGTGTCCCAACCGTTCTGCGGGTCGCCGCGGTTGGCGTCGATGCTGCCGAAGATCCCCAGGGACACGGCGGTGGCGATCTCATGATGAAAACTGTGCCCGGCCAGGGTCGCGTGGTTGGCCTCGATATTCACCTTGATCTCATGTTCCAGCCCGTACTCATGCAAAAAGCCGAACACCGTGGCGCTGTCGTAATCGTATTGGTGCTTGGTCGGCTCCTGGGGCTTGGGCTCGATCAGCAGGTCGCCCTTGAAGCCGATCTTGTGCTTGTGCTCCACCACCATGCGCATAAAGCGCCCGAGCTGTTCGCGCTCGCGCTTGAGGTCGGTGTTGAGCAGGGTTTCATACCCTTCACGGCCGCCCCAGAGTACGTAGTTGGCACCCTTGAGCCGCAGGGTAGCGTTCATCGCGCTGAACACCTGGGCGGCAGCGTAGGCAAACACTTCAGGGTCGGGGTTGCTCGCTGCGCCAGCGGCAAAGCGCGGGTTGCTGAAGCAATTGGCGGTGCCCCACAGCAGCTTGATACCGGTTTGTTCCTGATGGCGCTCCAGGTGGTCGACCATCTGCGCGAAGTGGTTGCGGTACTCCTTGAGCGAGCTGCCTTCCGGCGCCACATCGGTGTCGTGGAAGCTGTAGTAGTCGATGCCCAGCTTGGAGAAAAACTCAAAGGCCGCGTCAGCCTTGCCGATGGCCACTTCCATCGGCTCACCGCTGCGTTGCCACGGGCGCTTGAAGGTGCCCATGCCAAACATATCCGCCCCCGGCCACACAAAGGTGTGCCAGTAACAGGCGGCCATGCGCAGGTGCTCGCGCATCGGTTTGCCGAGGATCAGCTTGTTCGCGTCGTAATGGCGGAAGGCGAGGGGAGAGTCGCTGGCAGGGCCTTCGAAGCGCACCTGATCGACACCGGGGAAGTACGGCATGGGCGTGTTCCTTATTGTTCTTGGCGATGTCTGGATACTAGCAACGGCACCTGGGCTGCTGATTATGAAAATCACCAAGGTGTAGTGCGATTTTGAGTGGCGAGGGCTAGTCTGTTACCACTGGCCCCCGGATAAAAACAATGAAAACCCTACCGCCCGTCCACCGCATCGCCCTGTTGTTCAACGGCAGCAAAATATACGACCGTGGCATCATCGCCGGCATCGGCAACTACCTGAGCAGCACGCGCGCGTCCTGGGATTTGTTCCTGGAAGAGGATTTCCTCTGTCGCCTGCGCGGCATCGAGCGCTGGCAGGGTGACGGCATCATTGCCGATTTCGATGACCCGCTGATCGGCGAGGCATTGGCCGATTGCAAACTGCCGGTGGTGGCCGTGGGCGGCTCTTATGAAGATGCGCGCGCCTACCCCAAGGGCATTCCCTACGTCGCCACCGATAACCATGCCTTGATGAAGCTGGCCTATGAGCATTTGATCGAGGCCGGGTTGACCCGCTTTGCCTGTTTCAGCCTGCCCGAAGCCCAGGCCAATCGCTGGGCCCAGGAGCGCGAAAAAGCCTTTCGCCGCCTGCTGCAACGCGATGGCCTGCACGTCGAGGTCTATCGTGGCCTGGGGACCAGTGCGCCGTTGTGGGACAGCGCGGTGGAACAGCAGATCGCCTGGCTGCACAGCCTGCCCAAACCGATTGGCATCATCGCCGTCACCGACGCCCGCGCACGGCAGTTGCTGCAGGCTTGCCTCACGGCCGGGATCGCGGTGCCGGAGGAGGTGGCGTTGATCGGCATCGACAACGATCCGCTGACCCGCACCCTGACGCGGGTGCCGCTCAGTTCGGTGATCCAGGGCACCGAGACCATGGGGCGTACGGCCGCCGCGCTGTTGCATCAGATGCTGCACGGCAAACCCTGCGCGGGCACGCAGATTCTGGTACCGCCGGAGGCGATCAATGTGCAGGCTTCCAGCGTGCATCAACCCTTGGGTAATCCGTATGTGATGCAGGCGCTGCTGTTTATCCGGCAGTACGCCTGCCAAGGCATCAAGACCGCGCAGGTGGCGGCCTATGTCGGTGTGTCGCGCTCATCCCTGGAAGCGCATTTTCGCAAGGCGCGTGGTTGCAGCGTGCATGACGAGATCCTGCGCTTCAAACTCGCGGCCGCTGCCAAGGGCCTGGAAAGCCACGAACTGGCGATTGCCGATATTGCCGCCAAGTGTGGCTTCAAGTCGGCGCAGTACCTGCACACGGTGTTTCGCCGCGAGTTCGGCTGTACGCCGCGCGAGTACCAGCAGGGCTAAAAAAGTAACCCCAGCAAGGAGGCTTTGACGGCTGCTTCTGCTTTGTTGCTGGCCTGGAGTTTGCGCATGGCGTTGACCAGATGAAACTTCACGGTCCGTGTGTCGATGTTGAGGATCATGCTGATCTCGACATAGGTTTTGCCCAGGGCCGTCCACCTCAAGGTCTCTTTTTCCCGTGCGGTCAGGGCGCGGTGGATGTCTGGCAAGCACTTTTCGGAAAAGAAGCGCGTCATGGATTCGTGTGCCAACTGTGTCAGCCAGATCAACTTGTTCTCGATGTGCTCGAGTTCCGTGGTCGAGATGTATTCACTGGAGCGCGACACCGAGAGCAATCCAATCGCGTTAGGGCCGCGTTGCGACGACAAGCACCAACCATGATTAAGCTGGTAATGGCGCGCTTCCTCCCAGAAGGCCAGGTGTTGCTGCTGTTGGGCGGCGGACCAGTGCAGCGGGATGGAGCGGGTCAGGCCATGGGCGACAGTGGGGTCTTGGGAGAAGTAGTTTTCGCTGACGTACTTCTGTTCCCACGAGCGGGGGTAGTTGGAAATCAGTACATATTGCGAAGCGCTCGACGGCAATGGAACTTTTAATCCATAAGAGCAGAACTCGAAGCCTAAGTTGGACGTTATCGTGTGCAGTTTATTGAAGAGTTCATGTTCGGTCGCGCAGTCGGACACGGCCTCTATTAATGTTTCGCGCCATTCTTTCACCAATAATACCTTCCGTGGTCAACGCCCCTGATGCTGGGAGGCGGGAGCGGATTATACAGGCTCTGCGGGTGATGAAGGGCGTGCGGTTGCGGGGTATCGAGTTGCCTGAAAAAGTCGGCAACACCGCATTCGACGTGGGATGCAGGTGAAATGAAGTCAGTAGTCGGCGCATTAAGCTTGATTATTTATTAGTACGGCAGTACTAGAAAGTCGGTTTTTGACCCGTAAGTTCTGCCTGGCCGGCGAGGGCTTCGATCGACCTGCCCATTTGGGCAGCTACTCACACAGTGATGGGTTTGTTGTACTTGCTTAATCATATTGGCTGGCTGGGTAGTTGGCATGCTTACGGCAATAACAGGGACGGTTGGCGAACTTTTGCCAGGGATGGCACGCGCGTTGGCTAACTATCGGTACGAAGTATTCGTTAAAACATTGGGTTGGCCGTTACATTGCGAGGAGGGTATTGAACTGGATGCGTTTGATCGTCCAGATACTGTCTATGTAGTGGCCTGTGATCGTGATCGCGAAATATTTGGTTGTGCCCGACTGCTTCCCACTAATGGGCCGTATTTGTTGGGGGAAGTTTTTCCGCATTTGATGGGTGCAAGTTCCCTGCCTTTTTCGCCGGGTATCTGGGAGCTTTCCCGGTTTGCCATCAGCCAGCCCAAGGGCCAGGTATTAACCGCCGCGCAAGCTTGGAAAAATACAGTAACGCTGGTCCGGGAAGTCATTGATGTTGCGCGCTCCAAGGGCGCTTTTCGATTGATCGCGTTCAGTGCGGTAGGCAATGAGCGCTTGCTCAAGCGGATGGGCGTCAATACCCGCCGGATTTCACCGCCACACCTGATCGATAACCAGAGCGTTGTGCCTTTCTGGATCGAGATCGACGACCAAACCACCCGTGCCTTATGCCTGGCCGCCTGAACACCCATGCCACGCAGGTGGGACGAGAATATCGATGAGCAGAGTCATAGGTTTGGCCGCGTGCGACTGGTATGCCTTGCGGCATCTGGACCAGCAGGTGTCGGTGGTGGGGCGCACGCAGCAACAGATTGAACAGCGCGTGATAGCAGCCTGCGAGCATTCGGCCACCGAACATAACATCCCGGTGGCGTGGCAAGACGAACACGGTAACCTCGTTGCCTTTTGCATTGTGCATTTCGATCGGCGCGCCACGATCAATGGGGTGGGCACTGCCTATTTTTCAACCCTGATCGCGTTACCCCAGGCAAGCGCCTTGCAGGCGCTGATGCACAGTTCAATCGACTATATAAACAGCTCGCGGTTGTTGCCCCGGCAGGTGACTGAGTTGGTCGGCCCCCTCCACAGTTCATTCCTGATTGAGCGCGGGCTGCGTACGTTCGAGTCCGACTTTAATGTGTTTTCATTGCCCGCCAATACGCTGGCACTCGCGGATGCAATGACCGAGGCGGGTTTCCACAAAGAAAAAGACCTGATCGAGATTGTCTTTGAACCGCCTGCCCAGGGTTATCAATACCAGGCCTTGGAAGACAAACTCACGCAACGATTGGCCGATATCCAGTTTGTTCATTGTGGCCAGGATGAACTGGTCGCCAAGAGTCAGCAATTGGCCGACTGTTATAACCGCGCCTGGGAACGCAACTGGGGTTATAGCCTGGCGTCGAAAGGGCAGTTTGAAGTGGCGGCGCGCAATATCAATAATATTTCTGCGTTGATCGCCGAGCGGCACGGTGAAGTGGTCGGTTTCACTATGTTTGCACCCGCCTTGAATCAACAGGGGTTATATGGCCGGGCGTTTTTCACCGGTGTCGCGCCGGCTTATCAACGCAAGGGATTGTCGGTTGCGCTCACGCTGAAGTTATCCGCGATTGCATTAAGTGTGGTCGGACGCGGACGCATCAGTGTGTCTTGGATGCTCGAAGATAACATCATGGTACTGCGCACCATGCGCCACCTGACTCAAGAGGGTGTTTGCCATGAACGCGCTTATCGAATTTATAGATATGCCACGCCGGCTGAATGAGAGTGTTATGCGCATAGATGACGTCGCCTTCAAATCGAAAGAGTTGGGTTATTACACCTACTTCCCTAAAGTGCGTTCGGCCTGTGGTCGCGACATGACCCTCGCCGACGGGCGCACGCTGTTGAACTTTGCGTCGTGTGATTACTTGGGTTTGTCCAATAACGAACGTATGAAAGAGTCGGCCATCGCGGCCATTCGCGAGTACGGTTCGAACATCGGCGGGCCGATGATTTTCAGTGGTTTTACTGAGTACCACGAGCGCTTGCAAAACCGTTACCGTGATTTGTTCGGTGGTCGCACCACGCTGATGTTTACCACGTCGTACCAAGCGAACTTCGGGGTGATCCCCTTGGCCGCTGAGCGTGCCGATCTGATTTTGCTGGACAAGCTGTCCCATGTCTCGATCTGGGACGGCGTGAAGCTATCGGGTTGCCCGTTCAGGGCCTACAGCCACGGCGACGTGGAGATGCTCGGGCAGTTGGTGCAGCTCAACCAGGACAAGAAAATCCTGATCATCAGCGACGGCGTGTTCTCCGCCGACGGGGATGTGGCCGATCTTGCCGCCATCGTGGCGTTGAAGCAGGTGCATCCGCAACTCGAAATCTACATCGACGATGCACACGGCGTGGGGATGTTGGGCGACTCCGGTCAGGGCGCCTGTGAGTCGGCGGGGGTCGCCGCGCAGGTTGACTACATTGTCGGCACCATGAGCAAGGCGTTCGGCTCTTCCGGTGGGTTCGTGGTGTTCAAGGACGAGGCGTTCGCCGAACGGGTGCGGTTCCGTTGCCCGACCTATAACGCTTCGCGCTCGGTGTCGCCGGGTGTCGCTTCGGCATCGTGCACCGCGCTTGAGATCAATGCCACGCAGGGCGCCGAACGCCGCCAGGCACTGGCTGAACTGACACGCTACACCCACGAACAACTGAGCGCCCTGGGCGTGGACAAACTCAGCTCGCGGACGGCGGTGATTCCCGTGGTGTTCAAGGACCCGATGGAGGCCGCACGGGTCAATGCCGAGCTGGTTGACCAAGGCATCATGGGGTCGCTGTTTGTGCCGCCCTTCGTACCCAACCATCAGTCCCGGATCAGGCTGTGCCTGACGTACAACCACACGGTGGCCGATGTGGATTACTGCATTACAGCCCTGCGCAGCGTGATCTGAGACCGCCGTCGGTTCCCCAATGCCAGCGGGCGCCTGCGTCCGCTGTTTAATCCGTCAACGAAGTGGTAATGAAATGGTTCAGGTGGCTTCGGCTCTGTTGGGCATCGTGCTTTTCTATTTTGTGTTGTGTAAAGGCCTGGGACTGTTGGTGCTCAACCGAGGCGTGCGGGTGAACTACACACGAAAAGTCGGGCACTTTGCGATGTTCCTGCTGCCCAGCCTGTTTTTCGCCTTGTTCAATATTCAAAGCACCCATGAGCGCTTGCTGCTGTCGATGGTGTCGACTGCCATCCTGTTCCTGGCGATGTGTGGATGGTCTCGTCGTCGGTCCCTCACCGCCCAACATATGTTTGCCAGTATTGATCGCCCGGAAGACTCGCCGCACACCCTTTCCTGGTTGGTGAGCCAGACCGTGGCGGGGTTGTTCGTGCTGTGGGTGACCCAGTATTGCTGGTTGGCGCTCGGGGTACCGGTGGAGTTGATATACATCACGATCCTGGCCACCACCTTCGGTGACGGGCTGGCAGAGCCGGTGGGTGTCCGTTTTGGTAAGCACGAGTACGTTGCGAAAGGCTTTTTTGTCGATAAGAAATTCAAGCGAACCCTTGAAGGCTCGGCCACTGTGTTTGTGATGTCGATGGTGTTTTGCGTGGCATTCGAGCAGTACTTTTCAGCGGGACAGTTTTTCCTGCTCTGCGCCGTGTTCCCACTTGCACTGACGCTGACGGAAGCCAAATCCCCGCACACCTGGGATACGCCGTTTCTGTTCCTGGTCGGTAACGCCATCGTGACGGGGGTGTACCTGCTGTGATTTATCTGATTCGCCATGCCTCACCCAAGGTCGACTATTCGCGCTGCGGTGCCGCACTGGCCAAAGTCCGCCTGGATGAATACAACCACACCGCCCTGATCGAAGAAGACGAAATCAGCGGCTTCTTGAACCGTACGCCGTTGTCGCAGCCGCTATTGAGCGCCGAGGCCACCATCTTGTCTTCACCCGTCAACCGGGCCTATGCCACGGCGTGCCGGTTGTTCGATGCGCAGCGTGTCCAGCGGGACAGCCGCTTGCACGAGTACGACCTGCGCTTGAGCGCCATTCCCTGGGTGACGATGGGCTTGAGGCAATGGTTCGCCCTGCATCGGGTGGCCTGGCTGCTGGGCATTTCATTGGGCGCGGCCTCCCGCAAGGACGAGTACCGTCGAGCGGCCGCGGTCGCCGACGAGCTCTATGCCGCCAGCACCGAGGCGGGCAAGACCGTGGTCGTCGTGTCCCACGGCATGTTCCTGCGATCGGTGCGCCAGCGCCTGCAAAAGCAGGGTATGCAGGCGCATACGGTTTATCGCTCAGGGTGTTTCACGGTCGAAACCTTAACCCCATGAAAGGGATTGCGTGCACGTGAAGAAGATACTGCTGTTAGGCGCCAGTGGGTTTATCGGACGAGGGGTCTACGAACGCCTTGACCCATTGCCGGGGATTGACGTTATCCGCCATTCGCGTTCGCCCAGGGCGGGGTACACGGCGTGCGAAATCGGCTCGCCGGCATTCGATAAGCTGGTCGACGAGTGTGATTGCATTGTCAATTGCACCGGCATCGGGCTTAGCCGCCTGGGCACGGCCGGCGCCAGTAACAAAGCCCTTACCGAGCAGATACTGGCCGCGATCAAACCCGGTGCCACGGGCAAGAAACCATTCTTTCATTTGAGCAGCGTCAAAGCCCACAACCCAGAGCAACGAGTGGATGCCTACGCCGATGACAAGTACGCGGCCGAGCAGGTGATTCACCTCAATAGCGACAAAGTGCAGGGCGTGATATTGCGCGTGCCGACGGTACTGGGGCGGCATGACAAGAACCTGCTACCGATGATTTCGATGTGCCGGTTGAAGCTGCTGCCGAAGGTCACCGGCCAACTTCCGGCCCTGCATGTGATTGGGGTGGAGAGTATTGCCACCTGCATTATCCAATGGTTGGCGCGCGTGCCTGACCCGGCACTGCACACGTATTACCTGCTCAGTGACCGCACGGTGACGTACAACGACCTGGTGGGCGAAGTGTATGCCCGCTTGCAACCACTGGCGCGCAGTGCCCGGTTACGTTCGGTCAGCGTGCACGGGTTGGCCAAGGTCTACAAAGTGCTGACGTTCATGGACCGGTTCAGGCGCGGGCGCAAGCTGTTTCCATGGGCGCGCTTCAATGATCTGTTTGTCTGCCCTTGGCACATCGAAAGCGGTGTAGACGTGATCCAGACCCCGCTCAGGGTGTCGGCGTTGATAGGAGACTACTTTGAAAACGCTCAGGGTTGATGTGGCGTTAAGCCTGCTGACGCCGTTGGCATGTGCATCGGCGGTCCTCATGTATTACGCCGGCCTGACATTCGTGGTGCCAATCTTCATGGCCAGTGTCCTGCTGCTGGCAGAGCTGTATTTTCTCCAGGAAACCGACAGCGACAGCACCTTCGATAAAGGCATCAAGAGCGGCTTCATGGTGTCCTGTGCCATATCGATCGTCATGTTGTTGCAGTTGCTGATGCGCAGCGATGTGCTGTTGCACCTTGTCGGCTCGTTGCTGATCGCCGGTGGGATCGGTTTGCGTGCCCATGGAAAGATCGTCCTGGGGCGGCACTTTTCCCACTCGCTGCGGGTACTTGCCGATCATCAGTTGGTCAAGGTCGGCGCCTTCAAATATATCCGGCATCCGGCGTATCTGGGCACGTTGCTGATCGTGACCGGCTTTGCCTTGTACACGAGTATCTACGCGGCACTGGTCATCTTTTTTTTGGCACTTGCGTTGATTCTCAAGCGCGTGAGTCAAGAGGAGAAAATGCTGCTGGGGTATTTCGGTGCCGCCTACAGGCAGTACCAGTTCGATAGTTTCAAAGTTATCCCGTTTGTTATCTGACTCGGTTATTTAAAAGGAGCGTTTATGAACACTGTGCATGAAGCAAAAATCAAGCAGATCGTCGCCAAGGTATTGGGGGTCAATGCCGAGGAGATTCGCAACCACGAAAACTTTGTCGAGGCGTATGGTGCCGATTCAATGTCAGGCATAGAAATCCTGGCGGGGATCGAGGGGGCTTTCCAGGTGCGGGTCGATGAAGCCTATCTGCCGCAGATCATCAGTGTGGATTCCATTCTCGGGTTTATCCACGAGACCTTGCCTGCGGCCGAGTGTGCATGATGAGCGCCGACAAGGGCAGGAGGGTGGTGGTCACGGGGCTGGGGCCGGTCAGTCCGATCGGCATCGGCAAAGCCGCGTTTTTCCAGGCGTTGAAAGCCGGGGTCAATGGCTCGGCGCCGCTTTGCAAAATCGACACCGACCGGTTCGAGCGCAAATACGGCTGTGAAGTGAAAGCGCCGGTCGGCCCCTTGATCCCGAATTTTGCCGCCTTCGCGCACGCCGGGGCTGCCAGCCATTTTGCCCTTGCCGCCACTGAACTGGCGCTGGCCGACGCGGGTATCGAGCGCGCCGCAATTCGCGGCCAGCGCGTCAATTGTTATTTCGGCACCACCTATGGCGAGTCTGATCGGATCGACAGCATGGTGACGGCCATGGCCGACCCCCAGTCGGACCCACAGCCGTCAGTCGACCCGGTGTTTGCCTCTGAAATCAGCCGTGATGTGCTCCGGTCAATCGGTTCGACCGGTGAGTCACTCACCATCGGCAACGCCTGCTCGGCCAGCAACACCGCGCTGATCTTTGGCTACGAGGCTATCCAGGCCGGGGACTGCGATATTGCCGTGTGCGGTGGCAGTGACGCGGTCTACAAGGCCACCTTCGCCACCTTCCATCGCTTGGGCAGCATGACCGACAAAGACTGCACGCCGTTCAATACCGGGCGTAAAGGCGTGCTGACCGCCGAAGGTGGCAGTGCCCTGGTGCTTGAGGATTACGAGCGGGCGCTGCGTCGGGGCGCGCCGATCTATGGGGAAGTGCTGGGGTTTTCGATGAACTGCGATGCCGACCATATGGTCAGGCTCAATCACCAGCGTGTCGGCGAGTGTCTGCAGGCCGCGTTGGCCAAGGCGGCAGTGGCGCCGGCTGAGGTGGGGTATATCTGTGCCCACGGCACTGGCACCGTGGCCAATGACAGCAACGAATACCAGGCCATCGAAGCGGTCTTCGGCGCGTCGCCGCCGCCGGTGAGTTCGATCAAGTCCATGATGGGCCACAGCATGGGCGCCGCGGCCGGCTTTGGCGCGATTGCCTGCATGCTGGCGCTGAGCGAGGGGCTGCCGCCGACGATCAATGTCACCGAGCAGGACCCGCACATCCCTCTTGATGTGGTTGCCCAGGGGTTCCGGGCGGGCAAGGTCGATGTGGTGGTCAACAACGCTTTCGCTTTTGGCGGGAATAATTCAATTCTGGTATTCGGTAATTTGAAATGACGGGCGACGCTATCGTTGGATTGATCCTGCGTGATTGGGTCATGTTGCAAATGCCCGGTGAGTTCGAGCACGGCGGCGTCGAATTGAACCGGGGCACCCGGCCTGCGTGGGACTTGGCCGCTGGCGAGCTGGTAGGCGGGCGTGAGCTGAAGAACTTCGACCGCCAAGCCTTGTTGCTGCTGGCGGCGATGGCGCTGGTCAACGATGACAACCACGGTGACACCCTGGTGCGCTCGGCCCTTATCGGTGCGACGTCCAATGGCTCCATCGACAGCGTCATTCAGTTGATCAAGGAATCCAACGACAACCGCTTTGCCTTTCAGGTCAACCCGGCGCAGATCCCCAATACCGTGATCAATTCGTCGTTGGGTCAATTGGCGATCAAATACGGCATCAAGGGCGCGAACGTCTCGTTGTGCGCAAAGGAGCTGAGTTTCTACAACGCCTTGGTTCAAGCCTTGAGGATTGCCCGGCGCGGCGACTCGGAGCGTCTCTACGCCACCGCGCTGGAAACCTTCAGCGGTGAGTTTGGCAAGCGCTACCTGCGCGCGATTGAACGGCCCGCCGAAGAACGGCCGGACACCGCGGCGGTGTTCAGCTTCGAGGCCAGTACCGACACGCAGGCGCCCGGGCTCGTCGTGCGGGCTTGTGTCACCGGGCGACTGCTCGCCGCCGACCCGGCCAGCCTGGGCGCGCTGATACGCGGGTGTCTGGCAGGGCAGGGCGTTGAACCGGCGGAGTGGCGCGTGAGCCTGGCCGCACCGGATGCCTGGCCGGCGACCTGCGTGGCGTTGAGCGACGCCCTGGGTATGCCGGTCGACAGGCTGGACCGGGCCAAGGCGCTGAGTTTGTCCCTGGTCGGCGCCTATCAATTGGCGCACCTGGCCAAAAGCATTCCGGCGCAAGGCGGTGGGGTGATGGCCTGTGTGGATGAAGAAGGTTTTTATGGCGTTGCACTGATTCAGCGTAACGCTTTTCAAGCGGCTGCGTTAACCGCGCCCAATCATTCGAGTCAAGCGGGTAGCTTATGATTGCGTTAGCCAGGGGGCTGTTGGTGTTGGTGTTGATCGTGTTGAGTTTTCCGTTCCTGTGCCTCTACATGTTGATCAACCCCTCGAAGAATAGAAACCTCTACGTGGCCTGTCGGGCCTACGCGGTGATCAATAAGATCTTCTCGGTGCGCGTGGATGTACGTGGTTTTGACAGCATCCCCACGACGCGTCCGTATATCTACGTGGCCAACCACCAATGCAACTATGACGTGTTGATCGTGGCGCAAGCGCTCAACCCCGGCACCGTGATCGTGGGTAAAAAATCCCTCAAGTGGTTGCCGCTGGTAGGGCAGTTGTATTGGCTGACCGGCAGCCTGTTCATTGATCGCAACAGCCCACGGGCGTCCATCCAGAGTTTGCGCAAGATCGCCAAGCGGGTTGTGGCCGACAATACATCGCTGTGGATCTTCCCCGAAGGCACGCGAAACCATGGCGGCCAGATGCTGCCGTTCAAGACCGGGGCCTTTCGGATTGCCAAGGATATGGGGGTGGGGATCATTCCCGTCACGATCAGCCCGGCGGTCAACCATATTGCCTACAACGCCTTGCGCAGTACCCACGTCAGCATCGTCGCCCACCCGCCCATCGAAGCCGATGAGGTGGCGGCGATGAGCGCCAAGCAGCTGGCCAATCACGCCCGCGAGATTATCAACAACGCGCTGCCTGTGGTTCAGCCATAGCGAGCCGCGGTCGTATCGCACAGCAAGGAGCACACAATGGGGTTTCTCACGGGTAAGCGCGTGCTGATCGTTGGCGTGGCCAGCCGCTTGTCGATTGCGTCAGGCATTGCCCAAGCGATGCATCGCGAGGGCGCCGAGCTGGCGTTCACGTATCAGAATGAAAAGTTCAAGGGGCGCGTGCAGGCGCTCGCCGCGGAATGGGGCACCGACGCGGCCCTGTGCGTGCCCTGCGATGTGGCGAGCGATGATGAAATTGCGCAGGTGTTCGAGCATTTGCGCCAACACTGGGACGCGCTCGATTGCATCGTGCATTGCGTGGGCTTCGCGCCGCTTGAGCAACTTGACGGTGACTTCACCGAGGTCACTACCCGCGAAGGGTTTCGCAGTGCCCACGATATCAGTGCGTACAGCCTGGTGGCATTGGCTAAAGCCGGGCGGGCAATGATGCGCGGCCGCCAGGGTAATGTGCTGACGCTGTCTTATCTGGGGGCTGAGCGCACGATGCCAAACTACAACGTCATGGGCATGGCCAAGGCCAGCCTGGAGGCCGGCGTGCGCTACCTGGCCAGCAGCCTGGGGGCCGAAGGTACCCGCGTGAATGCCATCTCGGCAGGACCGATCCGCACCCTGGCCGCGTCGGGCATCAAGAACTTCCGTGCCATGCTGAGCACCAGCGAATCCCAGGCGCCGTTGCGGCGCAATGTCACCATCGACGAGGTCGGCAACGCTGGCGCCTTCCTGTGCTCCGACCTGGCGTCCGGCATCAGCGGTGAAATCCTGTATGTGGACGCTGGCTTCAACACCACCGCCATGGGCGGGTGAAGCGAGTCAGGACGTCGCCTTGACCTGCGGCCCGAGTCTCAGGCCCGGCAGCAGGCGCCCAAGCCGGGGCTCGGGTCAGCCTGCGGTCATGGAGGCTTGCCGGCGGACAGCGCGGTGCCTGGGCACCGCGCCAGGGGCGGGTTAGGGCAGGGCGTAGGCGATCACATAGTCGCCACGGTCGGTGGACTGGCGTGCGCCGCCGGCGGTGATCACGATGTATTGCTTGCCGGTTTTTGGCGAGACATAGGTCATCGGGCCGCCCTGGCTGCCGACCGGGAGGCGGGCTTTCCAGATTTCATCACCGTTGCCGCTGTTGAATGCGCGCAGGTAGAAGTCCTGGGTACCGGCGATAAAGATCAGGCCGCCCTGGGTCGACAAGGTGCCGCCGAGGGTCGGCAGGCCAATCTTGATCGGCATGTGCATGCGAATGCCCAGGGGGCCGGTGTCTTCAACGGTGCCGACCGGCACTTGCCAGGCGATCTTCTGAGTCTTCATGTCGATGGCGGTCAGGGTGCCGAACGGCGGCGCCTGGCATGGGATGCCGGCCACCGACAGAAAGCGGTTTTTGTTCACCGCATACGGCGTGCCCTTGAGCGGCACGGCGCCCATGCCGGTGTTCAGCGCTTCGCCACCGGAGGTGGCCTGGGCCTTGTTCTGTGAAGGCACCATCTGGATCCACAGGCCCAGGCGCATGTCGTTGACGAAGATAAAGCCATGGACCGGGTCGGTGGAAAGGCTGCCCCAGTTCATGCCGCCCAGGGAGCCCGGAAAACTCAGGGATTTATCCGTGCCTGGCGCGGTGTACAGGCCGTCGTAGCGCATGCCCTTGAAGTCGATGCGGCACAGCAGTTGGTCAAACGGGGTGGCCCCCCACATGTCCGACTCGGTCAGGGTTTGCGCGCCGATCTGCGGCATGCCCAGCGACTTTGGCTGGGTCAGCGCGTACGGTTCGTTGGGGATATTGGCGGCCTTGACCGGTACTTCTTTCACCTCGGTCAGCGGTTGGCCGGTGGCGCGGTCGAGGACATAGATCTGCCCGGCCTTGGTGCCGATCACCACCGCCGGTACCGCCTTGTCGCTGCCGGGCGGGGTGAAGTCGATCAGGCTCGGTTGCATCGGCAGGTCGAAGTCCCACAGGTCGTTGTGGACGGTCTGGTAGACCCACTTTTCCTCGCCGGTGGAGGCGTCCAGCGCCAGCACGGAGGCACCGTATCTGTGGTTGAGTGGGGTGCGTTCCACGCCGTAGAGGTCGGTGGACGAACTGCCCATCGGCAAGAACACGGTATTCATCAATGGGTCGTAGGACATCGGTGCCCAGCTGTTCGGCGTGCTGCGCACATAGGTGCTGCCCGCTGCCGGGGCGTTTTTGTCCTGCGGGTTGCCGGGGTCGAAGGCCCAGCGCATGTGCCCGCTGATCACATCGAAACCACGGATCACACCGCCGGGCATGTCGGTCTGCACGTTATCGGCGACGCGGCCGCCCACCACCACGGTGGTGCCGGCGATCAACGGCGCCGAGGACAGTTGGTAGTAGCTGTCCGGCACATTGCCCAGGCCGGCTTTCAAGTCCACCTGGCCGTGGTTGCCGAAGTCTTCACAGAACTTGCCGGTGTCGGCATCGACCGCAATCAGGCGCGCATCAATGGTGTTGGTCAGCAAGCGTCGCTGGCATTGCGCACCCACCGCCACGCTGGCGGCCAGGATCGGCGAGCTGTGCGGCTGGGTCGGTTGGGCGATGGGCGCAGTGGCGTCAAAGTACGCCATGCCACGGCAACGCTGCCACACCGCCGATTTGGCGTTGATCTGGTTTTTCCACAGTTCTTTGCCGGTGTCGGCATCCAGGGCGATCAGGTTGTTGTGGGGGGTGCAGATAAACACCTTGTTGCCGATCTGCAGGGGCGTCAGTTGGTCTTCGGCGCCGTTGCCGTCACTGATGGCGATGTCGCCGGTGTGGTAGGTCCACGCCACTTTGAGTTTGTCGATGTTGTCGCGATTGATCTGGTCCAGCGCGGCGAAGCGGCTGCCGCCCTCGGTGTTGCCGTAGTGCGCCCAGTCTTTCTGTGCATCGGCCGGGTTGACCGGGGTGACGCCAGGGCCTGCACCGGTCGGCGCGACGCTGGGGTGCGCGACAAACATATTGCCTGCCGCCACTGCCACACCCATGGCCAACAGCGCAGCGACGCCATACGCGCCGCGTGCCGGTTTGCCGGCCAGCAGCGGGTAGACCAGCGCCACCACCACACCGATCACCGCAAACATGAACAGCCGCGAGAACAGTGGCCAGTACACCAGCCCCACATCCGCCACCGCCCATATGGCGGTGCCGACCAGGAAGGCGGCAAACAGCCAGGCACCCGCCGGTTTACGTGCGGCAATCAACAGGCCGGCAATCGCCATGGCCACGCCGCCGCTGAGGAAATACCAGGAACCGCCCAGGCTGACCAGTTTGACGCCACCGACAGCCAGGGCCGCGCCGAGCAAGGCGATGATCACGCCCAGGCCCAGCAGGAAGATTCTAGAGACGCCAGCGGCGCGCGATGCTCGTTTCATATCGACAAGACTCGAAGGTGAGAGGGCAAAGGCGTGATTTTAGCAACATAAGTAACCGGTTAGTACATTGTGCGCTGCAATATACTTTTACATGTAGGCGAACACTGTGGGACAGGTGCCGGGTTTTCCGCGCGACCGCGATAGGTGGCGCACGCAATAACGCGGTCGCCGCCTTCGCGGGTTATCAGCGCTGTGCTCGCCTGGCCGCGCTACCGCTGCTGCTCAAGAAACCCAGCCACACAGGCCATGCATGCCTCACGCTCTTCGACATGGGGCATGTGGCTGGACTGCTCGAATATCTGCCACTGCGCATTGGCGATCCCGTCGGCAAATGGCTGCACCGTCGCGGGTGTCGCTTCATCGAAGCGTCCGGATATCAGCAGCGTGGGCACCTGGATGGACGCCAGGCGTTCGATGATGCTCCAGGTGCGCAGGCTGCCGATCACGTGAAACTCGGTGGGGCCGTTCATGGCGTGATAGACGGTGGGGTCTGCATCGATGGCCGCGAAGGTGCGCGCCACCTCGGCGGGCATCGGTTGGATGCGGCACACATGGCGCGCGTAGAACACATCGGAGGCGGCGCGGTACTCGGCGCTGTCGGTGGTGCCCGCGTCTTCGTGCCGTTGCAGGGTGGCTTGCACCTCGGCGGGCAGGGCCTGGCGCAGTTCCTTTGCCGCTTGGCACCACAGCGCCATGGACGCCGGGGAGTTGGCAATGATCAGCGCCTTGAGGCCAACCGGTTGGCGCACCGCATGCTCGGCGCCGAGCATGCCGCCCCAGGATTGGCCCAGCAGGGCGTAGTCACGAATGCCCAGGTGGGCGATCAGGTTGTTCAGTTCAGCCAGGAACAGTTCCACCGTCCAGAAATCGCTGGGCGCTTCGGGCAAGTGGGTCGAGCGGCCGTTGCCCAATTGGTCGTAG
Source organism: Pseudomonas fluorescens (assembly GCF_001708445.1). Lineage (NCBI taxonomy): Bacteria > Pseudomonadati > Pseudomonadota > Gammaproteobacteria > Pseudomonadales > Pseudomonadaceae > Pseudomonas > Pseudomonas fluorescens. Next base: position 2,284,633 of record NZ_CP015637.1, read on the forward strand.
TGCACCACGGCGCGGCCGGTGGCGGCCAGGTCCTTGAAACTGTCGACATAGTCATGGGTACAGCCGGGGCCGCCGTGGGCAATGATCAAGGGCAGTCGCCCTGAGTTCAAATCCCCCGTGACCCGGAACCACGTCCGATGCTCACGGAAATCGGCATAACCTTCGCGTACTTGCATGCTGTGTACCTCCTTGGGGTTCAGTGAGGTACAGGCTAGTCAAAACGGTGGGCCAGGTGCACTGGCAAAAATGATAGGTTCTCAGACTTCGACCAGGCGGTAATGCAGCCCGCGCGCCACGGCTTCGACGCGATTACGCGCGCCCAGCTTGCGCGCGGCGGCAACCAGGTGCAGGTTGACCGTGGCTTCGGAGCGGTGGAGGGTGGCGGCTATGCCTTTGGCCGACAGCCCCTTGGCCGAGTGTTGCAGGCACTCGCGTTCGCGGCGCGTGAGATGAATGTGGGTGCAGCAGCGTTCCGCCGGCGCCAGTAACTCACTGGCGCGGGCCTGGAACGTATGGGCCAGTACCAGCATCTCGCCGAGGTTGCGCTGGGCGTGTTGCTCGGCCTCCGCCGGGGCGCCGTCGACAAAGGCGGTCAGCGTGGCAAAGCCGCCATCGGGCAAGTGCAGCGGCACGGTCAGGCCGGTGCTCAGGCCATAGTCACAAATGTAGTGGGCCACCGGACGGTGGGCTTCGGTGAGGGCACCGTTCCAGTGAGTGTCGGTGCTGAACGACCAGGCGAACGGCGTAGTCCGTCGCGCTGCGCATTGCTGCACCGGGTCGATCTGGTAATAGCCGCGTTCGCACCACTGCGCATGCATATCGCCCGGGGCATTCAACGCCTTGAATACCGACGGCGTGATCAGTGCGCCTTCATGGCTGACGGGGACTGGCGCGTAATCATAGATCAGCGTCTTGAACCCCAGCGGGTTGATGACTTGCAGGACATGGGCCAGGCACGCGTCAAGGCTGCTCAAGGGGGCGAGTTGCTCGCTGAATGTCATCAGATCGGTATGCATGGCGCCTCCGGGCGGTGGGATGCTTGTTGTTGCAAGCAAACACTCTGCCAACGGCGGGGCGGGGCGCTTTTCACGCTGTGGGTGGCTGGCTTGCGCCATAGGCGTGGGTATTGTCGGAGGGTGGGATCAATGGCAGGCGTGCATGCGCGATGATGGTGCGCGGGGCGTCTTGCTGCCGCTTCATATGACTGCGGCCGGCTGGCGCGCCCGGCAAGGGCGCGCCGTTGCGGCAGGCTAGAACTTGAACCGCCCCACCAACCCCTTGAGCTGACCCGAAATATCCGTCAGCCGGCCGGACCCGGTCTGCGCCGAGTGAGCAAAGCCTTCCACCAGTTGCGCATCGGCATGGATCTGCGCGATGTGGCGGTTGATCTCCTCGGCCACCTGGTGCTGTTCCTCGGCCGCTGTAGCGATCTGGGTGTTCTGGTCGCGAATCGAGTCCACCGAGCCGAGGATCTTGTCGAAACTGTCGCGGGCCTGCTGGATACGTTCCACGCTGGTGTGCGACACCTGCAAGCTGCCCTGCATCTGCGCCGTCACTTCCTGGGTGCGACGGGCGAGGTTGCCCAGCAGGCTGTCGATCTCGCCGGTGGAGTCGGCGGTGCGTCGCGCCAGGGCGCGTACTTCGTCGGCCACCACGGCGAAACCACGGCCCTGGTCGCCGGCGCGCGCGGCTTCGATGGCGGCGTTGAGGGCCAGCAGGTTGGTTTGTTCGGCAATCGAACGGATGGTGTCGAGGATGGTGTTGATGTTCTGGCTGTCCTGCTCCAGCAACTGCATGGTCTGGGTCGACTTTTGCAGGTCTTCGCTGAGCTTGAGCACGCTGCCGGTGGCCTCGCCGATGTGTTGCTGGCCGTCGTGCACGTCGCGGTAGCCTTCGTCGGCACTGGCGGCGGCGGCGCTGCAAGAGCGCGCGACTTCGTTGGACGTGGCCACCATTTCGTTGAACGCGGTGCTCACCAGCTCTACGGCTTCACGTTGGCGGCCGGCGGCCTGGTTCATGTTGTTGGCGACTTCGCTGGTGTCGGCGGCGGCGGTTTGCAGGTCGGAAGAGGCGTTGCCGATGCGCTGCACCAGTTGCGCGATCATGCTCAGGAACTGGTTGAACCAGCCGGCCAGGCTGGCGGTTTCATCCTTGCCTTGTACCTTGAGTTGGCGCGTCAGGTCGCCTTCACCTTCGGCGATTTCTTGCAGGCCGTCGGCGACCCCGCGAATCGGGCGCACGATCACACTGGCGAAGCTGGCGCCGACAATCGCGAAGATCACGGCCAAGGCCGCGGCAATGGCGACGATCAGCCAGGTCAGGCGCGTGGCGCCGGCCATCACTTCATCACGCTTGATCAAGCCGATAAAGCGCCAGCCCAGGTCTTTGGAGCTGACCACGTTGGCCATGTAGGGCACGCCGTCGATCTCGACTTGGGTCACGCCGTCGCCGCGCTTGGCCAGTTCGGCGTAGCTGGGGCCGAGGTCGGCCAGGGGCTTGAAGTTGTGCTTGGCGTCGCTGGGGTCTACCAGCACGTTACCGTTGGCTTCCACCAGCATCAGGTAGCCGCTGTCGCCCAGCTTGATGTTGCGCACCAGTTCGGTCAGTTGCTTGAGCGACACGTCCAACCCGACCACGCCGAGGATGTTACCGGTGGCGTCGGCGACGGTATGTACGGTGCCGATCAGCACCACGTCGTCCGGGGCCCAGTAATAAGCGCCCGTGCGCACGGTGGTGCCTGGCGCGGCGATGGCGGCCTTGTACCAGGGGCGCACGCGCGGGTCGTAGTTGTTCAGCTTGGTATCGTCAGGCCAGCTGGCGTAGCCGCCGTCGCTCAGGCCCAGGGACAGGTAGGCAGTGCTGGGATGGCTCTTGGCGAACTGGTCGAAAATCGACAGCAGTTCTTTATTGGTCGGTGTCAGCGGGATTTGCGCGGCGTCGGCGCCCGCGTAGCTCTTGAGGTCCTTGGCCGCGACAACGCGCGGGTCCTTGGCCACGAAGTCGACGTTCTGGCTGATGCCGTCGAAAAACTGCTTCATGCCATTGTCGATCTGGCGGATTTCTCGGCCACTGCTGTCGAGGAAATTGGCCTGGGCCCCCTCGCGCACATTCAGTACAACCAGCACGGCCACCAGGACAACCGGCAGGCACGCGATGGCCGCAAACGCCCAGGTCAGCTTCTGCTTGATATTCATGACTTCTCCCGCGGGTATTTGTAGTTTTGGCAAGGAAAAACGGTAGCGGTGAACGTCGCATGTGTTGTTATGAGGGGTGCGGCCCATGCGTACTCCCTCTCTATCGGCCGTGGGAGCACGCACTTTAGGGCGCAGGGGAGGCTTAGCCGATGCGATCGCCACCGAGGGCATCGCGCTGCATCGATTGCAGGTTTCTCTCGATGGTTTCGCAGATGGTTTCCATCTGGATCTGATGCTCACTGGAATGAAACGGGCTTTGCAGGTCGGTGCCGATGCGTTCGATGGCCAGCAGCATAAAACCCACCACAGTGGACGCCAGCGGCGTGAACCAACCCAAGGATTCCACCAGGCCCACCGGCACGATCAGGCAGAACAGCGAGATGAACAGGCGTGGGAAATACACGTAAGGGTAGGGCAGCGGCGTGTTGGCGATACGCTCCATGCCGCCCTGGGCGTTGGACAAGTCCACCAGGGTCGACTCCAACCGCGCCAAGCGAATGCTGTCCAGGTGCCCGGCCTTGTATTCCTTGGCCAGCAGGGCGGCCGAGCCGGTGAGGATGTCGTTGGCGAAGTTGTTGGTGGCGCCATTGCGGGCGAACTCCTCTGACGGGATAAACGCACGCACCTCGTCCGGGCACGGCAGGCCCTTGAGATGGGCAGCCAGGCAATTCACATAGGCCACATGGCGGCGCAGCAGGGTGGCCTTGACCGGGTTCACCTCGCCCTCCGGGTCATCCAGCAGGGTCAACACCTGCCGTGCAAAGCTGCGCGAATTGTTGACCATCGCCCCCCACAGCGTGCGGGCTTCCCACCAGCGGTTATAGGCGCTGCTGTTGCGAAAACTGATCAGCACCACCAGGGCTGAGCCGAGCAGCGTCAGGGGCATCAGCGGCAGGTTGATCTTGGCGGTCAGGAACAGCATGAAATCCACGGTGACGGCGACGTCCCAGAGCAACAGCCAAAACAATGACCAGCCCACGTAGCCCATGGTCTTGATGACCAGGCGGTATTTCTTGGCGATAGCGGCTTTCAAACGAGGACCTCGCGGCGGCGGTAGGCAACAGTGCCTTAGCTCCGACGTCGCTGGGTGGGGAAGGTTCGCCTGTGGACGTGAAACGTTTAAGTCGTGGCGGCGGGGTTCGGCCTCTCGGCCTGGAGCTTTGGCACACCGTCCCTCCCACATTTGCCTCGCGTCAAACTTCCTACGTATCGATACAAAACGGTTACCTGAAAAATAGTGAATGAGAACAGATATCAAACGCGAATGACTTGGTATACCATTCGTGCGAATTTTTGGCAGGTTTGCCGCCCCTTCTGGCTCATTCACTAGGTTCAACATCCATGCGTCGTACCCTGATTTCCCTCTGTGTGCTTCAGGCGTTTTCCCCTTTTACCTGGGCAGAGGTGGCCTCTGCCGACAAGGCCAGTCTTGAGCTGCAAGCCATCGATGTCACGGGGGAGGCGGATTACGAGACGGCTCAAGGGCCGGTCAAGGGGTACCACGCCACACGCTCGGCGAGTGCGACGCGCACCGACACCTCGATTCATGAAACGCCGCAGTCCATCAGCGTGGTGTCCAAGGATGTGGTCGAAGACATCGGTGCCACCCGGTTGCAGGACGCACTGGACTACGCCGGCGGCGTAGGCCGCGCCAACAACTTCGGCGGGCAGGGGCTCACGACGTTCACCGTGCGCGGCTTTACCACCGGCGAGTTCTACCGCAACGGCTTCCCGATCAACCGCGGCTACCCGAACATGCCGGACGCCAACACCATCGAGCGCCTCGAGGTGCTGCGCGGCCCGGCAACCATGCTGTATGGCCGTGGCGATCCCGGCGGCACCTTCAACGTGGTCTCCAAGCAACCGCTGGCCGAACGCACCGTTACCCTCGGCAGCCAGCTGGATGACCAGGGCATGCGTCGTGGCACCCTGGATGCTTCGGGCCCGCTGGATGAGGAGGGGCGCCTGGCCTATCGCCTGAACGTGGTGGGTGAGGGCGGGGATACCTTCCGTGATCATGTCGAAACCGAACGCTATGGCGTGACGCCGGTGATCACCTGGCAGGCCAGCGATGACACCAAGGTGATCTTTGAAGGCGACTTCATGCGCAACAACCACCCGCTGGACCGTGGCCTGACGCGCTACCCCAATCAAAAAGGCACCGCCTCGCGCGACACCTTCTGGGGTGAAAAAGACGCCGGCAAACTGCACAACGACAACAGCATGGCCCAGTTGCGTTTCGAGCACCGGCTCAACGACAGCTGGACCCTGGGCGGTGGTTTCCAGTGGCTCGACGGCACCTTGCAAGGCAATGCTGTTGAAGCCAACAGCCTCGCCGCTGACGGCCGCACCCTGAGCCGCAACTTCAACTACCGCAAACTGGAGTGGACCGATAAAGACACCCAGCTCAACCTCACTGGCCATTTCTCCGCGGGCGGTTTTGATCACACCTTGCTCACCGGCGTCGAGTTCGAAGACTACGACTACAAGTCGATTATCCAGCGTTCCAGCGGCGCGGCGGGTAGCTACCCCATCGACATCTTCAACCCGGTCTATGGCCAGGCGCGCCCGGCCCTCACGCGCACGCCGACCCACGACAAGGAAAACCTCAAGACCTACGCGACGTTTGTGCAGGATCAAGTGGCGCTGACCGAACGTTTGAAGGTGCTGGCCGGTGCACGTTTCGAGCGTTTTGAGCATGACTACACCACCTATGTGCCGGGCGGTAAAAGTTGGCAGGCCGCCGACAATGCAGTCACCCCACGCATGGGCGTGATCTATGACCTCACCGACACCGTCGCGGTCTACGCCGACGCCGCTCGCTCGTTCAAGCCCAACACGGGGGCCAGCCGCGAGGGCGGTGGTTTTGCGCCGGAGAAGGGCAAGTCGTACGAGATGGGCATCAAGTGGGAAGCCCTGGACCGTCAACTCAGCGTCGACGCAGCGATCTACCAGATCGAGAAGAAAAACGTGCTCACCACCGACCCTTTCGACTCAACCTTCAGCGTGGCCGCCGGTCAGGTGCGCAGCCGTGGTTTCGATCTGAACGTGGCCGGCAATATCACCCCCGAGTGGCGTGTGATCGGTGGCTATGCCTACGTGGACGCCGAAGTGACCAAGGACAACACCCTGCGCACCGGTACGCGTTTGCTGAACATCCCGCGCAACAGCTTCAGCCTGCTCAACGTCTACGAATTCCAGGACGGCGCCCTCAAGGGCCTGGGCCTGGGCGCGGGTGGCAAGTATGTGGATGAGCGGGCCGGGCAAACCTCCAACAGCGCCTTCTCGATGGACGCCTACACCGTGGTCGACCTGCTCGGCTACTACAAGGTCAATGACAAGGTGCGGCTGAACCTGGACGTGAAGAACCTGTTCAACCGCGACTATGAAGAGGGGGCGTTTGGCAACGTCTACGCCTACCCAGGCGAACCGCGCACGGTGCAGGTGGGCATCGCCTACACGCTCTAACGGCGTGCACCGTTTCAATGTGGGAGGGGGCAAGCCCTAATGCCTGTCAGTTAAGGCTTTTTTGTAGGAGCGAGCTTGCTCGCGAAAAACGTCAACGATAACGCGTGTCTCCTGAATGAACGCGGCGCCTGTGAGTTTTTCGCGAGCAAGCTCGCTCCTACAAAAACGTCAACGATAACGCGTGTCTCCTGAATGAACGCGGCGCCTGTGAGTTTTTCGCGAGCAAGCTCGCTCCTACAAAAGGCGATGTACGCTTAACTGAACGGCATTAGGGCAAGCCCGCTCGCCACAGTTATAGTGTTCCCCCCCTGAACCGACTGGCATTAGGGCTTGCCCCCTCCCACATTGAAGTCAGAGCAGCGTCAGCACATTCATCAACATGTTGCACATGTAGGCCAGCAGGTCGTTGCAGGCCTCACGCGATTGCAATCGGTGTCACACCTTGCTGAAAAACTCCACGTTGGCAGGCGATAACTATTTACTCGCGCCCAAGGAGATGAGAAAAGCTCTGCCAACTTCCTGGATATGGACGTCCCATGCCTCGCTCAAGCCTTATCACCCGGCTATTGGTCGCACTGTTGGTCGGCGTGGCGCTTTGGTACGTGTGGATGATCGCCAGTGCCAAGCTCGAGTGGGGCGGCAGCAGCCCCGAGCAACACTGGCTGGGCACGGTGCCTGGCGTGCAAACGCGGGCGGTCAGCCAATATTGCACCGGCGTGCTGGTAACGCCCCAGGGCACCTGGCTGGTGGGGCGGCTGGAGGATGCCTACGAACCGTTCCAGCCGTCTGCCGCCATGGTCGACCTGAATGCCGTACTGCACGGCAAGGCGCCCGCACCGCCAAAGGAGCCGGGTGCCTTTGGCAGCCTGATCCCGAGCCGCGAGCGTGAAACCACGTTTATTTCGCGCCTGGATGCCAACGGCCAATTCACCCCTGTGGCCCATCTCAGCGGCGCAGCGTGTTTGGTGGCCAGCCCGGATGGCGCCCACCTGTACCTGTTGAGCGACGCGAACCGTCCCGATGACGCCGCCGCCCAGACCGTGGTATTTCGCAGCGATGACCAGGGCCAGCACTGGACATGGATGGCCGCAGGCTTTTTCCCGGAGGCGGACCGGGTGGCCGACAACCTGACCCCGTATTTCTACAACAAGGACGAGGTGTGGGCCTGGGGTTCACCCGGCACCGCGGACGACGAGGCCAGCGCCGACTCTTCCGGTGCAATTCCCACGGGCGTGTATTACTCCAGGGACGGCGGTGCCCACAGTGCGCCGGTCGTTGCACCTCAATCCTTGCTGGTACCGCGTGAGTACGCCCAAGGCAAGCGCCCGGACATCGTCGAATGGCGCACGGCCGAAGGGGAGTCCGGCGACGTGCGCAGCCATGTCCTGCAACAGGATGCCCAGCACGCAATGATCTGGGTGTCCCAGCGCTTTTGGGGCAGCCACCCCGACGGCCAGAGCAACAACCTGGCGATCGATATCACCACCCGTGCGTCGTTAACCCGCACGACCGGGGGCTGGCAGGTGGGGCGCCTTGAGCGTGAAGATGGCCTGTTTGTCACGGCGCTGGCGGACAACGGGGATGGCCGCGTGATCGGCTTGATCGATCAGGGCGGATATGGGCATACCGTGGTGGCCGAACTGAACACCACCACCCTGGCCTGGCAGCCCTTGAGCGACTTGCCCAGTGTGTTCTCGCCGTTGGCTGCCGACATCCAGGCCCGTGGGCTTTGGGTGGGGCGCAACAGCCTGTTGCTCAACACGTCCAGCGAACACCATCCGCCACGCTGGCTCTACTGGTGGGGGGACGCAAATATTTCCGCCGAGGCGGTGTTTTACTCCAAAGACTGGGGTCAGTCATGGCAGCGCCTGGCGGTGGATGGCTACATGGGGGTACGCGGCTTCGACGGTGGCAGCGACCGGGTGTTCTGGAGCCAACAAAAGAGCGCCGATGACACCGGCATAGGTTCCTACAGCTTGCACTAACCCAGCGGTTCAAGCTCCCCCACCGCAGGTTACAGCGGCGTCAGCACATTCATCACCGTATCCAACGCCACCCGCGTGTCATCCAGTTGCACCAGCGACGCATGCCGCGCGCCGAGGGCGTCGCGGTTCTGGATCGCGGTGAGGATTGCCTTGTGCCGGGGCAGGCTCAGGCCCTGGATATCCGGGCGGCGGTTGGTGATGCTGATCGACTCGCGCAGCGGCAGCGACAACATGTTGCACATGTAGGCCAGCAGGTCGTTGCGGGTGGCATCGGCAATCGCGCGGTGGAAGTCCAGGTCGGCCTGCAACAGCTGCTCGTGGGTCTGCGCGGTTTCCATGCCCAGGTAGGCTTTTTCGATGATGGCGATGTCTTCATCAGTGGCCGTGGTCGCGGCCATGGCGGCGATTTCCGGTTCGAGGATGCGCCGCACGCCCGCCAGCGTATTGAAGAACTCGCTATGGGGCGTGGACTGCATCAACCAGGACAGCACGTCCGGGTCGAGCAGGTGCCATTTCACCCGAGGCCGCACCACGGCGCCCACCCGGGGCTTGGAGTACACCAGGCCCTTGGCGCTGAGTACCCGTGTCGCTTCGCGTAATACCGAGCGGCTGACCTTGTACTCCTCGCAGAGCGTGGCCTCCATGGGCAGTCTTTCTTCGGGCTTGAAGCGACCGGAAACGATGTGCATGCCCAAGTCCTGAACGATCTGGGCATGCATGCTCTTGCGCGGCTTGGACGGCGGCTGATCCATAACGACAGGGATGCTCTGGCTTAAATTCGCGGCATCATAGCATCCCAATTAGTGGGAATGCCGAGGGACTTCCGCCCCTCGGCAACCGACCAGGAAGTCAAAGTCGCAACCCTGGTCGGCCTGCAGCACATGGTCGATGTACAGCTGGCGATAGCCGCCGACGATCAGGTTCTGCGGCGGTTTCAGGTCGGCCATGCGCGCCGCCAGCTCGGCGTCGGGGATGTCCAGGTGCAGGCGGCCGTTGGCGCAGTCAAGTTCGATCCAGTCGCCTTCCTTAACGGCAGCCAACGGTCCGCCGGCCGCGGCTTCCGGTGCCACATGCAAGACCACCGTGCCATACGCCGTGCCGCTCATGCGGGCATCGGAAATCCGCACCATGTCGGTTACGCCCTGGGCCAGCAGCTTGGCCGGCAAGCCCATGTTGCCGACTTCGGCCATGCCTGGGTAACCCTTGGGCCCGCAGTTCTTCATGACCAGGATCGAGTTGGCGTCCACGTCCAGCTCCGGGTCGTTGATGCGTGCCTTGTACATGTCGAAATTCTCGAACACCACCGCACGGCCGCGATGCTGCATCAGCTCGGCGCTGGCCGCCGAAGGCTTGAGCACTGCGCCCAATGGCGCCAGGTTGCCGCGCAGCACGCAGATGCCGCCGTCGGCGCGGATCGGGTTGTCGAGGGTGCGGATCACTTCGTCCTGGCCGTAGATCGGCGAGTCCTGGGTGTTTTCGCCCAGGGTCTTGCCGTTGACGGTCAAGGCGTTCGGGTGCGGGATCAGGTTGGCTTCACCGAGGCGACGCAGCACGGCGGGCAGGCCACCGGCGTAGTAGAACTCTTCCATCAGGAAACGCCCCGACGGTTGCAGGTCGACGATGGTCGGCATGCCACGGCCGATGCGGGTCCAGTCGTCCAGGTCGAGCTCGACGCCGATGCGCCCGGCGATGGCTTTCAAATGGATCACGGCGTTGGTGGAACCCCCGATGGCCGCGTTCACGCGGATCGCGTTTTCGAACGCCTCCTTGGTGAGGATCTTCGACAGCTTCAAGTCTTCGCGCACCATCTCGACCGCACGCATGCCCGACATATGAGCCAATACATAACGCCGCGCATCCACGGCGGGGATCGCCGCATTGTGGGGCAGGGACGTGCCCAGCGCCTCGGCCATGCAGGCCATGGTCGACGCGGTGCCCATGGTGTTGCAGGTGCCCGCCGAGCGCGACATGCCGCCTTCGGCCGCGAGGAAGTCATCCAGGGTAATGGTGCCGGCCTTGACCTGTTCACTGAGCTGCCACACCACGGTGCCCGAGCCAATGTCCTGGCCCTTGTGCTTACCGTTGAGCATCGGCCCACCCGTGACCACGATGGCCGGCACGTCGCAACTGGCCGCGCCCATCAGCAGGGCCGGGGTGGTTTTGTCACAGCCGGTCAGCAGCACCACACCGTCGATCGGGTTGCCGCGAATGGCTTCCTCCACGTCCATGCTCGCCAGGTTGCGGGTGAGCATGGCGGTGGGGCGCAGGTTGGATTCGCCGTTGGAGAACACCGGGAATTCCACCGGGAAGCCGCCGGCCTCGATCACGCCACGTTTGACGTGCTCGGCGATCTGGCGGAAATGCGCGTTGCACGGGGTCAGCTCCGACCAGGTGTTGCAGATACCGATGATCGGCTTGCCATGGAACTGATGGTCGGCAATGCCCTGGTTCTTCATCCAGCTGCGGTACATGAAGCCGTTTTTGTCGGCGGTACCAAACCACTGGGCGGAGCGTAGGCCGGGCTTTTTATCAGACATGATCGATTCTCTTATTGTATGACTATATGTTCTATCTGAAGCTAAACATAAGCGCAAAATCGACGCTTTGGAAGTGTTGTTTAGTAAATAGTACTACTATATAGTCGATCTCAACTGAGGGTTGGCCCTGGCGGATTTTCGCGAGAGGCGTCCCCCGAGCTTCTATAAGAACAACAATCGGAGATCGACCCCCATGAGCCAGGAACTGCGGCTTATCCGGCGCATTACGCTGAAACTGATTCCCTTCCTGATCCTGCTGTACCTGATCGCCTATGTGGACCGATCGGCGGTCGGGTTCGCCAAGTTGCACATGGGCGCCGACGTCGGCATCGGTGACGCAGCCTACGGCTTGGGCGCGGGGCTTTTCTTCATTGGCTACTTCCTGTTCGAGATCCCCAGCAACCTGATGCTCGACCGCTTCGGCGCGCGGCGTTGGTTCGCACGCATCATGCTGACCTGGGGCGCGATCACCATTGGCATGGCGTTTGTGCAGGGGCCGCACAGCTTCTATGTGATGCGCTTCCTGCTGGGCGCGGCCGAAGCGGGGTTCTTCCCCGGCGTGCTGTACTACATCACCCAATGGTTTCCGATTCGCCATCGCGGCAAGATCCTCGGGCTGTTCATCCTGTCCCAACCCATCGCGATGATGATCACCGGCCCGGTCTCCGGTGGCTTGCTGGGCATGGACGGCATCCTCGGGCTGCACGGCTGGCAGTGGCTGTTTATCGTGATCGGCACCCCGGCGATCCTGCTGACCTGGCCGGTGCTGCGCTACCTGCCGGATGGCCCCAAGCAAGTCAACTGGATGAGCGACGATGAAAAAGCCTGGCTCACCGGCGAGCTGAATAAAGACCTGCAAACCTATGGGCAGACACGTCACGGCAACCCGTTGCACGCCCTGAAGGACCAGCGTGTGTTGCTGCTGGCGCTGTTCTACCTGCCAGTGACTTTGAGCATCTATGGCCTGGGCCTGTGGCTGCCGACCCTGATCAAGCAGTTCGGCGGCACCGACCTGGTCACCGGTTTTATCTCCGCCGTGCCGTACATTTTCGGGATCATCGGCCTGCTGATCATCCCGCGCAGTTCCGACCGCCTGAATGATCGCTACGGCCACCTGGCCGTGCTTTATGTACTGGGCGCCATCGGCCTGTTCTTCAGCGCCTGGCTGAGTGTGCCGGTGCTGCAAATGGCCGCGCTGTGCCTGGCGGCCTTCGCGCTGTTTTCCTGCACGGCGGTGTTCTGGACCTTGCCGGGGCGCTTCTTTGCCGGCGCCAGTGCGGCGGCGGGCATTGCCTTGATCAACTCGGTGGGCAACCTTGGCGGCTATATCGGTCCGTTCGTGATCGGTGCACTCAAGGAATACACCGGCAACCTCGCCTCGGGCTTGTACTTCCTGTCCGGGGTCATGGTGTTCGGGCTGGTCTTGACCGGCGTGGTCTACCGCCTGCTGGAGCGCAAGCACGTCCTGCCGGTCGATCAATTCGCCGCCAGTGCCCGTGGCGCCACACGTACTTAATCAGGGAGAAGCTTCATGCGTTTAGTGCAGTTCGAATCAAACAACGGTGAGCGTCGGGTCGGCGTGGTGGATGGCAACCAACTGCGTGAAGTGCAAACCGCGCGCAGCGTGCGCGAACTGGCACTGGCCGCTATCGAGGCGGGCATCAACTTGCAGCAGCAGGTAGAGCGTCTCGGCCTGGGCGCCAGCCATGACTACGCGGCGTTGCTGGCCGACCTGAAAGTCCTGCCGCCGCTGGACCACCCGGACCCGGCCCATATGCTGATCAGCGGTACCGGCCTGACCCACCTGGGCAGCGCCTCGGCCCGCGACAAGATGCACCAGGGCGCTGACGAAACCGCACTGACCGACACCATGCGCATCTTCAAGTGGGGCCTGGAGGGCGGCAAGCCAGCAGCCGGCCAGGCGGGCGTGCAGCCCGAGTGGTTCTACAAGGGCGATGGCCGCATCGTCGTGCGCCCGGGTGCGGCTTTTCCGGTGCCGCCGTTCGCCGAAGACGCGGGCGAAGAGCCCGAGATCGGTGGCCTGTACGTCATCGGCCCTGACAGCAAGCCTTATCGCCTGGGGTTTGCGGTGGGCAACGAGTTCTCCGACCACGTCATGGAGCGCAAGAACTACCTGTACCTGGCCCATTCCAAACTGCGCAGTTGCAGCTTTGGCCCGGAGCTGCGCGTGGGCGAGTTACCGCAGCACCTGGCGGGCACCAGCCGCATCTTGCGTCACGGCGAGGAAATCTGGCGGAACGAATTCCTCAGTGGCGAGGCCAATATGTGCCACAGCCTGGAAAACCTCGAATACCACCATTTCAAGTACAGCCAGTTCCTGACCCCCGGCGATGTGCATGTTCACTTCTTCGGCACCGCCACCCTGTCATTCGCCGACGGTATACGTACCCTGCCGGGCGATGTGTTCGAGATCAGCCAGGCCGAGTTCGGCGCGCCGTTGATCAACGGTGTCGGCAGCAGCGATGCGGCATTCGAACCCGGCCAAGTCACCCCCCTTTAAGGAGATCAACATGCCCCAGTTCCTCGGCCACAACTATATCGGCGGCCAGCGCAGCGCCAGCGGCAGCGTCAAGCTGCACAGCGTCGATGCCAGCACGGGCGAAGCCTTGCCGCAGGCGTTCTACCAGGCCACGCCGGAGGAGGTCGACGCCGCCGCCCAGGCCGCCGCTGCGGCTTACCCGGCCTACCGCGCCTTGAGTGCCGCGCGCCGCGCGCAGTTCCTGGACGCGATCGCCGACGAGCTGGATGCCCTGAGCGATAATTTCATCGAGTTGGTCTGCCGCGAAACCGCGCTGCCCGCCGCACGTATCAAAGGCGAGCGTGGGCGCACCAGCGGCCAGATGCGCCTGTTCGCTACGGTGCTGCGCCGTGGTGATTTCTATGGTGCCCGTATCGACAAGGCGTTACCCGATCGCCAGCCGCTGCCACGCCCGGACCTGCGCCAATACCGCATCGGCCTGGGCCCGGTCGCCGTGTTTGGCGCGAGCAACTTTCCCCTGGCCTTTTCCACGGCGGGCGGCGACACCGCTGCCGCACTGGCGGCCGGCTGCCCGGTGGTGTTCAAGGCCCACAGCGGGCACATGGCCACGGCGGAACAGGTGGCCGATGCGATCATGCGCGCGGCTGCGGCCAGCGAAATGCCGGCGGGTGTGTTCAATATGATTTTCGGCGGCGGCGTTGGTGAAGCGCTGGTCAAGCACCCGGCGATCCAGGCAGTGGGCTTTACCGGCTCGCTCAAGGGTGGCCGCGCCTTGTGCGACATGGCGGCGGCGCGCCCGCAGCCGATCCCGGTGTTTGCCGAGATGTCGAGCATCAACCCGGTGATTGTGTTGCCCCAGGCGTTGCAGGCCAGGGCCGAAACCGTCGCCCGCGACCTGACCGCCTCGGTGGTGCAAGGCTGCGGCCAGTTCTGCACCAACCCCGGCCTGGTGATCGGTATCGCGTCGCCGGCGTTCACTGCGTTCACCCAGCAGGTGGCGCAATTGATCGGCGATCAACCCGCCCAAACCATGCTCAATGCCGGCACCCTGGGCAGCTATGCCAAGGGCCTGGAAAAACTCCTGGCGCACCCTGGCATCCAGCACCTGGCGGGCAGCGTCCAGGCCGGCAACCAGGCGCAGCCGCAAGTGTTCAAGGCCGATGTACGCCTGTTGATCGACGGCGACGAAGTGTTGCAGGAGGAAGTCTTCGGCCCGACCACGGTGTTCGTCGAAGTCGCCGACCAGGCCCAACTCACTGCCGCCTTGCACGGCCTGCACGGCCAGCTCACGGCGACGATCATTGGCGAACCGGCGGACTTTCAACAGTTCGCCGAGCTCACGCCGCTGCTGGAACAGAAAGTCGGGCGCATCCTGCTCAACGGCTACCCGACCGGCGTGGAAGTCTGCGATGCGATGGTCCACGGCGGGCCGTACCCGGCGACCTCCGACGCCCGTGGCACCTCGGTCGGCACCTTGGCCATCGACCGTTTCCTGCGCCCGGTGTGCTTCCAGAACTACCCTGATAGCCTGCTGCCCGACGCGTTGAAAAACGCCAACCCATTGCGTATCCAGCGTCTGGTGGATGGCACGCCATCGCGCGACCCGCTGTAAACCACAATCAGGAGGCGACATGTCGTGTACCGCTGTCACTGAACACCGTGCGCAACTGGGGGAAGGTCCGTTCTGGGACGTGCCGACCCAGGCACTGTACTGGGTCAATATCGCCGGCAAACAGGCACTGCGCCTGATGGGCGGGCACTTGCAGATCTGGCAGTTGCCCGAGCACGTTTCGGCGTTTATCCCGTGTGAAAGCGGTGATGCGCTGGTGACCTTGAGCAGTGGCGTCTATCGGCTGGACCTGGCGACCCAGGCCCTGACCTTGCTCTGCGTGGCCGACCCGCAACCGGGCAACCGTGGCAATGAAGCCCGCTGCGATGCCCAGGGCCGCCTGTGGCTGGGCACCATGCAGAACAACATCGGCGAACACGGCGAAGACCTGCCGATCACGCGGCGCTCCGGTGGCCTGTTTCGCATCGATGCAGACGGGCAGGTCACGCCGTTGCTGCACGGCCTGGGTATTCCCAACACCTTGCTGTGGAGCGAGGACGGCAGCCAGGTGCATTTCGGCGACAGCCTGGATGCCACGCTCTACCAGCATGCGATCCAGGCCGACGGTCAACTCGAGCCCGCAACGCTGTGGTTCGGCCCGCACGTACGCGGCGGGCCGGATGGCTCGGCCATGGACTCTGAAGGCTACATCTGGAACGCCCGTTGGGACGGCAGTTGCCTGCTGCGCCTGACGCCCGATGGTGAGGTGGACCGTATTATCGAGTTGCCCGTGAGCCGGCCCACCAGTTGCGTATTCGGTGGCCCCAACCTCACGACCTTGTATATCACCAGCGCCGCCAGCCCATTGGATCACCCTCTGGACGGCGCGGTGCTGGCCATCGAAGTCGATGTACCCGGCAAGCCTTGCCATCGCTTTGCCGGTTAGCTGTAGGCGCGAGCGTGCTCGCGAAAAGCCTGAGCGCGCCGTGTGCATTCAGGATGTACGCGTCATCGTTAAAGTTTTTCGCGAGCAAGCTCGCTCCTACAAAAAACAGCAAACAAAAAACAACAACAAGGAGTCACCCGTATGAAACGTCGTCGTGGTTTGCGTTCCCTGTGCTGCGCCGCTGTGGCGGTCTCGGCCATGAGCTTGAGCGGGCTGTTGCTGGCCGCTGAAGAAGTGAAGATCGGTTTTCTGGTCAAGCAGGCCGAGGAGCCGTGGTTCCAGACCGAATGGGCCTTTGCCGAAAAAGCCGGCAAGGAACATGGCTTCAAGGTGATCAAGATCGCCGTGCCCGATGGCGAGAAAACCCTCTCGGCCATCGACAGCCTGGCCGCCAACGGCGCCAAGGGCTTTGTGATCTGCCCGCCGGACGTGTCCCTGGGCCCGGCCATCGTCGCCAAGGCCAAGGCCAACGGTTTGAAAGTGATCGCCGTGGATGACCGCTTTGTCGATGCCAAGGGCAACTTCATGGAAGACGTGCCGTACCTGGGCATGGCTGCGTTTGAAGTGGGCCAGAAACAAGGCGCGGCCATGGCGGCCGAAGCGAAAAAACGCGGTTGGGACTGGAAGGACACCTACGCGGTGATCAACACCTTCAATGAACTCGACACCGGCAAGAAACGCACCGACGGCTCGATCAAATCCCTGGAAGAGGCCGGTATTCCCAAGGACCACATTCTGACGGCTGCGCTGAAAACCCTCGACGTCCCCGGCAGCATGGACGCCACCAACTCGGCCCTGGTCAAGCTGCCCGCCGGCGCGAAAAACCTGATCATCGGCGGCATGAACGACAACACCGTGCTCGGCGGCGTGCGTGCCACTGAGAGCGCCGGCTTCGCCGCCGCCAATGTCATCGGCATCGGCATCAATGGCACCGACGCCATCGGCGAACTGAAGAAACCCAACAGTGGCTTCTTCGGCTCGATGCTGCCCAGCCCGCATATCGAGGGCTACAACACCGCGAAGATGATGTTCGACTGGGTGACCACCGGCAAGGAACCACCGAAATACACCGCCATGGACGAAGTGACCCTGATCACCCGCGACAACTTCAAGCAGGAGCTGGAAAAAATCGGCTTGTGGAACTGACGGGTTTTCTCTCGCCGTTGCACTGCGTCCACACTTAACACTGATCCAATGTGGGCGCTGTCGAGCTTTAGCGAGGCAGCCTCGCTAAAGCTCGACAGCGCTTATATAAACCGCGTCAGTCAGCGGAGAACTTGAAGACGGTGTTCTGCCGATAAGTCTGTCCAGGGTCCAGGCGGGTTGACGCAAACTTGGGCTGGTTCGGCGCATCCGGGAAGTGCTGGGTTTCCAGGGTGAAGCCACTCCAGTGCAGGTAGGTCTTGCCGCCCTTGCCCTTTACCGAACCGTCGAGGAAGTTGCTGGTATAGAACTGCACCCCAGGCTCGGTGGTGTACAACTGCAAGCGCCGTCCGGAGGCGGGGTCGTGTACCTCGGCGGCGAGTTGTTTGATATTGCCTTGGGTGTCCAGCGCCCAGTTGAAATCAAACCCGCCCTGTTTGGGCTCGGCAAATTTGAGCTGCGGATGGTCATCCTTGATGTGCTGGCCGATAGGCGTAGGTTTCAGGAAATCCATTGGCGTGCCTTTGACCGGCGCCAGTTCGCCCGTGGGAATCAAGGTGGCGTTGACTGGCGTGTAGTGGCTGGCATGCAAGGTCGCGACCTGCTTGAGGATGTCGCCATTCCCCGCGCCGGCCAGGTTGAAATAGCTGTGGTTAGTGAGGTTAAGCACCGTGGGTTTGTCGGTGGTGGCGGTGTAGTCGATATGCAGTTCATTCTGGTCATTGAGACGATAGGTGACCTCGGTTTTCAGGTTGCCAGGGAAGCCCATTTCACCGTCCTTGGACAGGTAGCTCAGCTTCACACCGACGGAATCCTTATCCTTGACCGGCTCGGCTTTCCACACCTGCTTGTCGAAACCCTGGGCGCCGCCATGCAGCGAATTGGGGCCGTCGTTGAGTGGCACCTGGTAGCGCTTGCCGTCGAGCTCAAAGGCGCCGCCCGCCAGGCGATTGCCAAAGCGCCCGATGGTCGCGCCGAAAAACGCCGTGCCGGCCTGGTAGCCCTGTACGTCGTCAAAGCCCAGGACCACGTCGTCGAGCTTGCCGTGTTTGTCCGGCACCTTCAGCGACTGCAGCACACCGCCGTAAGTGATCACCGTGGCTTGCATGCCATGGCTGTTGCGCAAGATGTACTGCTCGACGGCAGTGCCGTCGTTGGTTTTACCGAAAGGTTTTTGCTCGCTGGACAAACCGGCTGCCTGGGCGCCACCGCTGGCGATCATCATGGACAGCGCCAGGCCGGACAGCAGGTATCGAGGGTGCTTCATGGTCGAACTTCCTTTTGTTGTTTTGGATGG
Organism: Pseudomonas fluorescens; assembly: GCF_001708445.1. Lineage (NCBI taxonomy): Bacteria > Pseudomonadati > Pseudomonadota > Gammaproteobacteria > Pseudomonadales > Pseudomonadaceae > Pseudomonas > Pseudomonas fluorescens. Next base: position 2,303,252 of record NZ_CP015637.1, read on the forward strand.
AATAGTTCTACTAATGTGCGATATTTTGTCGATATGACAGCGAATTTATAGCCTTAAACGCCAATTTCGTAAAATAAAATAAGACTAATTGATCGAGGCATCCTTTTATGAGTACTGAACACGCCGTTTATCCCGACCTCAACGGCAAGACCGTATTGATTTCCGGGGGCGCCTCGGGGATCGGCGAATTCATGGTGCGGGCCTTCGCCGCGCAGGGTGCCAGGGTCGGGTTTGTGGACCGCGCGCAAAGCCAGGGCGAACGCCTGGCGGCCCTGTTGAGTTCGCGGGGGCATGCTGTGGAATTCGTGTGCTGCGACATCACCGATGAAATCGCCTACAAGGCGGCGATAGGGCGCTTCGAGCATTCCCTGGGGCCGATCACCGTGCTGGTGAACAACGCCGCCAATGACGTGCGCCACACCCTGGAAGAAGTCGATTCGGAAACCTTCGACAAGCTGATCTCCGTCAACCTGAAACATGCCTTCTTTGCCGCCAAGGCCGTGGTGCCGATGATGAAGCGCGCCGGCAGCGGCTCGATCATCAACCTCGGCTCCGTCGGCTGGATGATGGCCTCGGCCGGCTACCCGGTGTACGCCGCCAGCAAGGCCGCCGCCCACGGCATGACCCGCGCGCTGGCACGGGAGTTGGGGCCGAACCGTATCCGTGTGAACACGCTGGTGCCGGGTTGGGTGATGACTGAAAAACAGCTGGCCATGTGGGTGGATGACGCTGCCAAGGAGCTGATCAGCCGCAGTCAGTGCCTGCCGGGCAGTGTGCTGCCGGAGCATATCGCCAATATGGCGTTGTTTCTTGCTTCCGATGCGTCGGCGATGTGTTCGGCGCAGAATTTTATTGTGGATGGTGGTTGGGTCTGAGCCTGGAACCCTTGTCCAGACAACAGAGGCCAATGTGGGAGGGGGCTTGCCCTAATGCCGTTCAGTTAAGCGTACATCGCCTTCTGTAGGAGCGAGCTTGCTCGCGAAAAACGTCAACGAACGCGGCGCCTGTGAGTTCTTCGCGAGCAAGCTCGCTCCTACAAAAAAGCCTTAACTGAACGGCATTAGGGCTTGCCCCCGTGACGGCTCAGGAGCTGACGACTATCTAACTGATGCTCCGCGACTTAAATGTGGGAGGGGGCTTGCCCCCGATGGCGGCCTGGGCCGACCAGGATGCTGGAGTGGAATGAGTACATATCCGTTGCTGCGGTAACGGCTACTTAGGGTTCCGCTCTTACAGCGGGTCACTTTTGGAAAAGCGCCAAAAGTAACCAAAAACGCTTTGCCCCACCACTCGGCACCTCGCCTAGGCTCGGTGTGCCCGCAATCCGACATTGATTTGGGGGGCCGCCGCCACGCGCCATCCATGGCGCGGGGCGGCTAAACCGGCATCCCTGCCGGTTTACCCCCCAAATCAATATCGAATTCCGGCCAGCGTGGTTTAACGGGGCGCCTGAGATCAAGATCAAAAGCAAGATCTAAAGCAACGGCAAGATCAAGAGCGGCTCGCTTCGCATCGTGGTTACCGGGGCTGCTACAAAGTTGCTCCTGATACCCATGGCTATCGGGGGCTTGCCCCCGATTGCGGTGTATCAGTCAGTTCGTCCGTCACTGACCACCGCCATCGGGGGCAGGCCTCCTCTCTCATTTGAACTGCATCGCTTATTCAATCGGGTAACGCTTGAACGCCGGATGCTGCTCCAGCCGCTCGGCATGCCGTTGCAGATTAGGAAACGCATCCGCCTTGACCACCGATGCCACGGTGAACTGGCTGAACGACCAGGCAACCGCCGCGGTAATCGAGGCCTGGGTCAGTGCTTCGCTGTTGCCCACTTGCTTGTCCAGCAACGCATAGGCGGCGAGCAGTTGGCCGGTCACGCGCTCAAGCCAGGGTGCATGCAGTTTCTCGGCCGGGCGCAGGTTGTGTTCGTAGACGATCTGCACGCTCTTCTCACAGGCTGCCAGCGCCAGTCCCAGAACATGCAAGTCCTTGGCAAGTGCCGTCGGTTGTTGGGGCAGCAGCTTCCTGTCAGTCGGGGCCAAGGCTTCGAGGTAGTCCAGGATCAGGCTGGAGTCCATCAATACCGTGCCATCGTCCAGCACCAGGGTAGGCGCCTTGACCACCGGGTTGATCTGCGCAAATTCGTTGAAGGTGCGGAACACGGACAAGGGTTCATGCTCAAAATCCACCCCGTACAAGTCCAGGGAAATTGCCACGCGGCGTACGTAAGGCGAGTCCAGCATGCCGATCAGTTTCATGAAGCCTCCATTGCTATCAGGGTGACGAGCTCAAGAGATTAAGGGCACTCGGTCGCCCGGCGCAATTGTTGATACGCCTGCACCAACTGCTCCAGGCTGAACGCCAGGTTGCGCCCGCTGGGGTTGGGCAGTACCCACACTGACGCACCGCCCAACACCTTTGGCTGCAAGCCCCAGCCGATCTCGCGTTGGCCGCTTAACGCGCTGTAGCCGGGCTTGCCGAGAAACGCCACGAAGCGCGGCGCGTAGTGGCGGATCTTCTGTTCGAAGCCCGCCGCCGCCTGTGTGAACTCATGTCGCGCCAGTTCACCCGCGCTGGCCGTGGGGCGTTCCACCAACGTGGTCAGGCCGCAGTGGTAGTGCAACAGCGTGCGGCCGTGCTCGGGGCGGATTTCATGGGGGGTGAAACCGGCCAGGTGCAGGGTGCGCCAGAAGCGGTTGCTGCGGTTGGCGAAGTGCAGGCCGAGGGCAGCGGAACCCTTGCCGGGGTTGATGCCGCAGAACACCACGTTCAGGTGGTCGGCGAGGATGTCTTCCAGCCCGGCGTTCATGCCGGGCTCCTGAAGCCTTGGCGGCTGGCGCCCGGCGGTTGCCCGGTGATGCGTTTGTAGGCGCGACTGAAGGCCGCCTGGGAGGTATAGCCGAGTCGGTACGCCACTTCTTCGATGGGCAGGCGCTCCAGGGTCAGCCACTGGCTGGCGAGGCGCATGCGCAGTTCGGTCACGTAACGCAGCGGTGGTACCCCCAGGGTGGCCTGGAAACGATCCGCGAACACCGAACGTGAGGTATGACAGTGCGCCGCCAGTTCGGCCACGCTCCAGTCGCGCCCCGGTTGCTGGTGCAGGGCGAGCAGGGCGCCCGCCAACCGGGTGTCGCGCAAGGCGGCCGCGAGGCCCGATGCATTGGCGCAGGCGCATTCGACCCAGCCCCGCACGATCATCGCCGCCACCACATCGGCCAGGCGCGCGAGGATGCCGGCATAACCGACGCGGGCACTGGAGACTTCGCGTTCCATCACCGCCAGGATCGGCATCAAGCCGGGGTAACGCTGGCCCCCGGCGTCGATCAGCATCAAGGCCGGCATCAGGTTGCCAAGGCCCTGGATGCTGTCGAGCTCGAACTCCATGCAGGCGCTGAACAGCAGGGTGCTGGGCGGCTCATCGGGCGAGGCATTCACGGCACACACGGTATCGCCCAGCGGTGCGGCGTCGAAGCTGGCGATGTCCTGCACGGGGTCATCCGCTTTGGACAACAACGCGTGGGCGCCACCATGGGCGATGAACACCGCATTACCGGCCGACAACTCAAAGAGGCTGCCGTCCTGCAGGCGCAGGGTCGCGCAGCCGGCGGCCAGAAAATGGAAATACGCGTGCCCCGGCTTGGCCGCAAAGCCGATACCGAACACCGGCCCGGCCTGGATGCGCCGGTACTGCACGCCGCGCAGGCGCATGCTGCGCAGCAGCTCATTGATCAGTTCGGAGGACAGGGCGAACGCGTTGTCGGTTGGCATATTCGGGGTTTCGGTCAAAAACTCAAGGGTTTTAATCATAGATCATCCAGAGAGCGGAACCTAGACTGGCCGTCACGCTAATGCCTGAGGATGTCTTGTGATGAATGATTGTGTGTCCCATGCCCCTGTCGATTGCAGGGTAGAACCGACCACGCCGGCGTGGATGGCGGTGTTTTCCCTGGCGATGGGCGTGTTCGGCCTGCTCACGGCGGAGTACCTGCCGGCCAGCCTGCTGACGCCGATGGCCCTGGACCTGGGCGTGTCTCAAGCGTTGGCCGGGCAAGCGGTCACGGTCACGGCGGTGGTGGCCTTGTTCGCCGGGTTGCTGGTGCCTGGCCTGACGCGCGGTATCGACCGGCGCCTGGTGCTGTTGGGGTTCTCCACGCTGATGATTGCGTCCAACCTGCTGGTGGCGTTCTCGTCCAGCCTGTTGGTGCTGTTGTTGATGCGCATCTTGCTGGGCATTGCCCTTGGCGGTTTCTGGAGCATGGCGGCGGCGGTTGCGATGCGCCTGGTACCGGCGGCGTTGCTGCCCCGTGCCCTGTCGATCATCTTCAGCGGCATTGCGCTGGGTACCGTCGTCGCAGTGCCGTTGGGCAGCTACCTCGGCGGCCTGTACGGCTGGCGCAGCGCGTTTGTCGCTGCCGCCGCCGTTGGCGTGGTGACCCTGGCGTTCCAGCTGTTCACACTGCCACGCCTGGCACCCCGTGGCACCGCACGCCTGCGCACCGTGCTTGATGTACTGCTGCGCCCCGGCATTGCCGTGGGCATGTTCGGCTGCGTGCTGGTGCACACCGGGCACTTCGCGCTGTTTACCTACATTCGCCCGTTCCTGGAAAGCACCACCGGGGTCGGCCCCCAAGGGCTGGCACTGATGCTGCTGGGGTTTGGCGTGGCGAATTTTGTCGGCACGCTGCTGGCCGGGTGGTTGCTGGTGCGCAATCCCCGTGGAACCCTGGTGTTGATGCCGGTCCTGGTGGGCGTCGCTGCGTTGGCCCTGGTGCTGCTGCCGGCATCGCTGCCGGGCCAGGCGTTGCTCCTGGCGCTGTGGGGCATGGCCTTCGGCGGCGTGCCGGTAGCGTGGTCGAACTGGGTGGCGCGTGCGGTGCCGGATCAGGCGGAAAGTGCCGGTGGCATGGTGGTCGCTTCGGTGCAATCGGCAATCGCGGCGGGTGCCGCTGGCGGGGGTGCGATGTTCAGTGCCACCGGCATCGACGGGGTGTTTCTGGGCGCGGGTTGCTTGATGCTGCTGGCGGCGTTGTTGATCGCCCTGCGTGTGCAGGTACCCCGGCACGCTGAGGCGGGGAGTGTGACGCACCACCCGTCTTTGGTTTAGTCTCAAGCGCTTCGCTGATCGCAAACGCTGCTGGAGTCGTAAGCATGACCGAGTATGTACCCCCGAAAGTCTGGACCTGGGACACCGAAAGCGGCGGCACCTTCGCCAGCATCAACCGCCCGATTGCCGGCGCCACCCATGAAAAGACACTGCCAATCGGCAAGCACCCGTTGCAGTTGTATTCCCTGGCCACGCCCAACGGGCAGAAGGTCACCATCTTGCTTGAAGAATTGCTGGCCCTGGGGCACCGCGGCGCGGAGTACGACGCCTGGCTGATCAAGATCGGCGATGGCGACCAGTTCGGCAGCGGCTTTGTCGCGGTCAACCCGAACTCCAAGATCCCGGCCTTGATGGACCACAGCGGCGCCCAGCCGATTCGCGTGTTCGAGTCCGGCGCGATCCTGCAGTACCTGGCCGAGAAGTTCGGCGCGTTCTTCCCCACCGAGCCAGCGGCCCGCGCGGAGTGCTTGTCGTGGCTGTTCTGGCAGATGGGCAGCGCGCCTTACCTGGGCGGTGGCTTCGGGCATTTCTATGCCTATGCACCGAGCAAGATGGAATACCCGATCAACCGTTTTGCCATGGAGACCAAGCGCCAACTGGACGTGCTTGACCAGCGCCTGGCGGTGAGCGAATACATCGCCGGGGATGAATACACCATCGCCGACATTGCCATCTGGCCGTGGTACGGCGGGCTGGTCAAAGGCCGCTTGTATGGGGCCGCGGAGTTTCTGTCGGTGCATGAGTACAAACATGTACAGCGCTGGGCGGAGGCGATTGAAGCGCGGCCGGCGGTGCAGCGTGGGCGGCGGGTGAATCGGGTGTCGGGCGAGCCCCATGAGCAGTTGGCCGAGCGGCATGACGCAAGTGACCTGGACTGATTGAGTTCCACGTGTGGGAGGGGCGGGGCGAGGGTTCGACTTGCCCCTCCCACAGTTGGATGTCCTTATCTTCGATTTATTTGTAGCGCTGTTCGAACACCGCCACCTGTTCAGGCTTGATGAGCTCGAACGGCACCCACACCTCCGACTCGATCGGCTCGCCCTTGATCATCTTGATCGCAGACTGCACTGCCTGAGTGGCCTGGGCCTTGGGGTCCTGGAACACCGAGGCGGTGAGCATGCCTCGCTTGATCGCCGCCAAGCCGTCGGGCAAGCCGTCGATGCCGATAATCGCGATCTCACCCTTGGCCTTGCCCGCCTGTTGCAAGGCCATGGCCGCGCCAATCGCCATTTCATCGTTGTTGGCCACGATGGCATCGAACTGCGTGCCCGCCAGCAACCAGTTGCTGGTCAGGTCCATGCCCTTGCTGCGTTGCCACTCGGCGCTTTGCTGCTCCACCACCTTGATGCCGGGAAAGTCCTTGAGCACCTGCTTGGCGCCTTCGGTGCGGTCATGGGTGGCGTTCTGCGCGAGGTCGCCCATGATGATCGCCACATGGCCTTTGCCGCCGAGTTTGTCCGCGAGGTAGCGCATCTGCAATTGCCCGGCTTCGATATCGTTGGACGCCACGGTGACGACGCCCTTGGGCAAGGTGCGCTCATCCGGATGGCGGTTGACGTACACCAGCGGCGTCTTGGCCGCCACGGCGGCGCGGGTCATGTTGGCGGTGGCGGCGGTGTCCACCGGCAGCACGATCACGGCGTCGACTTTCTGGTTGAGAAAGCCTTCGACCTGGTTGAGCTGGCGCACCACGTCGCCCTGGGCGTCTTCGAACTGGATCTGCACGTCCTGTTGTTTAGCGGCATTTTCCAGGCCGGTGCGCACGTAGGTCATGAAATTATCGTCGACCCGCGCGATGCTCACGCCGATGCGATACGCGGCGAAGGTCCATTGGCTGAACAGCAGTAAAAACGCAGCAACAAGCAATGAATAGCGATGCATGAGGGTGTTCCTTTTATTGTTATAGGGTGAACGCTTGACGGAAACGCTCCAGGGCCAACTCACTGTCGCCGCTGGCCCAGCCTTCGAGGCCGACCACGCCGTTGTAGCCCATGGCGTGCAGGGCCCTGGCAATGGCCGGGTAGTGGATTTCGCCGGTGCCAGGCTCCTTGCGCCCGGGCACGTCGGCCACCTGGATTTCGCCGATGGCGCTGCCTGCGCGCTGGATCAGTTCGATCAGGTTTCCTTCGCCGATCTGCGCGTGGTACAGGTCCAGGTTCATCTTCAGGTGCGGGCTGCCCACCGCTTCGATCAGCGCCAGGGTGTCGTCGGCGCGGGCGAACGGAACGCCGGGGTGGTCGACCTCAGTGTTGAGGTTTTCCAGCAGGAACACGCGGCCGGCGTCTTCGCCCAGGCGCGCGATTTTTTCCAGTGTCTTGCACGCGCTCAGCCACATGCGCCCGGTGGTCTGGCCCACGGGCTGCACCGGCAGGCCGCCGTCACCCAGGCCGGTGCCGTGCAGGTTGAGGCTGGGGCAGTTCAGGCGCTCGGCGACGCCGATGGATTCGCGCGCGCTGTCGAGCAGTTGGCGGATGCCGTCGGGGTCGGTAAGGCTGCCGCTGATATAGCCGGTCATCGAGGTGAAATCGGCGCCGGTGGCGGCGAGGGCGCTGATGTCCTTGTGGGTCCAATTCCAGATCTCGGCGCTGAAACCCAGTGCGTGGATGCGCTTCACGCGCTCGATGAAGGGCAAGTCGAGAAACACCATCTCGGCACTGATCGCCAGTTTGAACGGGCTCATCAGCGGGCTCCCTGCACGGCCACGGCCCTGCCGGTTTCGAACGACTCGATACAGGCGCGGGCGATCGCCAGGGCGGCGCGCGCGTCTTCACCACTGGCCATGGGCTTGGCGCCGCTGCGCAAGCAGTCGACAAAGTGGTTGAGTTCGGCGATGTAGGCGTCGCGCAGCAGGTCGGTGTCCATACGCTGGGTGTCGGCCTGGATGCCCTGGGCCAGGTAGCGCACCAGGTCGGAGTCGTTGAGGCTGCCCATGCTCAGCATGCCGGCGCTGCCGAACACTTCGCCGCGCACGTCGTAGCCGTACACTGCCTGGAAGTTGGCCTCGGCGGTGGCGATGGCGCCGTTGTCGAAGCGGATCGCGACCACGGCGGTGTCGAGGAAGCCTTTGCTTTTGTACTCCGGCGCGATCAGTGCGTCGGCCATCACATACACCTGCACCGCTTCGGCACCGGGGTTGAGGTAGCGCAGGGTGTCGAAGTCGTGGATCAGGGTTTCCAGGAAGATCACCCATTGCGGCGAATTGGCCGGGTTATTGAGTGCCGGGTCGCGGGTCAGCGAGCGCAACAGCTGCGGCGTGCCGATGCGGCCGGCCGCCACGTCGAGGTGGGCGGTGCGGAAGCTCTTGGCGAAGCGCCGATTGAAACCGACCTGCAGCGGCACGCGCGCATCGGCCGCGGCGGCAATGGCGCGGTCGGCTTCGTCGAGGGTGATGGCCATGGGTTTTTCGCAGAAGATCCCCTTGCCGGCGCGAGCGGCGCTGATCACCAGTTCGGCGTGGCTGCGGGCGGGGGCGGCGATGAGGACGCCGTCGATGTCCGGGTCGTCGAGCAACTGCTGCGGGTCGGTGTAGACCTTGTCCACCCCCAGTTCGGCTGCCAGGCGTGCGGCTTGGCCGGGAGTGGGGTCGGCGATGGCGGCGAGGGTCGCGCCGGGGATGTGTCGCGCAGCGGTCAAGCCGTGGAAGCTTCCCATGCGACCAGCACCGATCAAGCCCAGGCGGATGTTCTGTGTACTCATGAAATGACCCCTTTTTATTGTTGGCCGCAGGACAGCCCTGACTGGCAAAGGGGCAGGAGCAAAGGTTATGCCAATTTATAAGTAACTGATAATTAACAGTTTATAAAATACAATAAACAAAATGTGTTCATTCTGATGACATGCCTATACTGACATGTCAAAAACATGAACATGGGTACCTCACGATGAGCATGGCGTTCAGCATGCAAGACCTCGACTACCTGACGGCCCTGGGGCCGGCGGCGCTGAACGACGGCCCCATTGCCGCGCTGGAACACGCGTGGCGCGCGTGCCTGGCCGGTCAGGTGCAGCGCCCGGTCGAGGTGCGCCAGGTGATCTGGGACTCGTGGCGGCGCAGTGTCGATGCTGGTATCGACCCGCAGGACAGCCAATACCGCTTCGCCGCCGCCGACACGCTGGCGACCACCCTGGCCAGCCACCGCGTGCTGATCGCCGCCGCCGCGCAAGTCATGCACGGCTTGTTGGCCTACAACCCTCGCGGCCATATCAACCTCACCGACGCCGACGGCATCACCCTGTATTTCTGCGGGCTGGACATCACCCCCGTCGGCAGTCGCCTGCTCGAATCAGTCCAGGGCACCAATTGCACCGGCCTGGCCCTGGCCGAAGACCGCCTGGTGTACGTGCTGGCCGAGGAGAACTTCGGCAGTGGCCTGCGCCAACGCCGCATGCACTGCGCCGCCGCGCCGATCAGGAATGCCCAGGGCCAGACCCTGGCGATGCTGACCCTCACTGCCGAGCCCGGCTGGTTTCACTTTCACACCCTCGGCACCGTGCAAGCCGCCGCCGAAGCGGTCTCTCGTCAGATGGCCCTGCAAGCGCTGTTGGAAGAGCAGCAAACCGTGCTCGAAGTCCTCAACGAGGGCCTGGTGGTGCTCGATGAGCGTGGCTGCATCAAGGCGCTCAACCGTTATGCCCGGCAACTGTTCGGAGTGGGGCTGGAACTGATCGGCAGCCCGTTCCAGCGCCTGGGCCGCAGTGAGTTGAGTGACGCCATTCTTCTACGCGGCGGTGAGTCGGTGCGTGACCTCGATTGCACCTTCCACCTGCACGACCGCAGCCAGCTCGCCTGCCTGGTCTCGGTGTGCCCGTTGGAGCAGGGCGGGGTGATCGTGTCACTGCGCGAGAACCGCCGCATCCGCGAAATCACCCGGCGCATCATCAGCACCCAGGCCCGCTATACCTTCGACACCATCCAGGGCACGTCGCGGGCGATCCAGGACGCGCTGCACCTGGGGCGTATCGCCAGTCGCAGTGAATCCACCACCCTGATCCTCGGCGAAAGCGGCACCGGCAAGGAACTGTTCGCCCAGGCCATCCACAACGCCAGCGACCGCGCCAACGGCCCGTTCGTGGCGGTCAACTGCGGCGCGATCCCACGCGATCTGGTGCAAAGCGAGCTGTTCGGGCATGTCGAAGGCGCATTCACCGGCTCGGCCCGTGGCGGGTCGGCGGGCAAGTTTGAACTGGCGGATGGCGGTACGATCTTTCTGGATGAGATTGGCGATATGTCCTTCGACGCTCAGGTCAGCCTGCTGCGCGTATTACAGGAAGGCGAGATCACCCGCGTCGGCGCGAAAAACTCACGGCAGGTGGACGTGCGCATCATCGCCGCGACCCACCGCAACCTTAGCCAGGCGGTGGCCGAAGGCGCGTTCCGTGAAGACCTCTACTACCGCCTCAACGTACTGAACCTGACCGTACCGCCGTTGCGCATGCGCCGTGAAGACATCCCGTTGCTGGCGCGGCACTTCCTTACACGCTGTGCTCGTTCGCTGCGTAAAGCGGTGCAGGGCTTTGCCCCGGATGCGCTGGAATTGCTCTCGGCCTACGCCTGGCCGGGCAATGTGCGCGAGCTGGAAAACAGCATCGAGCGCGCCACCAACCTGGCGACAGGCGAGTGGATCCAGGCGGCCGATCTGCCTCTGGAAACCAGACCGCGCGCCACGCTGCGCCACCACGAACCTCAGCCCGCCCAGGACCTGAGCAGCCACGAAATGCACGCCATCGTCGCCACGCTCAAAAGCACCGGCGGCAACATCCGCCTGGCCGCCCGGCAACTGAACGTATCGCGGGGTGGGTTGTACAACAAGATGAGTCGATTCGGCCTGAATGCCGGCGATTTTCGCGGCGCGTAAATTCAAAATGTGGGAGGGGCAAGCCCTAATGCCGTTCAGTTAAGGCTTTTTTGTAGGAGCGAGCTTGCTCGCGAAAAACGTCAACGATAACGCGTGTTTCCTGAATCAACGCGGCGCCTGTGAGTTTTTCGCGAGCAAGCAGCCTAAGCGAGGTGCCGAGTGGTGGGGCAAGAGCCCTTTTGGTTACTTTTGGGGCTCTTTTCCAAAAGTGACCCGCTGTAAGAGCGGAACCCTAAGCAGCCGTTACCGCAGCAACGGATATGTACTCGGTCAAATCCAACCACATGGTCGGCCCGAAGGCCGCCACGGAAACAAGCCCCCTCCCACATTGATTGCGTGACTATTCGGAATAGACGGGGTAGTCGATGTAACCCACCTCCCCCCCACCATACATCCCCTCTTCTCGCAGCGGATTCAACGGCCAGCCGTTGAATAGCCGCTGCGGCAGATCCGGGTTGGCAATGAACGGCCGTCCGAAGGCAATCAAATCCGCCAGCCCGGCTTCCACCAGTTTCGCGCCGCGTTCAGCGGTGTAACGACCGGCATAGATAATGCGGCCGCTGAAGGTGCTGCGCACGGCTTCACGGAAGGTGTCGGGCAACACGGGGGCGTTGTCCCAGTCGGCTTCGGCGATGGAGACATAGGCGATGCCCGAGGCTTGCAGCACCTTGATCGCTTCGATGTAGGTGTGATGCGGGTCTTCTTCCACCAGGCCGATATACACACGGTCCTCATCGGTACCGCTGAACAGCGGCGAAAAACGCACGCCCAACCGTTCCGGCCCCACCACCTTGCACACCGCCTCGACGATCTCACGCAAAAAGCGCAGGCGATTATCCAGTGAGCCGCCGTATTCGTCGTCACGCTGGTTGGCGTGGGCCGAGATGAACTGGTTGACTAGGTAGCCGTTGGCCGAATGAATCTCGACCCCGTCAAACCCTGCGTCCAGTGCATTGCGTGCCGCCTGGGCGTAGTGCTGGACCAGTGCCTTGACCTCTTGGGTGGTCAACGCACGGGGCACCGGCGGTTGCATCAGCTCGCCCACACCCGGCCCGGTTGCGATAAAGGCTTTGGCTTGCTCGGCTGCCAGTGCGGACGGCGCAACCGGTGCGGCGCCGTCGGGCTGCAAGGCGTTATGGGACACGCGGCCCACGTGCCACAACTGGGCGAAGATGACCCCGCCCTCGGCGTGCACGGCGTCGGTGACTTTGCGCCAGCCGTCAATCTGCGCGGGGGTGTAGATGCCTGGCGTCCAGGCGTAACCCTGGCCACGCGGTTCAATCTGCGTGCCTTCGCTGACCATAAAGCCGGCCGTCGCGCGCTGGCGGTAATACTCGGCCATCAGGTCGGTGGCGATATCGCCGGGTTGCGCGCTGCGCTGGCGTGTCAGGGGCGGCAGCACCACACGGTTGTTCAGGGTGTGATGCCCCAGTGAAATCGGGGTACTTAAAACAGAGTGGGTCATTCGAGAACTTCCAAATTGAGGACAAGCGAAGGCATTGGCGACTCCAGGGAGTCGCCAAGCCATCCAGCGTGTCAGGGGTTTAAGCGGTGAGTTTCAGCAGGGCCTTGGCCACATCACTGGAGCTGGCAGGGTTCTGCCCGGTGACCAGCAAACCATCTTCGAGGACAAAGGACTGCCAATCCGCGCCCTTTTCATACTTGCCGCCCAGGGCCTTGAAATCATCTTCAATCAGGAACGGCACCACATCGGTCAAGCCCACCGCCTTCTCTTCCGAATTGGAGAAGCCGGTGACGCGACGGCCCTTGACCAGCGGCTCGCCATTGACCGCCTTGACGTGACGCAAGGCACCCGGCGCGTGGCAGACAAAGCCGATAGGTTTGCCGGCCCGCTCGAAGGACTCGATCAGGGCGATGGAAACCGGCGACTCCGCCAGGTCCCACAGCGGGCCGTGGCCACCTGGGTAGAACACGGTGTCGAAGTCGTCAGCGTTGACCGTGTCCAATTTGACCGTGTTGGCCAGGGCCTGCTGCGCAGCCGGGTCGGCGGCAAAGCGGCGGGTTTGTTCGGTTTGTGCATCGGGTGCGTCACTGACCGGGTCCAGGGGCGGCTGGCCGCCGGCCGGGGATGCCAGGACCACCTCGACCCCGGCGTCCTTGAACGCGTAGTACGGCGCGGCAAATTCTTCGAGCCAGAAGCCGGTCTTGCGGCCGGTGTCGCCCAGTTGGTCGTGAGAGGTCAGTACCATTAATACTTTCATGTTCCAGTGCCTCGATCGATGTGAATGTCAGTGTGTTCAGGGCAACCCAACATCTGTCGGGTCAGCCACAGCGCCTGATCAAAAGGCGCAGACGTACGGGTGATCTTGTTCATGACGCTGGTGCCCAGCCATAACGCATACAGCTGATGGGCGAGATCCCTTGGGCTGTGTTCAAGCACCAGGGAACCGTCTTCAACGCCGCGCTGCATGGCCTCGGCGAGCATTTGGATAGTGCGCGAGGTGCCACGATGCAGCGCCAATCGCATGGGCTCTGAAAGGTCTGACACCTCCGCACCGAGTTTGACGGCAAGGCATTTGCCTGCATCGGTGCAGCCGGTCTGGTTGTCGATCCAGGCTTGCCAATAGCGCATCAACTTGGCCTGCTGGGATAACCCCGGCTGGGCGAAGAGTTGCGCCATTCCCTGCACGTAGCGATCAAAGTAGGTGTCAAGCAAGACGACACCAAATGCATCCTTGGAATCGAAGTAGTGATAAAACGAACCTTTGGGCACATCGGCGGCTTGCAGTATTTCGTTCAACCCCACGGCGGAAAACCCTTTGCGGCCCACAATCGATTGCGCCGTCTCCAGAATGGTCTGCCGTGCACTTTTGGTTTCGCTGTTCATGCTTCACTCCGCCCGATTAGACCAGTCGTCTAGTGCGTGGAGTGAATGTTAGGAGCCGAGCCTTACGCTCACAATGTCATATCCGCAAGGATTCCGGACACGCTGCAAAGGCGGTTGCCGTTTTCCCGGCAGCCACCGACAATCCCTTCTCCCACGCCCCAGGAGACATGCGATGCACAGCGTTGCGCTGATGGTTTACCCGAACTTCCAATCCTTGAGCCTCAGCCTGGGCTCGGTGTTCGAGTGCGCGAACCTGCTGCGTGGTGAGCCGGCCTATGAGTTTCACCTGGTGTCGGAAAGCGGCGGCGCGGTGATGACGTCCCAGGGGTTCTCGGTCAATACCACGCCGATTCGGCCCGAAGGCTATGACACCCTGATCGTCAGCGGTTACCTGGAATTTCGCCTGCCGGAAGCGAACCTGCTGGCGCTGGTCAAGGCTGCGTCGCTGCAATCGCGGCGGATTGCCTCGCTGTGCACGGGCATTTTCGTGCTGGCCGAGGCTGGGTTGCTGGAAGGCAAGCGCGCCACCACGCACTGGATTCATGCGCCGGCTTTTCGCAAGCGCTACCCGGCTATCCAGTTGGAAGACGACAAGCTGTTCATCGTCGACGGCCAGATCTGGACCGGTGCCGGCATGAGCGCCGGGGTCGACCTGGCGTTGGCGATGGTGGAAAACGACCTGGGCAGCGACCTCGCCCGGCGCATCGCGCGCAAGCTGGTGATTGCCCAGCGTCGCGGCAGTGAACAATCGCAGTTGTCCGCCTTGCTGGAACTGGACCCCAAGTCCGACCGCGTGCAACTGGCCCTGGCCTACGCGCGTGAGAACCTCACCCACGATCTGTCCGTGGACGCCTTGGCCGACGTCGCCCGTCTGAGCCCGCGCCAGTTCAGCCGGGTATTTCGCGAAGAAACCGGGCAGACGCCGGCCAAAGCCATCGAAGCCCTGCGCGTGGAAGCCGCGCGGGCGATGATGGAAACCAGCCGTCACCCCGTGGAAGTGGTGGCGCGCGAAACCGGCTTCGGTGATCGCGAGCGCATGCGCCAGGCGTTTCTACGTGCTTTCGGGCAACCGCCCCAGGCGATGCAACAGGCGCTGTTCAATACGCGTGCCTAGCGGCAGTGGTAAGGGCTTTCGCTCTTGAGTTCTTCCCCGGTTTTGAGGTCACGGATGGTCACCGTGGCTTTCGGGAAGTTCTGGCAGAACATATTGCGCGAGGAATAGATAGCGCTGCCGTGGCTGGTCATCACCATGTTGATCGGAGCGCCCGAGGCGTCGACGGCCGTGACATCGTAGTCACCCGACATCGTTACGCAACCGCCCAAGCTCAGCAGCAGCGCAGCGCCAACGAGGTATTTGGAAAAAGACACTGTGTGCATTTCGCATCCTTGTGAAATTAAGGGCCAGAACGGCCAGCGAGATTAGGAACAGGCCGCCGCGTTTAAGTTCAACATTGTGTTCAATGCAACGCCGCCCGGGTAATCAGGTAACTGGTCAACTGCGGGTCATCGTCCAGCTCGATGGCCTGCACCGGGCGTGGCAGGTTATCCAGCACCGTACGCCAGAATGCCTGGGACACTTCATCCTGGTCATAGAAACGCACCAGCCAATCGGCCTCGCCGCTGCACAGCACCTGGGTGGCGATCGCGCTGCCGATGCCCTTGCGACGATAGCGCTTGAGAATAAACAGGTCGGCCAGTTCCAAGGCATGGATGCCCGGCACTTCGCTGCCCTCGATCAGCAGGAAGCCGGCGATATAACCGTCGACCAGCAACAGGTTGGCGCTCCATTGCGGGTCTTGCCAATAGCGGTTCAGGTGTTCGTCATGGATGTAGAAACGACCGTCCGCCTCGACATCTTCCTGCTCCCAGTCCGACGACTCGTAGGCGTAGTACTGGTAAAGATTGCGGATCAACTCGGATGCTTCGGGGCCGGTCTGGATCAATTCAACGGTGGTTTCAGGCATGGGGCTCTCGGTGAAAAAAAACAGGGCGCCATTGTTCACAAAACCCCGCCCCAGTCCAATAGCGGTCTCCACCTTTCTACTTGCTGAACCGATTGCAAATAGCGATTGCATTGGCCGAATTCTTGAAACATTTGGAATAAACTTCGCCGACTCGCCCGTTATTCTCAAGGACACCTATTTTGACCAACGTCTGTTCCGCCGGCCTGGATGTGGGCTTCGCCTCTCTGGATTACCTGCAAATCTTTATCCTGGGCGTGATCCAGGGCATTACCGAGTTGTTACCGGTGTCGTCCACCGCCCACATGCGCGTGATACCCGCCCTGCTCGGCTGGCAAGATCCGGGCTCGGCGTTTTCGGCGGCGATGCAGTTGGCGGCGCTGGCTGCGGTGGTCAGTTACTTCTGGCGCGATGTGCACCAAGTGACCACCGGCAGCATCGGCGCGGTACGCCGGGGTGACTACAACGACCGCTGGTTCAAGCTGGCTGTGGCGATTGTGCTGGCGACGATCCCCATCGGCATTGCCGGCCTGGCGCTGTCCTCGACCTTGAATGCCTGCAACTCGCCGTTGCGCGGGCTGATGGTGATCGGCATTTCCTGCGTGGTGATGGCGGTGTTGCTGGCGGCGGCCGAGCTGCGTGCCCGGCATACACGGGACGTCAGCCAGATGCGCCTGCGGGATGCGTTGATCGTCGGTGTCGCCCAGATCGGCGCGTTGATTCCAGGCGTATCGCGTTCCGGCTCGACCCTCACCGCAGCCCTGTTCCTTAACTTCAAACGCGAAGAAGCCGCGCGCTTTTCCTTCCTGCTGGGCCTGCCGGCCATCGCCCTCGCCGGCCTGAAGGAGCTGTGGGTGCTGCTGCACGCCGACATGCCCGCCCACGCCTGGCCGCATTTGCTGTTTGGGCTGGTGGTGGCCAGCGTGTCGGCGTTCTTTGCGATCTGGGGCCTGATGAAGTTCCTGGAGCGCTTCTCCACCTGGCCCTTTGTGATCTACCGCGCGCTGCTCGGGGTGTTCCTGATTGTGGCGGTCAGTACCGGCTTGCTGAGCTGACCCGAGGCGCAGCTATTCGTCTGGTAGAGTTCAGTGATCGCAACGGAGTGGTCGCTGAACATGTCTTTCTTGAAACGCGTACAACACCAGAAAATTTCACGTCCCAACCAACACAGCTTCCACCCTGACCGGTGGAACGCAGCGCTGGATCCCGACGCCGCTGACGCACAGGACAAGAGCCTGCATCAAGCCGGCCTGTGGTTTTACCGCGCGTTTGGTGAATTGCGCAAACAGCTGAGTTTTGCCGCTGACCGGCAGATCCCCAAGAAGAACAAACTGTTGGCGTTCATCACCCATGCCAACCTGAACGCCATGATGTATGAGCAGGCCGCGAAGGAGATTCGCGAAAACATCGGTGACCTCGATCCGGCCGAGATCACGCGCCAGCAACTGGTGCCCAAGTTTTCCGACAACCAGGGTACAGAGCACTCGATCGATGAGGTTGCCCAGGCCGATATCGACGGGCTGCAAATGCCCATCCAGATGGTGCTGGCGGAAAAAGGCGATGCGTCAGAACCGGATATCAGCACCACGCATTTCGACCTCAAGCGTGTCGCCCACGACTATCAACTGGGTGCCTTTTACGGTGTGCTTGAAGAGCACTGGGAGGACTGCCTGTGGAACGACTACAGATTCGAGCACGGTGCCAGGATCTTGCTCACGCCAGGCAATCAGCACTTCGCCGCCTGGAAGGTCATCAGTCAATTTCGGCGCAATATTCTCGTTCATTCGAAGACAACCGCGCGGATCATGCACTTCAGCAGGCACTACACGCAAAATTCCCACACCGAACTGGGGATTGTGCGACCTGTCTGTGCGATCACCCACCGTGAGGGCGTCACTCACTACCACCTCGCCGATGACGCAGAGGTCCAGCGCTCAGCCCTGGCCACCTACCTGATCATCCATGAGGCCCTGGAACCGTACTACAACGGATATTCCGCCTTCCAGGCGCCCAAATTGGATGGAGCAACCCTCCATGACGTGGTCAGGTGCTGGGCCGTCCTGTGCAGCCTGGCAAGATGCCTGCTGGATACCCCCAAGGCGCCACCTGAAACACCGTTGGGCGACTCGTTGCTGGTGCATGTGGCTGCACCGATGGTCGATAGAACCGCGTTGCTCAATGCGGTATCCGAATCCCTGGGAGTGGACCTGGCACGTAGCCGGGCACTGATTGATTTCCTGACCTTTGATCACACCGACAAATCGGATACCGGTAAGAACGAGTTGTGGACGCAACCGTTAATCCCCTACAACGACGATAAACTGCTGGTGTTATTCACGCCGCTGCTGTGGGGCACCACCCAACGCAACGTGAATATCTGGTTGCGACAGATGGGCGCCGACCTGGCGGCGCGCGGCAACTCGTTCGAAACCCATGCGCGTCAGGTCCTGGAACGCTATGCCCAGGACTCGCGCCTGAAAAAACACATTCGAATCATGCCGCATGCCTTCACATTCAACTTACCGAAGGCCGCTACGCCCCCGTATGAGGACATCGACCTGCTGATGCTGATCGGCAGTACGCTGGTGGTCGGCGAAGTAAAATGCTTCCTGCAACCTGCCGATACGCTGAGCACCTTCAAGCATCGAGACAAGGTCATCGAGGCTTGCGCGCAACTGACACGCAAAATCGAGGGTATCCGACAACATGAAAAGTCTTTTAGAAAACAGTGCCTGAAAGCCAATTTCCCGCTGCCTGACAAGCTCTCGATCCAACCCGTGGTGCTGTTGAACGGACCGGCCCACTGCGGGATTCCCTATGACGGCGTACCGATTGTCGACACGTTGATTCTGTCGACCTTCCTGAGCGGCGTTATCCGGCAAAACATCACCGAAACCGTCGAGGGCGTGATCGCCGAAGAGCAGATTCATCTCTACACGGACCTCCCGGGCGCTGAAGCCAACCTTGCCGATTACCTGTCAGCCCCACCGCAACTGGCCTACATAAAAGCCGGGCTCACCGTGCAGGAATCCAACCGCCAACACATAGCCCAACCGCTCGAGGCCATCAGCTATCGGTATTTCGAGGTGGTCCTATAGGCCGGGGCTGCGCTCCGCCAGTTCGTCGAGCAGATCGGCCGACGGCACGAAAAACAAGCCGCCGGTGACCGCCGTGCTGAAGTCGAGCAAGCGGTCGTAGTTGCCCGCCGGGCGGCCGACGAACATGTTTTCCAGCATCTGCTCCAGTGGCTGCGGCGAGCGTGCGTAACCGATGAAGTAGGTGCCGAACTCCCCGGCGCCCGGACGGCCGAAGGGCATGTTGTCGCGCAGGATTTTCACTTCTTCGCCGTTCTCGTCGGTGATGACGGTCAGCGCGCTGTGGGAATTGCTCGGCTTGGCCGCATCGTCCAACTCGATATCCGACAACTTGGTGCGCCCGATCACCTTTTCCTGGGCTTCCACGGTCAGGCCGTTCCAGGCGGTCATGTTGTGCAGGTATTTCTGCACCAGCACGTAGCTGCCGCCTTCGAATTCGGGGTCTTCGTCGCCGACGATGGTGAAGCCCACGGCCTTGCGCCCCACCGGGTTCTCGGTGCCGTCGACAAAGCCGATGATGCTGCGCATGTCGAAGTAGCGGAAACCCTGGACTTCATCCACGACCTTGACGCTGTCACCGAGGGCCGTCATCAGTTGGGTGGCGAGTTCAAAGCACAGGTCCATCTGTTCGGCACGGATGTGCAGCAGGATGTCGCCGGGCGTCGACACTGCCATGCGCCCTGGCACCCCGAACTCGCGAAATGGATGCAGCGAGGCCGGGCGTGGCGCGCCGAACAGCCGGTCCCAAGCCTGCGAGCCGAAGCCACAGACGCACGTGAGGTTGCCCGCCGGCACGCGTTTACCCACCGAGCGCACCAGCCCGGCGATGTCCGCGCACCAGGCGCGCACGCTGTCTTCAGTGCCAGGCGCGACGGTGGCAACCATGAAAATCGCGCTGCTGGTGATGGGGTGGCAGACGGACTGAGGCTCAAGAGGCGGCTGAACAGACGAAGTCGACATAG
This sequence comes from Pseudomonas fluorescens, assembly GCF_001708445.1. Classification (NCBI taxonomy): domain Bacteria; kingdom Pseudomonadati; phylum Pseudomonadota; class Gammaproteobacteria; order Pseudomonadales; family Pseudomonadaceae; genus Pseudomonas; species Pseudomonas fluorescens. Next base: position 2,323,074 of record NZ_CP015637.1, read on the forward strand.
TGGAAGTCCAGGCTAAAGGGCGAGAGTGAACCCGCGCAGATTAGCAGATCATTTCCGACACTCCTGCCACACGTCGCGAATCAATGCCTTGAGCTTCAACGCCTCGGCCCAGCGATCACTGATTTCATGCCCATCGGCGCCGGTGATGGCATAGGGCGGCGGGCCCAGTTCGCAGGTGAAGGACAGGCTTTGCGGGGTTTCGGGGCGAGCCAGCCAGTCTTCGATCCCGTAGCGCCACCACTCGGTAAAGCGTTGCACCCAGGCTTGGTGCTGGGGAAACGCCAGGGAGACTTGCACCTGTTCACTGCTGGCCACACGCCCATGAAAGCCCCAGCTGTGCTGCAGGATCGTGCGGATCTGTTCATCGTCTTCAACGGCGCCGGGCTCGGGCAATTCGCGCCCGACCACGTAGTGGGACAAGTCAGCGAGCAGTTTCAGGTCGGGCATCTGCGTCAGCAGGTCGAGGGTGAACAGCAGGTCGTTGGTGAGGCGATAGCGGTGGGTTTCCAACAGCACCGGAAAGTCCACCTGCTCGGCCAGGCGTTGCCAGCCTTCGATCAAACGCGCGGCCTCGGTTTGGGTACGTGGGCGCACATCGGCTTGCAGGGTGAGGTGGTGGCAGCCGTGGCGGCTGATCACATCCAGCGCGGTCGCCAGGTCGTCGACGCTTTGCGGGAACAACTGGCCTTCGATCTGCAGGCCCCGCGCCATGGCGGCGGCGTGCAGTCGCGCCACATCGGCGGCTTGCCAATAGTGATCGGTAATGCCGTCGAAACCGGCGGCTTTGATACGGTCGAGTTGGGCCTCCAGAGGGCCGGGCTCGGTGTGCATCGCCCACAAGGATTGGAATACCAGGAATTGGCGCATATCAGCCTCGCAGCAGGTGTTTGAGGGACACGTGGGGGTCGGCCAGGCTGGCAGGGTTCAGGGCGATGCGCGCGCTGATCAGCCGTTCGCACAGCTTGACATCCTTGGCCACGCTATTGCCGGGGCCCCAGCCGCAGGCGCCTTGCAGGCGATGGTCGGCGTCGAGGTAGAACAGCAGCAGCCCCGCGTCCGGCAATACACGGCTGACGGTCAGCGGCGTGATCACGCCCACGGTCTGCAACCCCCAGTCGTACTGGTCGGACCAGAAACCGGGGAGCGTTTCGAACGGCTCGTCGCGCCCCAGCATGTTGAGCGCGGCATGCCGCCCTTGCGCCTCGGCGTTGCGCCAGGTTTCCTGGCGTTGGTACTCGCCGCCGAGGCGAAACTCGCAAACGTCCCCTGCCGCGTAGATGTCCGGCACACCGGTGCGCAGGTGCGTGTCAACGCGAATGCCCTGCCCCACCTCCAGCCCCGCCGCCACGGCCAGCTCGATATTCGGTTGCATGCCGATGCCGACCACCACCAGGTCACAGGGCAGCCACTGCCCATCCACCAGTTGCACCGCCTCTGCATGGATCGACTCCAGCGCCACATTCAGGCGCACGTCGACGCCGTGTTGGCGATGCAGCTTCAGCAGCGCCTCGGAGATGACCGGCGCCAGCACCCTGCCCGCCAAGCGTGGCCCGGCTTCGAGCACCGTCACCTCGCAGCCCAGGCCGCGCGCCGTCGCCGCCACTTCCAGGCCGATAAACCCGCCGCCGACAATCACCAGCCGCGCTCCGGGGCGCAACGCGGATTTCAGCGCCAGCGCTTCATCGTGGGTGCGCAGGTACAGCACGTTGGCCTGTTCCTGGGGCAAACGCCGCGCCCTGCCCCCGGTGGCCAGCAACAGGCCGGCGTAGGACAGCCACTGGCCGTCGGCGAGTTGCAGGCGGTGTTGCGGCGGGTCCAATTGGCGGACCGGGTTACCGGCGATATGTTCGATGCCCAACTCGGCCAGCCGCGCGCTGTCGCACAGGCTGCACCCGGCCAGGTCCATGCTGCCCTGCAACAGCCCTTTGGACAGGGGCGGCCGCTCGTAGGGCACGTGCGGCTCGTCGCCGATCAGGATCAGGCGCCCGCTGTAGCCTTCTTCACGCAGGGTCAATGCCGCGCGGCCACCGGCATGGCCGGCGCCGACGATGATCAGGGCGGCGGTCATCATCAGGCCGTGACGGCGAGCAAAACCCGCCCCGCTTCGACCCGCACCGGGTAGGTCTTGAGGTTGACGCACACCGGCGCGCCCAAGGCCTTGCCGGAGCGGTAATCGAAGCGCCCGTTGTGCTTGGGGCATTCGACCACATGGTCCATCACCAGGCCGTCGGCGAGGTGGATTTTCTCGTGGGTGCACAGGCCGGCGGTGGCGAAAAACTCATTGTCCGCCGAGCGGAACACCGCGTAGGTGTGCGGCCCGTGATCGAAGCGCAGCACGTCTTCTGCGTCTATTTCGCCCACGGCGCAGACGTCGATCCATTGATCGTTCATGGCGTTTTCTCTTGTTATTGGAGGGTGTCAGCCGGCAGTGGCTTCTGCATGCATCGGGGCCCTGGCGGCCGGTTCAGCACTGGGGCCGATGGGACGTTGGACGAAGTAAGTCGAATCGCTGCGCTGCTTCCAGATCGTCGGGATGATTTCCTTGTACGCCTCGAACAGGTTGGCGTACGGCGGCGGGCAGTCGTTGCGGATCTCTTCGTGCAATTGCGCCAATGCGTGGTACGGCACCATCGGGTACATGTGGTGCTCAAGGTGGTAGTTCATGTTCATGTAGATAAAACGCAGCACGCGGTTCATGTAGATCGTGCGGCAGTTGCTGCGGTGGTCGAGCACGTCTTCGGCCAGGCCCACATGCTGGCTGAGGCCGAACACGTAACCGAGCCAGGCACCGTAGAGGCTCGGCAGGCCCACCAGCATCAGCGGCAGCCAACTGTGCAAGTACAACGCAGTGCCGATGACCAGCGCATAAATGCCGACCCAGATACGCGCGGCGCGGAACACCTTGGGCCACTCGGACTCCGGGATAAAGTCCTGCTCCTGGGCACTCATCTGGCCGATCGCATGGCGCGCCACACCGCTGAAGGTCTTCCAGGCCAGGGGCAGGTTGAACAGGCTGAGCACCATCATCGGCAGGCTCGGCGGACGTGGTTCGACGATCTCCGGGTCGCGGCCGACGACGATCGTGTCGGTGTGGTGCCGGGCATGGCTCCAGCGCCACACGTGGGGCTCGAAGATGCACATGAAGCTCGCGACCTGGTACAGCACGTCGTTCATCCAGCGGGTCTTGAATGCGGTGCCGTGGCCGGTTTCGTGCCAGCGCGGGTTGGACGCGGTGCCGTACAGCACGCCATAGGCGAAGAAGAACGGCACGCAGGCCCACGTGCCCCAGAACCAGTAGCCGCCGAAGCCGGTGGCGAACAGCGCGGTCACCCAAATAGCGGTATCGAGCAACGCCGGGGCGTCGCGGCGTTGCATCAGTTCTTTCATGCGTTTACGGGAAATCGGCGATTGGTACCAACTGGCCGAGACCAGGCCTTTTTCCGCCGCGCGGGCGGCTTCGGGACCGGTGAGGCTGTAGTCGCGCCGAGCGTGATGAGCGGTGTGTTCAGGCATTGTTATTGTTCTCCGCAAGCGAGAGGTTTCAGGTGCTTTGCGAAACCAACGATAGAGTGCGGCTAAATCACCCTCAAGGCCTTGAATCCATTCCCTATCAAGCTATCATCCAGGCCCAGCGGGGCTTGATAGTTTTCTATCAAGACGCTCAAGAGGGCTGTCATGAACAACAATAAACGCCCCACCATCGCCACCGTCGCCGCCCATGCGGGCCTGAGTGTGGCCACTGTCGACCGCGTGCTGAATGCGCGCGCGCCAGTCAATCCGCAGACGGCCGAGCAGGTGTTCCAGGCCGCCGAAGCCGTGGGCTATTTTGCTGCGCGGCTGATCGGCCAACGCATCCGCGAACGCCGGCCGACCTATCGCTTCGGCATTCTGCTGCTGGGTACCGCCCAAGCGTTCTATGCCCACCTGGCGCAGTCGATCAGCGAGGCGGCGCAGCATCACGCCACCACCAACCTCACCTGCCAGTTCGACTACATCAACGACCGCACACCCAGCGCCATCGTCGCGCAGATCGAACAACTGGCCGTGCAGTGCGACGCCCTCGCCGTGGTCAGCTTCGCCCACCCGCTGATCAACGCCTGCCTGGCGCAGATCCGCGCGGCCGGCGTGCCGGTGGTGGCCCTGCTCTCGGATATTCACGAGCAAGCCCTTGAACCCTACGTGGGCCAGGACAACCACGTGGTCGGCCGCACCATGGGCTGGCTGCTCGCCCGCACCTGTGGCGCACGCAAAGGCAGCGTGGGGATCCTGCTCGGCGGCCATCGCTTCCTCGGTCACCAGGCACGGGTCGAAGGCCTGCACAGCTACCTGGCCGAACACGCACCTGGGCTCAAACCGCTGGAGCCGCTGATCAACCTGGACAACTGTGACATCACCGAAGAAGCCACCCTCGACCTGCTCACCCGCCACAGCGACCTGCGCGGCCTGTGTGTGGTCGGCGGCGGCGGCGACGGCATCATCAGCGCCCTGGCGCAGCTGCCCAAGCGCCCGGCGTTGTGCTGCATCTTGCAGGAGTCCACGGCGCTGTCACGCCAGGCACTGAGCCAGGGGTTGATCGATGTGGTAATGGATTCACAGCCCAGGCAGACGGCGAACGCGCTGGTGCAGTTGCTGGTGGAATTGCAGAGTGCCGAGGGGTTTGATCCGGTGCGGCATCGGGTGCATATCGCGCCGCAGATTGTCACCTCGGAGAACATGTGAGCCTGAGACAGGGGGATCAAATGTGGGAGGGGCAAGCCCTAATGCCGTTCAGTTAAGCGTACATCGCCTTCTGTAGGAGCGAGCTTGCTCGCGAAAAACTCACAGGCGCCGCGTTGATTCAGGAAACACGCGTTATCGTTGACGTTTTTCGCGAGCAAGCAGGACGCCGGGTTAGCCGTCCTGGGCCAGGGATGGCCCATGACGGCGGCCCACGCTCCAAAGCCTGCGTTCGGGCACACCGAGCCTAGGCGAGGTGCCGAGTGTTGGGGCGAAGCGTTTTTGGTTACTTTTGGCGCTCTTCCAAAAGTGACCCGCTGTAAGAGCGGAACCCTAAGCAGCCGTTACCGCAGCAACGGATATGTACTCGCTAAAACTCCAAAAAAGCGGTCGGCCCAGAGGCCGCCACGGAACCAAGCTCCCTCACCCCCAAGAGATTTTTCAGCCTGAAAGTTGTGCAGACACCCATGCTCGGATAGCGGTATGACAGTCACAGCATCATTGACTGACCTACTGCAATCGGGGGCAAGCCCCCTCCCACATTTAATAGGTGTTGCCTGCCGGTTACTCCACCCGCAATACAATCTTGCCGATATGGTCCCCACCTTCCATCCGTGCATGGGCCTGGGCGGCGTCGGTGTATTCGTACACCTTGTCGATGATCGGCAGGCACCGCCCGGCCTCCAGCACCGGCCACACATATTCGCGCAGTTGCTGGGCGATCGCGGCTTTCTCATCCTTGGTGCGCGCGCGCAACAGCGAGCCGGTGATCACCGCGCGCTTGCCGAGAATGCTCAGCAGGTCGACATCATTGGCCTTGGCGCCGCCGAGGAAGCCCAGCATCACCAGGTGACCGTCCATGGCCAGGGCCTTGAGATTGTTGTTGAGGTACGAGCCGCCCATGATGTCGAGGATCACGTCCACGCCCTGGCCGTCGGTCTGTTGCGCGATGACCTCGGCAAAATCCTGCTCGCGATAATTGATCGGCTCGCCGCCAAGCTGGGCAATGGCCGCGCATTTGTCGGCGCTGCCGGCGGTGGCGAAGGCCTGGATACCGAACTCGCGGCAGAGCATCAAGGCGGTGGTGCCGATGCCGCTGCTGCCACCGTGGATCAACACGCGCTGGCCGGTGTGCGCGCCGCCAAGGCCGAACAGGTTGGCCCACACGGTGAAGAAGGTTTCCGGTATGGCAGCGGCTTGAATCCAGTCCATGCCGGCGGGGATCGGCAGCGCCTGGCTGGCGGGCACCGTGCAGAACTGCGCATAGCCGCCGCCGTTGGTCAGGGCGCAGACCTTATCGCCCAGGGCGTATTCGGTCACGCCGTCGCCCAGCGCGGCGACTTCCCCTGCCACTTCCAGGCCAGGCAGCGGGTTCATGCCAGGTTTCATCGGGTACTTGCCGGCGCGTTGCAGGGCGTCGGGGCGGTTGACCCCGGCCGCATGCACGCGAATCAGGATCTCGCCGGGGCCCGCCACCGGTACATCTGCGCGGCGCGGCTGCAGCACCTCGGGGCCACCGGGGGTGGTGATTTCGATCAGGGTCATTTCTTTCGGGAGCGTCATTTCAGATTACCTGCAGCGATGAGCGTATGGGGTGGGACCGCGGCGGACGGTCGGCGGTTCAGCAGGCGCATGCCCAGTTCGAGTGCCAGGGCAACCACTATCGCCCCGGCGGCGATCATGAACAACCACCCATGCTGGCCACCGCTGAAGTTGAACAGGGCGGAATAGGCAAACCCCGAGAGCGCCTGGAAAGTGGCAAAGGAGACCGTGGCACGGCTCCACGCGACCTGCTGCTGATGATGGCTGGGGATCAGTTCATGCACCCGTGCCAGCGCCAACGGCACAATGCCCGGCGGGAAAGAACCGAGGAGCACCGCGAGTACCGCCAGGGCCGTCAACGAGCCGGCAAACGGCAACGACCCGACCGCTATCGCCTGCACCACCAGCACCACGCGAATGCTCAAGCGCGCGCCCAGTTTGTCTGCGAGGAACCCGTAAGTGACCGGCCCCACAATCGAACCCAGGCCGTACATCACCCAGATCATCGCGCCGATATGCGCCCCGGCCCCCAGGCCACGGGCCACGTAATCCACCAGGAACACCATCGCCGGTACCAGCCCTGCGGCCATAAAGGCGTACTGGGCGAACAGCAGGTACACCCCGGATGGCGTCGCGACGGCCGGGCCGGAGGGCCGCGCATCTTCATGCAGCGTGCCCGAAGGCCAGGCGAACCAGCTGGCGGCGGTCAGCACCACGGCCAACAGGCCCAGGCCGAACCAGGTCTGCTGCAAGCCCAGGCTCAGCAGCGGGGGGACTATCGTGCCGGAGCCGGCGATGCCCAGGCCAATGCCGAGGAAGATCGCCCCACTGGCCAGGCCCCGACGTGCGGCCGGTACATGGGGCAACACGGTCGCGGCCACCAGCACCATGATCGCGCCACCGGCAATCCCCGACAGCAGGCGCCAGGCGAAGAACCACACTACCGACAGCGGGAAGCCACAGGCAAAGAACGCGAGGGTCACCGCCAGCATCATGAGGCGCAGCGCGGTCCTGTTCGAGGTGCGCTGGGCGATAGGCCGGCCGATCAGCGCGCCGATCAGGTAACCCACCAGGTTGGCGGCGCCGAGGTACACCACATCATTAGCGCTGAACCAGTGGGCCTGGATCAGCGATGGAATCAACGGCGTGTAGGCGAAGCGCGCCAGGCCGATGCTGACCAGGCTGGCACACAGGCCGGCGAAAATCGGCAGCCACAAGGCCGTGCGAGAGGGGGGATGAGTGTCGGGCATGACGGTGGTCCTGGGTATTTTCTCTGGCGCCCAGCATATCCAGGTTTTTCGATGCAATAATGCAGCGATTACGCGTCATGGCGATGCAGATATGCAGCACAAGGAGGCAGCATGAATTGGGATGACGCACGGGTGTTCCTGGCGGTGTGCCGCGAGTCGACATTACGCGGTGCCGCGCGGGTGCTTGGGGTCGACCAGGCCACGGTCGGGCGGCGGGTCAACGCCCTGGAAAAGGCCTTGGGCGCGACGTTGTTCCTGCGCACCTCCGAGGGCTATGCATTGACCGCCGTTGGCGAGGCCGCCTTGCTCTCGGTGGAAAAAATGGAACGCTCGGCCCTGGATCTCCAGCGCCAGATCCAAGGCCTGGACGACCGCCTGACCGGCATTGTGCGGGTCAGCAGCACCGACTCCCTGGCCATCGACTTCCTGATCCCGGCGATCGCCCGGCTGCACCATCAGCACCCCGACGTGCGTGTGCAACTGGACGCTTCCACCCAGTTCCTCAGCCTGGCCAAGCGTGAAACCGACATCGCTGTGCGCAACATCCGCCCGGACAGCCCCGACCTGATCGCCCGGCGTATCGCGCGTTGGCCGGTGGGCCTGTTCGCTTCACAGGCGTATGTCGACCGCCACGGTGTGCCGGAGCCGGGCAGTCTGTTCGAAGGCCATGACCTGGTGGTCTACCAGCCGTACCTGCAAACCCAGAAGGACATGAGCCTGGTGTCCGAACCCTTGGGCCGTGGGCGCATTGTGGCCGCGTTGAGTTCCAGCCTGCTGGTACGCCGCTCGATTGCCGCCGGCATCGGTATCGGTGAAATCCCGGTGCCGACCGGCCAGATGGACGGCCTGGTGCGTGTGTGGCCGGAGCGTACGCGGCCCTTGCCGTATGACGTGTGGCTGGTGACCCATGCCGACTTGCGCCACACCGCGCGGGTACGGGCGGTGATCGACGAGATCGTCGCCGGGTTTTCCGGCACCGGGGAGTAAGGTCAGCACACGGTTGCAAGCGTGCGCAGCGCTCTGCGGACACAATCGACGTCGATAACGTGTCAACCCACCGGAGCGCATATGAACGAATCAAGACACCAGGACATCGGGCTGTTATTTCTGCGGGTCAGCGGGGCGCTGTTCCTGCTGTGGGTGCATGGCCTGCCCAAATTGCTCAACTACAGCGAGCAGTTGAAGCTGATCGAAGACCCGTTTCACCTCGGCGCCCATGTCACCCTGCTGCTGGCGATATTCGCCGAAGTGCTGTGCCCGCTGCTGATTATCGCCGGGGTGCTGGTGCGCCTGGCGTGCCTGCCGATCCTGGCGGTGCTGTTGATTGCGATGGTGGTGGTGCATCCGGAGTGGACGTTGCTGGAAGGGCAATTCGGCTGGCTGCTGTTGATCATTTTCACCAGCATCCTGATTGCCGGGCCAGGTCGCCTGGCGCTGGAAAAAAAGGCCGGTTAAACCCTGCCCTTGTAGGAGCGAGCTTGCTCGCGAAGAACCCAAGAGCGACGCGTTAAATCTGATTGACTGCGTCATCGTTGACGATCTTCGCGAGCAAGCTTGCTCCTACAGGGCACTAGCGTTCCGGCCAAAGGAGCGGGGTGTTTCAGCGATTGAGGAACGCCAGCAGGTCCTCGTTCAAGGCTTGGGTGTGGGTCACGGCAAACCCGTGTGGCGCATCCTTGTACACCTTCAACTTGGCACCCTTGATCATCTCGGCCGCCACCTTGCCGGTGGTCTCGAACGGCACGATCTGGTCGCCGTCACCGTGGATCACCAGGGTCGGTACGTCGATCTTGGCCATGTCCGGGCGGAAGTCGGTCTCGGAGAATGCACTGACGCAATCCACGGTCGACTTGAGGGACGCCAGCATGGCGATCTGCAGGGTCTGGGCCAGCGTACCTTCGGAAACGGTCTGGCCCTTGTTGATGCCGAAGAACGGCGTGTTGAAGTCCGCGATGAACTGCGCACGGTCTTTGAGCAACCCGGCCTTGATACCGTCGAACACTTCGCTCGGCACGCCTTGTGGGTAATCCGCCTGCTGGCCGAAGATCGGCGTCACGGCGCCCAACAGCACCAGGCCGGCCACCCGTGCACTGCCGTGGCGGGCGATGTAGCGGGCCACGTCACCGCCGCCCATGGAGAAGCCCACCAGGGTCACGTCCTTGAGGTCCAGGTGTTCGATCAACTGCGCGATGTCGTCAGCGAAGGTGTTGTAGTCGTTACCGGTCCACGGCTGGTCAGAGCGCCCGAAGCCACGGCGGTCAAATGCGATAGTGCGAAAACCACGGCTGCTCAGGTATTCCATCTGGTATTCCCACATGTCGGCATCCAGCGGCCAGCCGTGGCTGAACAGCACCGGTTTACCGCTGCCCCAGTCCTTGAAATAGATCTGGGTACCGTCTTTGGCTACGAATGTGCTCATGGAAAAACTCCTTGGTTGAGGGACTGGACATCAGCCTCACTATTGCCCGAAACCGGGCCAGGGGCTTGTACGGGTGTGCTTGCCTGGGGTCACCAACTGAACTTGAGCTCGACCCCCAGGTAGTTGCTGTCATCGCCGCCGGCGTCGCGCAACGTGCGGCCGACCGCGTAATGCACCGCTTCAACCGCACCGGTGAGGTTCGGCGTAAACACGTAGTCGGTGCGCAATTGACCGTAGGCACCGGTCCAGCGTCCACCCTGGCCTGCGGTGCCGGCGACTGGCAGGTTCGGTTGCGTGTACACCGCATCGCTGGTGGTCTGGCGCCACAGCAGGCCGACGGCGGTCTGCACGCTGAGCTTGTCGATGGGCTTGACGGTGATCGACGGTTTGACGTGAATCAGGTTGCTGTAGCCCGTATAGCCGGCCAGGGAAAAATAGTAGCCGTTGGGGAACAGCGGGTTGAACGTGCCGACTGTACCGTCACCGGTCTTACGGTCGCCCGAGGCGATGTCCAGTTGCAGGCCGATGCGCGGTTTCCACGTCACGCTGTCGAAGGTGTATCCCGTGCGGCTGCCGCCGGCCCAGGCGCGAATATCCTTGTTGCCCACCGAGCCGCTTTGCAGCATGGCTTCAATGTCCCAGTCGAACCCCTGGGCCGTGCCGCCCAGGCGTGCATCCAGCAGGTGGCGGGTTTCATCGCCGTCCGCATCCAGATAGTGCGCAGCGCTGCGCTCGTACACGCCGTAGTAGGCCGACAGCTCATTCTTGCCGCCCACCAGCCGCTCGACCCGCAGCATGTGGAAGCGCGCGTCACTGTTGGATTTGTCGTCGAAGTGCCGCTCGTCCTGATACTGCACCGGCTGGCTGGCAATCCCGATAAAGCGCCAGTTGGACGTTTCCCAATCGGCCCACAATGCATCGAAGGATTGCCGCACGTTCGGGCCGTCCCGCGATGAGATGAAACGCTGCAAGTCGAAGGCAAAGTCCTGGCGCCCGACACGCGCCTTGAGCGTGCCGCTGCTGAAGGCGTTGACGTATTCGGCAAAGGCCAGGCGCAAATCGACGCGGTTCTGGTCGGCGCCGCCGACCGTGGTCTTGTCGTAGGCGCGTGCATCTTCCAGTTGGGTGAAGAGCCGCCAGTTTTCGTTCAAGTGCAGGTCGGCGTGCACCTGGAAGCGCTGGATCAGGTAGCTGTCACGCTTGACGCCCTTCACCCCAAAACCATTGGCATCGTTCATCTCGAAGCGCTCGCGCAACGTCGCCCCCAATGACAAATAGGTGAACGGGTTGGCGCTGGACAGCGGGATGTACTTCAAGCTGTCCAGCGGTTGGGTGCGCAGCGCCGGGTCTTGGAGCACCGACCAGTCTTCCTGCCAGCGGTTGGTCTTGATGGCCGGTCGTGTCGGTTGATCGTCGGCGTGGGCGCTGCCGATCAGCAGCGGCCACAGCACGGCCAGGCCCCAGCCTGTGCGGCCAATCATTTTGCAGCGAGGAGCTGGTGAATTTCCGCGACGTAGCCGCCGGGGAATTCAACCACGGCGCTGCGGCGGCCCTTGCTGTCAAAGGCCGGCACCAGGACCTTGGCGCCGGAACCGGTGGCCTTGCCCAGGGTAGCCGTCAGGTCAGGCACTTGATAACCGGTGGTCTCATGGCCGAAGGGGTAGGGCAGTTGGCCGTTGGTGACCAGCACCGCCATGCGTCCGAACGGTGACTCGATATCGACGCGGCGGTACGTGCCAGTGGCCTGGCCCACATCGGCGCCGGGCGCATGCTTGTCATCGGCCAGCACCTTGCCGTGGGAGAAGCCCAGGAACGATTTGATAAAGGCATCGGCGCGCTCGGTGGACAGGTACACGCGGTTTTCCGGCACGGTCTGGAACGCCGCGTAGGCCGGGGTCTTGGTGTGCCAGTAGAGCTGCATGTTCACGCCACCCGGCCATTGCACCACGGCGTCACGCCCGATCGGGTCCGGGAAGTCGCTGACGATAACGGCAGCGCCGTTTTCCCGCGCGGCTTTGAGTGCAACGTCCATGTCCTTGACCAGGTAGCCGTTGCGTTCCTGGCCAAAAGGGTGCGGGATAGGCGTGGTGAAACCGAACAGCGACACCGTGCCCGCCGGCGTCTGCAGCAGTTGCGAGGTGGTACTGCTCGGCACCGGCAGCACGTTCACCACTACCTGGGGCGTGCTTTTGCCGCCGAAGGTGGCGAGGAAACTCTGGGTGAAACGGTCCACATCCGCCGGGGCCACATAGACGTGGCTGGTGTCGTATTGTGGCGCCACGGCCACGCTCGGGGTTGCCGCGAAGGCATTGCCCATCATTGCGCCCGCCAGCAGCGTCAATGCCAAAGATACCTTGATTGCTTTGCTACGCATGCCCATTCTCCAGCACTTCTACGCGATTGAAAGCCGTGAGGTTAGGCGCAGGGACGCGATGGAAATTGTACAGACGTGCTCGGTTGAACGGTTCAGCGTCTATGCTGGTCCACTGACCTCTACCGTCAGATCACACAGGTGAACGAAATGGCCAAGACATACAGTTACGCCGCCCAGAACGCCAAGGATGCCCTCAAGCCCTTTACTTTCGAGCGCCGCGCGCCGGGGGCGGATGACGTACAGATCGACATTCTCTACTGCGGCGTGTGCCACTCCGACCTGCACACCGTGCGCAACGAGTGGAACAACACCCTTTACCCTTCGGTGCCCGGCCATGAAATCGTCGGCCGCGTGACGGCGGTGGGTGGCAATGTGAGCAAGTTCAAGGTCGGCGACCTCGCCGGTGTCGGCTGCATGGTCGACAGCTGCCAGCACTGCGCCTCTTGCGCCGAGGGCGAGGAGCAATATTGCGAGAACGGTTTTACCGGCACCTACAACGGCCCGGTGTTTGGCGGGGAGAACACCTTCGGGGGCTACTCGGACAATATCGTGGTCAAGGAGAAGTTCGTGCTGCGTATCTCCCACGATGACACTAATCTGGCGGCCGTGGCGCCGCTGCTGTGCGCCGGCATCACCACCTATTCGCCGCTGCATCACTGGAAGGTCGGTCCCGGCAAGAAAGTCGGCGTGGTCGGCCTCGGGGGCCTGGGGCATATGGCGGTGAAGATTGCCCACGCCATGGGCGCCCATGTCACCGTGTTCACCACCTCGCCGAACAAGCGCGAAGACGGCCTGCGCCTCGGTGCCGATCAGGTGGTGGTGTCGAAGAACCCGGACGAAATGGCCAAGGTCGCCAACAGCCTGGACTTCATCCTCAACACCGTCGCCGCGCCGCACAACCTCGACGCCTTCCTCAACCTGCTCAAGCGCGACGGCACCATGACCCTGGTCGGCGCCCCCGACAGCCCGCACCCGTCGCCTACGGTGTTCAACCTGATCTTCAAGCGCCGCAGCCTGGCCGGTTCGTTGATCGGCGGCATCCAGGAAACCCAGGACATGCTGGATTTCTGCGCCAGGCACGAGATTGTCTCGGACATCGAGATGATCGATATCCAGGGCATCAACGAGGCGTATGAGCGCATGCTCAAGGGCGATGTGAAGTATCGGTTCGTGATCGATATGGACAGCTTGAAAAAGGAAAGCCACGCGGCCTGAAACCCGATCTCCAAACCACTGTAGAGCCTTTTTGGGAGGGGGCTTGCCCCCGATGAGCATGGGTATCTACACAATTTCCAGTGGTCTGTGGCGAGGGAGCTTGTTTCCGTGGCGGCCTTCGGGCCGACCATGTGGTTGGATTTGACCGAGTACATATCCGTTGCTGCGGTAACGGCTGCCTATGGTTCCGCTCTTACAGCGGGTCACTTTTGGAAGAGCGCCAAAAGTAACCAAAAACGCTTCGCCCCAACACTCGGCACCTCGCCTAGGCTCGGTGTGCCCGAACGCAGGCTTTGGAGCGTGGGCCGCCGTCATGGGCCATCCCTGGCCCAGGACGGCTAACCCGGCGTCCTGGTTAGCCGTCCTGGGCCAGGGATGGCCCATGACGGCGGCCCACGCTCCAAAGCCTTCGTTCGGGCACACCGAGCCTAGGCGAGGTGCCGAGTGGTGGGGCACAGACCTTTTGGTTACTTTTGGGGCTCTTTTCCAAAAGTGACCCGCCGTAAGGGCGGAACCGCCAGTGGCCGTTACCGCAGAAATGGATATGTACACAGACCCACACTAACTCAACAACACCACCCCCCCAGGCAACTCCGTACACCTGGCCCCATAAGCATCCCGAATCAACAGCGCCACCCCCGCCAACTGCTGCAAGCTGAACCGCGCCTGCACTCGCCGCTTGCCCAGTTCCTTGTTCAGCAACACCAACATCCCCGGTCGATATCGGTTGATCTCATCCACCACCGTCGCCAACGTTGCGTTGTTGAACACCAGCACCTGCTCACGCCAGGCCACTACCGCGTGGGCATCGACGCTCGTCACTTCACCCATGCCCGCCGCGCCGTAGGTCAGTTGCCGGCCACTCTCCAGGCGTACATTACGCCCGGCGACGTCCACCGACAGCCACCCCTCGATACAGGTCACGCAGACGTTGCGATCGGTATGCCGCACGTTGAACCGCGCCTGGGCCGCGCTCAGCCAGCCCTGGCCCGCCTGGACCTTGAGCGGCTGTGCCACGTCGGCGAGGACTTCGACTTCGCCTTCGAGCAGTTCGATCCCCTGCCCCACCCGGCTGATGCGCGTCTGTGTATTGAGCTCCAGGCTCACACCCTCGCTCAATAACACCTGGCGCTGTTCGCCGACCTCGGTTCGGTAGTCGGCGGTCAACCCGGCAAACCCGCCCGGCACACCGACGTTGACCATCACCACCGCCGCCGACGCTGCAATCGCGCCGCCGAGGAAGGCACGCCGGCCAAAATGACGCGGGCGCTCGGCCTGTTCGGCCGCTGCGCCCAAACGCTGCCACAGCGTCTTGGCCTGTTCGAACGCCTGGGCATGTTCCGGGCTTTGGGCGCACCACGCTTTCAGGGCCTTGGCATCGGCCACGGTAGCGCGGCCCGAGGTCAACAGGACCAGCCAGTCGCGGGCTTCGTCGTGCAGTGGGCTGGCGGGTGTTTCCCGGGCGGTGGAGAAGCTAAAAATATTCAAGCGCGCAAATACTCACGGATTTATCAGGGACTCACTACTAAGACGGTTTCCCGGCCCCGGGACCGAACCGCTGAATCACTTTTCTTTCCAGGCGCTGGGCACAGTAGCCCAGGGCAGCCTTGATTTCTTTCTCGACCATGCGTGTGGAAATGCCGAAACGCTGGGAGATTTCCAGGTGCGGCGCCTCTTCCAGACGCGCGGCGATGAGGATCTTGCGCCGGCGTGCCGGCAGTTCGTAGAGGGCCTTGACCAGCGATTGGATTTCTTTCTGGCCACCCACCACCCGCGACGGGTCCAGGACTTCGTCGGCGCTTTGCAGCAGCTCTTCCACCTCGCTGCCGGTCAGCAGGCGCGCGTCGGCCTGGCGGCGGTCGGCGGCGATGTTCAAGGCCATGCGGTACAGGTAGGCATTGGGCTGCTGAAGGTTTGGCGGCATGTCCATGCGGTCGACCCGCAGGTAGGTTTCGTGCAGCACGTCGTTGGCCAGGTCCTCCGAGCCCAGGCGCTTGCGCAACCGCACCTTGAAGTCCTCGTAGGACGCCAGGAACAAGCTGACCATTGTGCTCTGCCCGGTATTTTTCATCCGCCCCAGGCTCCGTTTGCTGCTGTGCATTCCATGCGCGTTCCTGTTGTGTCAGGCATCAAAAGTAAAGTCACCGGTTGGCGCAGGGAACTCGGTGCCGGGCGTTCGACCCGCGCGGTTGCCAGGCTGCGTACCAGTGCTTCATCGCGTTGTTCATCGCCGGTGGAACTGACCAACCGACTGTGTTCGATCAGCCCTTGCGGGTTGACCCACACCTGCACCAGTGCCCGAAAACTGCCGGGCCGGGTCAGCGGCGAGCGGCACAGGCTGGTCTCGATGGCCTGCTGCAAGGCCGTGGCGTAGCTGTTGTTGATGCGCGCGGCATTGCGTGCCGCCGTACCACGGGTTGCAGGCGGCTGGCTGACCTCGGGCAGTTGCAGGGTAAACGCATCGCTGCGTGCATAACGTGCCATCAGGCCACTCCCTGTCAGCAACATCGCCAGAGCCTCCTGTGCCGTGAAGCGCCCGCGCACACTGATGGAGCGCCGGCCCAGCGTCAGTTCGCGGTCGACCAGCACCGCCATGCCGGTGGCACGGCTGTACGCTTGCAGTGCGTGTTCCAGGTCTTGTGCCGGCAGGTCCAGGCTCAACAACGGGGGCTCTGCCTTGGCGGGCGGCGTGCCCGTCAGCAGCAACAGCAAGACCAGGGCGCATACGGCGCGCCGCCAAGTCCCCTGTTCACCCCCCGCGTTGCATCGCTGCACGGCCGACGTGTCCTTGAAAACCGTCATCCTGAGGCCAGTTTATGAACCTGATGTTACGGTGATAGCAAAAAAAACATCACGGTGACGAGAGGCCCGCTGCACTACACTTTCACGCCATGCCGGCCCATTCTCTCGGGCCCATCAGGAGGCTCCGATGAAGCTGTTTCCAACCCTCGCCAGCCTGTTGCTGTGTATCGCAATGCCCCTCGCCCACGCTGAAACCGCGGCCAATGGCTGCACGGAAGTCACGGTGGATGGATATAAGGCGCCCAACTACGGCTGCCTTGGCCAGCAGATGGGGAATGCACCGAACGCGGCCAAGGCCGCACAAAAAAATCGCGAAGCGCAGAATATCCCGGTACAGAAGCGGCCACCGAACCAGGTGGGGCTGTCTACCCCTGCGGCGACCAGTGTGCGCATGGGCAATACCTTCGGGACCTCGGTGAAACCGCAGCGGCCTTGAGGGCTCTGGGCACAATCCATCAAGCATTCAATAGATTTTTCATCGCTGGCCGATGCTGGTGGGTGCGACGACTCGACTTGCCCCCGATGGTGGTGGGTCAGTTAACAAATAAGTGACTGACACGCCCTCATCGGGGCATAAGTATCTACACAACTTTTTTCAGCGGTCTGTGGCGAGGGAGCTTGGTCCCGTGGCGGCCTTCGGGCCGACCGTTAGCCGTCCTGGGCCAGGGATGGCCCATGACGGCGGCCCACGGATTCAAGCCTTCGTTCGGGCACACCGAGCCTAGGCGAGGTGCCGAGTGGTGGGGCAAGAGCCCTTTGGTTACTTTGGGGCTCTTTTCCAAAGTGACCCGCCGTAAGGGCGGAACCGCCAGCCGCCGTTACCGCAGAAACGGATATGTACACGGACCACCCGCCATTACCGCAGCAACGGATATGCCCCCGACCCCCGACCCCCAATACACCAGCGACCATGAGCAACGGATATACCCTACCAAACCAACCCCAACACCTGCCGATACCGCTCCACCCCCTGCGCCGTCTGCCGCACCAGACTCACCTCCAACCCCAACGGATCCTCCCGCCGATTCCCACTCAACTGCCGCCACCCCTTATCCGCCTCCCACACCCGCACCTGCAGATCACTGACCCCCGTCAACACCACCACCCCATCCTTCGCCGCCGGCAACGGAAAGCGATCCCGCGCCGGCGCGACCGCGCGGTACAGGTTGTCGCCCTTGAGCCACCAACGCACCCGCTGCAACCCATCCCCCGCGACCGGCGCACTGCGGATCACATCCAACCGAAACCCCTTGCTGTCGGAACTGCGCACCGTCACCGCCGCCAACCCGTCCGATGGGGCCGCGCGGTCTTTCGGCGGGTTCAGTTCCACACTGGCGCGCAGGCTGACGTCGCGCTGCAACTGGTTCAACGCCCGCAACACCGCCTCGGTCTGTTCCGTGCTCGCCTGCAAGTGCTGATCGGCCCGGTTAACGCTGTCGAGCCCCCGCCAGGCAATCAGGCTGACCAGCGCCATGAGCATGATCGCCACCATCACCTCGATCAGCGTAAAACCCTTCTGCGATGGGTTCATGGCTGGCTCACCACGCGCATCAAGCCCGCAGCATCGCGTTGCAGGCTGAGACGGTGTTGCCCGTCAGACAGCACCACACGCACGGGCGGGTTGATCCATTCGGCGTTGAGCACCAGGGTTTGCCGCGGCTCGATGTTGATTTGCATCGGGGTGCTCTCCCACAGGCGCGGGCGCAGTTGGGCGTCGCCCTGGAAGGCTTCCACGCCCAGGCCGTCCTCGCTGGGGCGGTTGAAGCGAAAGCCCTTGGCGTCGGCGCGCCAGGTGATCGGGCGGCCGTCGGCGCGGGCTTCGGCCTGGGCCACTTGCAGCAGTTGGCTCAGGCGTTCGGCGTCTTTGCGCAGCAGCTGCAGTGGGTCGGGCTTGATGGTCAGGCTGATGGCGGCGCTGGCGATGCCGATGATCACCAGCACCACCATCAGTTCGATCAGGGTAAAGCCATGCTGTTTCATGGTGGCGTACCTGGAAAGCTGGCGAGGTTGTGAAATAAAAACGTGCGAATTGGCCTGTAGGCTGGTGCCATGGACAAACAGGAGGTCCTTCCCATGGCATTTGCCCTTCGTTTTTCACCGGCCCATGGCGTACAGGCCCTGGGCGTGCTGGCGGCGTTGGCCGGCGTTGCGGTATGGACGCCGCTGCTGCTCACCTCTGCCGAATCCCATACGCCCCAGGTTGCGCCCCAGGCGCTGGCGACGCGCAGTGATAACCCCGCGCTGCAATGGTTCTCCACGGTGCCGGCGGCGGTGCAGGTCAAGGTTTCGGGGGTGCTGGCCGGGGCACGTGGTGCGGTGGCGATCCTCAGCCTCAACGAGGGCCCGCCGCGCAGCTTTTTACTCGGCGAGCACCTCAGCCCCGGCGTGCGCTTGACGGCCATCGCGGGTGACAGCGTCGAGATCGAGCGCGCGGGCGAGAAGGTGCGCGTGCCCCTCGACACATTGCCGCAGGCGCCGGCCTTGCCACGGTTCACTCGGCCTTGACCTGCGGCCTGGCCAGCGAGGTTTCCAGGCGGGCCAGGGGTGGTGCGTCGCGGCTGGCGTCCAGCACTTGCACATTGACCTGCAACAGCCGGTTATCGGGGCCGATGCTGATGGTTTGTTCGCAGCGCAGTTTCAAGCGCCCCTGATCACACGTGAACGTCCTCTTGCCGGGGCTCGCACGCCCCTCCAGGCGCAATTCCGCCAGACGACTGTGTGCCGCCAGCAACGCCATGGACTTGTCGCGCAGCAGGCCGTTGCTCTGGGTCATCAGCCCGGCCACGCGCACGGCGGCGGCCATGGCCACGGCGATGATCGCCAGCGCCACCAGCACTTCTATCAAGGTAAAACCTTGCGCGTTGCGACGGCCGTACATGGCGCTCTCAAAGCCGGGAAACAGGCCCGCAGACTAGCGCCGCGAGTTGACCGATTGGCGACCGAAGCTCCCGAGGATTTTCAATACGACTGACATGTGTTCTTGCAACACTGCGCCACGAAACGCACTCAAGCCAAGGAATGTCGAGATGGATATCGCGCGCCTAACATCCCCCACGCCAGGCCCTCGCGGGCAACGTGGCTTTACCCTGATCGAGATCATGGTGGTGGTGGTCATCCTCGGGATCCTCGCGGCCATGGTGGTACCCAAGGTGCTCGACCGCCCGGACCAGGCGCGGGCTACCGCCGCGAAACAGGACATCGCCGGGTTGATGCAGGCGCTGAAACTCTATCGCCTCGACCACGGCACTTACCCCACTATGAACCAGGGTCTCAAGGTGCTGGTGGAACGCCCGGCCGATGCGAAGAACAGCAACTGGCGCGCCTATCTCGACCGCCTGCCCAACGACCCATGGGGCCACCCTTATCACTACCTCAACCCGGGCGCCAACGGTGAGGTCGATGTGTTCTCCCTGGGCGCCGACGGCCAACCGGATGGCGAAGGCGTCAATGCCGATATCGGCTCCTGGCAGTTGTAAGGCGCGCCATGAAACGGTATTCGTCCGCAGCGGCGAAGCAGCGCGGCATGGCGATTATCAGCGCCTTGCTGATCGCCGCGGTGGTGGCGGTGATCGCCGGCGGCATGCTCACGCGCCAGACCGTCTTTACCCGCAGCCTGGAAGCCGAACAGTTGCGTGTGCAGGGCCAATGGCTGTTGCAGGGTGGCCTGGAACGCAGCCGTCAGCTGCTCTGGGCGGCGCGCCAGAAGGACGTGCTGACGCGCCTTGACCAGCCCTGGGTGCGCATCCAGGCCGGCGTGTTCGAGGGGCGGATCGACGATGAACAGGGCAAGTTCAACCTGCGCAACCTGGTTAACCGCGAACAGCTCGACGCCGAGCAATTGCACAACTTCGAGCGCCTGTGCCGCACCCTTGGCGTGGACCCGGCCGTCAGCCGCCGCATCAGCCAACGGGTGATCGCTTCCTACGCACAAAAGGGGTTGCCCGCCAAATACCCGATGCTGCGCAGCCTCGACGACCTGAGTGGCCTCGAAGGCCTGACCCCCGAGGTGTTGCAGCGCTTGCAGGCCTACATCAGCGTGCTGCCTGGCAATACCTGGGTCAACGGCAACACCGCCAGCGCCGAAGTGCTCAGCGCGGTGGTGCCGCAGCTCAGCCTGTCCCAGGCCCATGGGCTGGTGGCCGAGCGCGACAATGGCCATTGGTTTATCAACCGTGGGGATTTCGTCAACCGTCTGCACTTGCCCCAGGTGGCGGTGGATTCGGTGCAAGTGGGCATTACCAGCGAGTGGTTTCGCCTGCAGGGCCAGGCGCGGCGCGAGCGCCGTCGAGTGACGATCGACGCGTTGTTGCATCGCCCCGAAGACCGTGAACCCAAGGTGATCTGGTCGCGGGTGGGCGTATGAAACGCTTGCGCATTGGCTTGCCGCCGCTGGACCAGGTCAGCGCTGAAAGCCGGGTGAAATTTGCCTGGCTAGACCGCGGTGTGGTGGTGTCCGAAGGGCATGAAAGCCTGACGCAATTGGGCAAGAGCCGGCAGGCCGTGGACTGTTTTCTGCACCCGCGTGACAGCCTGCTCACCAGCCTTGAGCTGCCGCCATTACCCGCTGCAAAAACCCATGCGGCGGTGGCCTGTGCGGCGCAGGCGTTGATCCTCGGCGCGTTGGACCAGATGCACGTGGCCCACGGCCCGCGCGACAGCCAGGGGCGCGTCCAGGTGGGCTGGGTGCCCAAGGCCGGCCTGGAACAGTTGGCCCAGATACTGGCGCAGGTCCAGCTCAAGCTGCGTGGCCTGTACCCGGCGCCCTATGCCTTGCCGGTAGGCGCTGCGGCGTTGGACGACGGGTATCTGTTGACCCGCGATAGCCTGCAACAAGGGACGGTTCATCCATTGGGATTGCAGGCGCTCGATCTGCCGCTGGTGGACGCCACCCAACGCTGGACTGGCGCGCTGCCCGGTTGGGGCCTGCACGGCCACCTCAATCAAACGGCCAGCGGTGGTTGGGGCAGGGCGCTGGCCTGTGTCGCCCTGGCCACCGTCATCTGGACCCTCGGCCTGAACCTCTACGCGGCGCGCCAAGTGGACGAAGGCCAACGGCTCAAGGCCTTGATGAGCCAACAGGTACGCCAGGCATTCCCCGAATTGCCGGTGGTGCTCAACCCCTTGCAGCAGGCCCGCCAACAGCTGGCCGCGCGGCAAACCGGCGCGGCGGCCGACCCCGGCCAGCGCTTTACCAGCCTGTTGCAGATCGGCGGCAGCAACTTGCCGTTCATGGTGGGCAGCGTCGACAGCCTGGTTTTCGAACAAGGGCGCTTGCACCTTGGGTTGCTGGCCGACACTCACAGCCCGACGCTGCCAGGCGAGGCGCAGGCCGCGTTGGCCCAGGCCGGTTTTACCGCGACCCGCGATGACCACGGCTGGACCCTTGGCCTGGCGCAACCGGCAGAGCAAGCGGGAGCCAGCGATGAATAAGTGGCGCCGTCTGCGTAGCCAGGCCCAGGGCTTCTGGCGCGGCCTGGCCCTGCGTGAACAACGCCTGCTCAGCGGCGCCAGCCTGGTCCTGGCGGGCATGCTGACCTGGCTGGTGCTGGTGCAGCCTGCGTTGAAGAAGATCGACTACTGGCAGGCCGAAACCCCGAAATTGCGCGCCCAAGCCGCCGCCTTGCAGGTGCTGTTACAGGGCGTCACGGCGCCTCGGCACGCCGACGAAAGCGCACTGCGCCAGGCCCTGGACAGCGCCGGCCTGCAAGGCCGCTATCAGTTGCAGGCCCTGGAAACCGGTGGCTGGCGCCTGACATTCGACAACGCCCCGGCCGATGCCGTGGTGGACTGGTTGCTGGGCAACCCCCGTGCATTTTCCCTGGAGGTGTCCGAGGCGCGCTTGCAGCGTAGCGCGGACGCCGTCGACAACTCGGCCGGCACTGTGTCCGGGACCGTTCGCATGGATCAGGCGCTTGGCGCTAAGGAAGCTTCATGAAGTGGTCAGTCCCCAACCCCGCGCCTTTTCGAAAGGTCGCGCCGCTGCTGTTACTGGCCTTGAGCGCGTGCAGCCATAACCCGCCGCCCGACACGCCGTTGCTGGTGGACAGCGAGCTTGGCCAGCCCTTGGCCGACACCCGGCGCAGCGGCGAAACCATGCTCGATCGCCAGCGCGAACCGGCGCCCACGCCGCGCGTCCAGCACCCGCTGACCAACAGTGCCCGTGCTCATGCCCCGAGCACCGTCAAGGCGCGCAACCCGCTGGGCGATCAGCCGGTGCAACTGAATTTCGTCGACGCCGATATCCAGGCCGTGGTGCGTGCGCTGTCCCGTGCCACCGGTCAGCAATTCCTGGTCGACCCACGGGTTAAAGGCAACCTGACCCTGGTCAGCGAAGGCCAGGTGCCGGCGCATCAAGCCTATGACATGCTGTTGGCGGCGTTGCGCATGCAGGGGTTCAGCGTGGTCGACGTCGGCGGTGTGGCCCAGGTGGTGCCCGAGGCCGATGCCAAGTTGCTCGGCGGGCCGATCTACAGCGCCGGCAGCAGCGGCATGCAGACGCGGACCTTTCGCCTGCAATATGAAAACGCGGTGAACCTGATTCCAGTGCTGCGCCCCATCGTGTCGCCGAACAACCCGATCAACGCCTACCCCGGCAACAACAGCATCGTCATCACCGACTACGCGGAAAACCTCGCGCGGGTGGCGCAGATCATCGACGGCATCGATACCCCCGGCGCCATCGACACCGACGTGGTGAAGGTGCAGAACGGCATTGCCGTGGACATCGCCACCATGGTCAGCGAACTGCTGGATACCCAGGGCGCCGACCAGACCCAGAAGATCAACGTGGTCGGCGACCCACGCTCCAACTCGATCATCATTCGCGCCGGCAGCCCCGAGCGCACCGAGCTGGCGCGCAACCTGATCTACAAGCTCGACAACGCCCAGAGCAACCCGAGCAATATGCACGTGGTGTACCTGCGCAACGCCCAGGCGGGCAAGCTGGCGCAGTCGCTGCGCGGCTTGCTCACCGGCGAGAGCGAGTCGGGTGTCAGCGAGGAAGCGCGGGGCAAGCTCAGCGCCATGGGTGGCACTGGCCAGACGACCCAGGGCAACACCACCACGCAGAACAGCAGCGGTACGCCCACCGGCAGCGGCGTACCGTCCGCGTATGGCCAGACCGGCACCACCGGCACCAGCGCCAACGGCAGCACCGCCAGCGATCAGAACACCGCGTTCAGCGCCGGCGGCGCGACCATCCAGGCTGATGCCACCACCAACACGTTGCTGATCTCCGCGCCCGACCCGCTGTACCGCAACCTGCGCGAAGTGATCGACATGCTCGACCAGCGCCGCGCCCAGGTGGTGATCGAAAGCCTGATCGTCGAAGTCGGCGAAGACGACGCCAGTGAATTTGGCGTGCAATGGCAGGCTGGCAACCTGGCGGGCAAGGGCGGCTTCGGCGGCGTCAACCTGGGCGGCAGCGGGGTCAATGGCACGCCCACCAGCAAGACCAGCATCGACGTATTGCCCAAGGGCCTGAATATCGGTCTGGTCAATGGCACCGTGGACATCCCCGGCATTGGCAAGGTGCTCGACCTCAAGGTGCTGGCCCGTGCGTTGAAGAGCAAGGGCGGTACCAATGTGCTGTCGACGCCGAACCTGCTGACCCTGGACAACGAAGCCGCGAGCATTTTTGTCGGGCAGACCATTCCGTTCGTCACCGGCAGTTATGTGACGGGCGGCGGTGGCACCAGCAATAACCCGTTCCAGACCGTGCAGCGTGAAGAAGTGGGGCTCAAGCTGAATGTGCGCCCGCAGATCTCCGAGGGCGGCACGGTGAAGCTGGATATTTACCAGGAGGTCAGCAGCGTGGATTCCCGGGCTTCGGTGGCGGCGGGCACGGTGACCAACAAGCGCGCGATCGATACCAGCATCTTGCTGGACGACGGGCAGATCATGGTGCTTGGCGGGTTGTTGCAGGATGGCTATAGCCAGAGCAATGACGCGGTGCCTTGGCTCTCGGATATTCCGGGGTTGGGGGCGTTGTTTCGCAATGAAAAGCGCAGTGTGAGCAAGACCAATTTGATGGTGTTTTTGCGGCCTTACATTATTCGTGACGGTGGGGCGGGGCGCAGTATTACGTTGAATCGGTATGAGTTTATGCGCCGGGCGCAGGGTGGGTTGCAGCCGGAGCGTAGTTGGGCGATGCCGGATGTGCAGGCGCCGCAGTTGCCTTCGGTGGAGAAGGCGATTCCTGGGGCGCAGCAACAGCAGCAGGGGCCGCGGGCGGTGATTCGGGCGGTGCCGGTTTCTGGTTCTGGGGGGAGGCCGTGAGTGTTTTGATGGTGTACATATCCGTTGCTGCGGGAGCGGTGGCTGGCGGGTTGGGGTACATATCCGTTGCTGCGGTAACGGCGGCTGGCGGGGGGGGGTACATATCCATTGCTGCGGTAACGGCCACCTATGGTTCCGCTCTTACAGCGGGTCACTTTTGGAAGGACCCAAAAGTAACCAAAAGGTCCTCGCCCCACCACTCGGCACCTCGCTTAGGCTCGGTGTGCCCGAACGAAGGCTTTGGAGCGTGGGCCGCCGTCATGGGCCATCCCTGGCCCAGGACGGCTAACCCGGCGTCCTGAGCCTAAGCGAGGTGCCGAGTGGTGGGGCAAGAGCCCTTTTGGTTACTTTTGGGGCTCTTTTCCAAAAGTGACCCGCTGTAAGAGCGGAACCGCCAGTAGCCGTTACCGCAGCAATGGATATGTACACCCCCCCGCCAGCCACCGTTCCCGCAGCAACGGATATGCCCACGCCCACCCCCAAAAAGGGCCCACCCCATGAGCCTTCTGCCCTACGCCTGGGCCAAATCCCAACGCATCCTCCTGCGCCCCAGCGAGCAGGGCATGCTGCTGACCGTCTGCCCCTCAACCCCCGGCTGGTCCATCAGCGAAGTCCATCGCCAGTTCGGCCAGGCCCGCCTCGAGCAAGTGCGCGATGACGAACTCGACGGCCTGCTCGCCAGCGCCTATGCCGATACAGGCAGCGCCGCCGCTGTGGTCGGCGCTGCCGAAAACGAAGTCGACCTCGACCGCCTGATGCAGGACATGCCCGAGATCACCGACCTGCTCGATACCCAGGACGGTGCGCCGGTGATCCGCATGATCAACGCCTTGCTGACCCAGGCCGCGCGGGACGAGGCCAGTGATATTCATATCGAGCCGTATGAAACCCATTCCGTGGTGCGCTACCGCGTCGACGGCACCCTGCGTGACGTGGTGTCGCCGCGCAAGGCGTTGCATGGCGCGCTGGTGTCGCGCATCAAGATCATGGCGCAGCTCGACATCGCCGAAAAACGCTTGCCCCAGGACGGCCGTATTGCCCTGCGCGTGGCCGGGCGGCCGATTGATATTCGTGTGTCGACCGTGCCCACCGGGCATGGCGAACGCGTTGTGATGCGCTTGCTGGACAAGCAGGCCGGGCGTCTGCAATTGGAGACCCTGGGCATGGAGCCGCAGTTGCTCGCGCGCCTCGACACCTTGATTCGCCAGCCCCATGGCATCGTGCTGGTCACCGGGCCCACCGGCAGCGGCAAGACCACCAGCCTGTACGCGGCCCTGGCGCGGCTGGATGCGAGCACCAGCAATATCCTCACCGTCGAAGACCCGGTGGAGTACGACCTGCCGGGTATCAGCCAGATCCAGGTCAACGCCAAGATCGACATGACCTTCGGCCTCGCGCTGCGGGCGATCCTGCGCCAGGACCCGGACATCATCATGATCGGCGAAATCCGCGACCTGGAGACCGCCCAAATCGCCGTGCAGGCCTCGCTCACCGGCCACCTGGTGCTCGCCACCTTGCACACCAACGACGCGGTGTCGGCGGTCAACCGCCTGATCGACATGGGCGTCGAACCGTTTTTGCTGGCCTCGTCACTGCTGGGCGTATTGGCCCAGCGCCTGGTGCGGCGCCTGTGCCCGCATTGCAAGCAGGAAGACCCCGCCGCGCCTGGCACCTGGCGCCCGGTGGGCTGCGCGCAGTGCAACCAGATCGGCTACAGCGGGCGTACCGGCATTCATGAGTTGTTTTGCGTCGACGACGATATCCGCAGCCTGATCCACCAAGGCGCCGGCGAGCAGGATTTGCGCGTGGCCGCACGCCGTGCGGGGATGTTCAGCATGCGTGAAGACGGCGAGCGCTGGGTGCGCAGCGGCGCCACCGCGCCCGAAGAAATCCTGCGCGTGACACGGGACGCCTGATGAATCGCTATCGCTATGAAGCCGCCGATGCCAGCGGCAAAGTCGAGGCCGGGCACCTGGAGGCCGACAGCCAGAGCGGCGCGTTTGCCGTGCTGCGCAGCCGTGGCCTGACCGCGCTGCGGGTGCAGGTCGAAGGCAGTCAGCAAAGCGCTGCCGGCAGCAGCCTGTTCAGCGCCAAGCTGTCGGACAACGACCTGGCCTGGGCCACGCGGCAACTGGCGAGCCTGCTCGGCGCCAGCCTGCCGTTGGAGGCGGCGCTGAGCGCCACGGTGGAGCAGGCCGAGAAAAAGCACATTGCCCAGACCCTGGCCGCTGTGCGTGCCGATGTGCGCGGCGGCATGCGGTTGGCGGATGCCTTGGCGGCACGGCCACGGGACTTCCCGTCGATCTACCGCGCACTGATCGCGGCGGGGGAGGAGTCCGGTGACCTGGCCCAGGTGATGGAACGCCTGGCGGACTACATCGAAGAGCGCAACAACCTGCGCGGCAAGATCCTCACTGCGTTCATCTACCCCGGTGTGGTGGGGCTGGTGTCGATCGGCATCGTGATTTTCCTGCTCAGCTACGTGGTGCCGCAGGTGGTCAGCGCGTTTTCCCAGGCGCGCCAGGACCTGCCGGGGCTGACCCTGGCGATGCTCAACGCCAGCGACTTTATCCGCGCCTGGGGCTGGCTGTGTTTCGGCGGCATCGTCGGCAGCTTCTGGGGTTGGCGCCTGTACCTGCGCGACCCGGTGGCGCGGTTGAACTGGCACAGCCGGGTGCTGCGCCTGCCGCTGATCGGGCGTTTTGTGCTGGGCCTGAACACCGCGCGGTTTGCCTCGACCCTGGCGATCCTCGGCGGTGCCGGCGTGCCGTTGCTGCGTGCGTTGGAAGCGGCGCGGCAAACCCTGTCCAACGAGCGCCTCAGCCAGTGCGTCAACGATGCCACGGCCAAGGTGCGCGAAGGCGTCAACCTGGCCCCTGCACTGGCGGTGGAAAAAGTCTTCCCGCCGGTGCTGATCCACCTGATCGCCAGCGGCGAAAAAACCGGCTCGCTGCCGCCGATGCTCGAACGCGCCGCGCAGACCCTGTCGCGGGACATCGAACGGCGTGCCATGGGCATGACCGCGTTGCTGGAGCCGTTGATGATCGTAGTAATGGGCGCGGTGGTGCTGGTGATCGTGATGGCGGTGCTGTTGCCGATCATCGAGATCAACCAACTGGTGACCTGACTCCACGCGGTCAAAAATGTGGGAGGGGGCTTGCCCCCGATTGCGGTGTGTCAGCAACAACTGAGGTGACTGACCCACCGCTATCGCCGGCCCTCAACCTCGGGTTCCTCATTCCGTCACATCCACTCCCCTCGCCACAGCCCGCGCCGCCTTGACGAAACCCGCGCTGAAACCCCGCTGTCACCTACCGCCAAACCGCTCAAAAGCATGACCAAAACACCCGAGAATCTTTTTAAAAATCAAGCCCTTCCTCCCGAGGTTTTTTCGTTTTGCTGTCATCGGAAGCTGCCAAATTCCTAACCCATGGCCTCACCCCTCGCCACCCCCGACACACGGCTTGGGACCGAAGCCATGGCGTCATGCAAGAGCCATCTACCCCAAACGTACAAACACGATGAAAGGAGATTCTTCATGTTTAAGCGCAACGTTCTCGCGGTATCCATGACCCTCGCTGCACTGTGCTCGGCACAGGCTGCAATGGCTGACATCAACGGCGGTGGTGCGACCCTGCCACAGAAGCTGTACCAGACCTCCGGTGTGCTGACTGCCGGTTTCGCCCCTTACATTGGTGTGGGCAGCGGGAATGGCAAGGCAGCCTTCTTGACCAACGATTACACCAAGTTCGTGGCTGGCGTGAGCAACAAGAACGTGCACTGGGCCGGTAGCGATTCGAAGCTGACTGCGACTGAACTGTCGACCTACGCCACCAACAAACAACCTACCTGGGGCAAATTGATCCAGGTGCCTTCGGTGGCTACTTCGGTTGCCATTCCTTTCCGCAAGAGCGGTGCCAACGCGGTTGACCTGAGCGTTTCAGAGCTGTGTGGTGTGTTCTCCGGCCGTATCACTGACTGGAGCGGGATTTCGGGCGCTGGCCGTACTGGCCCGATCACGGTTGTCTATCGCAGCGAGAGCAGCGGTACCACCGAGCTGTTCACGCGTTTCCTTAACGCCAAGTGCACTGAGACCGGCACTTTCAACATCACCACCACCTTCGGCACCAGCTACACCGGTGGCCTGCCTGCCGGCGCTGTTGCCGCCACTGGCAGCCAGGGCGTGATGGATGCCGTGAACGATACTTCTGTCGCTGAAGGCCGCATCACCTACATGAGCCCTGACTTCGCTGCGTCTACGCTGGCCGGTCTGGACGACGCCACCAAGGTTGCCCGTGTTGGTAAAAACACGGCTAAGGGCATCAAAGGCGTATCGCCAGCTCCGAGCAATGTTTCCGACGCCATTGCTCAGGTTCTGCCACCTAACGACCCGAGCGCTCCGCTCGATGTCACCAACCCGGACAACTGGGTTCCAGTGTTCGGTAAAACAGGCGTGGCCGGTGTCCAGCCGTACCCGGATTCGGGCTACCCAATCCTCGGCTTCACCAACCTGATCTTCAGCCAGTGCTACGCCGACGCTACCCAGACCAGCCAAGTGCGTGCCTTCTTCACCAAGCACTTTGGCGACACCAACAACAACGACGACGCCATCACGGCCAACCGTTTCGTACCGCTGCCAGATAACTGGAAAACCGCCATCACCGATAACTTCGTGACGGCAAGCAGCGCGTTGAGCATCGGCAAAACCAACGTTTGCAACGGCATCGGTCGTCCGCTGTAACCCAAGCTTTCACCGACCCGCAACACCTGATCAGCAACGGCCTGTGCCGTTGCTGATTTTTTGCATTGCGATTTCCTCTGTAGGAGCGAGCTTGCTCGCGAAGGTCGTCAACGATGACGCGGGCTTGTTGAATGCCTGCGGCGTCCTCACGTTTTTCGCGAGCAAGCTCGCTCCTACAGAAACTGTGCGTCGTCCTTATCGGGCCGTTACCAGTCCTTTATGAACTTTGCATGACAGAAGTTCAGTCGCGCCCCCCGCCAACCGCCTAACCCTCATACACAAGCCTGTCTTGCCCCTGGGCGCCAATAAAGAAGGAAGATTCCCGATGGTCCGCTGCAAATCGCCGGTTAACCTGAAAGCCCAAGAGACGGTCCTGCGGCTCAAGCCCTTGGCCCACGCCATTGCCTTGTTGATGGTGGCAGGCAATGCCCAGGCGGCCACGGCGTTCAGTTCCGGTTGGTTTGCCGACAAAGGCGCGTCCCAGGCCGCGACGGCGGCGCGGATCAGTGCCGGGCAGGTGCCGGGGGTTCCAACGCTGAACCAGCAAGCGCGGGTCAACCAGCAGATGGCGCGCTCGATCAGCAACTTGAATACCAGTGTCGCGGCGATTGCAGCGCAGCAGGCGGCGCAAGCGGCAGGGCGCCAGGCGGCGTTTGGCCAGGTGTCGACGATTCCCGATGGCCTGGGCAAGGGCGGCCTGCAAGTTGACAACAGCCTGACCCAGGGCTGGACCAACGCCAAGGGCCCGACCCAGAGCCAATCCGGCGGCAAAACCACGGTGAGCATCGAACAGACGGCTGACAAGGCGATCCTCAATTGGGAGACCTTCAACGTCGGGCGCAACACCACCGTGGATTTCCAACAGCAGGCCAGTTGGGCCGTACTCAACCGCGTCAACGATCCCGACGCGCGACCCAGCGAGATCCAGGGCCAGATCAATGGCGCCGGCACGGTGATGATCGTGAACCGCAACGGTGTGGTCTTCAATGGTACCAGCCAGGTCAACGTGCGCAATCTCGTGGCCGCCGCTGCGACCATCACTGATGAGCAGTTCACCCAGCGCGGTATTTACGTGGATGGCACCGGCACCCAGCCGACCTTCACCGACGCAGCGGGCAAGGTCCAGGTACAGCGCGGTGCGCTGATCCAGACCCACACCCCGTCCACCTCGACGGATGCGGGCGGCTATGCCTTGCTGCTCGGTTCGGAAGTGGACAACGCCGGTACGATCAACACCGCAAAGGGCCAGACCACCCTGGCGGCCGGCGACAGCTTCTATATCCGTAAAGGCGTCGGCACCGCAGGCAACGACCGCTCCACCACGCGCGGCAATGAAGTGGCGACCAGCCTCAAGGCCGGCAGCAACGCCGGCAAGGTCAGCAACAACGGCCTGATCATGGCCTCCACTGGTGACATCACCCTGACCGGGCACCAGGTGCAGCAAAACGGCGTGGCCCTGGCCAGCACCTCGGTGGACACCCGTGGCACGATTCACCTGCTCAATTCCGCCACCGACACCACCGGCAGTGTGACCCTGGGCGAGGGCAGCACCACCGCGATCCTGTTGGACAGCAGTGGCAGCACTGCGCTGAACAGCCAGCAAAGCAATGGCCTGACCAAGCTCGACGGCACCCCCGCCAACCTGATCACCGGTCTGTTCAACAACCTCAGCGCCGTGGCCGATCGCACCGACCAATCGCGTATCGAGATCGTCAGCGGCGGCACCGTGGACTTCCAGAAAGGCTCGATCACCCTGGCCACCGGTGGCCAGGTCGCGGTCAGCGCGACCGGGCGCAGCCTGGTGCGCGATGGGGCGATGATCGACGTGTCCGGCGCGGTGGGCGTCAAGGTGTCGATGGAAGCCAACAACATCAAGATCAACGTGCAGGGCAACGAGCAGCGCGATGCGCCGGTCAACCGTGACAGCGGGCAGTTGATCAACAACGATGTGTGGGTCGACCTGCGCGAGCTGGTGTTTGTGCCCGCCGGCACCAACGGCTATGCGACGGATCGCTGGTACACCGCCGGCGGCTTGCTGGAAGTCGGCGGCTACCTCGGCACCCAGGGCCACTCGGTGGGTGAGTGGATGGCCCAGGGCGGTACCGTGACCTTTACCGGCAAGGACGTGGTGACCCAAAAGGGCGCGCAGATCAACCTGTCGGGTGGCACCGTGGATGTGCAGGCCGGTTATATCCAACAGACCTGGCTCAAGGGCCCCGATGGGCGCTTGTATGAAGTGTCCAGGGCGCCGGGCGACATTCTCTATTCCGGTTTCTACAAGGGGTTTGAAGACACCAGTAAACGCTGGGGCCAGACCGAGTATTACTACAACCCCATGATCGCCAAGCAACGCCGTTACGAGTCGGGTTACACCGTGGGCCGCGATGCCGGCAAGCTGGTGGTCGGAACCACCAGCGCGGTGCTGGAAGGGCAACTGATCAGTGACGTCTTCCAGGGCGATCGCCAGACCCAGGCGCCAAACCTCAACCTCGACGGTTACCAGCAGTCACAGAAGGCCATGGCCCAGCGCGCGCAGTTGATCATTGGCGGGTACACACCGGTCTATAACAAGACCACCGGCACCCTGCGCTATGCCCTGAACGGCACTGCCGCCGAAGTGCTGATTGACAGCAACACCCAAAAGATCGCCGAGGGCCTGGACCTCAGCACCGCACTGCCGGCGGATCGCCAAGGCAAGCTGGTGCTCGACAGCGATCAGCTCAATGGCTACTCACTGAGCGCGATCAAAGTCGGTGCCACGCAGCAGATCACCGTCAACGGTGCGCTCACGGTGGCGGATGGCGGCGATATCACCTTGTTCGGGCCAGGGGTCAACCTCAACGCCAACCTCACGGCCCATGGTGGCAGCATCAATGCCGGTAACATTCTCAGCCAGGTCGACCCGCTTAAAGCCGGGGCTGTGGGTGACACGATCCTGGCGGGGGGCGGTATTGTCGACGTCGCCGGCGGGGTCAGGCTGGACACCACCGGGCGCTGGAACAACCTGCTGCTGGACCCAGCCAATACCGCCGGTGTGGCCTATGTGAACGGCGGCAAGGTGTCGCTGCGTAGCACCGCGAATGTCAACCTGGCGACGGGCAGTGTGGTGGACGTGGCTTCCGGTGGCACGCTGGGTGTGAATGGCACCCTCACTGGCGGCAAGGGCGGGGACGTGACCCTGGCGGCCCTTGGCACTTTGGCGCTGGACGGCGAGATTCGTGGCTATGGCGTCAGCGGCGGCGGCACCCTGGCGTTGCAGGCGCGCCAGGTGCAGATAGGCGACAGCGCCACGGCGCCGGCCGCCGACACCTTGCAACTGGCCGGCGACTTCTTCAATAAGGGCTTCTCGGCCTATGACATTACCGGCAATGAAGGGCTGCTGGTCACCGATGGCACCCAGGTGGATGTCACTACGCCGGTCTACCGTTTGGGCGAACAGACATCCGGCGTTTCGAGCGGCAGCGACCCGGCCGCTGCCCTTGAGCGCTGGACGCCAGCGTTGTACCAGGAAAACCCGACCCAAGGCGTATTGAACCAGCGCCTGGGTGCCAGCTTGAGCTTGACCGCGGGTCATCAGGACTCCACTGCGGCCGACCTGGCCACCACGACCCTGACCGTAGGCCAAGGCGCGGTGATCAATGTCGACCCCGGCCAGGGCATCAACCTGCGCAGCGTCGGCCAGCTGACGATGAACGGTACTCTCAATGCCTGGGGCGGGAGCGTCAGCCTCGGCGGCCTGACGGTGGGCAGCTCCGAAGCGACGAATGCCGTTGGCCATGGCCGCTCGATTTGGGTGGGCGAGAACGCGCTGATCGACGTGGCGTCGCGGGCGGTTACGGCGGTGAACAACCGTGGGGGGGTCTACGGTCAGGTGCGCAGTGGCGGCAAGATCAGCATCGGCGGCGATATCGACCTGGCGACCGGCATTGCCAAGGCCAGCGACCTGTTTGTGGTGGTGCGCAAGGGCGCGCGCCTGGATGCTTCGGGTGCCCAGGCGGCGCTGGACATTCCAGGCCAGGGCCGGGTGTTGGTCGCGAGCAAGGGCGGCAGCATCAGCTTGGCCTCCAACAATGGCCTGTACCTGGACGGCAGCGTTGTCGCCCGGGCCGGTGGTGCGGGGGCGGCGGGCGGTAGTTTGTCGCTGGCGCTGGAAAGCCCGTATTACGCCAAGAGTACGGTCACCGACAGGGTGCTCAATGTGCGCGAGCTGGTGATCAGTCAAGTCCATCAAGACAGCCTCTTACCGGGTACCGCCGATGCCGCGGCTGCGAGCCTGGAATACGGTCATGGCCGCCTTGGGGTGGATCAGGTCAGCGCTGGTGGTTTTGACAACCTGGCTTTGCTCAGCAACGGCCTGTTGAGTTTTGACGGCGACGTGGCGTTGAACATGGGCCAGAGCCTGCGCCTGTACAGCGGCGCCATGGGCCTGACTGAAAACGCTGCCGCTAATGCCCGTATCAACCTGTCGGCGCCTTACCTGTTGTTGGCGGGCATCCTTGCGCCGCTGGATCCCACAAAGGACCAATACCTGCATCCGGTGTTGACCTCAGGCATGTCGCGACGCGCCAGTCAGGCGGTATTCAACGCCGGTGGCAACCTGATCGATGTGCGCGGCAATGTGCTGATGGGCAACAAGAGTGATCTGACGCTGGCCGATGGCAGCCTGGTGACTGTCGACCGTCGCGGTTTCGACGATGTACAACTGACGAGCCAGGGCGACCTGCGCTTCTTGGCCGGTGCCGATGCAAACGTGATTGCCCAGGGCATCAGCACACAACTGATGACCCGGGGGGACATGACCCTGAGTGCCGCACAGCTGTACCCCGCGACCGAAGTCGGGGCGCGGGTGATCGCCGGTTACCTGGACGGTCTCAGCAACAATGGCACCGGCTTCAACTACGACCCGACGCGTACCTTGACCATTGCACGCACCGGTGACAGCCAGAGCGCCACGCCGTATTCGGCGTTCGGTCGCCTGCAATTGGGCGGCCCTACCATCAAGCAGGGCGGGGTGATACGCGCGCCCCTGGGGCTGATCGAAATTGGCAGCCTGGGCTCCAGTCGTGTCGAATTGCTGCCCGGCAGCCTTACCTCGGTGAGTGGCAAGGGGTTGGTGCTGCCCTATGGCGGCACGGTGGATGGGCAGGTTTATAAGTACAACGGCAAGACGGTGACGTTCATCGGCCAAGGAGGCTCAGCCCTCAACGGCACCCTTAATGTCGGCATGACGTTGGGCGGTGAGTCGGTGTTGGTGCGGCCTGGTGCTACCGTTGATCTGTCCGGCGGTGGCGAGCTGCTCGGGGCCGGGTTCATTTCCGGGCGCGGCGGCTCCACGGATGCGCGCTACAACCCGTTGGTGCAGTTCGGCGCAAATGGTGGCTTTGTGTTGCCGGGGCTGGGCACTAACCCGGTCTATGCGATTGTGCCCGGCGCGCAACCGGGCTACGCCCCGGTAGCACCGGAGGGTGGGGCCGTCGAGCCGCTTGTGGGCCAGCAGATCACGATCGGTGCTGGTGTGCCGGGGCTGGCGGCGGGCACTTATACGCTGATGCCGTCCACCTATGCCCTGATGCCGGGGGCGTTCAGGGTGGAAATCAACGGCCTGGCCGGCCTTGGCAGCCAAGGGGCAGCCCAACTGATGGGCAACGGCTCATGGTCCACTGCCGGGCAGCTGTCCATCGCCAACACCGGCATCAGCGACAGCATCGCGAGCCAAGTGATCCTGACCTCCGCCGATACCTTGCGCCGTTACTCCCAGTACAACGAAACCAGCTACGCGCAATTTGCCATAGCCGATGCCGCGCGGCTCGGTGTCCCACGGGCATTGCTGCCGGTGGATGCGAAGACCTTACAACTGGCCTTGCGCCTGGGGGCCGGGGCGGATGCTTTTTCGTTCCAGGGCAATGGTCGCTTCGAGGCCGCTGAAGGGGGGTACGGGGGTACCGTTGCGCTGATGAACGTAGACCACAGCGGTCTAGGCAACGACCTCGAAATCGTGGCTGCCGGCCGGGGCGCCACCAGTGGTTTCAACGGTATCACCGTGGATGCCGACAGCTTGAATTCGCTGGGTGCCGCGCGCCTGATGATCGGGGGGACGACAGTGGTCAACTACGGCCAGGCGGGCAACTACATAACCCTTGCCAACGGCACCACTGGCGCTCTCGTCTTGCGAGAGGGCGCGAGCCTGGCGGCGCCGGAAGTGTTCCTGGTGGCTTCCACCGGTTCCATCGTGGTGGAGCAGGGGGCGTCCATCAATACTATCGGGCGTGGCAAGGCCAGTTATGACGCGCGTGACGGTTTCATCTACAACCTGGCCAACACACTGGCGGTTTCCAACGGTTTGCTCAATGTGGTCGCAGCGGCGCAACCGGATGTCGGCCGCGGCATCCAGTTGGGGGTATGCAACAACGCGCCGTGCACTGGGCAGACCGCCCTGTACTCCGAAGGCAGCATTGTCGCCTTGACCGACAGCACCCTGCAGATGGGCGATCAGGTGCGTTATGGCACCCGTCACCTCAACCTGGGGCTGACCAGCATCAACGTTGGCAGCCCGCAAGCGCTGGCCGACGCCGCGGCGGGGAATCGCTTGCCAGCGGGCCTGACCCTCACCCAGCAAGTGCTCGACCGCCTGCTGCGCGGCGACACTCAGTTTGGCGCTCCGGCCCTGGAGACCCTGCAACTGTCGGCGCGGGACAGCTTCAATTTCTACGGCTCCGCCACCCTCGACACCTACGATGCGGTGACCGGCAAGTCCCTGTTGAACAACCTGATGCTCTCCACCCCGGCGATCTACGGTTCCGGGGGCGCGAATGATGTGGCGACCATCCATACCGCCAACCTGATCTGGCAGGGCGCCGAGGCAGCCCCTGGCATGGTGGTGGCGGGTGGTGCGGGCACCGGCAGCGGGCGCCTGGATATCAACGCCGAACGCATCGTGTTCGGTTATGGCGAGTTTGCCCAAGCCAGCACCACTGCAACGTTGAAGCGCCTCGCCCTGGGCTTTGCCAATGTCAACCTGAATGCCAGCGACCGCATCACCGCCAACCACAAGGGCAGCCTTTCGGTGTACCAGAGCCAAGGTGCCTATGACGCGCTCAAGGGCTTTGCCTACAGTGGCGGCAACCTGAATATCCTCACGCCACTGATGACCGGCGAAGCCGGCTCGGTGAATAAGATCACCGCGGGTGGCGCCATCGACATCAGCGCATCGGCAGGCCCGGTGGGTAAAGTGGAAGGCCTGGGCGGCGAGCTGTCGCTGCAGGGCGACAGCCTTCGCCTGGCCAGCGCGGTGGTACTGCCCAGCGGCAAGGTCACCCTGGGCGCCCGTGGCGACGTGGTGCTGACCGACAACGCATCGGTTGATGTGTCCGGTCGCTCGATCGTTTTCAACGACCTGACCAAATACAGCGCGGGGGGCGACGTGGTGCTGGAGAGTCGCGCAGGCAATGTGCAGCAGGCCGCGGGCTCGACCATCGACTTGTCGGCGCAGTACAACCAGGCGGGCAAGCTACGCGCCGTGGCGGTGGGCGGCACGGCCGGCACCGTCGACCTGGCGGGCAAGATCCTTGCGGGTAGCAGCGGTTATTACGATGCCGGCGGCACCTTGGTGCCGTACCTGGCCGGCGCGGTGGAAGTCCAGGCCCAGCACCTGGGTGGCAGCGGCAGCTTGAGTGACCAGTTCGCCGCCCTCAACCAGCGTCTCAACCAGGGCCAGGTCTTTGGCGCGCGCAGCTTCCAGCTCAAGCAGGGCGACCTGATCATCGGCGACGGAGTCAAGGCCAACACCGTGGATGTCTCGGTGGACAGCGGCACGTTGCGCGTGACTGGCCGGGTGGACGCCAGTGGCGAGCGCGTCGGCAGCATCAACCTGGCTGGCAAGAACGGCCTGACCCTGGACGGCACTGCGGTGCTTGACGCCCATGGCACGCAATTGCGCGTGGACAGTTACGGCAAGATCATCGATTCGCCGAACCGCGCCATCGTGGTCCTGGGTTCCGGCATCGGCCAACTGACCCTGGCCGACGGGGCGCGAGTTGACCTGCGCCATGGTACCGAAGCCGCCACCGCCAATGACGGGCGCAACCGTGGCACGTTGGAACTGAATGCGCCGCGCCTGGGTGCCGATGACATCGCGATCGACACCAGTGGACGCTTGACGATCCAGGGCGCGCGCTCGATCGCCCTCAATGGCATGGCCACCTATGATAATGCGCCGCTCGGGACCGGTACGACCGCCAGCGGCAGGCCGTATCAGGTCATCACCCAGAAATACCTGGATGACATACACGGTCTCAACACCACGTTCATCGATGCGGCGTTGAGTAACACCAACCTGGTACAGAACAAGCTGGCCGGTCTGAACAATGCGACCTACGGCGATACGTTCCACCTGCGTCCCGGCGTAGAAATCATCAGCAAAACCGCCGATGGCGACCTGGTGGTACAAGGCGACCTGGACCTGTCCGGCTATCGCTACGCCAGCCTGAAATCGCCTACCCGTGCGGTGACCGAGGCGGGCAGCCTGACGCTGCGCGCCGGTGGTAACCTGAATATCTACGGCAGCATCAATGACGGCTTTGCAGTGCCTGCAGCGACGGCGGATGACAACGGCTGGGTACTGCGTGCGGGTCTCGATTACACCGGCGGCGCGGTGGTAATACCGCGCAACGGTGTGATTCTGGCGGACGGTACGACGTTCCCAGGTGGCACGACGCTTAACTTTGACCTGCCGATCAAAGCGCGGAGCCTGCCGGCTGGCACCCGGCTGCCGGTCGCAGTGACCCTCGCTGAGGAACTGGTGCTTCCGGCCGGCACGGTGCTGGCGGGCGCCGTGCGCGATGCGACAGGGAGTGTGCTGTACCCGGCAGGCACCCTGTTAAGCACAGCGGTGACCTTCCCGGCTGACAGTATCCTGGATGCCGGGAACGTGTTGGTCAGTCTGACCGAAGTCAAGCAGATGACCTGGCCTGCTGGCGTGCCGCTGCCCAGCGTAGCCTCCGTGACCCTCTTTGGCACCAAGGAACTGCCTCGTGGTGCGCGGTTGCCGGAGGGCGTCAACTTTAAATTTCCGGGGGCCGCAAAGTCGATACAGTTGCGAGTGCCGGACCCAAACTATCCGAACCGTCTATGGGCCGCAGCGCCCATGCTGCCTGAGGGCTCCCAGTCGTGGTCGATGCGCCTAGTGGGTGGGGCCGATACCCAGGCGGCCAACAGCCGGATGCTGCTGGCGCATCCACAGGCCGGTGCCGGTGATCTGCGCCTGGCCGACAGCCATTACGGCGTCTTCGGTCCGAGCAAGATAGTGGGCAGCAGCGCGCGTTTCAGCGTAATCCGCACCGGTACGGCGGACCTGGAATTGCTGGCCGCGGGTGATTTAAGCATGGAATCGCTCTTCGGCGTCTACACCGCCGGCAGTCCCACCGCTGCCACCGCCGGTAGCCCGCAAGGTGCCTGGTTCCCGGATGGGGGAGGTAATGTGTTGTTGAAGGTCGGTGGCAACCTGACCGGCAACATTACCAGCAAGGCGAGGTCCACTGGCGGGCGGCCGGTGACTACCGATGGTGAGGTGGATTCGGTCAACGTCGGCAATTGGCTCTGGCGTCAAGGCAATGGTTTGAGCGGCAGCCAGGCGCAACCCACCGCCTGGTGGATCAACTTTGGCTCCAAGGTGCCGTTAGCGGGGCTAGCGGATCGGATGGTGGGCTTTACCGGGTTCGGCACCCTGGGCGGCGGCAATCTGAATGTCGAGGTCGGTGGCGATGCGGGGATGCTCAAGCCTGTGGCGAACCTGGCTGGCAACATAAGCCCGCGCAGCACGGGCCTGGTCCTCGCGGTAGGCAGTACTGGGCGGGTCGCGGCCGATGGCAGCCTGCAACTCACCGGCGGCGGCGATCTGAACGTGCGGGTGGGTGGGGCGGTGAACCCCGGCAGCCAGACGGCGCTGGAGCATCTCAATGGCGCGGTGGTGGATCTGCGTGGGCATGTACAACTGACGGGTGGCGCCCTGGGTAGCCTGACGTTGCGTTATGGCAGCCAGCCTAAGGATCAGAGCCCCAGCGAAATCCGCGCCTACGATCCGACCCGCTCGACTTCTGCGGCCGCGACCGGTGGTTGGAGCCTGTTTCCGGGGGATGCGACCTTCAGCCTGGCCACCCGTGGTGACCTGGTGCTGCAGGACGTGGCCGACCCTGGCCGTGCACCGCAGATGAATATCCTGGCTTACGAGAATAATGGGGTCAGCGGTCTGGGGCAGAGCTGGTTCAGCCTGTGGACCAACCGCACAGCCATCGACTTGTTCTCGGCCGGTGGCAATCTCACGCCGTTGACCGATACCGCAGAGTCGGACATGGCAGCAGTGTATCCCGCGACATTACGTGCAGTCGCCGCCAATGGCAGCCTGTACTACGGCCGCGCTTCATCCTTCAACACAGCACCTTGGCCGGAGCTCAAGGCGCTGGTGTTGGCACCGTCGACCAACGGCCAGTTGCAACTGCTGGCGGGGGATTCGATCTACGGCGGTGACCTGACGATCAGCCGTTCCAGCGCGGCGCCGAATAGTTTGGCGAGCATCCTGCATCCGGCTTTCCAGGGCTTTATTAGCAGGCGCCCGGACGTGGGCAGCGGGAATGTCTCTATCGACGGCAATATTGCCCGCCTGGGCATCTCCTACCCGTTGTTTGCCTTCGGTCCCAACACCGCCAGTACGTCATGGGGTGATGCTCTGGAGCCTGCACGTTTCTATGCGCTGAGCGGCGATCTGCTCGCGGTCAACAGTGGGCGTGCGATCACCATTACCGGCTCGGATGACGCGCGTTTCGGGCAGACCTATTACGAGGGCGCTGGCGCGGTACGGATGCTGGCCGGGCGAGATATTGTCCGCAGCGGCACTCTCCTGAGCGGCGCCACGGGCGGGGACCCGACGACCGGTCAGTACACCTTTGCGGGCAACCTGTTCGTGCATAACGGCGCCAGCGACATTTCCATCGCCAGCGCCGGTCGCGACATCCTCTACAGCAGCTTCAATGTCGCCGGCCCCGGCACCCTGGAAGTGACCGCTGGGCGCAATATCCTGATGGACGACCAAGTGGCGATCACCAGCCTGGGGGCCGTGGCTCCTGGCGACACCCGGCCTGGTGCGAGCATCGTGATGCAAGCCGGCGCAGGCCCCAACGGCCCGGATTACCGCGGCTTTGTCGAGGCCTACCTGAACCCCGCTAACCTGGCCCAGCCAGGGGAGTCGATCCAGGGCGGCAAAATCGCCAAGACCTACGAAAACGAACTGGTCTCCTGGCTGGCCGAACGCTTCGGTTTCGTCGGCAATAGCGAACAGGCGCGAACCTACTACGCCGCACTGCCGGTCGAACAACAGCGGGTTTTCGCCCGTGACGTGTACTTCGCCGAACTCAAGGCCGCCGGCCGCGAGTACAACCAGGACGGCAGCGTACGCCAGGGCAGCTATGTCCGTGGGCGTGCGGCGATTGCCAGGTTGTTCCCCGAGACCGACGTGGCCGGTAACCCGATCAGCTACAAAGGCAATATCACGATGTTCGGCGGCGCGGGTGTACACACCAACTTCGGTGGCTCGATCCAGATGCTCACCCCAGGCGGCAACCAGACCTTCGGCATCGAAGGCGCGGCGCCTCCGTCGACGGCGGGTGTGATCACCCAGGGCACGGGGGATATCCAGTTGTACTCCCTGGGCAGCATCCTGCTCGGCCAGAGCCGCATCATGACCACCTTCGGCGGTTCGATCATGGCCTGGACCGCTCAGGGCGACATCAACGCCGGGCGCGGTTCCAAGACCACCGTGGTGTACACACCGCCCAAGCGCGTCTATGACAACTGGGGCAACGTGGGCCTGTCGCCATCGGTACCGAGCACCGGGGCGGGGATCGCCACGTTGAACCCGATCCCGGAAGTGCCGGCGGGGGACATCGACCTGATCGCGCCGCTGGGCACCATCGACGCGGGCGAGGCGGGCATTCGGGTGTCGGGCAACGTCAACATCGCCGCCTTGCGCGTGGTCAACGCGGCCAACATCCAGACCCAGGGCAAATCGTCCGGGGTGCCGGTGACGGCCACCGTCAACACCGGCGCCATGAGCTCGGCCAGCGCGGCGGGGGCGGCGGCGTCCCAGGCAGCGGAGGGTGCCGCACGCAGCCAGCAGGCGGCGGCCAAGCAGGGCAGGGCGTCGATCGTGACGGTGGAGGTACTGAGCTTTGGCTCCGAGCCGGTACAGCGCGAGCCGCAGGAACAGCAGAAAACCTCCGGCTACAACCCCAACAGCCCGGTGCAGGTACTGGGCGCCGGACCGTTGAGTGAACAGGCGCGTGCGCGCTTGACGGATGAAGAGCGCAAGCAGATCACCCTGTAAGGACTTAGAAAGGACCTCTCGATGTACCGTTTGGGGCGATCAATGATCGCCCCGTTTTTTTGGGGTTGTTGGCGCGGCGGCCTGATAGCCGACCGGATTTGTGCCTGGTGACTCGGTTAAAAATGTGGAAGGGGGCTTGCCCCCGATGAGGGTGTGTCAGTCACTTATTTGTTAACTGACCCGGCGCCATCGGGGGCAAGCCCCCTCCCACAATTGGATCTCCACAGGTCAGAGATCTCCATAGGTGAGGTAGACCTCGGCCTGGTTTTGCTCTGTCTTTTGCTGCCTTGGAGCCGACCGGTGTTGTGGCTGGTGTACTCGGTTAAAAATGTGGGAGGGGGCTTGCCCCCGATGAGGGCGTGTCAGTCACTTATTGGTTAACTGACTCGGCGCCATCGGGGGCAAGCCCCCTCCCACAATTGGATCTCCACAGGTCAGAGATCTCCATAGGTCAGGTAGACCTCGGCCTGGTTTTGCTCTGTCTTTTGCTGCCTTGGAACCGACCGGTGTTGTGGCTGGTGTACTCGGTAAAAATGTGGGAGGGGGCTTGCCCCCGATGAGGGTGTGTCAGTCACTTATTTGTTAACTGACCCGGCGCCATCGGGGGCAAGCCCCCTCCCACAATTGGATCTGGTGGGGCAAGAGCCCTTTTGGTTACTTTTGGGGCTCTTTTCCAAAAGTGACCCGCCGTAAGGGCGGAACCGCCAGTCGCCGTTACCGCAGAAACGGATATGTACACGGAACCCCCGCCCCCCCCAACCCCCCCAAAAAATTGCCCCCCACCCAATCCCAAATGAAGCTTTCATGACAAAAGTTCGGTAGCTCCCCCCCATCCCCGTCTTGCCTATGTAACGCGCTGGAGGCGACCACAAATCACCTCCCCAGCCGTCAGCAGGACGCCAGGAGTGGGGCAAATGGGAACTATGGAACGTTACTCGAAAGTCGGCATGCAGGAGCTCGACCAGCGCCTGTCGAAGATC
This sequence comes from Pseudomonas fluorescens, assembly GCF_001708445.1. Classification (NCBI taxonomy): domain Bacteria; kingdom Pseudomonadati; phylum Pseudomonadota; class Gammaproteobacteria; order Pseudomonadales; family Pseudomonadaceae; genus Pseudomonas; species Pseudomonas fluorescens. The sequence goes on from NZ_CP015637.1 coordinate 2,365,763, forward strand.
GTCGAAGCCGCGCGCAAGAAACCGGTCTCGGTGTACCGCTACGGCGCACCGTGGGTGTGGATCGTCTCCCAGGACGATTGGCAGGGCGCCTTGAAGGAAGTCTCCAGCTACATCCCGGCGAGCCATTCGCTGGTGTTGCTGCGCCCGCAGATCGACGAGGTGTTCGACCGGCACCCCGACCTGCTGCAGCCCACACCGGGGATGCTGATCGCACCGCGCACCGTGCTGCAGATCCTGTTGTTGCAACTGCTGTACTCGGTGCCCAGCGAACAGCAGCTGCACGAGCAGCTCAACTACAACCTGCTGTTCCGCTGGTTCGTCGGCCTCGAACTGCACCAGAAGGTGTGGGGCCTCCACGTCCTGCAACGCGACATTGCCACCTTGCTGAACAACCCGCGGGCGGTGCAGCTGATCCAGACCATCATCGGTGACGTGTTTGGCGGCGCCTTGCTGCACATGCAGGAGTTCTCCCTGAACTTCGCGCTGCTGCACACCTGGCTGGCCCGGCACAGCCAGCTTTCGACCATCCGCAATTGAGCAGGCCAAACGCCATACACACGGCGACGGCGCAATATTTTAGACACTTAGGGGGCTGTGTGGAGCATCTGTTCAAGTCAACGTTGGCGTTGTGCTGCCTGACGCTGGGCGCCTTCGCGCAGCCGGTGCTGGCCGAAGAGGGCGAAGCCCCGGCGCGCCGGGTGGACGTCAACGAGTACTTCGTGCGCGGCAATACCGTGCTCGATGCCGCAACGATCGAGGAGGCGGTGTACCCGTTTCTCGGCCCGCAAAAGACCCTGGGCGATATCGAAGGCGCCCGCGATGCGTTGCAGAAGATCTACCAGGCACGGGGTTACCAGTCGGTGTTTGTGGAACTGCCCGAGCAGAAGGTCGATGACGGCATCGTGTTCCTGCAAGTCAGCGAAACCAAGGTCGGCCGCGTGCGCGTCGTTGGGGCCAAGCATTACTCACCCGTGGAAATTCGCGAAGAAGTGCCGGGCCTGAAAGAGGGCGCCGTGCCGGATTTCACCTCGGTGCAAAGCCAACTGGCCGGGCTCAACCGCAGCGCCGGTCGGCAGGTTACGCCGCTGGTTCGCGAAGGCCAGCGCCCCGGCACCATGGACGTGGATTTGCAGGTGGAAGACCAGAACCCCTGGCACGCCAGTCTCGGCCTGAACAACGACTACAGCGCCGACACCGAGAAGCTGCGCTCGGTCGCGACCCTGGGCTACGACAACCTCTGGCAACTGGGCCACAGCATTTCCCTGACCTACTTCACCGCCCCCGAGGACAGCTCGAATGCCAAGGTCTGGTCGGGTTCCTACAGTGCCCCGCTGGATGAGCGCTGGACCTTGCAGTTCTCCGGCTACCAGTCCGACAGCAACATCGCCACCATCGGCGGCAGCAACGTGTTGGGCAAGGGCCACTCCTACGGGGTATCGGCCATCTACAACCTGCCGGCGGCAGGCAACTGGGCCAATTCGTTTTCGTTCGGGATCGACTTCAAGGATTTCGACGAGGAGCTGAAGTTCGGCAACAGCAGCGACCAGGTACCGCTCAAGTACGCGCCGTTGACCTTTGGCTACAACGGTTATCGCTACACCGAGCAATCCCAGTTGGGGCTGGGCTTGAACCTGATCGTCGGCACCCGCGCATTTTTTGGTTATGGCAGCGACGCTAAAGCGTTCGACAACAAGCGCTACAAGGCCAGTGCCAGCTTCGCCGTGCTCAAGGGCGACCTGAATTACACCTACACCTTCGCCAACGATTGGCAGTCGGCGAGCAAGGCCGGCTTCCAGTTGGCCTCGGGGCCGCTGGTGTCCAACGAGCAGTATTCCGCCGGTGGCGCCACCTCGGTGCGCGGCTACCTGGCGGCCGAGCGCACCGGGGATGAAGGTTTCCTGCTCTCCCAGGAGTTGCGCACACCGTCCCTGGCCAAGTTCCTCGGCAGCTACGTACAGGAGTGGCGCTTCTATGCGTTCGCCGAAGGTGCGCGCCTGCGCCTGCATGACCCGCTGCCCGAGCAGGAAGACGAATACAGCCTGGCCAGTGTCGGCCTGGGCACCCGCGCCAGTTTGAGCAAATGGTTGTCCGGCAGCCTGGATTGGGGCTACCCGCTGCTCGACGGACCGAACACCCAGAAACAGGACTCGCGACTGCACTTCAGTGTGCAGGCGACTTTCTGACCCTTTTCCCCGGAGACTCTTCCCATGCAACGCCTAATCCTGAGCCTGTTGATCTGCCTGGGCTTCGCGCTCCCGGCCACTGCCCATGCCTGGTGGCAAGACGACTGGCATTACCGCAAACAGATCAGCGTGGACACCACCGCCCAAGGCGCGGCGATCAGCCAGGCCCTGGGCCGTACCGCGCTGTTGGTGCGCCTGCACACCGGCAACTTCACCTTTGACGGGGTCAAGGATGACGGCAGCGACCTGCGCTTTGTCAGTGCCGATGACAAGACGGTGTTCAACCACCAGATTGAAAGCTTCGACCCGCTGATGGGCATGGCGCTGATCTGGGTCGATGTGCCCAAGGTCGAGGGCGGCCAACGCCAGGACCTGTGGATGTACTACGGCAACCAGAAGGCCCCGGCCACGGCGAACGGCCAGTTGACCTTCGACCCGAACTACACCGCGATCTACCACTTTGACGGCGCCAATGCGACGCCGCCGCGTGACACCACGGCCTATGCCAACACCGCGCTCAACGCCACCGGCACCAGCATCGACGGTGTGATCGGCCGCGCCTTGCAGTTCGGCGGCCAGCCGCTGCTGTTGCCGGCCAGCCCATCGCTGCAACACGCCGCGGGTGGCGCCTTCACCTTCAGCGCCTGGCTGCGCCTGGACCAGGCCAGCGGCGAGCAAATCGTCGTGGCCCGCCGTGAGGGGCCCCACAGCCTGTTGCTGGGCGTGAACCAGGGCATGCCGTTTGTCGAGATCGACGGCCAGCGCGCGGCGTCGACCCAGCCGCTCAACCCTGGCCAATGGCAGCACCTGGCGTTCACCGCCGAGGGTGAAAAAGTCGCGCTGTATGTCAATGGCCGCGAAACCGCGAGCCTGGCAGTGGCCATGCCAGCGTTGAATTCACAATGGGCGATTGGCGCCGACCTGCCCGAAGCCGGCAGCACGCACCTGCCATTCGCCGGGGCCATCGATGAGTTGCGCCTGTCCAAGGTGGCCCGCCCGGCTGCGTTGTTGCTGGCCGACGCGAGCGCCCAGGGCGCCGAGTCGAAACTGGTGGCCTACGGGGTGGATGAAGAGCAGTCGGGCTTCGGTTTCGGCAGCCTGGGCTTTTTGCTCAAAGCCGTGCCGGCGGACGCCTGGGTGATCATCCTGGTGCTGGTGGCGATGATGTTCCAGTCGTGGTTCATCATGATCCGCAAGAACCGCATGGTCAGCCGCGTGAGCAGTGCCAACGAGGTGTTTCGCGAGCAGTTCGCGCAGATCGGCACGCGCCTGGAAATGTTCTATGACGACGCCGTGCTCGCCGAACGCCTGACGCATTCCTCGCTGTGGCGCCTGTACCGTGTGGCGATCAAGGAGATCCGCACCCGTCGCGCCCAGGGCGCCGACACGTCGTCGGTGTCGGCGGCGACCATCGAAGCCATCCGCTGCTCCATGGACGGCGTGCGCACCCGTGAAAACCAGGCGCTCAGTTCCAAACTCTCGACCTTGTCCAACGCCATCGCCGGCGGCCCGTATATCGGCCTGCTCGGTACGGTGCTGGGGATCATGGTGGTGTTCCTCGGCACGGCCATGGCCGGCGACGTGAACATCAACGCCATCGCCCCAGGCATGGCGGCCGCCTTGCTGGCCACGGCCATGGGGCTGTTCGTCGCGATTCCCGCACTGTTTGGCTACAACCGCCTGATCACGCGCAACAAGGAAGTCAGCGCCGACATGCGTGTGTTTGTCGACGAGTTCATCACCCGCCTGGCGGAGATGCACGGCGAGAGCCAGTTCAGTGAAGCGGGGCACCGTGCTCCGCACCACGCGCCGGTTTCGGCCTGAGGAGAATCGCCATGGCTTCCGTAAATGCCTCCCACGACGATGATGACGACGCGGCTGTCGACAGCATCAACATCACGCCCTTGGTGGACGTGCTGATGGTGGTGCTGGTGATGTTTATCCTCACCGCCACCGCCCAGGTCTCGGGCATCCAGATTCACTTGCCCAAGGCCAGCGCCTCGGTGTCGTTGTCCGAGGCCAAGACCAAGGCCATCTCGGTGAACGATGGCGGCCAGGTGTTCCTCGATGCCTACCCGGTCACCCTCGGCGAGCTGGAAGAGCGCCTGCGCATCGAGAAAGCGCTGAACCCGGACTTCCCGGTGATCGTGCGCGGCGACGCCATGGTGCAGTACCAGAAGGTGATCGAGGTGCTCGATTTGCTGCGGCGGCTGGAGCTGTCCCAGGTCGGGCTGGTCACCGGCAAGCCGAGCCAGGGCTGAGCCATGACTGCACAGATCCCGATGCCGCCGTTGCCGGTAAAGAACAAGCCGCCGCTGCGCCCGCTGAAGTGGGGCGCCGGCCTGCTGCTGGGCGCCGTGGCGGCCTGGTTCCTCTGGCAATGGGCCAATGACATGAGTGGTGTACGCCGCGAAGCGCCGAAGGTGCCGACGATTATCCCGTTGCCGCCACCGCCGCCACCGCCGCCGGAAAAACCCAAGGAACCCGAGCCCAAGGTCGAGGAAAAAGTCCCTGAGCCGGTGCCCACCCCTGAACCCGAGGAGGTCAAGCCGGCAGAAGAAGCACCGCCTTCGCCGGCCGATGATCTGGCCAACCCGATGCAGATCGACGGCGACGCGCAATCAGGCAATGACGCTTTCAACATCGGCGCGGGCAAGGGCGGCGGCATGGCGGGCAGTGGCGGCGGTGGCCTCGGTGCCGGTACCTACAAGCAGTACCTGGCCGGCGTGTTTCAGCGCCTGCTGAGGGAAGACCCGGAGTTACGCAAGAAGGCCTACGCGGTACAGGCGGACGTGTGGTTGAGCGCCGAGGGCCAGGTCACGCGGGTTGAACTGGCCAAGTCCAGCGGCGACGCCGAGACCGACGCCCAGGTGCTGGCGGCCTTGCGCACGCCCCATGCCACGCAACGTGTTCCTGCGTCAGTGACCCTGCCGGTACGCCTGTCCCTCAAGGGTCGGCGTCCGGATTGAACAAACCTACTTATTCGCAGTTTTTTACAGGAGTTGCGTACACATGATTTCCCCCGTGAATCGACTGACCCTGGCGGTCGGCATGGTCATCGCGACCCTGGTCGGCCAGGCGGCTGCAGCCCCGGTCGCGCCTTCGGAAAACGTCACGATCAACCTGATCCGCCTGCTGGTGCAACAAGGCGTACTGACCCAGGACACCGCCAATGGGCTGATTGCCCAGGCGGAAAAAGAAGCCCAACAGGCACGCCAGGCCAATGCCGCCCCGGTGGTCGCCAGCGGCCCGGCGGCGGCGCCTGGGGATGTGCGCGTGCAGTACGTGCCGCAGGCGGTGCGCGACCAGATCCGCGACCAGGTCAAAGCCGAGGTGATGGCCACCGCCAAGCAGGAAAACTGGGCCCAGCCCAATACCTTCCCGGATTGGGTCTCGCGCATCAGCTTCGATGGCGATATCCGCCTGCGTGACGAGTCGCGCTACTTCTCAGGCAACAACAGCCCGGAAATCACCGACTTCGCCAAGCTCAATGACACCGGCCCGTATGACGTCAACAAGAACTCGAACACCAAGTTCCCGCCGTTGATCAACACCACCCAGGACCGCGAGAACCTGTTCCGCCTGCGCGCGCGCCTGGGCATGAAAGCGGTGATCTCGCCGGAGTGGACCGCGGGTATTCGCCTGGGTACCGGCTCTGACAATAACCCGGTGTCCACCACCCAGACCCTGGGCGGTGGCTTTGGCAAGAAGGACATCTGGCTCGACCAGGGTTACCTGAGCTGGAAAGCCAACGATGCCATGACCCTGACCGCGGGACGTATCGCCAACCCGTTCTACTCCACCGACATGATGTACTCCACCGACCTCAATTTCGACGGCGTGGCCGCGATCTTCAATCACACGCTCAGCAACGAATGGGGCCTGTTCGGCACCCTGGGTGCGTTCCCGGTCGAATACACCTCGGATGCGGCCACTGCCAACGGCATCGACAAGCAAGACAGTGAGACCAAGTGGCTGTTCGGTGGGCAGATCGGCGCGGACTGGAAGATCAACCGCAGCAACCGCCTCAAGCTGGCCGCGGCGTACTACCAGTTCCAGGATATCGAGGGTGAACGCTCCAGCCCTTGCTCGACGTGGAAGGGCGCACCCGGTTGCGACACTGACGGCACCCGCGTGGCCTTTATGCAAAAAGGCAACAGCGTGTTCAACCTGCGCAACAACACCACCAACCCGGCCACCCCAACCACCACCCCGGACCCACAATACGTGGGCCTGGCATCCAAGTTCGATGTGCTGGACCTCAACCTGGTCTGGGACAGCGAACTGCCGAGCGACTTCAAGCTGCGCACCCAGGGTAACTTCATCCACAACCTGGCCTACGACAAGGGCGAAATGCTCAAGCGCAGCGAAGGCGAGATCGTCAACAACATCAACAGCAATGGCCAGTTTGAAAGTGGCGGCAATGCCTTGATGGTCTCCTTCACCCTCGGCAGCGCGCTGGAGATGCGCAAGCGCGGCGACTGGAACGTATTGGCTGGCTACAAGTACATCCAGCCGGACGCCTTGCCCGACGGTTTCAACGACTCCTCGTTTCACCTGGGCGGCACCAACGCCAAGGGGTATTTCATCGGCGGCAACTACGGTATCGACAAGAACATCTACGCCAGTGCGCGTTGGTTGAGCGCATCCGAAGTGTATGGCGCGCCGTTTGAAGTCGATGTGATGCAACTGGAACTCAACACGCGCTTTTGATGCGCAGGGAGATGCCACATGAACACGCGAATATGCGCGCTGCTGTTGGCGCTGGTCGCCACCGGGGCCTCGGCCGAAGGCATGGAAGAGCGCCTACGCACGCAACTGCGCAGCACCACCCAGCAGTTGCAGGCGTTGCAAAGCGAACAGGCCCAGGCCAGCGCTGCACGCCTGGCCGCTGAAAACCAGGCCAAGCAAGCCCAGGCGCAGATCAAGCAACTGACCGCCGAGCTGGAAAAAGCCCGTGGTACGGCTGAGCAACTGGCCGGCCAGCAACAGAGCCTGCACAGCCAGGCGCAGGCCCAGGTGGCGGCGAGCAACGAGCAGATCGGCAAGTTCAAGAAGGCCTATGAAGAACTGCTGGCCCTCGCCAAGGGCAAAGAGGCCGAGCGCGCGCGGCTGCAAGCACAATTGAGTGAACGTGACACACAAGTGCAGCAATGTTCAGCCAAGAATCAACAAATGTACGGCGTGGCCCAGCAGTTGCTCGCGGCCTACGAAAAAATCGACGTGGCCGAGGTGATGAGTATTCGCCAGCCCTTCGCCAGTGGTGCGCGGGTCAAGTTCGAGGAACTGGCCCAGGGCTTTGGCGACGATTTGTACAAGACCCGTTATGACGCGCCCCAGGCAGCTGCCACTCACTGATAGACAAGGAAGAGATCCCCATGAGCGAATTGATCACCGGCGTGACCGTCCAGAGTTTGACCGAGCTGTTGCAAGAGGCCGGCTACCGGGTCAACCAGAGCGAACAGAACGGCATCGTGCAACTGCTCAGCGCCAGCCAGGGCATCGGCTTTGCCGTGCGCTTTGGCAACCCGTCGGCAGAGCCGGGCAGCTATGTGGACTTCACCTACAACTGCGCGCTGCGGGTACAGGGCGCATTGCCCGAGGGCCTGGCCCAGGTGTGGAATGCCTCGCGCCGCTTTGCGCGGTTGTCGTTGCAGGGCGAGTTCCTGTTGATGGAAATGGACGTGGTGGTGGCCGGCGTTGGCGCCACGCACCTGCGCAGCCAGCTGGAGCTGTGGGACCGCCTGTTGCAGGAATTTATCGTCTACCTGCGTGAATACAGCCAACAGGCTGCGCAGTTGCAGGCCCAGGCGGCTGAACCCGTGGCTGAAGAGGCGCCGATCCTGTGAAAAAGCCAACCTTGCTTGTCGGCGCCGGTGCGCTGACGTTGCTGGTGGTGGCGGTGGGGCTGAGCCTGCGCCCGGGCAGCGACCCGGTCGCCGCGCAGCAGCCGGCGCCCGCCGTCAGCCCCGAACAGGGCGGGCCAGCCGTGGCACGCCTGGGCAACCAGCACATTGACCTGACTGAACTGAAAAGCGTGCTGGCGAGCCTGCCGGCCGAAACCCGCGAGCAACTGCGCGGTAACCGCGGCGCCCTGGAGACCTGGCTGCGTTCGCGCCTGGCGCAGAAGGCCGTGCTCGAACAGGCCGACGCCCAGGGCTGGCGCCAGCGCCCGGAGGTGGAGCAACAGACCCGCGCCGCCACCGAGCAGATCGTGTTCCGCGACTACATGCTCTCGGTCAGCCAGGTGCCGGCCGATTACCCCAGCGCCGCCGAGTTGCAACAAGCCTACGACAGCGGCAAGGCGCAGTGGGTGACGCCGCCGATGTATCGGGTCAGCCAGATTTTCCTCGCGGTGGATGGCCCGCAAAGCGTCGACGCGGTGCGGCGCCAGGCCCAGGAACTGAGCCGCAAGGCCCAGGCGGCGCCGGCGGATTTTGCCGCCCTGGCCGCGCAATATTCCCAGGACCCCGGCACTGCGCAACAGGGCGGCGACTCGGGCTTGCAGCCGTTGCAGCAACTGGTACCGCAGGTGCGCGAGGTGGTCTCGCGGCTCAAGGTCGGCGCGGTGTCGGACGCGGTGCAGAGCGCGGCGGGTTTTCATGTGCTCAAGCTCACCGCGCAGCAACCGGCGCGTACCGCCACCCTCGACGAACTGCGCGAGCGCCTGACCCAGGCCCTGCGCGCCCAACGTCAGGAACAGATTGCCAAGGCGTACCTCGAAGGCATGCTCAACACCGCCACCTTGAGCATCGACGGAGCACAGCTGAACACCGTGCTGGAGTGATACGCGTCGACCGCATTGGATGCACAAGCCCCACAAGACAGGGAGTCTCCCATGGCATTTCTAGAACCGTCCGGCCCCCAGGGGCCTGCACCCTATCGCGAGCCGAACCCGGTGCGCGGCGCCTGGCTGGCATTAGCCAGCGAGATCGAGCCGGAGGTGGTGCGCTACTTCCTGGTCAGTGCGCGTTGCGGCTGTTTCATGCAGGCCGCGCGCAGCCTGAATATCAAGGCGACCCTGCTGCGCAAACGCCTGGCGCAGCTGGAGGAACAGCTGCACCATTCGCTGTTCAGCTACCAGGGCAATGGCCTGGTCCTCAGTCGCGACGGCCAGCAACTGCAAGCGCAATTGGTCGCCCTGGCCCATGAGCGGCGCCTGCCGGTGCTGGAGCAGCCGTTGATCCGCCTGGCGGTGGCCGAACCGATCCTGCACGACATCCTTGGCCGCGACCTGATCGCCTTGCTGCGCCGTAACGCCAGCGTGCGCCTGGAGATCATCTCCCTGGACAGCCAACTGTCACTGCAGGCGGTGGACGTGGATGTGGTGCTGTGGCTCTCCGACGCGGATGGCCCCGCGCCGGGCCCGAGTTTCCCCACCGAGCCACCGAAGCGCCTGGCGCGCTTGCACTACTTGCCGCATATCGCCAAGCGCTACTCGCGACTGACGACCCGCCCCGACAGTGTCGACGACCTCGCCGACTACATGCTGGTGCAGTGGCGACCCGACGTACAGGTCGACGCCTTGCAGCCCTGGAACCGCGTGGTGGAACAACGCCTGGCGGCAGTGGTGCAGGTGCAGGCCTATTCGCTGATGCTGGAGATGATTCGCTGCGGCGCGTGCATCGGCTTGTTGCCCCATTACATGAGCAGCTTCGACCGTGGGCTGGTGGCCTTGCCGGGCTTGCTCGCCGAGAGCATGCAGCGCCAGGTGTGGCTGGCGGTGAACGCACAGGTGCAGCACGCCGAGACCGTGCAGATGATTGTCGAGTTGATCGTCAGTACGTTCGACGGGCGGCGCGAGTGGTTTGATTAACGCTGCAACACCCCCCGAAACGTCGCGCTCAGGGCCCGCAATGTTTCACGGGAGCGTGTGTCACTGATGCGGCTGTAGAGCACCACTTCACTCACGGGCAAGGCGGGCAAACCGTATTGCCCACTCACCTCCACGGCGCCGGCCGGTGCCACGCGGTGGGCGAGGGCGGCCACGCCCAACCCGGCGCTGACCGCTGCCCCCACCGCCATCACGCCGCCGCCGACAAACACTTCGGCCCAGTCGATGCGCGCGGCGTCCAGTGCCTGTGTCGCCAACTGGCGAACGCCGCAGGGCGCGGCCATGGTCGCCATGCGCAACGGCGTGCCTGGGCTGTGTTGCCAGCCGGGCGCGGCAAACCAGCCAAAACGTTCCACCGCCAAGACTTCGCCGTCCTGGCGATCGCCTTCGTTGCGCACGATCACGGCGTCCAGTTCGTTGCGGTCGAACGCGCCGACCAGGTCGCGGGAGGAGGCGATGCGCACTTCCAGGATCACCAGCGGGTCGTAGGCGGCGAGACGGCTTAGCCAGGAGGGTAAGTCCGGCCCGGCCACGTGGTCGCTGATGCCGATCACCAGGCGCCGGGAGGCGTGACTGCCGAGGTCGGCCAGGGCGCGTTCATGGGCATTGAGCAGGGCGCGGGCCGCGACGATAAAGCGTTCGCCCTGGGGCGACAGCCGCACATGGCGGGGGGTGCGCTCCAGCAGGCGATAACCCAGGCGCTCTTCAAGGCGCTTGAGCTTGAGGCTGATGGCGGCCTGGGAGGTGTCGAGGGCTTCGGCAGCGCGGGTGAAACTGGCGAAATCGGCGACCAGCACAAACGCCTGCACGGTGTCGATATCCAGGGGTTTGGGCGCATCGGTCATATCAAATCCTTATCGCACTTATATTGGGTGATATCTTGTTGAAATCATCGCCGCTGCGCAAGCTGGACCCTCAATTTGCACGGGAGCTTTTCCATGTTTGCCAAACAGTATTCACATCGCTTGCCTGCCGACTACGACATGGGCGTGATTCGCCAGCGCGCGACGCAATTGGGGCCGTTATGGGACGGCACCGAGGGTTTGATTTTCAAGGCCTTCATTGCTCAGGAGCACGGGCAGGGAGCGGGCGTGGGCAACCTGTATGCCTCGGTGTACCTGTGGTCGGACCCGTTGCAGGCCGCCGATTTTCTGCTGGGCGAACGCTTTCAAAAAGTGCTCGACAGCTTTGGTCGACCGCACATTGAAAGCTGGCTGCCGCTGGACGTGCAGCGCGGGCCGGCGCAGGGCGCCTTGAGCCTGTATCGAGAGGAGTGGGCGCTGGAACCGGGCGCAGACCGGGCCGCGAGGCTGGCCGAGGAGAAAGTGCGCAACCGGCAGGTGGCGGACCGCCGCGATACGTTCGCGGTGCTCCTGGCCTTGGATGTGCAGGCCTGGCGCCTGGTGCGCATCACCGTATCGGCCCAGCCGGTGGCGGCGGAGCGTCCGGGCACGGGCTACCAGGTGCTCTATCTGGCGCAAGGCGTTGCGTCACAGGGCTAAGTGCGCCAGTCTTGGTGGCTTGATCTTTCCTGTCGCAGCGACTTGCAATGCATGCCACCCGTTTGACATTGATTTGCCATGCCCTCACCCCGCTGCAAAAGCGCGGGCGCTTCCCCGATGACGAATCGCTGGCGCTGAATGGGCCAGGTGCAACGCTGTCCCTGGCCGGTGGCTTCAAGAAAGGCCGGCGCCTGCTGTGTGGGCCTGAGGCCCGGACCCGCGAGACCGCGCGTCTGTTCGGCACCGACGCGGTGATCGAGCCGGCGCTGCGCGATGGCGATTTCGGCCAGTGGAAAGGCCAGGACATCGGTCAACTGGACAGCGATGCCTTGACGACCTGGCTCACCGACAGTGCCAGCGCTCCCCATGGCGGCGAGTCGGTGGACCAGATCTGCACGCGGGTGGCGCTGTGGATGGAATCCCTGGAAAGCCAGCCTGGGCATGTGTTGGCCGTCACCCATCCGTTTGTTATCCGCGCGGCGATGCTGTACGTCATGCGCTATCCCATCGCGCTGTTCCACCGCATTGATGTCGAGCCGTTGTCCGCCACCGAGCTGCGCTTCAACGGTGTCTGGCGCCTGCGCCTGGAAACTCACGCCTGGCCCCCCGAACATGGCAAAATCGCCGCCCCGCAATGAGAGCAACCCATGAAACGCATCCTGATCATCGGCATTGGCGCCGGCAACCCTGACTACATCACGATGCAGGCCGTGAAAGCACTGAATCGCACGGATGTGTTTTTCCTGATGGACAAGGGCCAGAGCAAAGACAAGCTGATCGACCTGCGCCGCGAGATCTGCGAGACCTATATCACCGAGCCCGGCTATCGCTTCGTCGAGGCCGATTGCCCCGAGCGGGTGCGCGGTGATATCGACTACACCACCGCCGTGCAGGACCTCAATCGCGACAAGCAGCAGACGTTCGAGCGCATGATCAACGAGCACCTGGCGGACGGTGAGGTGGGGGCTTTCCTGGCGTGGGGCGACCCAGCGTTGTACGACAGCACCATTCGTATCTTGCAGGCGATCCTGGCCAGCGGCCGCTGTGCCTTTGAGTTCGAGGTGATCCCCGGCATCACCAGCGTGCAGGCCCTGGCCGCGCAACACAAAGTCCCGCTGAACCGCATCGGCAAGTCCATCGAGATCACCACCGGGCGCCGCTTGGCGGCGGGGCAGGCGAGTGATGCCGATACCCTGGTGGTGATGCTCGACGCGGAAGATTCCTACCGTACGGTGGCCGACCAGGACCTGGATATCTACTGGGGCGCCTACCTGGGCACGCCGGATGAAATCCTGATCAGTGGCAAAGTCAGTGACGTGGCTGAACAGATCGAACGGGTGCGCAAGGCCGCGCGCCTGGACAACGGCTGGATCATGGACACTTATTTATTGCGCAAACCCTGAGGTCATTTCCCATGCTCAAACTGTTTGCCCTGGCGCTGACCCTGGTGGCCGGCGCCGCCCAGGCCGATGCTACCCTGCACACCGACTTGCCGTTGTCCTACCTGGAACAGACCCAGGGCGATGCGCGTAACCAGCCGTTGGTGATTTTCCTGCACGGGTTCGGCAGCAACGAGGAAGACTTGTTTGGCATCAAGGATGCGCTGCCGTCGACCTGGACCTACCTGTCAGCCCGCGCGCCCATGCCCGTGGACCCCCACGGGTTTCGCTGGTTTACCAAGACGCCGGGTGAGGGCGATTACGATGGGGTGACTGAGGATCTGCAGAGCAGTGCCAGGCTGATCAAGGACTTTGTCGGCAAGGCCACCGCCAAGTACCACACCCAGCCTGACCGGGTGTTCCTGGTGGGGTTCAGCCAGGGCGCGATCATGTCTTACGAGGTGGCATTGCGTGATCCTGGGCTGGTGCGCGGCATCGCAGCGCTCAGTGGCAGCGTGCTGCCGGTGCTCAAGGCTGAGCTCAAGCCGGATCCGCGATTGGCACCCCTGGCGATCTTCATTGGCCACGGCACGTTGGACCAGGCACTGCCCTATGCGTCGGCAACGCGGGCGAATGAGGTATTGGAGAAGATCGGGCTGAAGCCGGAGTTCCATACCTATCCGGGCATGAACCACACCGTCAGCGCAGCGGAAATCCAGGACCTGAAAGCCTGGTTGGAAAAAAGCTTGAAGTAAACGCGGTCAAAAGGGTGGGAGGGAAGGCCCCTTAATGTGGCGAGCAGGCTTGTTGTGGCAAGCCCTAATGCCGTTCAGTTAAGCGTACATCGCCTTCTGTAGGAGCGAGCTTGCTCGCGGCAAGCCCTAATGCCGTTCAGTTAAGGCTTTTTTGTAGGAGCGAGCTTGCTCGCGAAGAACTCACAGGCGCCGCGTTCACTCAGGAAACACGCGTTATCGTTGACGTTTTTCGCGAGCAAGCTCGCTCCTACAGAAGTCGATGTACGCTTAACTGAACGGCATTAGGGCAAGCCCGCTCGCCACAGTTAGCCCGTCTGCCATAACAGCCCACATGCCACAACAGTCCGCTCGGCACTGAAGTGCGGTTCCCCCATGGGATCTTCATTGCCGGGAATAAGTTAACCGCCGAAGGTTTGTGAAGGCCGGCGCAATGTCGGGTCAAACGGGTTGATCCTGGGACCGATCGCCGCCGCTTCGCGTTTCAACAACTCCACCACCATCGGCAACCGGCTCGGCCCCAGGCGATCGCTGATGGTCGCCACGCTCAATGCCGCCACCGCATGCCCGTCCCGGTTGAGGATCGGTACCGCCAGCCCCGCCATGCCTTCCAGCACCCCGGTGTTGCGCGCCGCATAGCCCAGGTTGCGCACATTCTCCACCTCCGAACGCAACAGCACCTCGTCATACAGATGGAAATCCTTGAGCCGTGGCAAGTTGTAGCGGATCACCGTCTCGCGCTCTTCTTCCGGCAGGAATGCCAGGATGGCCAGGCTGCCCTGCCCCACGCCCAATGCCACGCGCCCGCCGATGTCGCCGGTGAAGGTGCGGATCGGGTACGGGCCCTCGCTGCGGTCCAGGCAGATCGCGTCAAAGCCGCTGCGCGCCAGCAAAAACAATGAGTCGCCCAAGGACGCGCTCAAGCGCAGCATGCTCGGGCGCACCAAGTCGCGCAGGTTGCCGGTCTTGCCCGCGTTCGCCGCCAGGGCGAAGAACTCCAGGCTCAGGCGATAACGTTTGCTGCGCGCGTCCTGTTCGACCATGCCTTCGTCCATCAGGCTGCGCAGCAGGCGGTGGGTGGTGGGCTGGGACAGGCCGACCTGTTGGGCGAGTTGGGTGACGCGCTCACCACCTTCCGGCACCTCACCCAGGGTACGCAGCAACGCGAACAGACGGGACACCCCGCCCGCCCCCACTTCCTTACTGTTGTTATTCCGCTCAGTGGAATCCATAACGCGCTATCTCATGAGTAATTCTGTTCAGTGAATAAATCTTAAAATAATTGCTCACCCAGTGAAATTCCATCTTCCGCCCATCCTAGTCTTCGTCCTAATCTGCGTCCACAGGGGCGAAATGAACAACAACCGGCAGCCGACTTGAGATCGAGCGCCAACGCACCCGCAACACTCTTTTCGCATCTGCCCAAAACAAAAAAAGCGCGTTTCGACGCGACTGAAAAAAAGGTGGAACGCAGACATGGCATTTCTCCAACTCAACGCCTTGAGCAAACGCTACGGCGCCGTCGACGCGGTGGTCGCCACTGACTTGGCGGTGGAAAAAGGCGAGTTCGTTTCCCTGCTCGGCCCCTCGGGCTGCGGCAAGACCACTACCTTGCAAATGATCGCCGGCTTCGTCGAGGTGAGCGGCGGCCAGATCCTGCTCGACGGCCGCGACATCACCCATGCCAAGCCCGCCAGCCGTGGCCTGGGCGTGGTGTTTCAGAGCTACGCGCTGTTCCCGCACATGAGCGTGCGCGACAACGTCGCCTTCGGCCTGAAGATGCGCAAGGTGCCGGGCAGCGAGATCGCCGCCAAGGTCAAGACCGTGCTGGAGCTGGTGCGCCTGGCCCCCCACGCCGACCGTTACCCACGGGAGTTATCCGGCGGCCAGCGCCAACGCGTGGCCCTGGCGCGCGCCCTGGTGATCGAGCCGCCGGTGTTGCTGCTGGATGAGCCGCTGTCCAACCTCGACGCCAACCTGCGCGAAGAGATGCAGTTTGAAATCCGCCGTATCCAGTGCGCGGTGGGCATCACCACCTTGATGGTCACTCACGACCAGGCCGAGGCGCTGTCCATCAGCGATCGTGTGGTGGTGATGCAAGCCGGGCGCGTGACCCAGATCGATGTGCCGTACACCCTGTACGAACACCCCCGCACGCGGTTTATCTCGGACTTCGTCGGCAAGGCCAACCTGCTGCCCGGCGACTATGACGAGCTCGGCACTGCGCAGGTCCGCCACGCCAAGGGCGACGGCGAGTTGGTGTTGAGCCTGCGCCCGGAAAAAATCCAGCTGGTGGACGCCGGCACCGGCCGCCTGCAAGGCCAGGTCGTCAACCGCTACTTCTTCGGCAGCCAGTGGCTGTACCGCCTCCAGACCGCGCTGGGCGAAATCACCGTGGTGCGTAGCAACGACGGCAGCGCGCCGTTGGGCCATGGCGCAACGGTCGGCCTGGATTGGCAGGCCGACCTGCTGCGGGTATTGGCGACGGATGAGGTGCACGCATGAGTCGGGGTTATTGGCTCTCGCTGCCGGCGCTGGTGCTGTTCGCCGGGCTGCTGATCCTGCCGTTGGGCCTGACGCTGGTGCTGTCGTTCAACGTGTTCGACTATCAGGTGGGTGTAAAGGCGGATGAATGGACCTTGGCCCATTACCTGTCGTTGTTCAGCGATGCGTACTTCTACGAGATCTTCTGGCGCACCTTCTGGATCAGCGCGTTGGTGACCTTGCTGTGCGTGGTGATTGGCGTGCCCGAGGCCTACATCCTCAGCCGCATGGGCACACCGTGGCGCTCGATCTTCCTGATTTTGATCCTCACGCCGCTGTTGATTTCGGTGGTGGTGCGGGCGTTCGGCTGGAGCCTGCTGCTCGGTGCCGACGGGCTGGTGAACCAGATGATCCAGGCGCTGGGCGGGCGCCCGGTGAAGCTGTTGTACACGCCGTTCGCGGTGATCATTGCGCTGGTGCACGTGATGCTGCCGTTCATGATCATTCCGGTGTGGACCTCGCTGCAAAAGCTCGACCCCTCGGCCGAACAGGCGGCGTTGTCGCTGGGCGCAAGCCAGGCCACGGTGATGCGTAAGATCGTGTTGCCACAGGTCATGCCCGGCGTGCTGTCCGGCACCTTGATTGTGTTCGGCCTGGCCGCCAGCTCCTTTGCGATCCCCGGCCTGCTCGGCGGACGCCGCCTGAAAATGGTCGCCACCGTGGTGTACGACCAGTACCTCTCGGAACTCAACTGGCCCATGGGCGCGACCATCGCGGTGGTGCTGTTGCTGGTCAATCTGCTGATCATGCTGAGCTGGAACCGCATGGTCGAAGGCCGCTACAAAAAGTCCCTGGGGGTTTAAGCGCATGTCCAGAAACGGTCCTTTGGCCCTCGGTTTCCACGGTTTGGTGGTGCTGTTCATGATGGCGCCGCTGGTGGTGGTGTGCCTGGTGGCTTTCACCCCGGAAAACACCTTGAGCCTGCCCACCTCGGGTTTCTCACTGCGCTGGTTTCGCGCCGTGTTCGAGCGGGCCGACTTTATCCAGGCGTTCTATAACAGCCTGATCCTGGCGTTTACCGCCGCGACCTTGGCGACACTGATCGCGGTGCCGGCAGCGTTGGCGATCAGTCGCTATCAGTTCCCGGGGCGCAACTTCTTCAGCACCTTGTTCCTGTCACCGATCATCATCCCGCACCTGGTACTGGGGGTGGCGATGCTGCGCCTGTTTGCGCTGATGGGGGTGAATGGCAGCTTCACCTGGCTGATGTTGGCGCACGTGGTGATCATCACGCCCTATGTGCTGCGCCTGGTATTGGCGGCGGCGGTCGGCATGGATCGCAGCGCCGAGCAGGCCGCCGAGTCCCTCGGCGCCGGGCGCATCACGCTGTTTCTCAGGGTGACGTTGCCGATGATTTTGCCCGGCGTGGCCGGTGGCTGGTTGCTGGCCTTCATCAACAGTTTCGATGAGGTGACCTTGTCGATCTTTGTCAGCTCGCCAGCCACGCAAACCCTGCCGGTGCGCATGTATGTGTACGCCACCGAGTCCATCGACCCGATGATGGCGGCGGTGTCGGCGCTGGTGATTGCGCTGACGGCGGCGACCATGATTCTGCTCGACCGGGTCTACGGCCTGGACCGCGTGCTGGTGGGGAAACATTGATGGCTCTGTTCAAACGATTGGCCGAGACCGCGCGCCCTGCCGTGGCCTTCACCCTCGACGGGCAACCGGCCACCGGCCTGCGCGGCGACACCCTGCTGACCGCCGTGCTGACCTGTGCCGAGCACCTGCGCGGCAGCGATTTCAGCGCCGAGCGCCGCGCCGGGTTTTGCCTGATGGGCGCCTGCCAGGACTGCTGGGTGCGCCTGGAGGATGGGCGGCGGGTACGCGCCTGCTCGACGTTGCTGGAAGAAGGCCAGGTGATCAGCCGTGATCCGGGGCGCCAGCTATGAAGCCGGTGGTGATTGTGGGCGCAGGCCCGGCGGGGATCAGCGCGGCGCGCACCCTGCTCGACCACGGCGTCAAACCTTGCCTGATCGATGAAAGCCTGCGCGGTGGCGGGCAGATCTATCGGCGCCAACCAGCGGGTTTCCAACGCTCAGCCAAGCAGGTCTACGGTTTTGACGCGCGCAAGGCAGACGCCGTGCACCGCACGATGGATGAGTTGGCCGGTTTGATCGACTATCGGCCCGAAACCCTGGTGTGGAATGCCGAGGACGGTCGCCTGGACACGCTCAAGAGCGGCCGTGCCGAGAGCCTCGAGTATTCGCGGATCATCGTCGCGACCGGCGCCACCGACCGTATCCTGCCTGTTTCGGGCTGGACCTTGCCCGGCGTCTACAGCCTGGGCGCCGCGCAAATCGCCTTGAAGTACCAGGGCTGCGCCATCGGCGAACGGGTGGCGTTTTGTGGCAGCGGGCCATTGCTCTATTTAGTGGCTTATCAATACGCCAAGGCCGGGGCCAAGGTGGTGGCGGTGCTCGACAGCGCGCCGTTCAGTGCGCAATGCCGTGCGTTGCCGGCGCTGCTCGGGCAACCGGCGACGTTGGCCAAGGGCTTGTATTACCGCGCCTGGCTGAGCGCCCACGGGGTTCCCGTGCATCAGGGCGTGACGCTCCAGCAGATCGAGGGCGAACAGCGGGTCAGCGGTATTCGTTGGGATAGGCAAGATTTGGCCTGTGACGCCGTGGCCTTCGCCCACGCCCTGCGCAGCGAAACCCAACTGGCGGATCTGCTCGGCTGTGAATTTGAATGGAATGCCTTGAACCGTGCCTGGTTGCCGCGCCGGGACAACGCTGGGCGCAGCAGCCTCGCAGGCGTGTACCTGGCAGGCGACGGTGCCGGGATCATGGGCGCGGATGCCGCACAGATGGCGGGCGAGCGGGCGGCGTTGGCGGTGTTGGAAGACGCAGGCGTGGCCATCGATCATCGCCGCCCCGCTGTGCTGGAGCAGCAATTGGCAGGCATCCAACGCTTTCGCCAGGGGTTGGAGACTGCGTTCCCCTTCCCTGAAGACTGGGCGGCGCAGGCACCGGATGAATTGATTGTGTGCCGCTGTGAAGAAGTCAGCGTCGGCGATGTACGCGCCGTGGTGGATGAAGGCCACTGGGAGATCAACCGGGTCAAAGCCCATTGCCGGGTTGGCATGGGCCGCTGCCAGGGCCGCATGTGCGGGCTGGCGGCAGCCGAGATCGTCGCTGAGCGCAGTGGCCGCGGGATTGAACACGTCGGCCGCTTACGTGGCCAGGCACCGATCAAGCCGCTGCCGTTTGGCGTGCAGGTGCAGCCATGATCGACGTCATCGTGTTGGGCGGCGGGATCGTCGGGGCTTCGGCGGCCTTGATGCTGGCGCACAAAGGCCAGCGCGTGGCCCTGGTAGAGCGGGACTTTTGTGGCTCGCATTCCAGTGGCGTGAATTACGGCGGCGTCAGGCGCCAGGGTCGGCCGTTGCATCAGTTGCCGCTGTCGCAGCGTGCCCACCAGCTGTGGGCCGACTTGCCGGGGTTGATCGGTATTGAGGGCGAATACGTGCGCTCCGGGCATCTGAAACTGGCGCGCAGTCATGCGGATTTCGCCGCGTTGCAGGCCTATGCCGAGCAAACCCGAGGTTTTGGCCTGGGCTTGCAGCTGCTCGATCACGCCGAACTGCGCGCACGTTTCCCTTGGGTCGGCGATATCGCAGTGGGGGCTTCACTGTGCCCCGAGGACGGGCACGCCAACCCGCGACTGGTGTCCCCCGCCTTCGCCCGTGCGGCGCAACGCCTGGGCGCATCGGTATACGAGCAGGCCGAAGTGATCCGCATCGAACATGACAGCCGCCATTTCCGCGTGCACTGCGCCAACGGCCTGCACCTGCAAGCCCCCTGGTTATTGAACTGCGCCGGCGCCTGGGCCGGCACCCTCGCCGCGCAATTTGGCGAGCCGGTGCCGATCATTTCGGCGCACCCGGCCATGTTGGTCACCGAACCGCTGCCGGTGGTGATGAACGTGAGCACCGGTGTCGAAGGCGGTGGGATTTATGCACGCCAGGTGGCCCGCGGCAATTGCATCCTTGGCGGCGGGCGCGGCTTTGCCCTTGGCCCCCGGCAGGCGCGCCCCGGGCAAGCGGCAGTGCTGGAAATCCTGCGCAATGCCGCCGAGCTGTACCCGTTCCTCAAGGGCGCCCAGGCGATTCGCACCTGGAGCGGCACCGAAGGTTACCTACCCGATCACGAGCCGGTGATCGGCCCCAGCAGCACCCAACCTGGCCTGCTCCACGGTTTCGGCTTTGCCGGCGCCGGGTTCCAGCTGGGCCCAGCGGTCGGTGAAGCCCTGGCAGAGATCGTCTGCGACGGGGCCAGCCGCCAACCCATCGAAGCGTTTTCCATCCGTCGTTTCCAAGCCTGAGAGGAAAAACATCCATGAACACTCGTATTGCGCTGTCCTGCTTGTCCCTCGCTCTGCTCGCCTCCACCGCCCATGCCGCGCCGACGCTGTACCTGGGCATGAACGGCGGCACCATGGAACGGGTGTACGCCGACAAGGTGCTGCCTGCGTTCGAGAAGGCCAACAACGTCAAGGTGGTGATCGTGCCCGGCACGTCGTCGGACATCCTCGCCAAGGTCCAGGCCAACAAAGACAACCCGCAGATGCACGTGATGTTCCTCGACGACGGCATCATGTACCGCGCCATCTCCATGGGCTTGTGCGACAAACTGGCAGCCAGCCCGACCCTGGAACAGATCCCGGCCAAGGCGAAGATCAAGGACCAGGCCGTGGCCGTGACGTTGGGCGTCACCGGCCTGGGCTACAACGCCAGGATGTTCAAGGAAAAAGGCTGGGCCGCCCCCACCTCATGGATGGACCTGGCCGACCCGCGCTTCAAGGACAAAGTGGTGTTCCAGTCCGTGGCCTCTTCCACTTTCGGCCTGCACGGTTTCCTCATGTTCAACCGCCTCCAGGGCGGCGACGAAACCAACGTGGAGCCCGGCTTCAAGGCCTGGCCAAAAACCGTTGGCCCCAACGTGCTGGAATATATCGCCAGCTCCGCGAAAATCTCCGAGATGGTGCAAACCGACGAAGCGGCGATCTTCCCCCTCACCCCAACCCAGGTGGCCACCCAGAAACTCCTCGGTGTGCCAATGGAATACGCGCAACCCAAGGAAGGCGCCGTGGTGCTGAACGTGGCCGAGTGCGTGATCGCGCGTAATGACCAACCGGAACTGGCACAGAAACTCGCCGCCTTTTTGCTGACCGCCGAGGCCCAGGCCCCGGCGCTGGAGGAAGGCGACCAGATCCCGTCGAACCCGTCCACCCCGACCACCGACAAGACCCGCGCGCGGGTAGAGGCGATGCAGGGGTATTTGCAGACGGCGATTTCGATCGATTGGGACCAGGTGAACCAGGCGCGGCCGGAGTGGAATGCGCGGTGGAGTCGGTCGATTGAGCGGTAGGCGGGTATAGCTTGCGCTCCCACGTTGTTGACGTGGGAGCCGCCGTTACCCTTCCCTGCCCGCCCTGGCCTTGAGTTTATTGCAGTAATTTTTGTAGATCGCTCTCGCGGTATTTCGTTGAATGCGGATTTCAAATAATTTTTGCCGCATTTCCCGGTGGCGTTCGGTATTGAGCAGAAGCAATCCCAGGAGTGGAAATACAACGCCCAGAGAAAACGCCACGGTATGCGGGCGGTATTGAATCGTTGGTATGACCAGCATCAGGCAGAAAGCGAAATAGCCCGCCAGGAGTCCAACTGCCCAGTTGAAGCCACGCACAATCATGAAATTGGAAAACCCGAAGAAAAACGTCAGCGACAGAAGCCCCCACCCCATCAATTCGGTTCTCAGTGACGGCTCGAGCTTGCGCAAATAGTGATCATCAACCAGCACGGTCACCATAGCGGTTGAGAAGATAGCCATGAATATCGTGCTCATGAACACTGGAAAGTTACGGCGGAGAAGACGGAGAGGTGACTCATTCACTCTGAAATCTCCTCGTACCAGCCCACAACTATCGTCGTGGCATTTCCAACGTGACCATGTTGATAACTTCCAGCCAGCCCCGAAATCCCGCCCAGAACATCGTTTAATGGTTCGTTGAAGCGTCGAACCCTGCGGCTTTCTACCCGTTCACGGGGGGTGAGGTGGGCCCAGGGGAAACCGTCCTTCAATACGCTGCTAGCCATTCCTTTACTCCTGAACTCACAAGAGCGCAGAGCGTAAAGAATCAATATCCGTCAAGAATGTAGGAAGGTTTCCTTTTTTAAGACAGGCACTTCCCGATCTGGTCTCAGCGCCTTGTAGTCAATCCTGGGAATGGGAAAGGTACCGCCGCAGAAAGCCGATGGCGGGCCGATCCGGTTCGGCTGGAATATTCGCGAGCACATCAACATTTGATCGTCCGTTCAAGCGGGAACTATCGGCAGCGCGCGTTTGTGCGCTGTCTTGCTGTACGCCCCTTCGACAATCGTCCTCACCCGCTCACTCACCGGCTCGCCCATCAGGTAGGCATCGATCTCTTCGTACGTGCAGCCATAGGCATGTTCATCCAGCTTGCCCGGTACGAGTTCTTCCAGGTCGGCAGTGGGCTGCTTGTGCACCAGGTTCGTCGGGGCCCCAAGGGCACTGGCCAACAGACGTACCTGGGTCTTGGTCAGGCCCGACAGCGGTGCCAGGTCACAGGCGCCGTCGCCGAATTTGGTGAAGAAGCCCATCAATGCCTCGGCGCCGTGGTCGGTGCCGACGACCAGGCCGTTGTGCAGGTTGGCCACGGCGTACTGGGCGATCATGCGGGTACGGGCCTTGACGTTGCCTTTGATGAAGTCGACATGCTCCGCACTGGCTTCAGTGGCGCTCAGGCTGGCCATCAGGCCGTCGACGCTGGCGGCGATGTCGAGGGTGTCGATCTGGTCCGGAGCGATGAAGTCCAGGGAGGCCTGGGCGTCGTGTTCGTCGGCCTGGCTCTTGTAGGGCAGGCGCATGGCGATAAAACGCGCGGCGTAGTCCTCGGCCCGCAGTTGCTCCACCGCCAACTGGCACAGGCGACCGGCGGTGAGCGAATCGACGCCGCCGCTGATGCCCAGTACCAGGGCCTTGCAGCCTGAGTGGCGCAAGGTGGTCTTGATGAAGTCGATGCGCCGTTGGATTTCCTTGGCTTCACCGCCCTTGACCAGTTGCCGATCGATATTCAGTTCCTGCGCGATACGTTCTTGCATGTCACACCTCCACCCTGCCCACGTTGAACACCTGTGCCGCGTACTGCAAAAACGAGGCGTCTTCGCAGACATTCTTGATCGGATCATCGGAGAATTTCACCACCGGTTCGCCGTGCACCCGTACCAGCTTCATGACGATACTCAGCGGCTCGACGCCCTCCACATCGCACGCCAGGCTGGTGCCCATGCCGAAACCGAACTTGGCCTTGCCACGCACGTGACGCAGGATCGGCAGGCATTTTTCGAAGTTCAGGCCGTCGGAGAACATCAGGTCCTTGGTCATCGGGTCGATGCCCAATGCTTTGTAGCGGGCCAGGACTTTGTCGGCCCAGGCGATGGGATCGCCGGAGTCCTGGCGCAAACCGTCGTACAACTTGGCGAAGTACAGGTCGAAGTCCTTGAGGAAAAAGTCGGTGCTGATGGTGTCGGTCAAGGCAATGCCCAGGCGGCCGCGGTATTCACGTACCCAGTTTTCCAGGCCGGCGTTCTGGCTTTCGCGCAAGCGCCCCAGTTGCTGGTGCACCATCATCCACTGGTGAGCCATGGTACCAATCAGCGGCAGGTCGAATTCGTAGGCCAGGTGCGCGTTGCTGGTGCCCACGAAGTGGCCGGGGAAGTCGCGGCGCATGATGTCCACCACTTCACGCTGGGCCTTGAATGACAGGCGCCGACGGGTGGAAAAGTCAGAGACGCGCAGGTCGGCCAGCTCGTCGCGGCTGAGGTGTTTCTCCAGCCAATCGAATTTCTGGTAGAGCTTGCGGGTGACGTCTTCCAGGGTCACGTCCGGGTACTTGTCGCGGTTGCGCAACTCACTGACCAGCGCCAGCACCGGCTGCTCGAACATGATGCAGTGCAGCATCGGGCCGACCACGCGGATATTCAGCTGGCCGTCGATTTCGCTGACGTGGATGTAGCGCAGGTTGAAGCGGAACAGGCCGAGGAAGCGTTCGTAGTCGGGGGTCAGGTATTCGCGAAAGCGTGGGTTGAACAGGAAGCGCAGCTCGCCTTCGCGCATTTGCAGGCCGGCCATTTTTTCAAGCTCGGCACGCAGTTCGGGGATCAGGTGACCGAGTTTTTCCCTGGAGCGCACGATGAAGTTGTATTCCACATCGACATTCGGGTGCTGGTGCAACACCGCCTGCATCATGGTGAAGGTGTAGTAGTCGGTGTCGAGCAAGCCCTGGATCACCGGGGCTTCGTAGTCGTAGGCACTTTCCATGGTGTGTCTCCTTAACGCGTGGCCATCGCGGCCAGTTCTTCGCGGGTGCTGCTGATCACAGCCCCGGCCTTGAGCAACTCATTGACGGCCTGCACGCTCCCCTCGTCGCTGATTCCTCGGCATGCCGGCAGGTGCAGGACCACCTCCAGGCCAGCCTTGAGCAGTTGCAGCGCAGTGGTCTTGACGCAGTAGTCCAGGGCCAGGCCGCCGACAATCACACGGACCACGCCTTGGGCCTTGAGGTATTCGATCACGCCCGTGGAGAGCTTGTCGTGCAGGTCGTGGTAGCAGGCGCCGTAAGGGTGCAGGTCGGGTTCGACGCCTTTCCAGATGAAGTAATCGTAGTCATATGGGGCGGGCAACTCGTCCAGCAGGGTGAAACCCTCGGTGCCCGGCACGCAGTGGCTGACCCAGGTGACATCGGCGTGCGCCAGGCCGGTGGGTTGCAGCATCTCGCTGGGTTGGGCAACCACCCAGGGGGCGTGCGGGCTGTGGGCATCTTTGCTGCCGATGCGGTGGCCGGCGAGGCTGGCCATGTAGTTGAGTTCGGCACCGATCTGGTCACCACCCGCCACCGGCAACTCGTTGGGGCACAGCGGCGTAAAGCTCTTCTGGGCGTCGACGTCGAATGAAGCGATGGCAGTTTTCGAGAGGGTCATGGCGGTTCTCCTGTGGCCTGGAAATAAAAGTACACGTCATGTACTTTCATTGCAAGAAACATTTGTTTATCTATTCTGGACTCAGTACATGACATATCTATTTGATCCGTTAGACTGTGCCCCACCGCTGTTTACAAGGACTCCACATGCCACTGAGCGCCTACCTCCACACCGTCGACCTCTGCGTGCTGTGCTACTGCCGCGCGGCGGGAGAATTAAAGCTGCTGCTGAATAAACGCGACGCCGAGCCGTTCGCCGGGCATTGGGCGCTGCCGGGCGTGGTGGTGAATGGTGGGGTGCAGGATCTGAGCCTCCAGGATGCCGTGGAACGCTTGCGCGCCAGCAGCAAGGTTGGCCTGGCGTTGGCCTGGAGCGAGCAAGTGGGCACGGTGGGCGATGCGTTTCGCGACCCGCGTTGCTGGTCGTCGTCCACTTATTACCTGGCGATCGTCGCCGATGAGGTGGCGCTGGGTGAGCATCAGGGCTGGTTTTCGCTGAAGGCGGTGGCCGATGGCAGCATCAAGTTGCCGTTCGATCACAACAGCATCGTCGCGGCCGTGCAGGAGCGGCTGTTGTCCAAGTCGCTGTACAGCAACTTGCCCTTGATGTTCCTGGGCCATGAGTTCAGCGCGCCGGAAGCGACGACGATCTTCTCGCTGGTGCTGGCGCGGCCAGTGTTGAAGACCAGTATTCGCCAGCGCTTGTTGAAGCTGACGGAGGCAGGGTACTTGCGCGAGACGGGACGCAAGAAGCAAGGCGAAGGCGGCAGGCCCCAGGCGACGGTGGAGAACCTGAGACCTGGGGAGGTTTATTTCTTTGATCGCAGTTTTGCTGACTAAGCACCCTTTTCAAGAACGATGACGTTCAAATGTGGGAGGGGGCAAGTCGAATCGTCGCACCGCCCCTCCCACATTATTTTGATTGGGGTATGGCTTCAGCTCATCCAGTTGCCGCCATCGACGTTATAGGTTTGCGCCACCACATAATCGGCCTCCTTCGACGCCAGGAAAATCGCCATCCCGGTCAAATCCTCGGCCGTCCCCATCCGCCCAAACGGCACCTCGGCCGCCACCTGCCGCTTCTTCTCGCCCGGCGCCAGCCCTTCATGCTTGGCGAACAATGCATCCACCCCGTCCCAATGCTCGCCATCCACCACTCCCGGCGCGATGGCGTTGACGTTGATGCCCTGCTTGATCAGGTTCAGCCCCGCCGATTGCGTGAGGCTGATCACCGCCGCCTTGGTCGCGCAGTAGATCGCCACCAGCGGCTCGCCACGACGCCCGGCCTGGCTGGCCATGTTGATGATCTTGCCGCCATGGCCCTGGCTGATCATCTGCCGTGCCGCCGCCTGCAACGTGAACAACGTGCCGGCAACGTTGATCGAGAACAGCCGCTCATAACTGTCGCGGGTGATATCGACGATGGGCGCCAGGTCGAACAGTGCGGCGTTGTTGACCAGGATATCCAGCTTGCCGGCCTGGGCCACCACGGCGGCAATTGCGCTGTCGATGGAAGCTTGGTCGGTGACGTCCATCGCCACCGCGTAAGCCTGGGGCCCGAGTTCGGCCGCTGTGGCCTGGGCGCGTTGCAGGTTGATATCGGCGATGGCCACGGTCGCGCCTTCGGCGATATAGGCCTGGGCAAAGGCGCGGCCGATGCCGCGCGCCGATCCGGTGATCAGCGCGCTCTTTCCTTCGAGTCGTTTCATGGGTTTGTCCGTCAACGTTATTTGGGATAGCCGGCGCGTTTCATCTCACGCTCGGTGGTGGACTGGGCCTGCTGCAATGCCTGATCGACCGACATGCCGCCGGTCAACGCCGCCGAAAGCAGCTTGCCGACGGAAGTGCCGATGGCCTGGAACTCGGGGATGGTCACGTACTGGATGCCCACGTACGGCACCGGCTGGGCCGAGGGATGCGCGGGATCGGCGTGCTTCATCATCTCCAGGGTGACCCGGGCGAACGGTGCGGCCTTCAGGTAGGCCGCGCTGTAGGTGGATTGGCGCGTGCCCGGCGGTACGTTGGCGAGACCCTCCTTGTCAGCCACCAACTGGATGTAGTCCTTGGAAGTGGCCCAGGTGATAAAGGTCTTGGCGGCATCCTTGTGCTTGGACGTGGCGGGGATCGCCAGGGACCAGGCATAGAGCCAGGAAGAGCCTTTGTCGGTGACTTCGGTGGGCGCGGCGACGAACCCTACGCTGTCGGCGACCTTGCTCTGGCTCTTGTCGGTGGTGAACGAGCCGGCGACGCTGGCATCCACCCAGATGGCGCATTTGCCACTGTTGAACAGTGCCAGGGTTTCGTTGAAGCCGTTGCTGGACACACCCGGCGGGCCGTATTGCTTGAGGGTGTTGACGTAGAAGTTGGCCGCCGCGGTCCACTCGGGGCTGGTCAATTCCGGCTTCCACTGCTCATCGAACCAGCGTGCGCCAAAGGCGTTGGCCATGGTGCTGAGCAGCGCGATGTTCTCGCCCCAGCCGGCCTTGCCGCGCAGGCACATCCCGTATTGGTCTTGGTCTTTAGCCGTGAGCCTGGCGGCGAACTCGCCGAGCTGGGTCCAGGTGGGGTGCGCGGGCATGCTCAGGCCGGCTTGCTTGAACAGGTCGGTGCGGTAATAAGTGACGGTGCTTTCGCCGTAGAACGGCAAGGCGTACAGGGTGTCGTTGACCGACAGGCCCTGGCGCACCGAGGGGAAGATGTCTTCGGCGTCGTAGTCGGCGGGCAGTTGGGTCAACGGCTCCAGCCAGTGCTTGGCGCCCCACAGCGGGGTTTCGTAGGTGCCGATGGTCAGCACGTCGAACTGCCCGCCCTGGGTGGCGATATCGGTGGTGAGGCGTTGACGCAGCACGTTTTCTTCCAGCACCACCCAGTTGAGCCGGATGTCTGGGTGCTGCTG
The DNA here is from genome assembly GCF_001708445.1 of Pseudomonas fluorescens. Lineage (NCBI taxonomy): Bacteria > Pseudomonadati > Pseudomonadota > Gammaproteobacteria > Pseudomonadales > Pseudomonadaceae > Pseudomonas > Pseudomonas fluorescens. Next base: position 2,393,859 of record NZ_CP015637.1, read on the forward strand.
CTCGAACACCTTGGACAGGCGTTGCATGCGGATCATGTCGCTGTTGTTGACCGTGGCGATGGTCACGGTGTCGGCGGCCTGGCTGGGCACGGCCAGTGCCAGGCCGGACAGCAGGAACAGTGCTTGCGGGAACGTGGCTTTGCAGGACTGGAGCATGGCGGTTTGCACCTGTTGTTTTTGTTGTCGAGGGCCGATTACAGCAGCTTGGCCAGGCCCTAACAAACCCATGGCGCATGCACGACTGATACTTTTTTAACCGCCGGCCCCGGATCAAAAAAGTATCAGCGCCGGACGAAACCAGAGGTAGCGCTGCCGTTGCCAACCCGCGTATTTTGAGGCGATTCCACAAGCAAAAGAGGCATCAGCATGCCCGTCGACCGCGCCGCCCTGTTCGAACACCGCCCTGCCGAGCTGGAAGTGATCCTGCCCGAACCTGAGCACGGCTTTCGCTGGTTCGAACATGACTACCCTTTTGAGCTGGCGCGCTGGAACCACCACCCCGAATTCGAAATCCACCTGATCCGCCAGGGCAGTGGCAAGCTGGTGGCGGGCGACTATATCGGGGCGTTCAGCGCCGGGCATGTGGCGCTGATCGGCCCGGACCTGCCCCACGACTGGATCGGCGAGCTGGCACCCGGCGAATACCTGAAGGGTCGCGATGTGGTGCTGCAATTCGACGGCGCCGCCCTCCTCGCCCTGCGCAAGACCCTGCCGGAGCTCGGCGACTTGCACACGCTGTTCGAACAGGCCCGGCGCGGCCTGGAGTTCAGCGGCGACACCGCCGCGCAGGCTGCACGCTTGCTCGAGGCCATCGGCAGCGCCCACGGCCTGCAACGCCTGATCCTGTTCCTGCAACTGCTCGACACCCTGAGGAACGCCCCGCCCCCCGAGGTGAAAGCCCTGGCCAGCGCCTGCTACGCACCAACCCTGGACGCGCGCAGCGCCGAGCGCATCAACAAGGCGTTCGACTACCTGATGCGTGAACTGACCGGCGACTTGCGCCTGTCGGTCATCGCGCAGCAACTGGAGATGAGCGAACCGGGCTTCTCACGCTTCTTCAAGCGCAACACCGGCCACGGGTTCATTGACCTGATGCGCAAGTTCCGCGTGCAGCGCGCCTGTCGCCTGTTGCTGCAAAGCGAGATGTCGGTGGCGGATATCTGCTTTGAGGTGGGCTACGCCAACCTGTCCAACTTCAACCGGCACTTTCGCATCGAGATGCACCAGACACCCAGCGAATACCGGCGCGAAACCGCCATGCACTTGTTCAATCGGATTGAAAAAATGACACCGCGTCATTTCTGATCAAAAGGTCGATTAATCGCGATTTTTTCCAGTCCATTCAAGCCATTGCGCAAAGTTGGTACGACCTGTGCGAGCGTGTGCGCAACGAACTTGGTCGCCAAGTTCGCCTCAACCCGAAGAATCGGGTTCAAACCGCGTACGAATAGGGATTTTCAATGCACTTGACCTCAAGGCGTCCTGCTTATTTTGGTGTTTCCCTGCTACTGGTTGCCGTTACGGGAGTACTCAGCCCGCCCATTTTGGCGCAGCAACCGCCCATCGATGACTCAGCACAGGGCGAAACCCTCAGCCCGGAAGCCAGCCCGGCGAAAAAAGGCGTGTACCTGTCGGACTGGTTTAACCAGGACCTGACCTTGATCGGCAGCAAGGACATCAGCTTCGGCCCCAAACCGCAGGACGATGTCTACCTGGAATACGAGTACTTCGGCCGCAAGGGCCCCTTCGAGTTGTACGGCTACATCGACGTGCCGAAGATCCTCGGCATCGGCAACAGTCACGACAAAGGCGCGTGGGACCATGGCTCGCCGGTGTTCATGGAGCACGAGCCGCGTATCTCCATCGATTACCTGGCCGGCCGCAGCCTGGCCATCGGCCCCTTCAAGGAATGGTACGTGGCCTTTGACTGGATCTACGACCACGGCAGCAACCAGGCCAACCGTGCCAACACCCTGTACAGCGGCCTCGGCACCGATATCGACACCCACTCGCGTGTCAACCTCTCGGCGAACTTCTACGGGCGTTACCAGTGGGAAAACTATGGCGCCAGCAATGAATATTCGTGGGACGGCTACCGTGCGCAGATGAAATACATCGTGCCCATCGACACGTTCGACAACGGTGCCTCGCTGACCTATATCGGTTTCACCAACTACGATTTCGGCTCGGACCTGCACAAGGACAACCCGGCCCGTACCGCCAACGCGCTGGTGGCAACCAACGTGCTGCTGTATTCATTCACCCATTTGCGCTTCACCCTGGTCGGCCGTTATTTTCATAACGGCGGCAACTGGGAGGATGGCAGCGAATTGAATTTCGGCGAAGGCAACTTCCGCGCACGCTCCGACGGCTGGGGTTACTACGCTGGCGTGGGCTACCAATTCTGATCAAGGAGTACTGGATGAAAGCGTTTACCCGTCTCACGCTGGCTATCGGCCTGACCCTGCTGCCCCACATGGTGCTGGCTGACACACCCACGCCGATCAAACCGAAAGTGATGCTGATCACCATGTTCGCCCCTGAGGCGCAAACCTGGATCGAGCGCCTGGAACTCAAGCAGGAGGTGCGCGTACCGGGCTTGTCCGCCGACTACCCAGTGATCCGCTGCAACACCCAGGACGTATGCCTGCTGGTCACCGGCATGGGCCAGACCAACGCCGCCGCGTCCACCCTGGCCCTGGCGTTGTCGCCCAAGTTCGACCTGCGCCACAGCTATTTCCTGATCGCCGGGATCGCCGGCATCAGCCCCAAGCACGGCACCCTCGGCACGGCCGCCTGGGCCCACTACCTGGTGGAATTCGGCACCCAGTGGGAGCTGGATTCGCGGGATGCACCCAAGGATTGGCCGACCGGGTATATCGGCATCAACACCAAGGGGCCCAACGAAAAGCCGCCACTGGACTACAAGACCGAAGTGTTCGAGCTGAACCCCAAGCTGCAGGCCAAGGCGTTCGCCCTGTCGCACAAGGTCGAACTCACGGAAAGCAAAGAGTCCGCCGCCTGGCGCAAACACTACCCCGCCGCCCCCGCCAACCAGCCGCCGCAAGTCACCCGTTGCGACACCCTGGCGGGCAATACCTGGTTCTCCGGCACGCGCCTGAGCGAACGCGCCGAGGTGTGGACCAAGCTGCTCACGGACAACAAAGGCGAATACTGCACCACCCAGCAGGAAGACAACTCCACCTATGAAGCGTTGCTACGCGCCAGCCGTGAAGGGTTAGTGGATATCCAGCGCCTGGCCGTCGTACGTGCCGGATCGGACTTCGACCGCCCGTACCCTGGCTACAGCGAAGTGGACAACCTGCTCAAATACGCCGACCAGGGAGGGTTCGTACCCGCGCTGGAAAACCTGTACCGCACGGGCAATCCGTTGGTACAGGCGATCCTGAAGAACTGGTCGGCATGGGAAAAAGGCGTTCCCGACGCCTAGTGCCGAGCGAAATGTGGGGCAGCGTCCATCGCCTTCTGTAGGAGCGAGGGGGACGCCTAGTTCTTGCTCGCGAAAAACTCACAGGCGCCGCGTTCATTCAGGAAGCGCGCGTTATCGTTGAGGTTTTTCGCGAGCAAGAACTAGGCGTCCCCCTCGCTCCTACAAAAAGGCCTTAACTGCCCCGATCGTGTCAGGGCAGCAAGATGATTTTGTCGGCGCTGCCTTGATTCACGTCCTCATAGCACTGCACGCCATCGGCCAGCGCCACTTCGCGCAGGCCAGTCGGCAATGGCAGTTGCCCTTCATCGAAAAAGCGTCCGAACTGCTCCAGCATCACCGCGCATTGCTCGCAGTTGTAGAGCAATGAATTGATGCCCACCACCGAGCCACCCTTGCGGTACAGGGCCAGGGCCGGCAGTTGTACGTGGCCGTCCACCGGTGCGGCAATGATCGCGATGCGGCCAAACGGAGCCAGGCCGGCCACGGCGGCTGGCAGCCAGAAACCGGTGGTGTCGAAGATCACATCGGCGCCGCCCTTGAACACCGCATGAACCTGCGCGCCCAGTTCTTCGGGCTTGCCCAACGCAATGGCGTCGAACCCTTGCCCCTGCAACACCTCGACCTGGTCAGCCTTGCGCACCGCCGCCAACACGTGGGCGCCGCGGATGTTCGCCAAGGCCAATGCCGCACTGCCCACAGCACCATTGGCGCCGATCACCAGCAACCGCGTGCCTTTGCCCACGCCACTGCGCTCCAGCGCATCCCAGGCCGTGGTGTACGGCACTCCCAGGCTGGCGGCCTGGGAAAAACTCAGGTGCGCAGGTTTATGCGCGACACCTTTGGCCGACACGGTGAGGTACTGGGCGTGGGAGCCGTCAGCGAAAAAGCCCAGGTCGCGGCCGGTACCCCAGACTTCCTGGCCCACCAGTGCCTGCGGACCTTGCACGACCACGCCGGCAAAGTCGCGGCCAGGTATGCGCGGCACTGTGGTGTAGGGGAAACGCCCGAGTACGTTCTTCACGTCGCTGGGGTTAAGGCCCGCGGCCTTGATCTGGACCAGCACCTCATCGGCGGCGGGCACCGGGGTGGCAACCTCGACGAAGCGCAGGGCGGTGAGGTCGCCGGTGGCGGAAAATTGCAGTGCATTCATGGCCAATATCCATCGAGGGGAAGAAAGGGATCAGGACAACCAACCGGCGACCAACTGCCGGCCCATGGGCCAGAGCTGCTCACCGAGCAGCATGCCCATCAGGCCCACCAGCGCGATGGCCGGCGGTGCGGGCGAACGAAAGTCCAGGGCGCCGTAGATCAAGCCGACGAACAGGCCGATAGCCAGGGAAATCAGATAGTTCATGGTGGTGAGTGCCTGATGGGTAGATGGGCCCAGTGTAGAGAGCCCATCGCTGAAGCATCGGCCAAGTGCTTCAGGATTTCGGCCAACCCTCAGCCGTTGTATTGCGACGGTGCCACACCGAGCTCGCGGCGGAACATGTCGCTGAAACTGCTCGGCGAATAGCCCAGGGAGCGCGCGATAGCACTCACCGACTGGCCCTGGATCAACTCAGCCACCGCCGTGGCCAGTTGCACCTGGCGACGCCATTCGGCGAAGCCCATGCCCAGGTGGTTCTGGAACAGTCGCGCCAGCGTCCGCACACTGGCGCCGGCCGCTTCGGCGTGTTGCTCGAAGGGAATCTCCAGGGACGGCGCCGCCATGACCGCCTGGCAGGCATTGATCAGCCGCCGGTCGACGCCCACCGGCATGGCGATGCGAATGGGCGAGCGGCGCGCACGTTGCAGCTCCAGCAAGGCCAGGCCGACCACCGCGTCGTAATAGCCTGCATCGCCAGTGTCCCCCTGCTCCACCAGCGTGACGATCAACTCGCGCAGCAACCCACCGACTTCGATGACCTGCACCTGGCTGTCCAGCGTCGTCGCCAAGGCTGGACGCAAGTAGATATTGCGCATTTGCAAATCCGAGACCACGCGGATGCCGTGCTCCACCCCCGGTGGCAACCACACCGCCCGCTGGGGCGGCACCACCAGCGCCTCCTGGGGTGTCTCGACCCACATCACGCCGCTCATGGCGTAGAGCAACTGGCCCCAGTCGTGGCTATGGGGCTCCACGTACAAACCGCGCGGGTAGGTGCGGGCCAGGGGCAGTACGGGGACGGCGTGGTCACTGAGGTCGGGGGGCGCGGCCTGGGCCATGGGAAACACATCGTTCAAGGGTGAGCCGCCATGGTAATGACCACCGCTCGACAATCCGAGTGAATTTTTGCGGCCCACGAGGATCACTTGCTTACACCTGAAGGTTTGATGGGCCCATGAATAACGCAAAACTGTTTGTGATCGACTACACCCTGCATGGCGAACCCAAGTCATTCATCATTCGCCTGGAACAGCTCGATGCCGCTCAAGCCTGGCATTGGGCGAGCTGTGACGCCGGCGTGGGGCGCATCGGTCGCTTTGCCCGTGAGCAAGTGAAGAAAACCAGCCAGGAGCAGGCCGAGAAATTCGGCATTGAAAACGTGCAATGGCGCCGCTCGGATGCGCGCGCCCAGGCTTGATCAAGGAGCGATACCCATGGATTCAACCCGGCAAGTCAACGGCAAGGCCCGGATTGACTACACCCAGGACACGCTGTTCGGGCCACTGGCCAAGCATGTCGAATGCCAAGTGAGTGTGCAGCAAAGGGCCGGATGGCTGGTGTTGAAGGTGTTCCAGCCACTGCCCGATGATCTACATGCCGCGCAAACCGTAGTGTTTGCATTGGAGAGGCGGCGCACCAGCGCCGTGGTGAAAGACAGCCACCGCCTGGCCGATCACAGCCTGCGCCTGGAACTGGAAACCCAATAGCCGAAATCGAACCGCTGAAGCGTGGGAGGAAGCAGGCCCCCTCCCACCGTCATAACTGCGCTCAGCCTTTGGCCGACTTGGCGCACTCACACCCCGTCGGCGCTGCACAGGGTTCGCCATGGGCATGGTGCTCGGCACAGCCCTGGCAGCAATAACCCTTACCGTCTTTCATTACTGCATCAGCCCCCAACACGCACTTGCAGTGTGGGCAGGCACAGGTTGCATCTGGCATGGTCAGACTCCTTCTTCATGGTCGTCCGGTGCGGCGAGCGCCAGCACCTTAAGCAGTGACTGCGGGCCGGCGCGGATGGTTCCAACCATCAATCGGTGCGGGTATTGCTGCGGTACATGAACACCAGCGCCAGGGCCAGGCAGGCCATGGCCACGATGCGGCTGCCCGACAATTCGATCGCCGGGTTGCCCAGCCAGCCGAAGTTATCGATCAACATACCCATGCCCAACTGCCCGACGATCACCGCGACAGTGGCGACCGCCGTGCCGACCACCGGTACCGCGCCGACCATGACCATCATGTACACCACGCCGAACAGCGCGCCGGTCAGTTGCCATTTCGGTACGTCCAGCAGGCTCAAGGCCTGGGCCGGCTCGAAGAAGAAAATCAACAGCGCAGTGGTCAATGCGCCCACCGCAAAGGTCAGCAGGCTGCTGCGCAATACCCCCACCGCCTGGCCCAGGCGACCATTGATCGCCGCCTGCACACTCAACACCGCACCCGCGGCAATCACCAGCACCAATAACAGAATCAGGTTCATTGCCTTACCCTCGTGCAATCAAAACAAGTGCCGCCACAATCAACGCCAAGGCGATCCAACGCTCGCCATTGACCCGCTTGCGCGCGGTGCCGAACCAACCGAAATGGTCAATCAGCACGCTCTTGCCGACCTGGCCCGACAGAATCGCGATCATCGTCATCGCGATACCGATATGCGGCGTGGCCAGGGTCAACACCACCACATACATCGGCCCCAGGAAGCCGCCGATCAACTGCCAACGCGGCAAGTCGGTCAACGCCGGGCCCTTTTGCGGGCCGCTGAACAACAGCAGCAAATACAGGATGGCCGAGCCGACGCCGAAGATGCTCAAGGTCGCCCACAAGTGGCCCACCTGCACACCCAACGGCCCGAGCAAACCGGCTTCCACGGACAAGCCCATGCCCGCCAGGATCACCAGTGGCAACAACAGCAACCTGAGCGCATTTTTTTTCGTGGTGGCCCGCGCCACACCCTCGATAGAACTGGCCTGCATACATCACCTGCGCTTTAACAAAAGATTGGATGGCGCGCATTATCCGGTGGCCGTGCTGTGCGATAAATGGGAGCATACGGACAACACCTTTGCGCATTACGCACAACACGGGGGCACGATGCAGGGTTTGAATGAATTGAGTTTCAAGGCGCTGCGCCTGTTCGTCGCGGTGCTGGACCATGGCAGCTTTTCTGAAGTGGCGCGTCGCGAAAGCCTGGCGCCCTCCTCCATTTCGCGGCAGATCCAATTGATGGAACAGGCCCTCGGCCAGCAGTTGCTCTACCGCCACACCCGCGCAGTGACCCCCACCGAGGCCGGGCGTCTGCTTGGACGGCATGCACGCGTGATGCTGGAGCAGTTGGAAGTCGCCAGCCAGGCCCTGCAGGAACAGGACAGCGAACCCAGCGGGCTGGTGCGGATCAACGCGCCGATGGTGTTCGGCCAGCGCCACCTGTCACCGTGGCTGGGGGCGTTATGCCGGCGCTACCCCAAGCTGCAACTGGATATCCAGCAAACCGACACCTACGTTGACCCGCTGCAAGATGGCACCGACTTGCTGTTCCGCATCGGCGTGCTCAACGACTCCAGCATGCAAGCGCGCATCTTCGCCCCCCAGCGCTTTCGCATCGCCGCCAGCCCCGCCTACCTGGTCCGGCACGGCACGCCCAGGCACCCGGACGAACTGCTCAATCACCAGTGCCTGGCCTATAAAGGCATCACCGGCCAGCAGCGCTGGTTCTTCCGCCGTGACCAGGGCGACTGGACGCCCTACAGCGTCAAGGGCCCGATCACCGGCAACCACGCCGACACCCTGACCCACGCCGCCGAACAGGGCCTGGGGCTGGTGGTGTTTCCTTCCTGGCTGATCGGCGAAAGCCTGCGGGCCGGAACCTTACAGGCGGTACTGACAGAGTACGAAGTGGCAACCACCCTGGAGCCCCAGCAGATTGCGGCGTTGTGGCCCGGGAGCCGGCGTTTGTCGCTGAAGGTGCGGACGGTGATCGATTACTTCGTGGAGTGTTTTGGGGCCGTGCCGTACTGGGATCGAGGGGAGGTACCGGTTGTGTAGACCGCCCGAGCTACCCAGCTGATTCAAAACAACCACTGCCCAAGTAACCACGCATTCGCCCCGCTGATCACCGCAAACAGAAACCATGCCAGCCACCGCGTCGGCAGCCGATTGACGAACGGCCCCATCAATTGCGGGTCGCCGGTCATGCGGATCAGCGGGTACAGCGCAAACGGCAATTGCAGGCTGAGCACCACCTGGCTGAGGATCAGCAGCTTGCCAATCGCGTCATCGCCCATCAGCCACACGCCAAGGAACGCCGGGATCAGCGCCAGCCCACGGGTGATCAGGCGGCGTTGCCAGCACGGAATACGCAGGTTGAGGTAACCCTCCATGATCACCTGGCCGGCGATGGTGCCGGTAAAGGTCGAACTCTGCCCGGACGCCAGCAAGGCGACCCCAAAGAGGATGCTGGCAAAGGCGCCGCCCACCAGCGGGTCAAGCAGGTGGTAGGCGTCCTGGATTTCCACCACATCGGTATGACCGGTCTTGTAGAAGGCAGCGGCGGCGAGTATCAGGATCGCGGCATTGACCAGCAACGCCAGGGCCAGGGAGCCGATGGTATCGATGCGTGCCAGTTTGACCGCGTCCTGTTTGCTGGCGAGGTCCTTGCCGATCAGGCGGGTTTGCACGATCGAGGTATGCAGGTAAAGGTTATGGGGCATCACCGTGGCGCCGAGGATCCCAATAGCCAGGTACAGCGGTGCGGCATCGCTGATGACCGACAGTGACGGGGTGAAGCCGCTGAGCACGTCCGGCCAATAGGGTTTGATCAGCACCAGCTCGATAAAGAAGCACACGCCGATGGTCGCCACCAGCGCCAGCATGATCGCTTCCAGGCGGCGGAACCCACGGTTTTGCAGGGCCAGGATCAGCAGTGTGTCGAATGCGGTGATGACAATGCCGGTGGTCAGGGACACGCCGAGCAGCAGGTGGAACGCCAGGGCGCAGCCGAGTACTTCGGCGAGGTCGGTGGCAATGATGGAGATTTCCGCCAGTGCCCACTGGGTGCGTGCAGAGCGCGGGCTGTAGCGCTCGCGGCACAGTTGCGCCAGGTCCTTGCCGGTGGCGATACCCAGGCGCGAGCACAAGCACTGCACCGCCATGCCTGCCAGGCTGGCCAGCAGCACCACAAACAGCAGGTTGTAGCCGTAGCGTGAACCGGCCTCGATGGCCGTGGCCCAGTTGCCTGGGTCCATGTAGCCGATGGAGATCAGCAAGCCGGGGCCGGCGAACATCAGCACCCGTTTGAAAAACGAGGCCTTGGGGTCAACGATGACAGAGCCGGCAACTTCCGGCGGGCAGAACGGGGCGGTAGCGACTTTCGGCAGACTGAATTTCACGCGGTATCCCAGGCAAACACACAAGACAGAGGCGCAGCTTATCAGTCGGACGCGACCGTGCGCATTACCGTCTCCCGAGGCAAATCGAATGCCTCGACCACCTGCACCACCAGGTCCATCTCCTGATTCAGCGCCTCGCGCTCCATGCGTTGGCGAATCACGCCGATCACCAGCACCGCCAAGGTGGTAATGGAGTACGCCGGGCCGGAGAACGCACGCACACCGCTTACCACCAGCATCGCCGCCGCCAGCGCCTGGCCCACTACCGGAATCGCCGAGGTCGCCCCCCGGCGCAGGATAAACCCGGTCAGCCCCGCCAAGGCGGTGCCGCTGAGGGCCGTGGCGGCCGAACGGCCGACATCGAAACGATTGAACAGCCCCTGTTCCTTTTGCGCGGCGGCCTGGAGTTCGGCGTCGAATACCTGCCGGTCGGCGTTGCTGAGTTTGTGCTTGTACTGCTCGATCAGTTTTTCCGCGACCTGGGCTTCAATGTCGGCCAATGCAACGGTGTCCACTGGATCATCGAACGTGATCCCCAACCGCTGCGCCACGTCCTCGGCAATCTGGCGATAACTCACGCCATGGCCACGGGCTAGGTTCATAAAGCTGTCACCGCCCATGCGCTGTAGCTCGATCGCCAGCTTCAACGGCTCGCGCACGCTGGCGTCAATTGAGGCGCTGCGTTTTTGCGCCATCAACTCGGCGAGGAATTTCAGCTCTTCCGCGCGTGCCTGTACCAACGCCGGAAACAGGTCCACGTCTTCCTCGGCAAAGCGCACCTGCGCACTGCGCTGGTCGGCGCGGATCATGCCGCGCCGCTCCTGCAACAGGTCGGTGTACTGCACCACCGTACGCAACTGCGGCCAATACGCGGCATGATCGAAGCTGGCCAGGTGCACATTCGTCACCTTGGCCTTGAGCGCCGGCGTGACGGGAATCGCATATCGACCGATGCAGCGCTCGGTGTCGGGTTTCAGCGCCAGGGCCCAGTCCTTGCTGGAGTGGCAGTTGATCACCCGCCCCTTGAGCGGCGCCGCTATTTCATCCCACGGGCTCGACGTACAGATCGCGCCGCCCATCAACAGCAAATTGTCCAACGGCAGTTCGCGGGCGGTGTCGGGGTTGGCCAGCACGCTCTTGACCAGGATCCGTGCGCCGAGGGAATGACCGATCAGGTTGATGCGCCGCACGTCCAGCGATTCGCCGTGCAGGTAGCTGGCCAGCTCCGGCAATAAGGTCTTGGCCACTTCATCGACGCGCGCCTCGACGCTTTTGTAGTGATCGAGAAAATACGCGATCGCCTTGCCCACCCCCACCGTTGCCGCTCCCAGGCCACCCCCGCCGAGCATCGAGGTGATCACGTCCTTGAAGGGCGCAAACACATTTTCCAGGAAATGCCCCGCTGGCCAGAACAGCATCAGGTTGGTCGAACCTTCGATTGCCGCCAGCTGTTCCTTGAAGTTGCCCAGTTGTTGCCGGTTGAAGAATGCCGAATAACCGTGAACGTAGAGATTGAGCACATCCCCCTGGGGCTCGCCACACAGAACGAACGTGGGCTTGCGGGTGCGGTGCATTTCATCCCACTGGTGTTGCATGGGCCGGTGACTCCTGGTGACAAGGGAGAGCGATAGTAACAAAGGGCGGCCCGCTGGAAGGTGAATCCTGACCGACGCGGCAGCGGCACGCCGCCTTGCCCCTGGTATTTTTCATTGCACGCCCCGCCGTGCGGTTCCGCTACGTGGCCGCCTTCGGCTTTATTTTCGGGCTGGCCTGGCGGTGGGGTTATACCGCAGGCCCACCCCGGCGCACGGCAAGACGCGCCGTCAGCGAAAGGAGCGATCTTGCGCTGAACGTCGGGAAACCACGGGATAATGTCCCGGTTCGCGTACATCGCACGGATGCAGCCAGGCAGCGTATTCAGGACCGACCTTCGGCGGTTTCTTCAAATGCTTCCCCCGCCTTCAAGCAAACACCTCTCAAAAACACAATTTTGAAGCGGTAAAAAGCGCTCTAATAGCCGCCTGTCGATTGGTTTTAAAGATTTTGGAGTTCGCAATGCCCCATGAAGGCAACCTGTTACAAGCAGCCGTGGTGTTCCTGCTCGCCGCCGTGCTGACCGTGCCCCTGGCCAAGCGCCTGCAATTGGGCGCGGTGCTCGGGTATCTGTTCGCCGGCGTCATCATCGGCCCGTCAGTGCTTGGGCTGATCGGCAACCCGCAAAGCGTTGCGCAGTTCTCTGAACTGGGCGTGGTGTTGCTGCTGTTCATCATCGGGCTGGAGTTGTCGCCAAAGCGTCTCTGGGTAATGCGCAAGGCGGTGTTCGGTGTCGGCCTGGCCCAGGTGCTGCTCACTGGCTTGGTGATGGGCGCGGTGGCGCTGTGGCTGTTTGGCCAGGCGTGGAACAGCGCAATCGTGCTGGGGCTGGGCCTGGCGTTGTCCTCCACCGCCTTCGGCCTGCAAAGCCTGGCCGAGCGCAAGGAGCTGAACCAGCCCCACGGGCGCCTGGCCTTTGCCATCCTGCTGTTCCAGGACATCGCCGCGATCCCGCTGATCGCCATGGTGCCGCTGCTTGCCGGCGGCGACCACCCGACCAACGAAGCGCAAGGCGTGCAGCACGTGTTGCAGATCCTCGGCAGCATCGCCGTGGTGATCATCGGCGGGCGCTACCTGTTGCGCCCGGTGTTTCGCATTGTCGCCAAGACCGGCCTGCGCGAAGTGTCCACCGCCACGGCCCTGCTGGTGGTGATCGGCACGGCGTGGCTGATGGAGCTGGTCGGCGTGTCCATGGCCCTCGGCGCGTTCCTCGCCGGCCTGCTGCTGGCGGACTCGGAATACCGCCATGAGCTGGAGTCCCAGATCGAACCGTTCAAGGGCCTGCTGCTGGGTCTGTTTTTTATCAGCGTAGGCATGGGCGCCAACCTCAGCCTGCTGCTCAGCTCGCCACTGGTGGTGATCGGCCTGACCCTGTTGCTGATCGGTCTCAAGCTGCCGCTGCTGTATGCCGTGGGCCGCCTGGTGGGCGACCTCAATCGCGAAAGTGCCCTGCGCCTGGGCGTGGTGCTGGCGGCCGGCGGTGAATTTGCCTTTGTGGTGTTCAAGATCGGCCGCGACCAGGGCCTGTTCGAACCGCACCTGTACGACATCCTGGTGTTGACCATCACCCTGTCCATGGCCATTACGCCGCTGCTGTTGCTGGTGTGCCCGAAGCTGTTCAAGCCCAGGGTCAAACCGGTGGAAGTGCCCGAGGAGTACCGCGCCATCGAAAGCGATGCACCGCGCGTGGTGATCGCCGGGATGGGCCGCATGGGCCAGATCGTCGCGCGGATCCTGCGCGCGCAGAACATCTCGTTCATCGCCCTCGACACCTCGGTGGAAACCATCGAGCTGACCCGCAGTTTCGGCGGTATGCCGGTGTTTTACGGCGACCCGCAGCGCCCGGAAATCCTGCACGCGGCCAAGGTCGACCAGGCCGAGTTCTTCGTGATCGCCATGGACGACCCGGAGATCAATATCAAGACCGCCGAACTGGTGCGCAGCCTCTTCCCGCACATGAAAATCATCGCCCGCGCCCGTAACCGCCAGCACGTTCACCGCCTGGTGGACCTGGACGCATCACCGGTGCGCGAGACCTTCTATTCCAGCCTGGAAATGAGCCGCCGCACCTTGGTGGGCCTCGGTTTGAGCCAGGCCCAGGCCGATGCGCGCATCAACCGCTTCAAGAACCACGACCTGCAAGTCCTCGCCGCCCAGCACGCGGTGTATGACGACGCGGCCAAGGTGATGCAAACCGCCCAGGAAGCCCGTGCGGAACTGGCGCGACTGTTTGAAATGGACCGACTTGAGGAAGAGTCCGACAAGGTGTAAGGCAGTGGACGAACGATCTTGCGAAAATTCTGACAGAATACCGCGCAATTTCGTTCATCACTGGAGCGCTTCCCCATGGCCACTTTTACCAAGACCGCCGTCCTGCTGGCTCTTGCGCTCAGCGCCGGCAGCGCCTTCGCCGCGGCCAAGCCGGCCACGCAGACCATCTCCACCTTGGGCGGCAAGTTCACCTTCAGCCTGCCCAAGGCCTATGCGGCCGATACCTTGCCGGCCGGCAAGGCCGAAGATGGCACCGCCGATACCCAAGGCACGATGTACGCGAACCAGACCACGAAAAGTGTGGTGATCGTCGCCGAAACCGTGCGTAACGATGGGGTGACCATCCAGGATAACGACCCGCAGTTCCTCGACGGCGCGGTCGCCGGTTTCGTCAAGGACCAAAGCGCGGCCCTGCCCGATTTCAAGAAGCAAAACGAAAAGAAACTGACCTTCAAGGGCCTGGGTCTGCGCCAGGTGGACAGCACCGCCACCCAGGGCGGCGGCAAGACCTTGAACTCCACCTTCCTCGGTGGTTCGGGCAACCACATGCTGGTGATCCAGGCCATTTCGCGGGCGGATGATGTGAAGGGGCATGCGGAGTTGGTGAAGCAGATTACCGGCGGTAAGTAAGCCGAGCAGGCTTGTCGTGGCGAGCGGGCTTGCCCTAATGCCGTTCAGTTAAGGCTTTTTTGTAGGAGCGAGCTTGCTCGCGAAGAACTCACAGGCGCCGCGCCGAGCTGAACCGCCGCGCCAATCGCCTGGCCCATCGTTTGCTCGAGGCAGGCGTCGGGCCGGATGTGCTGGTGGGCCTGGCGCTGGAGCGTTCCGTCGAAATGGTGGTCGGCTTGCTGGCGGTGCTCAAGGCCGGCGGTGCGTACGTGCCGCTGGACCCGGAGTACCCGCGCGAACGCCTGGCCTACATGCTCGAAGACAGCGGCGTGAAGCTGCTGCTGACCCAGGCGCAGGTGTTGGCGCAACTGCCGATCCCCCAAGGTTTGGAAACCCTGGTGCTGGGTGAATCAACATTCGAAGGCTACAGCGAAGAGAACCCTGGCATCGCCTTGGACGGCGAAAACCTGGCCTACGTGATCTACACCTCCGGCTCCACCGGCCAACCCAAGGGGGCGGGCAACCGGCATGCGGCGTTGCTCAATCGCCTGCACTGGATGCAGGAAGCCTACGCCCTGGATGCCAGCGACAGCGTGCTGCAAAAGACCCCGTTCAGCTTCGACGTGTCGGTGTGGGAATTCTTCTGGCCGCTGATGACCGGTTCGCGTCTGGTTGTGGCAGCGCCGGGGGATCACCGCGATCCAGCCAAGCTGATCAGCCTGATCAAGGCTGAACAGATCACCACGCTGCACTTCGTGCCGTCGATGTTGCAGGCGTTTCTCCAGGCCCCGGAAGTCGCCCATTGCCATAGCCTGCAACGCATTGTGTGCAGTGGCGAAGCCTTGCCCGTGGATGCGCAGCAGCAGGTGTTCGCCAAACTTCCGCACGCCACGCTCTACAACCTCTATGGCCCGACCGAAGCCGCCATCGACGTGACCCACTGGACCTGCATTGAAGAGGGTCGCGACGCCGTACCGATTGGCCGTCCGATTGCCAACCTCGGCTGCTACATCCTCGACAACAACTTCGAGCCCGCGGTCGCGACGCCGTACCGATTGGCCGTCCGATTGCCAACCTCGGCTGCTACATCCTCGACAACAACTTCGAGCCCGCCCCGGTCGGCGTACTGGGCGAGTTGTACCTGGGTGGCGTCGGCCTGGCGCGGGGTTATCACCGTCGTCCGGTGCTGACCGCCGAGCGTTTCATCGCCAACCCGTTCGTAAAAAGCGAACGCCTGTACCGCACCGGCGACCTGGCGCGCTACCGCGACGACGGCGTGATCGAATACGCCGGGCGCATTGACCATCAGGTGAAATTGCGTGGCCTGCGTATCGAGCTGGGTGAAATCGAAGCGCGCCTGCTGGAGCACGACTGGGTGCGTGAGGCCGCGGTGTTGGCGGTCGACGGCAAATACCTGGTCGGCTACCTGGTGCTGCAAGGCGCCGAGGAGGATTGGCGTGAGGTCTTGAGCGCCCACCTGGCCAGCCATTTGCCGGACTATATGGTCCCGGCCCAATGGCTGCGGCTGGACCAGATGCCCCTGAGCCCTAACGGCAAACTGGACCGCAAGGCCCTGCCAAAACCCGAAGCCGCGCAACCGTACGAAGCCCCGCAAAGTGCGCTGGAACAACGGATCGCCGCGATCTGGGCGCAAGTACTCGGGGTCGAGCACGTTGGCTTGAACGACAATTTCTTCGAGCGCGGCGGCGACTCGATCATCTCGATCCAGGTGGTCAGCCGCGCCCGTGCCGAAGGTATCCACTTCAGCGCCAAGGCCCTGTTCCAGCATCAGACCGTGCGCAGCCTGGCGCGCGTGGCGCAGTTGCAGACCGCCCACGTGATCGACCAGGGCCCGGTGCAGGGCGTGACGCCGTTGCTGCCGTTCCAGCAACTGTTTTTCGAACGGGAACTGCCGCACGCGCATCACTGGAACCAATCGCTGCTGCTGACCCCGCGCCAGCCGCTAGAGGCCGAGCGGTTGGCGGCAGCCCTGCAAGCCATCACCCGGCATCACGATGTGCTGCGCCTGAGTTTCAGCCAGCAGGCCGATGGCTGGGTCGCGCGCCATGACGCACCGAGCGCGAGCCTGCTGTGGCACGAGCGCGTACAAGATGCCAGCGAACTCCTGGCCCTCTGCGAACGGGCCCAACGTAGCCTGGACCTGCAACATGGCCCGTTGCTGCGCGCGGTACTCGCCGAGTTGGCCGATGGCTCCCAGCGCCTGTTGCTGGTGATGCACCACTTGGTGGTGGACGGCGTGTCCTGGCGGGTATTCCTTGAAGACCTGCAAAGCCTGTATCGCCAACATACGCTGCCGGCCAAGACGTCATCGTTCAAGGCCTGGGCCGAGCGTTTGCAGGCCCACGCGCGCGGCCCCTCGATGCAGGCGGAAAAAGACTTCTGGCTACAGCAGTTGCAGGGCGTGGCCACCGACTTGCCGTGCCGCGATCCGCACGGCGCGTGCCCCGGCCGGTTGGCGCAGACCGTGGTCAGCCAACTGGATGCCGAACACACCCGGCAACTGCTGCAACAGGCACCCACGGCCTATCGCACGCAGATCAACGATCTGCTGCTGACCGCCCTGGCACGGGTGATCTGCCAGTGGAGCGGGCACGCTTCAAGCCTGATCCAGCTTGAAGGCCATGGCCGCGAAGACTTGTTTGACGACATCGACCTGACCCGCACCCTGGGTTGGTTCACCAGCCTGTTCCCGGTCCGCCTGACCCCGGCCGCGACCCTGGCCGGCTCGATCAAGCAGATCAAGGCGCAACTGCGTGCTATCCCCAACAAGGGCCTGGGCTTTGGCGCGCTGCGCTACCTGGGCGATGCGTCGACACGCCAGGCCTTCAGCCAATTGCCGCAGCCGCGTATCACCTTCAACTACCTGGGCCAGTTCGACGGCAGTTTTGATCAGCCGGACGGCCTGTTTGCCCCCGCGTCGGAACCTGCCGGCGCCGAGCAGAGCCCCGATACCCCGTTGAGCAACTGGTTGACCCTCAATGGCCAGGTGTATGGCGGTGAGTTGCAGATCGGCTGGACCTTCAGCCCATTGATGTTCGAGGCCCGTGAGATCGAAGCGCTGAGCGAGGCGTTTACCCGCGAATTGACGGCCCTGATAGAGCACTGCTGCACCCCGGGCAACAGCGGCTTCACGGCCTGCGACTTCCCATTGTCGCGCCTGGACCAGGCACAACTGGAGTCGCTGCCGCTGGCCGCCGAGGGCGTGGAGGATATCTACACCTTGTCGCCGATGCAGCAGGGCATGTTGTTCCACACCCTGTATGAACAGGCCGCGGGCGACTACATCAACCAGGTCCGCGTCACGGCCGAGGGCCTGGACGTGGCACGCTTCCAGCAAGCCTGGCAGGCCACGGTGCAGGCCCATGAGGTGTTGCGCACGGGGTTCTTCTGGGAAGGCCAGTTGGAGTGGCCGTGCCAGGTGGTGTACCGCGATGCGCCAGTGCGGATCGAAGTGCTGGACTGGCGCGCCATGCCCGAACGTGAACTGGAACTGCACAACCTGCAGCGTGCCCAGCGCCGCCAGGGCTTCGACCTGGCCAAGGCGCCACTGCTGCGTTTGCTGCTGGTGCGCACCGATGAGCAGCGCCATGAGCTGATCTACACCTATCACCACATCCTGATGGATGGCTGGAGCAACTCGCGTCTGTTTGGCGAAGTGCTGCAACGCTATGCCGGCGTGGCCGTCCCCGAGGCTGGCGGACGCTATCGCGACTACATTGGCTGGCTGCAACAGCGGGATGCCGGCGCCACTGAAGCCTTCTGGCGCGCGCAGTTGAGCGCGCTGCAAACGCCGACTCGCCTGGGCAGCCGCCAGCCCGACGCTATCGACGGCTATGGCGACTACCGGTACAGCCTGGCGCAATCGCTGACCGCGCGGCTGGAAGCCTTTGCACGTTGCAATAAAGTCACCCTCAATACGCTGGTGCAGGCGGCGTGGTTGATTCTGCTGCAACGCCATAGCGGCCAGGCGGTGGTGTCTTTCGGCGCCACCGTGGCCGGGCGTCCGGCGGAGCTTTCCGGTGTAGAGCAACAGCTTGGCCTGTTCATCAACACCTTGCCGGTGATCTGCGCCGTGGACGGGCAACACACGGTGGCCGACTGGTTGCAGGCGGTGCAGGCGCAGAACCTGGCGCTGCGCGAGCATGAACACACTGGCCTGTATGACATTCAGCGTTGGGCCGGGCAGGGCGGGGCGGCACTGTTCGACAACATCCTGGTGTTCGAAAACTACCCGGTGTCCAAAGCCCTGGAACAGAGCGGCGGCAGCGGTATTCGCTTCGGCGTGCCCAAGGCCCATGAACAAACGAGTTACCCGCTGACCGTGCTGGTGGACCTCGGCGAGACCCTGTCGCTGCACTTCAGTTTTGCCCATGGGTATTTCAAGGCTTCGACCGTGCACGGTTATGGCCGGCACCTGGTCAACCTGTTGCAAGCCATGGTCGACGACGGCCAACAGCGCCTGGGCGATTTGCCGATGCTGGATATCACCGAGCGTCGGCAGGTGCTGCAGGACTGGAATGCCACCGCACGGGACTACCCGTTGCAGCGTTGCGTGCATGAGCTGATTGAAGCGCAGGTCGCGCGCGTACCGCAGGCCCCGGCGTTGCGCTTCGGTGACGTTTCGTTGAGCTATGCCGAGCTGAACCGCCGCGCCAATCGCCTGGCCCATCGTTTGCTCGAGGCAGGCGTCGGGCCGGATGTGCTGGTGGGCGGTCGCGACGCCGTACCGATTGGCCGTCCGATTGCCAACCTCGGCTGCTACATCCTCGACAACAACTTCGAGCCCGCCCCGGTCGGCGTACTGGGCGAGTTGTACCTGGGTGGCGTCGGCCTGGCGCGGGGTTATCACCGTCGTCCGGTGCTGACCGCCGAGCGTTTCATCGCCAACCCGTTCGTAAAAAGCGAACGCCTGTACCGCACCGGCGACCTGGCGCGCTACCGCGACGACGGCGTGATCGAATACGCCGGGCGCATTGACCATCAGGTGAAATTGCGTGGCCTGCGTATCGAGCTGGGTGAAATCGAAGCGCGCCTGCTGGAGCACGACTGGGTGCGTGAGGCCGCGGTGTTGGCGGTCGACGGCAAATACCTGGTCGGCTACCTGGTGCTGCAAGGCGCCGAGGAGGATTGGCGTGAGGTCTTGAGCGCTCACCTGGCCAGCCATTTGCCGGACTATATGGTGCCGGCCCAATGGCTGCGACTGGAGCAGATGCCGCTCAGCCCTAACGGCAAGCTGGACCGCAAAGCCCTGCCCAAGCCCGATGTCGTCGGCCGTGAGTACCTCGCGCCGAGCAGCGAGCTGGAGCAACAGGTCGCCGCGATCTGGGCTGAAGTACTCGACGTGGAACGTGTCGGGATGCACGACCATTTCTTCGAGCTGGGCGGCCATTCCCTATTGGCCACTCAAGCTGTGTCACGTATGCGCCATGGCTTGGGCCTGGACGTGAATGTGAAGGCGTTGTTTGAGCAGCCCGTGCTGGGCAACTTTGTCCGCGCCTTGACCCAGGCCCGCGTTGCAATCACCCGGATTGAGCGGGCCGAACGTGACCAACCCTTGGCCCTGTCCTATGCCCAGGAGCGCCAGTGGTTCCTCTGGCAGTTGGACCCGCACAGCGCCGCCTACCATGTGCCCCGCGCCTTGCGCCTGAAAGGCCGGCTGGATCGCGACGCCCTGCAGCGCGCCTTCGATACGCTGGTGGCGCGCCACGAAAGCCTGCGTACCCACTTCCAGCCAGAGGCCGGTCGTACCGTTCAAGTGATCAGCCCGCGGGCGCGGATCGAATTGCACCCGGTCGACACCGATGAAGCCCACCTCAAGGCGCAGGTCGAAGCGCGCATCACCCAACCGTTCGACCTGCGCCAGGGCCCGCTGATGCGTGTCAGCCTGTTGCGCCTGGCCGAGGACGAGCATGTCTTGGTACTGGTGCAGCACCACATCATCTCCGATGGCTGGTCGATGCAGGTGATGGTCGATGAACTGGTGCAACTCTACGCCGCCTATAGCCAGGGCCAAATGCTGCAACTGCCGGCCTTGCCGATCCAGTACGCCGATTACGCGCAGTGGCAGCGCGACTGGATGGAGGCGGGGGAGAAGGCTCGCCAACTGGCTTACTGGCGAGACCTGCTGGGGGGCGAACAACCGGTGCTGGAGCTGCCGTTCGATCATCAGCGCCCGGCGGTGCCTACCCATCGTGGCGCGCGCCTGAATATTGCGCTGCCGGTGCCGTTGGTCGAGCGTCTCCAGGCCCTCGCCCAGCGTGAAGGCGTGACCGTGTTCATGCTGTTGCTGGGGGCTTACCAGGCGCTGTTGCATCGCTACAGCGGCCAACGGGATATTCGCGTCGGCGTGCCCATCGCCAACCGCAACCGCGTGGAGATCGAGGGCCTGATCGGCTTCTTCGTCAACACCCAGGTACTCAAGGCTGACATCGACGGGCACACCACCGTCCGCCAGTTGCTGGCCCAGGTCAAACAGCGCGCGCTGGAGGCCCAGGCCCACCAGGACCTGCCGTTCGAGCAGTTGGTCGAAGCCCTGCAGCCGGAGCGCAGCCTGAGCCTTAGCCCGTTGTTCCAGGTCGCGTTCAACCACCATATCAGCCAGTCCGGCCGGCATTTACGGAGCCTGGCGCAGTTGGACATGAGCCCGGTGAGCTGGGACGAAGCCGTCGCGCAATTCGACCTGACCCTGGATATCGAAGAGTCCCCGGAGCAACTGGGCGCCTCGCTGAGTTATGCCACCGATCTGTTCGACGCCTCGACCATCGAGCGCATGGCGCGCCACTGGCAGAACCTGTTGCAGGCGATGGTCGATGATCAGGCGCAGAGCATTGGCCAATTGAACCTGCTGGATCGCGACGAACAGCAGCACATCTTGCAACTGTGGAACCGCACCGATTCCGGCTTCCCGGCCACGCGCCTGGTGCACGAATTGGTCGCCAGGGCAGGATCGGCAGGCACCACATAGGCCACCAGTTGCTTGCCGGTCGGGCCGTCCTGGGCCACGACCACGGTTTCGCCGACGCTGTCCTGCTCTCGCAGGCGCGCTTCGATTTCGCCCAGTTCGATGCGGAAGCCGCGGATCTTCACTTGATGGTCGACGCGGCCGAGGTAGTCCACCACGCCGTCCGGGCGGCCACGGGTCAGGTCGCCGCTGCGGTACACGCGGCTGCCGGGTTTGCCGAAGGGGTCTGGCACGAAGCGTTCGGCGGTCAGGGCCGGACGTTCCAAGTAACCCCGGGCCACACCCTCCCCGCCCAGGTACAACTCGCCGGCCACGCCGATGGGTTGCAGGTTGAGTTGCGCGTCCAGCACATAGCCGCTGCGGTTGCCGAGCAGTGTGCCGATGGGCGCATAGACCGCCCCGCATGGGTCCCCCTTGCGGGCCTTCCACAGCAGCGGCGTGACCACGGTTTCGGTCGGGCCGTAGCCATTGAACAGGTAGGTCGGTTTCAGCGCACGCCAGGCCAGGTCGTAGCTGGCTTGCGCCACCGCGTCACCGCCGAAGCAGTACACCCGCACGGCCGGTGGGTTGCCGTCGCGCTCGGCATGCTCGGCCAGCTGTTGCAGGTACACCGGCGGGAACACGGCCATCGTCACCTGGTGGCGATGCATCTGCGCGTAGGTGTATTCGGGCAACCACAGGCTGTCATCGCGGATCAGCACGCTCGCGCCGTTGATCAGCGGGTGCATCCAGCCTTCGTGGGAGCCGTCGAAGGCGAACGACATGAAGTGCAGTTCGCAATCGGCCGGCGAGGTTTCATAGCGCTCGCCGGTCGCAATGATGTGCGCCACCAGCGGGCCGTGGGACACCGCCACGCCCTTGGGCAGGCCGGTGGAGCCGGAGGTGTAGATCACGTAGGCGAGGTTGTCGCCGTGCAGCTTCACGTCTGGAGCCGTGTCGCTGTAATCGGCCCATTCCTCGGTGCGATCGATCGCCAAACTGTCGAGACCTTCGGGAATCGGCAGTTGCTGCAACGCCCGCGTATGCGTCAGCAGCAACCGGGCGCGGCTGTCTTGCATCATGTACAGCAGGCGATCACGCGGGTATTCGATATCCAGCGGCACATACACCCCACCCGCCTTCAACACGGCGAGGAACGCCACCATGATCTCGGCGCTGCGCGGCATGGCAATCGCCACGCGCACTTCCGGGCCCACACCACGGGCGATCAGTGCGCGGGCCAGGCGGTTGGCCTGGCGGTCCAGCTCGCCGTAAGTCAGGGTCTGCGCGTCGAACTTCACCGCCACGGCCTCCGGTGTTTCAGCGGCGCGGTCGGCGACCAATTCGTGCACCAGGCGCGTGGCCGGGAAGCCGGAATCGGTGCGGTTCCACAGTTGCAAGATGTGCTGCTGGCCCACCAGCACATCCGGCCCGACGCCTGCCTCGAGCAAACGATGGGCCAGGCGATTGGCGCGGCGGTTCAGCTCGGTATAGCTCAGCGATACATCGCCGAAGCGCAACGCTGGCGCCTGCGGTGCACGCGCGACCTGCGCTTCTATCAGCTCATGCACGCAACGCTGCACTGGGTAGTCCCGCGCGGTGGCGTTCCATTGGTAAACGATTTGCTCGCGCTCAGCCGCGTCCAGCACCGCCAGGTCCTGCAACGGCAACGCCGGGTTGGCCACGGCCACGCGCAACAGGCCCAGCCAGTGGCGCAGCATGCGCGACGCCGTGGCGGCGCCGAACAGGTCGGTGGCGTAGGTCAACGAGGCCCGCACGCCGTCGGCGCTTTCCTGGGTGTCCAGGCTCAGGTCGAACTGGGCGCTGCGGGTCTCCCATTCCAGGTTGGCCACGCGCAGGCCCGGCAGTTGCCGGGCGCTCGCCTGGGTGTTGGCCTGATGGTTGAACATCACCTGGAACAGCGGGTTGTGGCTCAGGCTGCGTTCCGGTTGCAACGCCTCGACCAACTGCTCGAAGGGCAGGTCCTGGTGGGCCTGGGCTTCCAAGGCGCGGCGCTTGGTGTGCTGGAGCAATTGAGCAAAGCTCATTTGGCCGTCGAGATCGGCCTTGAGCACCTGGGTGTTGACGAAAAAGCCGATCAGCGATTCGGTCTCGACGCGGTTGCGGTTGGCAATCGGCACGCCGACCCGGATGTCCTGCTGGCCGCTGTAGCGATACAGAAACGCCTGGAACGACGCCAGCAGCAGCATGAACAGCGTCACGCCTTCACCCTGGGCCAAGGCTTTCACCCCGGCCACCAGCGCGGGTTCCAGGGCGATGTCCTGGCGCGCGCCCAGGAAGCTCTGTTGCGCCGGACGCGGGTGATCGAGGGGCAGCTCCAGCACCGGTTGCGTGCCACCGAGCAGCTCACGCCAATAGGCCAACTGCCGCGCCTTCTCGCCCGCTTCCATCCAGCGGCGTTGCCATAGGGCGTAGTCAGCGTACTGGATCGGCAACGGCGCCAGGGTGCAGTCCTGGCCCTGGCTGTAGGCCGCGTAGCGTTGCATCAGTTCCTGCACCATCACGCCCATGGACCAACCGTCCGAGACAATATGGTGCTGCACCAGCACCAGCACGTGCTCGTCTTCACTCAGGGTGAGCAGGCTGACCCGCAGCAGCGGACCTTGCTGCAAATCGAACGGCCGCGCGATTTCGGCTTCCACGCGCGCCTTGAGCCGGGCCTCGTCGACCGGGCTTTCAGCGATCCGGACCACGGTATGGGCCAGCACTTCCTGGGAACGCTGTTCATCGCCCAGGTGCAAACGGGTGCGCAGGCTTTCATGCCGCGCCACCAGGGCATCGAAGCTGCGTTGCAGGGCAGCCTTGTCCAGCCGCCCGCTCAGGCGCAGGGCTCCGGGGACGTGATACGCGGCGCTGTCCGGGTCGAGCTGCCAGAGGAACCACTGGCGCTCTTGGGCGTAGGACAGCGGCAAGTGTTGGCCGTCCTCGCGGATTGCGGCAATCGGCAATTGAGCGAAACTCATGCCACGGCTTTGCAGACGTTGATAGAACTGCTGGCGCTGTTCCAGCGGCAAGCGAAGAAAGCGCGAGACCAGGTCGATATTCGGGTTGGAAAGCATGGTTCAAATCGCCTCTAGTTCGCTCAAAAAGTCACGAAGGTCATCAAAGTCTTCCGCCGTACCCGCGCGGAAGGTGGCAGCCGCCTGGGCATAGGCGCGCAGTGAATCGGTCTGGAACACTTCCACCAGCGGCACTTCCAGGCCCAGTTCAGCCTGAACCCGCGAGGTGATCTGGATGGCCAGCAGCGAATGGCCGCCGACTTCGAAGAAGTTGTCGTTCAAGCCCACCTGCGGCAGACGCAGCACCTCGGCCCAGATCGCGGCGATCTGTTGCTCCAGCTCGGTTTCAGGCGCCACGTAGTGTTGTTGCAACTGGCTCGGGTCCGGCGCGGGCAAGCCCTTGCGGTCGAGCTTGCCGTTGGGGGTCAGCGGCATCTGCGCGAGGAACATGAAGTGCGCCGGCACCATGTAGTCCGGCAGGCGGGACTTGAGGGCGCGGCGCAGGGTATCGCGGAACTCCACCGCGTTGATCAGGGCAGGATCGGCAGGCACCACATAGGCCACCAGTTGCTTGCCGGTCGGGCCGTCCTGGGCCACGACCACGGTTTGCCTGGCGATCCAGCTTGCCGTTCGGATTGAGCGGCATGCGGTCGAGGAAGATCAGGTGCGCCGGCACCATGTAGTCCGGCAGTTGCTCGCGCAAGGTGGCCTTGAGCGCTTCGACATCCTGTTGCTCGGCGACCAGGTAGGCGATCAGTTGATGGTCGGCCGCCAACACCAGCGCTTCACGCACGCCGGGCTGGGCCAGCAGCAACGTCTCGATTTCCCCCAGCTCAATGCGGAAACCACGGATTTTTACCTGATGGTCGACACGCCCGACGTACTCGATCACCCCGTCGGCACGGTAGCGCGCCAGGTCGCCGGTGCGGTACAGGCGCTCGCCGGTTGCGCCGAACGGGTCCGGCACAAAGCGTTCGGCGGTCAACAGCGCACGGTTCAGATAGGCGCGGGCCAAACCGCAGTGGCTGCCGATATACAGCTCGCCCACCGCGCCCAGTGGCGCCAGGTTCAAGTCGCGATCCAGCACGTACAGGGCACGGCCTGGCAAGGAGCGACCAATCGGGCTGGCGGTAGCGCCAATGGTCTCGCTGGACGTGCAATCCAGCACGCTCGAGACCACCGTGGCCTCGGTCGGGCCGTAGGTATTCAACAATCGAACATGGCCCAGGCCGGCCTTCAACCACTGTGCCGGGCCGTCCAGCGGCATGGCTTCACCGCCGATATGGATCTGGCGCAGCGCGCCATACGAGCGCGGCCCCGCCGCCAGGCAGTCGAGCAAAAACAGGTTCCAGTAGGCGGTGGGCAAGTCGGCCAGGGTGACGCCTTGAGCGATGATTTCCTCGTACAACCGCGCGCTGTCCCACAGCTCCGGGCCGCGCAACACCACGGTGGCGCCATGGGTCAGCGCCGGGTAGAGCTGCTCGACGAACCCGTCGAAGTTCAGGGTGGCGAATTGCAGGACGCGATCGTCCTGGGTCAACCGCGAATAGCCCGCCGCGATGCTGGAGAACTCGGTCAGCGCCCCATGGTTGATCGCCACGCCCTTGGGTTTGCCGGTGGAACCGGAGGTGTAAATCACATAGGCGAGGTTTTGCGGGTCGACGGCTACCCGCGGATCCGTCTCGGGGTACTGAGTCAAATCCGTATGCGTCAGGTCCAGCGTCGCCAAGCCTTCGGGCAGCGGCAGGTCGAGAGTCGCCTGGGTCAGCACCAGGCGCACGCCGCTGTCTTCAAGCATATGCAGCAGGCGTTCACGCGGGTATTGCGGGTCGAGCGGCACATAGGCGCCGCCGGCCTTGAGCACCGCCAGCAGGCTCACCACCATCTCGAACGAGCGCGCCACCGCCACGCCAACCAGCCCTTCCGGGCCAACACCCCGCGCGATCAGCGCATGGGCCAGGCGGTTGGCTCGGCGGTTCAATTCGGCATAGCTCAGCGACTGTCCGCCCAGGCACAGTGCCGTGTGCTCCGGACGCCGTTGCGCCTGGTGCTCGAACAGGTGCTGCACCCCCTGTTGAATCGAGCACGCCGGGGCCGGGGTATTCCAATCCCGCAGCAGGCGCGCGTGTTCCTGGCGATCGAGCAGCCTCAACTCGCCGATGGGTTGCCGGGCATCTCGCGCCACAGCGTCCAACAGGTTCTGCCAATGCCGCGCCAGGCGTGCCACGGTGGCGGCCTCGAACAGGTCGCTGGCGTAGGTCAGCGAGGCCCATATGCCTTCGGCGGACTCCTGGGTATCCAGGCTCAGATCGAAATGCGTGGTGTGGCTGTCCCACTCCAGCCCTTCCACCCGCAGGCCGGGCAACTGCTCGCCACGCGGCACACGCGCCTCGGCCTGGTGGTTGAACATCACCTGGAACAGCGGGTTGTGGCTCAGGCTGCGCTCCGGTTGCAGGGCTTCCACCAACTGCTCGAACGGCAAGTCCTGGTGCGCCTGGGCTTGCAGGGCGCGATGCTTGACCTGCTGCAACAGCTGGGCAAAGGACATCTGCCCGTCGATATCGGCCTTGAGCACCTGGGTGTTGACGAAGAAGCCGATCAGGCGTTCGGTCTCCACCCGGTTGCGGTTGGCGATCGGCACCCCGACACGGATGTCCGACTGCCCGCTGTAGCGATGCAACACGGCCTGGAACGACGCCAGCAACAGCATGAACAGCGTGACCCCTTCGCGTTGCGCCAGGCCCTTGAGGCGGGCAACCACGTCGGCATCCAGGCCGACTTCCAGCTGCGCGCCACGGTAGCTCTGCACCGCGGGGCGCGGATGATCCAGCGGCAACTCCAGTACCGGTTGCTCGCCGCCCAGCAGGCCCTGCCAGTACTCCATCTGGCGCTGCTTCTCGCCGGCGTCCATCCACTCGCGCTGCCACCCGGCGTAATCGGCGTATTGCAGCACCAGCGCGGGTAATTGCGCCGGCCGCCCCTGGCTGAACCCGGCGTACAGTTGCACCAGCTCATCGACCATGACTTGCATCGACCAGCCATCGGAAACGATATGGTGCTGAACCACTATCAGCACGTGTTCCTGTTCACTCAGTTGCAACAGTGTCACGCGTAGCAGCGGGCCCTGGTACAAATCGAAAGGCCGGGCGATTTCCGCTTCCACCCGCGCCTGCACCTGCTGCGGCGATGCACCGAGCAGCCGCGCCTCATCCAGCTTCAGCGTGGCGACGGGCAGGATGTGCTGCCGCGTGGACTCACCGTCGGTGACAAACACGGTGCGCAAGGTTTCATGGCGTGCAAGCAAGGCGTCAAAGCTGCGCTGCAAGGCCGCGCGATCCAGTTGCCCGCTCAGGCGCAATGCGTTGGGCACGTGGTAGGCCGCACTCTCAGGCTCCAGTTGCCAGAGGAACCACTGCCGCTCCTGGGCATAGGACAACGCCAGGGGTTGCTCACGGCTGAGCGCGAGCATCGGCGGGGCCAGTACCGTGGCGTCCTGCGCCTGCAACGCCAGCACAAACCCTTCCAGTTGCGGCTGTTCGAACAACGTGCGCAGGGCAACTTCGCGCGCCAGCAACTGGCGCAGGCGCGAGATCACCTGCATGGCCAGCAAGGAATGCCCGCCCAGTTCAAAAAAGTGATCGCTCAGGCCGATCCGTTCGGCGCCAAGTACCTCGGCCCAGATCGCAGCCACCTGCTGCTGCAAAAGGCTGACCGGCTCGACAAACACCCCCTGGGCCTGGGCAACGTCGGGCAGCGGCAGGCCTCGGCGGTCGAGTTTGCCGTTGGGAGTCAGCGGCATCTGCGCGAGGAACATGAAGTGCGCCGGCACCATGTAGTCCGGCAGGCGGGACTTGAGCGCGCGCCGCAGTGCTTCGCGGAACTCCACCGCGTTGACCAGGGCAGGATCGGCAGGCACCACATAGGCCACCAGTTGCTTGCCGGTCGGGCCGTCCTGGGCCACGACCACGGTTTGCGACCAATTCGTGCACCAGGCGCGTGGCCGGGAAGCCGGAATCGGTGCGGTTCCACAGTTGCAAGATGTGCTGCTGCTCGTCGCGATCCAGCAGGTTCAATTGGCCAAGGGTTTGCGACTGATCATCGACCATCGCCTGCAACAGGTTTTGCCAGTGGCGCGCCATGCGCTCGATGGTCGAGGCGTCGAACAGATCGGTGGCATAACCCAGCGACGCCCACAGCCCGTCGCGGTTTTCCTGCACGTCCAGGTCGAGGTCGAAGTGGGCCGTGCGGCGCTCCCACGCCAAGCCTTCGATGCGCAAGTGCGCGAGTGCCGACGGCGTATCGCCCGGGCGCCCTTCGGCCTGGTGGTTGAACATCACTTGGAACAGCGGGTTGAGGCTCAGGCTGCGCTCCGGCTGCAAGGCTTCCACCAGTTGCTCGAACGGCAGGTCCTGGTGGGCCTGGGCCTCCAGCGCGCGCTGTTTGACCTGGGCCAGCAACTGGGCAACGGTCGTCTGCCCATCGATCTCGGCCTTGAGCACCTGAGTATTGACGAAGAAGCCGATCAGGCGCTCGGTTTCCACGCGGTTGCGGTTGGCAATGGGCACGCCGACGCGGATGTCCTGCTGGCCGCTGTAGCGGTGCAACAACGTCTGGAACGAGGCCAGCAGCAACATGAACAGCGTTACACCGTGAGCCTGGGCCAATGCCTTGAGATCGGTGGCCAGGGCCGCTGGCAGCGCTACGTCCAGGCGAGCGCCGCGATGGCTCTGCTGCGCCGGGCGCTGATGATCGAACGGCAGCTCCAGCACCGGTTGCTCACCCCCCAGCAGGTCGCGCCAATACGCCAATTGACGCGCCTTCTCGCCGGCCTCCATCCAATCGCGTTGCCACAGCGCATAGTCGGCGTACTGGATCGGCATGCCCGGCAATTGCGGCATCTCGCCCTGGCTGAAGGCGGCATACAGCTGCACCAGCTCGTCGACCATCACCTGCATCGACCAGCCATCGGAGACGATATGGTGCTGCACCAACACCAAGACATGCTCGTCCTCGGCCAGGCGCAGCAGGGTCACACGCAACAGCGGCCCGGCTTGCAGATCGAACGGCCGGGCAATCTCGGCGGCGACCTGCGCGTGCAGCTCGACCTCGCTCACCTCACCCAGGGCAATCGACACGGGGGCCTGGGCTTGAATGACTTGGCGCGCGCCCTCTGGCAGCACCTGGATACAGGTGCGCAAGCTCTCATGGCGAGCGACCAGGGCATCGAAACTACGTTGCAGCGCCGAACGGTCCAACGCGCCCTTGAGGCGCAGGGCGCTGGGGATGTGGTAAGCCGCGCTGTGCGGGTCCAGTTGCCAGAGGAACCACTGGCGCTCCTGGGCATAGGACAACGGCAGTGGTTGCTCGCGGCTGGCCGGCAACAACGCGGGAACCGGCTCGCCAACGCTCGCTTCCAGGGCGTGCAAGGCGGCGGCAAAGCCTTTGAGACGCGGTTGTTCGAAAAGCAGTTTCAACGGCACTTCACGCCCGAGGGCATGACGCAGACGCGACACCACCTGCATCGCCAGCAACGAGTGGCCACCCCGCTCAAAGAAGTGATCCGCCAGCCCGACCCGCTCGACCCCAAGGATGTCAGCCCAGAGGGCCGCGACCTGTTGCTCAAGCTCAGTCACCGGCGCGACCCAGGCGTGTTGCGGCTGGCTGGCGTCGGGTTTCGGCAGTGCCTGGCGATCCAGCTTGCCGTTCGGATTGAGCGGCATGCGGTCGAGGAAGATCAGGTGCGCCGGCACCATGTAGTCCCCCGCGTTGGGGCGCGTAGCGGCCCTAAAACCAGTCTCCCGGTTCTACCAGAAGAAATGCGGTGGCCTTATTGGGGGCTGCTTCGCAGCCCAACGCGGGGCAAGCCCGCTCGCCACAGCGCTCCCCTGATAGAGCGGATCAGCCTGGGAAATTCGCCCGCAACGCCTCGACCCCGCCTTTGTAAACCCCGGCAAACAACGCTTCCACCGCGGCATCCGTGGTACCCGCCGCCGGGGTAAACACGCCCGACCAGGTCACCTTGGCCGACGACTCCGTCAGCGCCTCGACCTGCAGCGTCGACAGGTACGCACTCACCGGAAACGGTGACTGTTCAATCGTATAGCTGTAGGTGCGCGCCACGTTATCGAAAGTCTGCAAACGCTCGACCACCACGCCGCCGTCAGCGGTTTGCAGGTGACGTAGGCGGCCGCCTTCACCGAGCTCGCTCTTGGTGATCAGCGGCAGCCAGTCCGGCAGGCTGTTGAAGCCACCCACTAGCTGCCAGACCTGATCGGCCGATACCGGAATTTCAATTACTGCGGCTGCTTTTGGCACGGTAAATCTCCAGAAGTCATAGGAAAACGTCGCCCAGACTGCCACGCCCTGCACGTCAATGCATCAATTCCCTCAACCGATACCACAACATCCCCAGCGCCAGCAGCGGCGAACGCAATGCCTTGCCGCCGGGGAAGGTCATGTGGGGCACCTGGCTGAAAATATCCAGGCCTGGGCTTGTACCGGCGTGAATGCCTTCGGCCAGCAGTCGCGCGCACCAATGGGTGACGTTCAGCCCATGCCCGGAATACCCCTGGGCGTAGAACACGTTGGGGTACTGCTTCAAGCGCCCGACCTGCGGGAAGCGGTTGGCGGTAATACCGATCTTGCCGCCCCATTGGAACTCGATGGCGGTGGTGGCCAGCTGTGGGAACACCTTGAGCATTTTCGGCCGCATATAGGCCGCGATGTCCACCGGATCGCGTCCGGAGTAATGGCAAGCGCCACCGAACAACAGGCGACGATCTGCGGATAGCCGGTAGTAATCCAGGCCGACTTTCTGGTCGCACAGCGCCAGGTTCTGTGGGATCAGTTGACGGGCCAGCGCCGGCGACAACGGCTCAGTGGCGATGATGTAGCTGCCAGCGGGCAGCACCTTGCCACTCAAGCGCGGCTCCAGTTCTTCCAGATGTGCATTGCACGCCAGCACCAGGTTGGCAGCACGCACCGTGCCGGCGGCGCAACGCACCTTAACCGTGTCGCCGTGGATCAGTTCCACCACCTCGGTGTGTTCAAAGATCTGCACGCCGAGGGACTCGGCGACCTTCGCCTCACCCAGCACCAGATTGAGTGGGTGCAAATGCCCGGACCCCATGTCCACCAGGCCACCGGCATAGACCGTCGAACCCACCACCTGTTGTATATCCAGAGGGCCCACCAGGCGGGTTTCATGGGCATACCCCAATGCCGCCAGGTGCTCCTGCTCGCCGTTGAACGCAGCAAACTGCGCCGGGGTATTGGCCAGTTCACAAAAGCCCCAGCGCAAGTCGCAGTCGATGCCGTGCTCGATAATGCGTTCACCCACCAACGCCACCGAATCGATCCCGGCACGCTCCAGGTAACGCACGCCCTCCTCACCCACGTACTTGGCAAACCCCGCCACGTCATGGCCGATACCGCGAATCAACTGCCCGCCATTACGCCCGCTGGCGCCCCAACCGATGCGTCGGGCCTCCAGCAGGATCACCGAGAGCCCGCGCTGCGCCAGCTCGATGGCCGTGTTGACGCCAGTGAACCCGCCGCCGATCACACACACGTCGGCGGTCAAGTCGGCGCCCAGTGAAGGGCGCTCGACAACCGCGTTGGCCGTGGCTCGGTAATAGGAACGGGCGTGGTCACGGGACTGCATCATTTATTGGTCTTCACTTTGCTCCACGCGCGGGTCATCAGGCGCATGGTCGCCGGGGTCGGCGTGGTGGAAATATAGAGTTTGTCGAGGACTTCCTGGGACGGATACACCTCAGGGTTGTTCACCAGTTCCGGGTCCATGAACGCCTTCGCCGCCGGGTTGGCGTTGGCATAGCCGACCGAGGCACTGACCTTGGCAATCACTTCGGGATCCAGCAGGTAGTTGATAAACGCGTGGGCTTCTTTCGGGTTGCTCGCATCGGCCGGAATCGCCAGCAGGTCAAACCACAGGTTGGAGCCTTCCTTGGGAATCGAGTAGGCAATGTTCACCCCGTTCTTGGCTTCCTTGGCGCGGTTGGCGGCCTGGAATACGTCGCCGGAATAACCAAAGGCTACGCAGATATCACCGTTGGCCAAGTCCGAGATGTACTTGGAAGAATGGAAGTAGGTGATGTAGGGGCGCAGCGTCAGCAACTTGGCCTCGGCTTCCTGGTAGTCCTTGGGATTCTCGCTGCGCGGGTCCTTGCCCATGTAATTGAGGATCGCCGGGAACAGCTCGTCCGCCGAGTCAAGGAAGGCCACGCCGCACTGGTTGAGCTTCTTGAGGTTCTCCGGCTCGAACAGTACCGCCCACGAATCGATATGGTCGATGCCCAGCACCTGCTTGACCTTGTCGACGTTATAGCCGATGCCATTGGTGCCCCACAGGTACGGCACCGAGTGCGCGTTGCCGGGGTCGTTTTTCTCCAGCAGCTTGAGCAGCTTGGGGTCGAGGTTCTTGAAGTTGGGCAACTGCGCACGGTCCAGCTTGAGGAACGCGCCGGCCTTCACCTGGCGCGCGAGGAAGTGGTTGGACGGCACCACCACGTCATACCCGGTGCGCCCCGCCAGCAACTTGCCCTCCAGAGTTTCGTTGGAGTCGAACACGTCGTAGATCACCTTGATCCCCGTCTTGGCCTGGAAATCGGCCAGGGTGGTTTCGCCGATGTAGTCGGTCCAGTTGTAGACGCTGACGGTTGGCGCCGCCTGGCTGGCACTGCTGAACGCCGCCACCAGGGCCAGCGGGAGAAGCTTTTTCACGAGACGCATATCGACACCCCTTTATGATTATTTAGACGCTCAACAACAGGAACTCACGCTCCCAGGAACTGATCACCCGCTTGAAATTCTCATGTTCGGCGCGTTTGACCGCGACGTAGCCACGCACGAACTTGTCGCCCAGGTACTGCTTGACCGTCGCGCACTCCTCCATGCGCACCAGGGCGTCTTCGAGGGTGATGGGCAGGCGCAGGTTGCGCCGCTCGTAGGCGCGGCCCTCCACCGGGGCGCTGGGTTCGATCCGTTCGATCATGCCCAGGTAGCCACACAGCAGGCTGGCGGCGATCGCAAGGTAAGGGTTGGCATCCGCGCCGGGCAGGCGGTTTTCCACGCGCATGGCGTCGGGGTTCGAGGTGGGCACGCGCAGGCCGACCGTGCGGTTTTCTTCGCCCCACTCCACATTGACCGGCGCCGATGTGTCCGGCAAAAAGCGGCGGAACGAGTTCACGTTCGGCGCGAACATCGGCAACAGCTTGGGGATGTACTTCTGCAAACCGCCAATGTGATGCAGGAACAGTTGGCTCATCTTGCCGTCGGCGTCGACAAACACCGGCTTGCCCGTGGCGATCTCCACCACGCTCTGGTGCAGGTGCATGGCGCTGCCCGGCTCATCGGCCACGGGCTTGGCCATGAAGGTCGCGGCCACATTGTGCTTGAGCGCGGCCTCGCGCAGGGTGCGCTTGAACACGGTGATCTGGTCAGCAAGGTCCAACGCGTCGCCATGGCGGAAGTTGATTTCCATCTGCGCCGGGCCGTCTTCGTGGATCAGCGTATCGAGGTCCAGGCCCTGGGCTTCGCACCAGTCATAGACGTCCTCGAACAGCGGGTCGAACTCGTTGGCCGCGTCGATGGAAAACGACTGCCGACCGGTCTCGGCACGGCCGGAACGGCCCACCGGGGTTTTCAGCGGCAGGTCCGGGTCTTCGCAGCGCTGAGTCAGGTAGAACTCCATTTCCGGCGCGACAATCGGCTGCCAGCCTTGCTCGGTATAGAGCTGCAGGACCTTCTTGAGCACATTGCGCGGCGACAGTTCGATGGGGTTGCCCTGTTTGTCGAAGGTGTCGTGGATCACGATGGCGGTGGGTTCAATCGCCCACGGCACCACATAGGTGGCATTGGCCACCGGGCGGCAGACCATGTCGATGTCGGCCGGGTCGAGCAGGTCGTAGTAGATATCGTCGTCGACAAAGTCCCCGGTTACCGTTTGCAGCAACACACTTTCCGGCAGGCGCATGCCTCGCTCATGCAGGAACTTGTTGGTGGGTGCGATCTTGCCGCGTGCAATGCCAGTCAAATCACTGATCACGCATTCGACCTCGGTAATCTTGTGTTCTTTCAGCCAGGCGGACAGCTGATCGAAGGGGGCGTTCATAAGGACCTCGTCATGGGTGGAGTGCTGCGCCGGCTTGTACTCCTGGCGCATTGAGGTCTATCTTGGGCCAGCCGTCGAACGGCATCTATCCACTTTGCACGAACCACAACGCACCAATAGAGTGCGTACGGATCACCCCATGACACAGGCAACCGCCTTGCGCGTACAGGCCTTCACCACCGGTGATGTGGCCGCTCAATGCCGTGCGACACCCGGCTGGGTACAGCAGTACCAGCAGATGTCCCCGGGGCATTTCGCCGGCCGTATCCGCTACCTCGACCTGCAAGGCGTCGAGGTCTACGAAGAGTGCATGAACACCCGTGTGGAGCAGCATTTCAATGCGCCGCCGGGGTCCCTGGCGTTCTGTTTCGATGGCAGCGACAACGCGCTGTACCTGCTGAATGGTGAAAGCCGCAACACGTGGATCACCCCGGAGAACTACCGTGAAGTGGCGGTGGTGTTCGGCCCGCAGTTCGTGCAGCGCCATGGGCTGGATGTGGCGAAACTCGAAGGGCTGTTCATGGCGCCGCTGCTCTGCCAACAGAATGCGTTGTTCAGTCGCTGGCTCAGTGGAACCCTGACGCGCTTGTCCAGCACGATCGACCCGGCCAGCCGCGACACCCTCACCCAACAGTTGCTCGACGATTGCCTGTTCATTCTCGATAACGCATGCGTGTGCCTGGACCGCAGTTCATTGCAGCGGCGCAGCCAAGAACGCCAGTTGATGGCACGCATTGGCGAATGGGCGGCGGATGCACCCGATGAAAGCGTCAACCTGCTGGAACTGGCGCGTATCGCCGGCGTGCCGCTGCGCCAGTTGCAGCAGGGCTTCAAGACCTACACCGGGATGAGCCCGGCGCAGTGGTTGCGCTTGCGGCGCTTGAACGGCGCGCGGCGGGAGTTGTTGAGCGGTAGCGGAACGACCGTGGCCGAAGTGGCGATGAACTGGTCGTTCTGGCATTTGGGGCGGTTCTCTAACAGCTATAGAGCGCTGTTCAAGGAACTGCCGAGCGAGACCCTCAAGCGCTCACTTTGAAATGCATTCGACAATGTGGGGGGTCTCACTAAATCCCCGACTTAGCACTGTCGCACAGCAAACTTGAGCCTTGTGGCGAGCGGGCTGGTTGTGGCGAGCGGGCTTGCCCCGCGTTGGGCTGCGCAGCAGCCCCAAAACCAGTCTCTGCGGAATATCTGGTACACCGCATACGTCCTTCATTGGGGGCGCTGCGCGCCCCAACGCGGGGCAAGCCCGCTCGCCACAACAAGCCCGCTCGCCACAGGGGTTACAGTTCGCTGCGCGACAGCGCTACGTTGAAGAGGTCGTGAGGCCTCCCACATTGGGTTCGCTATCAGGCTTGGGAGTTGAGGAAGGCTGCCATCAACTGGTTCACCCGCTCCGCCGCCTCCAACTGCACCATATGCCCCTGCCCCGGCAATATCTCCACCTGGGCCTCCAGCCCCTGGGCATGGCTGGCCGGGATGATTGCATCGTCATCGCCCCAGATCACCAGGCTCGGCTGCTGCCCCACCACGTTGCGCAGATCCAGGCGCTGCCGCCCGCCATCGAACAGTTGGGCATTGAGTTGGCGTAATGCCTGGTCCACGCCTTCGAGGCGCTTGAACTTGAGCATGTCCTCCAGCATCTGCCGCGTGACCAGTGCCGGGTCGCTGAACAGTTGCACCAACTGCGGCTTGAGCGCGTTGCGGTTATTGGCCTCGGTAAACCCTTGCAGGTAGTCCCCGTTGATCGCTTCACCCAGCCCGGCGCTGGCAATCAGGGTCAGCGAGGCGACCCGCGCCGGCGCTTGCCGCGCCACTGTCAGGCTGACCAACCCACCCATGGAGTGCCCGGCCAGGTGCACGCGGTCGAGTTCAAGGTGATCGAGCAACGCCAGCAGCGCCTGGCTCAACTCGTCGGCGTCGCCATTTTGCAGGGCCTTGCCCGACTCGCCGTGCCCCGGCAGGTCCAGGGCGATCACCCGCCGCTCGGCGGCCAGGGCCGGGTGATTGAACAGCCAGTTGTTCAAGTCGCCGCCAAAGCCATGCACCAGCACCAGCGGCGTGCCGCCCTCGCCGAGGTCGAGGTAGCGCAGCAGGCGCCCGCCCACCTCGACTTTCTGCGCGCGGGGCCCCGAGGCTTCCGCCTCGGCCGCACTGGACACGAACCCGGCCTGGAAGCCTTCGATCACCGCGTCAATCTCGGCTTCCGTGGCCTCGCCCTCCACCACGATCCCGAGCAACGCCCCCACCGGCAAGGTCTCGTCGCTCAGCGCCAGCACCCGGCGCAGCACCCCGCTGAACGGCGCCTCGACACTGCTGGAAATCTTGTCGGTCTCCACATCCAGCACTTCCTCCCCCTTCTCCACCGAGTCGCCGGGTTGTTTCAGCCACACATCAATGCGGCCCTCGGTCATCGACAACCCCCACTTGGGCATGGTCAAGGTATGGATCATGCGGCAGTCCTCTTGTCGGCGATCTTCAGCACAGCCGCCTCGATCTTCGCGGCATTGGGGATGTACAGGTCTTCCAGCGCATCGGAGAACGGCACCGGTGTGTGTGGCGCGGTGACCATTTCGATGGGCGCGCGCAGGAACGAAAACCCGCGCTGTGCAACCAAGGCGCTGATATCGGTGGCGATGGAGCAACGTGGGTTGGATTCGTCGATCACCACCAGGCGCCCGGTTTTCTCCACGCTTTCGAGGATGCTGTCTTCGTCCAGCGGGCTGGTGGTGCGCAGGTCCAAGACTTCGCAGTCGATACCCTGGCGCGCCAGGTTGGCCGCGGCTTCCAGGGCGATATGCACCATGCGCCCGTAGGTCACCAGGGTGACGTCATTGCCTTCGCGTACAAAGTTGGCTTCGCCAAAAGGTACGGTGTACAGCTCTTCCGGCACTTCGCCCTGCAGGCTGTAGAGCATTTTGTGCTCGAGGAAGATCACCGGGTCGTTGTCGCGGATCGCCTGGATCAGCATGCCCTTGGCATCATACGGCGTGGCCGGGCACACCACCTTGAGGCCGGGGATGTGCGTCCACATCGAGGTGAGCATCTGCGAATGCTGGGCCGCGGCGCGCAGGCCGGCGCCGTACATGGCGCGCACCACCAGCGGCGTGGTGGTCTTGCCACCGAACATATAGCGAAACTTGGCGGCCTGGTTGAGCAACTGGTCGAGGCAGCAGCCGATAAAGTCGACGAACATCAATTCGCACACCGGGCGCATGCCGCGGGTCGCCGCGCCGACCGCCATGCCGACGTAGCCGACTTCGGACAATGGCGCATCGAGTACGCGGTCGGGAAACTGCGGGTACAGGCCCTTGGTCACGCCGAGCACGCCCCCCCAGGCATCCTGCTCGCCGGGGGAACCGGTGCCGCCGGAGACGTCCTGGCCGATGATGAACACACTCTGGTCCCGGCGCATTTCCTGGGCCAGGGCTTCGTTGATAGCTTGCTGATAACTGATTTTGCGAGCCATGACGGTCTCTCCACGAATTGTTTTTGTAGTGGGTGGCGATTAGCGGTAAGCCACGTAGACATCGCTGAGCAGGTCGGCGGCCTGGGGCTTGGGATCGGACTTGGCCAGGCGCACGGCGTCTTCGATCAGTTGTGCGACCTCTGCGTCGATGCGCTCGAATTGCGCCGCATCGAGCCAGCCTTCGGCGTTGCAGCGTTGACGAAACAGCGCCAGGCAATCGTGGGATTCGCGCAGGTTCTTGACTTCATCCGGGCCGCGATAGGTTTGCGCATCGCCTTCGAAGTGGCCGTAGAAACGGCTCAGCTTGACCTCCACCAGGGTCGGTCCCTGGCCATTGCGCGCGCGCTCCACGGCCACGCCAAGGGCTGCGTGCACGGCGAAGAAATCATTGCCATCGACAATCACCCCCGGCATGCCAAAGCCCACGGCGCGCTCGGCAATGTCCTTGCACGCCACCGACCAGCCTGAACCGGTGGCTTCGGCATAGCCGTTGTTTTCCGCGACGAACAGGCACGGCAGCTTCATGATCGAGGCCAGGTTCATGGCTTCGAACACCGCCCCCTCGTTGGAGCCGCCGTCGCCGAAAAACGCCACGGCCACACCCTGGCTGCCCTTGAGCTTGGAGGCCAGCGCCGCACCGGCCGCCAACGGCGCACCGGCACCGACAATGCCGTTGGCGCCGAGCATGCCTTTCTCCTGGTCGGCGATGTGCATGGAGCCGCCTTTGCCGCCGCACACGCCGGTTTTCTTGCCATAGATCTCGGCCATCATGCCGAACACATCCACGCCCTTGGCGATGCAATGGCCGTGGCCACGGTGGTTGGAGGCGATGCAATCTTCATCGTTGAGGTGCGCCATCACTCCCGCTGCGCTGGCTTCCTGGCCGGCATACAGGTGCACGAAACCGGGGATCTCGCCGGTGGCGAATTCCACATGCAGGCGTTCTTCGAAATCACGGATGGTGCGCATCACGGTGTAGGCATGCAGCAATTGATCGGTGGACAGGTGAGTGGACATCTTGTTGTTCTCCAGGTTGTCTCGACACACAAAAGGCTGGCAGCGGCCAGCTGCAACCTGCTCAGCACAGCCTGTGCCAAGGCGCGAAAAAACCGCGCAAAGCCTTGATCCAGAGCAGTGCCCCGCGGTTGTGCGGCGACACCCCCGAGCCGCAAAATGAGACGGGCCATTGCAACCTGCCCGCGGTGTCTCAGCCCGAATGAGACGCTGCGTCTCACGCCGGGCAGTTGGTCAGGCCGCCCTTGTCCCTCTGCGCACATGCGCGCTTAATGGCGGGCATAACAACAAAGATCGAGAACCGGAGGCCTTATGCTCGCCGCGAACTCCAAGGACCATGTCGACTGCGTCAGTCGCGTGGTGCGCAATGCCGATCGCCTGCCACAGGCGCCAGTGCCGTCACTCATTTTCGATTCGTGGCGGCGCTCCATGGAACAACACCACCTCGACCCTGGCTCACTGCAAGGCCCGCGCATCCTCAGCGAACCACGCCTCAAGGAATGCCGCGAGCGCGCCGAGCTGTTCATGCGCATCGCCAGCGAGGCCGTCGGTCAGCTGCACCACCGTGTGCGCCAGGCCGACTACTGTGTGATGCTCACCGACGCCCAGGGCCAGACCATCGACCACCGCGTGGACACGGCCATTCGCACCGATTGCCGCAAGGCCGGCCTGTACCTAGGCACCTGCTGGTCGGAAGCCGAGGAAGGCACGTGTGGCGTGGCCACCGTCCTCACCAGCAAGGCGGCGGTCACGGTGCACAAGCGCGATCACTTCCGTGCAGCCTTTATCAGCCTGACCTGCTCCGCCGCGCCGATCTTCGACCCCCAGGGCAACCTGCTGGGGGTGATGGACGCCTCGGCGCTCAAGTCCCCGGATGACCGGCGCAGTCAGCACCTGGTGCGGCAGATGGTGGCGCAGAGCGCCCAGGCCATCGAGAACGCCTTCTTCATGCACAGCGCCCGCCAGCACTGGGTGCTCCAGGCCCACAGCACGCCAGGGTATGTCGACAGCCAGCCCGACCTGTTGCTGGCCTGGGACCAGGACGGCCGCCTGCATGCCCTCAACAGCAAAGCGCGCCAGGCCCTGCGGCTGCGCTTTGGCCAAGTGCCGGAGCATATCGGCGAGGTTTTCGACCTGGACGCCTTGCACGCCGTCACCGATCAATCGACCCAGCAGTTGAACTGGCTCGGCGAACCTGGCGCGTTACATGTGCGGGTCAACCCACCCCGACGCAAACCGGCGCGGGTGGTTGCAAACACCCAGGTCGACCCGCGCGTGGAAGAACACCTGCGCCTGGCTGTGCGCGTGAAGGACCGTAACCTGCCGGTGCTGGTGCAAGGTGAAACCGGTGCGGGCAAGGAGGTTTTCGCCCGCCAGTTGCATGAACGCAGTGCGCGCCGCGAGGGACCGTTCGTGGCAGTGAACTGCGCGGCGATCCCGGAAAACCTGATCGAAAGCGAGCTGTTCGGCTACGTGGCCGGTGCCTTTACCGGCGCCTCCAGCAAAGGCATGCCGGGGTTACTGGTGCAGGCCGATGGCGGCACGCTGTTCCTCGATGAAATTGGCGACATGCCGCTGGCCCTGCAGACCCGCTTGCTGCGGGTCATGGCCGAAGGTGAAGTGGCCCCGCTGGGCGCCGCGAAAACCCGCGCAGTGAATATCCAAGTGATCTGCGCCAGCCACCGTGACCTGGCCGCGCTGGTGAGCGAGGGGCGGTTTCGCGAGGACCTGTACTTTCGCCTGGGTTGTGCGCGCTTCTGCCTGCCGCCCCTGCGCGAACGCAGTGACAAGCTGGCCTTGATCAACCGGCTGGTGACCCAGGAAGCCCGCGGCGGTGGCATCTCGGTGGGCATCGCCCCGGCCGCGCTGGAGTTGCTGCTGGGCTATGCCTGGCCGGGCAATGTGCGGCAACTGCGCCATGTACTGGCGTATGCCTGTGCGGTGTGCGAGGGCGGTACGATCCAGCTGGCGGATTTACCCGTGGAAGTGCGCGGCGAGCGGGCCGAGGCCGATGTGCAAGCCCCTGTCAGCCCGGAGCGCCAGGTGGTGCTGGATGCGTTGATTCGGCATCGCTGGAAGCCATTACCGACGGCGCAGGCATTGGGGATTTCCAGAGCGACACTCTACCGACGCGTCAACCAGTTGGGCATCGACATGCCGGGCAAACACTGAACCTGTGGGAGGGGCTTGCCCCCCTCCCACACCGGACCGATGCAGACCCCGAGGTATCAGCGGTAGACCAGGCCACCATCGATCAACGGGGACTGCCCGGTCATGTAATCCGCATCCGGCCCCGCCAGGTAAGCCACCAGCCCCGCCACATCCTCTGGGGTTTCCGCACGGCCCAGGGCGATGCCGTCCACGTACTTCTTGTAGGTGGCCCCCACCTCGGCACCAGTGATCTCGGCCATGCGCTTGTCGATCTCGACCCACATGTCCGTGCCCACCACACCGGGGCAATATGCGTTGACCGTAATCCCGACGCTGGCCAGTTCCTTGGCTGCCGCCTGGGTCAAGGCGCGCACGGCGAACTTGGTCGCCGAGTACACGCCAAGCAGGGCGAAACCTTCATGCCCAGCAATCGAGCAGGCGTTGATGATCTTGCCCTTCTGCTTGAGCGCCTTGAATTTATTGCCGGCCGCCTGGATGCCCCACAACACCCCCTGCACGTTGATGCCCAGGGTGCGTTCGACCTGTTCCGGGGTCACGTCCAACAGCGAATCGATCTGCGCCACCCCGGCGTTGTTGACGATGATGTCGAAGCCACCCAGGGTCTGGTGCGCGTGCTCCACGGCCGCCACCACCTGCTCGCGCTTGGACACATCAGCGATGAACACCGAAGCCTTGCGCCCCAGGGCCACCACTTCGGCGGCTACCGCTTCAAGCTTGGCGCCATTGATGTCGACCAGGGCGATATCCGCACCGTCCCGTGCCAGGCGCAAGGCGATGGCTCGGCCAATGCCTTGCCCGGCGCCGGTCACCAGCGCAACTTTTCCAGCGATGACTTTTCCAGCAGTACTCATGACGAACTCCTGCAATGATCAGAGAAGCCTCGTCTATCGCAGGTCCGCGCCGCAGCTGTCGAGCCGCGAGTGGATCGACGTGCGGGCTGAGACGCGATGTCTCAGCCCGCGCCTGGCCTGAACGCTTGTAAAACCGCGCCGTTATGCCTAGCTTATGCGCCCCTCGCCCCGCGCTTCTAAGGCCCTGCCCCATGGTTTTGCGTTTTCGCCCCGTCGTCACTTCCCGCTTCGCCCTCGGCTTGCTGCTCAGCGGCGGTATTGGCAACAGCCTGGCGGCGGAGATCGAACTGCCGGCGGTGAACGTCCAGGGCCAGGACGAGTCCGGTTATCGCAGTGAAACTGCCGCCGTCGGCGGCTTCAGTGAAGCGCCGCTGCTGGACACCCCCGCCTCGATCACGGTGATCAACGCCGCGCTGATCAAGGACCAGCAAGCGCGCCTGCTCAGTGAAGTGCTACGCAACGATGCCTCGGTGGGCGACAGCTATGCGCCGATCGGCTATTACGAAAACTTCGTGGTGCGCGGCTTCTCGCTGAATGCCGCGAGCAGCTACAAGATCAACGGGCGCACCATCACCGGCGAACAGAACGTCGCGCTGGAAAACAAGCAGCAGGTGGAAGTGCTCAAGGGCCTGGCCGGTTTGCAGAGCGGGATTTCCGAGCCCAGCGGCGTGATCAACTACGTGACCAAGCGCCCGGAAGACGTACGCTCGGTGACGGTCTCCACCGACGATCGCGGCAGCGGCTATCTCGCCACCGATGTCGGCGGCTGGTTTGGCAGCGAGCAGCAATTGGGCCTGCGCGCCAACGTCGCCCATGAAGACCTCAACTCCTACGTGGAGCACGCCAACGGCCAGCGGGATTTTGTGTCCCTGGCCTTCGACTGGAACATCAGCCCCGACGCCGTGCTGCAGCTGGATGCGGAATACCAGAACAAGCAACAACGCTCGGTGCCGGGCTATCAATTGCTCGGCGGTACGCAAGTGCCCCACGACGCCTCGCCGAAAAAACTGCTGGGCCATCAAACCGGCTCCAAGCAGGTCGGCATCGATTCGTTGAACCTCAACGGCACGTTCGAGTACCGCTTCAGCGACCAGTGGAAAGGCAGTGTCAGCGCGGCGCGCAGCAAAGTGGTGATTGATGACTACAGTTCGTTTGCGTGGGGCTGCTATGGCTCGACCAGTTGCACCTCCAGCGTGCCGAACTACTTCAGCCCCGAAGGCAACTACGACGTCTACGACTACCGCAGCCCCGACGAC
This sequence comes from Pseudomonas fluorescens, assembly GCF_001708445.1. Classification (NCBI taxonomy): domain Bacteria; kingdom Pseudomonadati; phylum Pseudomonadota; class Gammaproteobacteria; order Pseudomonadales; family Pseudomonadaceae; genus Pseudomonas; species Pseudomonas fluorescens. The sequence continues at coordinate 2,437,192 of NZ_CP015637.1, forward strand.
ACCCGCCGTGACGATGAAGTCCAGGCGGCGATGACCGGCATGTTCGACACCGCAGGCATCGGCCATGAACTGACCTTCGGCACCAGCGCATTTCGCCGGGTGATCGACAAGCGTAAGTTCGTCAACGAGTACATCGGCACGACCAATATCGACGAGGATGCGCCGAGCTTCACGCCCACCGACAAACCGTTGAACGCCCGCCATCGCAACCTCGACAGCCGCCAGTACGGCGTGTTCGTCACCGACCGCCTCCGCTTCAATGAGCACTGGCAAACCATCCTCGGCGGTCGCGAAGTGCGCCTGGATGAAAAAGCCTTCGACGACAATGGCGACCCGGCGCGCCATACCCAGCAATACGTGTTCCTGCCCCAGGCGTCGCTGATCTACAAACCGGTGGAAGACATTTCGCTGTACACCACCTACAGCAAGGGCTTGTCCCTGGGCGGCACGGCGCCGTGGTTTGCGACCAACCCGGGCGAAACCCTGGCGCCGACCGTGTCGCGGCAGATCGAAGCCGGGGTGAAATACGACTGGCGCCGCATCAGCTTCGCCGCCGCCGTCTTCCAGACGCGCCAGGCCTACCAGTACGCCAAGCCGGATGACACCGGGGCCTTCACTTATGTGCAACAGGGCGAGCAGAAGAACACTGGCGTGGAATTGTCGGCCAACGGCTGGGCGACCGAGCGCTTGCAGATCGCAACCAGCGTGGCGGCGATTCGTGCACGAGTCAGCGGCAGCGGCACAGCGGCCTACGAAGACCACCAGGCGATCAACGTGCCCAAGCTGCGCGCCAGTGTGTACGCCGATTATGCGTTGCCATGGGTCAATGGCCTGGCGCTGCACGGCGGCGTGCAATACAGCGCCAAGAAGTACGCCAATCGCACCGGCAATGTCGAAGTCGGAGATTACGCGGTGGTCAACGTCGGCAGCCGCTACAGCACCCGCGTCGACGGGTATGAAACCGTGTTTCGCCTGAGCGTCGACAACCTGTTCGACAAGCGCTACTGGCGCGACGCAGGCGAGTACATGGGCGATGACTACCTGTTCCAGGGCGCGCCGCTGACGGCGCGCCTGAGTGCTACGGTGAACTTCTGATCGCTTATTTGGGCATCTTGCGAAAGCCGACGGCCAGGCGGTTCCAGCTGTTGATCGTGGAGATCGCCACGCTCAGGTCGACCTGTTCCTGAGCGCTGAATTCGGCGGCCAGCGCGTTGTAGTCTTCGTCAGGGGCATGGGTCTGGCTGAGCAGGGTCAGGCTTTCGGCCCAGGCCAGGGCGGCGCGTTCACGCGGGGTGAAGAACGGCGTTTCACGCCAGGCCGACAAGGTGTACAGGCGCCGTTCGGTTTCACCGCCCTTGCGCGCATCGGCGGTGTGCATGTCCAGGCAGAATGCGCAGCCGTTGATCTGGGAAACACGCAGGCGCACCAGCTCCAGCAGCGGCAGCTCGATGGACAGTTTGCCGACGGCAGCTTCCAGGGCGCGCATGGCTTTCATGGCGTCCGGGGAGGCGGTGTAGAAATCGGTACGGGTTTGCATGATGGAACTCCAGGGCGGTGAGGATTGATGGCTAGGTTAGTCACCGCCGTGGTCGGGAAAAATATCCAATTGCGCAGAAGATCAGGTGACCAATTGTGGGAGCAGGCCGCCCTTATCAAACATAAATAATTTATTGATTATTAAGGATTAAAATCTCTTCCTAAGTGACCACATTTTTTGTGGCGAGCGGGCTTGCCCCGCGTTGGGCCGCGAAGCGGCCCCTGACAAAGACACCTGCGCGGTGTCAGGTACGCCTCAGTGGCTGGTTGGGGGGCCGCTTCGCGGCCCAACGCGGGGCAAGCCCGCTCGCCACAACAGCCCGCTCGCCCCCCCCCCCCCCCAAAAAAGCACTACCCCGGCAACGGCATCACGCGCAGCGGCCGCACCGATTTGTAGGAAAAGCTCGAGTAAATCTCCTTCACGCAGGGCAGCGTCTGTAACACCTCCCGCGCGAACTCGCCGAATGACTCCAGGTCTTTGGCCACCACCTCCAACAGGAAGTCATAACGCCCCGACACGTTATGACACGCCACGATTTCCGGTATCGCCAACAGCCGCTGCTCGAAGGCGCGGGCGATTTCCTGGGTGTGGCTCTCCATCATGATGCTGACAAACGCCGTTACGCCATAGCCCAGGGCCTTGGGCGACAGGATCGCCTGGTAGCCGCTGATCACCCCGCTCTCTTCCAGGTGTCGGACCCGGCGCCAGCACGGCGAAGTGGTGAGCGCGACGCGGTCGGCCAGTTCGGCCACGGTCAGGCGGGCATTGCCTTGCAATGCGTTTAAAAGGGCTTTGTCGGTGCGGTCCAGACTGACGGGCATAACGTGCCTCTGATCATTATTTTTATGGATGTTTCGTCCCATAACCCGGGATTTATCAGCAAACTTCGCAAAGTTCGGCTGTGGTTATGAGCATAGCATTGTAGGAAATAAGGAGCGCCAGACATGAACAATAAACATCCTGCCTTCGGCTTTTCCACCCGTGCCATCCACCACGGTTACGACCCCCAGGACCACCATGGCGCGCTGGTGCCGCCGATCTACCTGTCTGCAACCTTTGCCTTTCCCACCGCGGAATACGGCGCGGCCTGTTTTGCCGGGGAAGAAAGCGGCCACTTCTACACCCGCATTTCCAACCCGACCCTGGCCTTGCTGGAGTCGCGCATGGCCACCCTGGAAAACGGCGAAGCCGCGATAGCGTTCAGCTCTGGCATGGGCGCGATTGCCGCGACCTTCTGGACCCTGCTGCGCCCCGGCGACGAGGTGATCGTCAGCCAGACCGTGTACGGTTGCACCTACGCCCTGCTGCACCATGGCATCAGCGAGTTCGGTATCAAGGTGCGCCATGTCGACCTCACCGACCTGGCCGCGCTGCAAGCCGCGCTGTCCCCGGCCACGCGCATGATCTACTGCGAAACCCCCGCCAACCCCACCTTGCAACTGGTGGACATCGCCGCCATCGCCGCGCTGGCCCATCAGCAGCCCAACATCACCGTAGTGGTCGACAACACCTACTGCACGCCTTACCTGCAACGCCCCCTGGACCTCGGTGCCGACGTGGTGGTGCATTCGGCAACCAAGTACCTCAGCGGGCATGGCGATATCACTGCCGGCATCGCGGTGAGCAACCAGGCCCTGGCGCATCGTATTCGTCTGCAAGGGCTCAAGGACCTGACCGGCGCGGTCATGTCACCCCAGGACGCGGCGCTGCTGATGCGCGGCCTCAAGACCCTGGCGCTGCGCATGGATCGCCATTGCAGCAACGCCCAGGCCGTGGCCGAGGCCTTGCAGGCGCACCCGGCCGTGGCATGGGTGACTTACCCTGGGTTGCGCTCTTTCCCGCAGTACGAATTGGCGGCCCGGCAAATGCGCCAGTCCGGCGGAATGATTGCCTTCGAACTCAAGGGCGGTATCGACACCGGCCGGCGCTTCATGAACGCGCTTCAGTTGTTCACCCGCGCCGTCAGCCTGGGTGACGCCGAATCCCTGGCCCAGCACCCGGCGAGCATGACCCACTCCACCTACACCCCGGAAGAACGCGCACAGCACGGCATCAGCGAGGGCCTGGTGCGTTTATCGGTAGGCCTGGAGGACGTCGCCGACCTGCTGGCGGACGTTCGGCAGGCCCTGGCCCAGTGCATGCGTATCGCGCCCCGTCACACCCGGACGGCTGAACCGGCACTGAAATAACGCCAACGCCTGGGGTTAAGCGTTCCCACAACGGTGGCCGGCCCAGTCCGACCGCCGTTGAGGCAATTGCATCGCGTTTTCGCGGATTGGATCCCCATGCCGAGCCGGGCCTGTACTAGCATAGGTTTTTCGGCGGGCGGGATTTTCACTGTGGGTTATTCGCATTGGCCAGCACCTTGCCCCCCCCGTCGCGATAAGGCCGAATACCCGCACTTTTCATGGATGAGTTGATGAACGCACACCTGTTCCCCCATATCGGCAAGGTCATCGCCAGCACCGGCAGCCGCCATTTCCCGCGCATGCTGCATGACCTGATCCTCACCCAATTGGCTGTGGACGCCACCCATATCACGCAACTGCAGGTCAGCCCCGAAGGCCATACCCGGCGCAAGATCAGCCCGGTGTACACCGACTCGGTGACCGCCGGCAGCGCCGAACCACCCACCGCCCAACTGCACCTCACGCGGCGCAAGGACGATATGCGCTACGTACTGTCGGTGTACCGCTCGCCCCCGTCAGCGTGTTTTTCCGCTCAGGAACGCAGCCTGCTACAAGACTTCTCCACCTTGCTGCTGCCCATGGTGGAAAAACACATCAACGCCATCCAGCCTTGCCGCACTGTCAGCGACCCGGTCGTAGCGCAAAACCACGGCCTCGACACCCTGCGCCGACGCATCGAAGAACGCCTGGTGCAATCGGGGCTGAACCTGTCCAAGCGCGAGCTGGAAGTGTGCGTCGGCCTGCTGGCCGGGCGCACCGCGCCGGAGCTGGCGGAACAACTGGCGCTGAAGGTCAACACCATCGAGAGCTACCTCAAGCGCGCGTCGGTCAAGCTGGGTATCAGCGGGCGGCATTCGTTGTTGCGGTGGATGTATGCGACGCAGGAAGGGGCGGCCGTGAGTTGAGGGGGCCGCCTCTCAAGCCTTCACCTTCAAATGCCGCGCATACCAGGGCCGCTTCGGCACGCGCTTGAACAACCCCTTCAACATCTCGTCCTCGGCACCGAAGGTAATGCGCAACGCCAGCTTCATGGTCTCCGGATCCATTTCCATTGAGCGTCCCATCTGCAGCCCCGGCGTGGTGCTGCAGCCATGGGTGTCCGGCCCCAGCCAGGGGTCGCCGACCTCGACCCAACGCCCCGCTGCGAACCATGCCACGCCGTTGACTTCAAGCCGGCTGACCTCACCGGGATGGAAGCGTTCATGGGCGCGAAACCAGTCTTCGACGCGGTCGTCGATCCAGCCGTGGAAGTGCCAGAACACCGGGTTCACATGGGAGGAAAACGGATCGCCAAGGAAGTCGTTTTCCGCCGCATACCAGCGTGCAGCAAAGTCCGCGGGGTCACGGGCGAACGGTACCGGGGCGCCGTTGGAGGGGTCGCGGGGCACGGAGGCCCAGCGCATGTGCAGCCAGTCGTGCAGCCCCAGTTCCATTTCGGAGCCGAGTTGGCCCAGGGTCAGTTTGGCCAGGTAGCGTGGGTCGCGGTACTGGGATTCCCACACCTGGAAGTTGCTGTGGTAGGTCTCGGCGGCCTTGATATCGCTGACCCATTGGGTGTAGTCGCCGTCGTCCGGTGCCAGCCAGGTGGGGGGCAAGGCAAAGCCGTCGTGGTTGTCGAAGTAACGCACGAAGCCCAGGCGATCACGCTCCAGGGGCGGTTGCGGTTCGGGGAATTGCGCCCATGAGGGCAGGTGTTGCATCGAGCGCGCGGTACCGAGCATGTGGCGGTGCATGAAGAAGAAGTCGATGCCCGAGCCGTTGCGGTCCTTGAGTGTGCCGCGGGCGTCGCGTTCCTTGCCGCGCGGGCCGGGTTGCCAGCCGATGCCGCGCAGCGCGTCGCGTTTTTCTTCGGAGAGTTTGTGCCATTGGTCACGGGTGGCGTGCCACAGCTGGTGGAACAGCCGGTGCTCCGGTGAAACCAGCCAGGCCAGCAGGGCCGGGTTGAGGCCGATGCGTTCGCGGGCTTCGGGAAACACCTGTTTGTGCGCGACGAAGCGGTTGTCGCGTTCAACCAGCGCGAGGGGCCGGTCCAGGTCGAGGATGTGCCCGCTGAGGGTGCTGCTGCCGGCATTGGCGAAGTTGGCCCAGACTTCGTCCAGGGTCATCTTGAATTCATAGGCCGGTGTGCCGTCGGCGGTGTCGCGGTCGATCAGGCGCCAATAGAGCACGGCGCCCTCGCCCGTGAGCAAATCACCGAGGACGCGATAGCGCGGTTCAGCGTCGGCACGCAGGTTTGCAGCCGTGTCGAGATAGCCGCGCAGGCCACGGCCGCGTGGGGCGATATCCAGCAGCAATTCCAGCCCCTGCAACGGCAGGCCCTTGAGGCCAGCATCGCGGCCTTCCAGGCGCAGGCTCCACACGCCGCGCAGCGTGTTCGCCAGGTGTTGGCCGGCAGTGTCGGCCAGGTCGACGGTGGCTTCGCCGGGCGTGATGGGAAATTCTTCGCGCGTCAACTCGCGATGGGCATAAAAGGCCGCCGGCACGGCTGCGCCGGTCAGCGCCAGGCCTGCGATGAACCCACGTCGAGAGATGGTCATTGTCTACCTTAGGAAACGCCTTTATCAGAGCTAGAACGTTTGCTCACGGGGGAAATTTAGCTTGCCGCCCGCGACGCCTAAATTTGCGCGCTCATGGCTCGTTCTTCCCAGATAGCAAAGGCCTCAACTGACTGAGACGGCAATGACAAAACCACGTTCGAAAAAGGCGCTGTATATCGGCTTGCCGCTGGCATTGGCCATCGGTGCCGGCGCCGGCTTCCTGGCCTGGGATCACTGGTTCAGGGGCAATGCCGGTTACCCGTTGGCGGTGATCAAGCAGGCCAACGACCTGCAGGATCGCTTGCTGTCGTTCGACAGCCATATCACCGTGCCGCTGGATTTCGGCACGGCCGGCAACGAAGCCGACAAGGATGGCGGCGGCCAGTTCGACCTGGCCAAGGCGGCGCGGGGTCGGTTGTCCGGCGCGGCGCTGACGATTTTCGGCTGGCCGGAAATCTGGAACGGCGCCAATGCACCGCACAAACCCACCGAAGGGTTTGTCGAAGAGGCCCGCCACGAGCAGGAAGTGCGCTACAAGATCATCTCCGGCATGGTGCGCGACTTTCCCAATCAGGTCGGCATCGCCTACACCCCGGACGACTTCCGGCGCCTGCATGGCGAGGGCAAGTTCGCGATCTTTATCAGCATGCTCAATGCCTACCCGCTGGGTAATGACCTGAACCAGCTGGACTTATGGGCTGCGCGCGGCATGCGCATGTTTGGCTTCAGCTACATCGGCAATAACGCCTGGTCCGATTCGTCGCGGCCGCTGCCGTTTTTCAATGATTCCACCGATGCCCTCGAAGGCCTGTCGGACATCGGCAAGCAAGCGGTACAGCGCCTCAACGACTTGGGGGTGATCATCGATGTGTCGCAGATGTCGACCCAGGCCCTGGAGCAGGTGGCACAACTGAGCCGCACGCCAATGGTCGCCTCGCACTCGGCGCCGCGGGCGTCAGTGGACATCCCGCGCAACCTCAGCGACAAGGAACTGCAACTGATCAAGAACAGCGGCGGCGTGGTGCAGGTGGTGGGCTTCCCCGCCTATTTGCGCCCGCTGAGCCAGCCAACCCAGGACAAGCTCAACGCCCTGCGCGCTCGTTTCGACCTGCCACCATTGCCCAACCTGGCCATGGCCCTGATGCCAGGTGACGCGATCATTGCGGCATGGCCCGAGCAGAAGTTCGGCCAGTACGCCCAGGGCCTGTACGGCATCCTGGAGGAAGAACCCAAGGCCACGCTCAAGGATTGGGGCGACGCCATTGACTACACCGTGCGCAAGATCGGTATCGATCACGTCGGCATCGCCTCGGACTTCAACGACGGCGGCGGCCTGCAGGGCTGGGAGAACGTCGGCGATGTGCGCAACGTCACCGCCGAACTGATCCAGCGCGGCTACTCCGAAGCCGATATCGCCAAGCTGTGGGGAGGCAACTTCCTGCGGGTGTGGGACCAGGTCCAAAAAGCCGCCAAACCTTTGGCCAACCGCTAACCACCGGTGAAGTAAGTCCATGACCGACCGCCGTACGTTTCTCAAACAGGCCGGGGTAATCGCCGCCAGCCTGCCGCTGGGCGCTGCCATCCTGCCCCAGGCATCGGCCGCCAGCGCGCCGGACAGCCCATGGGCGGACCTCAAGCAACTGTTCGACCAGGATCCGAGCTACCTGCACTTCTCCAACTTCCTGGTGGCGTCACACCCCAGGCCGGTGCGTGAGGCCATCGAACGCTACCGCCGGCAGATCGACCGCAACCCTGGCCTGGCGATGGACTGGGGACGTGAAGAAGCCTGGAAACGCGAAGGCCAGGTGCGCGAGTGGGCCGGCCGTTACTTGAAGGCCAGCCCGCCACAGATCGCCCTCACCGGCAGTACATCCGAAGGGCTGGCGATGATCTATGGCGGGATCAAGGTGCGGCCCGACCAGGAGATCCTCACCACGGTTCACGAGCATTACGCCACGCAGAACTGCCTGGATTTTCGTGTCGCCAAGCAAGGCACCCAGGTGCGCCGCATCCGCCTGTTTGAACAGGCCAGCCAGGTCTCCATCGACGAGGTGCTGGGCAATATCCAGCGCTCGATCCGCCCCAACACCCGCGTACTCGGCATGACCTGGGTGCAGTCCGGCAGCGGCGTGAAGCTGCCCATCGGCGAAATCGGCCAACTGGTCGCAGAACATAATCGCAACCGTGACGATCAGGACCGCATCCTGTATGTGGTCGACGGCGTGCACGGTTTCGGCGTGGAAAACCTCGACTTCCCGGATATGCACTGCGACTTCTTTATCGCCGGCACCCACAAATGGATGTTCGGCCCCCGTGGCACCGGGCTCGTCTGCGCCCGCGACCCGGTGAATAAATACGTCACGCCGATGGTGCCCACGTTCTCCGAAGACAAGGACTTCGCCACGATCATGACGCCCGGCGGCTATCACGCCTTCGAGCATCGCTGGGCGGCGGACGAGGCCTTCAAGCTGCATTTGCAACTGGGCAAGGCGCAGGTGCAGACGCACATCCATGCCCTTAACACCGAACTGAAAACCCAGCTGCTGGCCCTCCCTCAGGTCGAACTGGTCACGCCTCGCAGCCCCGGCTTGTCGGCCGGTTTCACCTTTTTTCGGGTCAAGGGCCAGGACAGCGACGCCGTAGCGGATTACATGATGAACAACCGCGTGGTGATCGATGCGGTGGACCGCGATGTCGGGCCGGTGATCCGCACCGCCCCCGGCTTGCTCAATAACCTCGATGAGATCCAACGCTTCATAAGCCTGCTGAGCCAGCAAGTGTGACGGTGATTTTTCCCTTTGAACGAGAGGCTCCCATGACTCCATTGCGACTCACCCCTTTGACCGCCTTGACGCTGACGGCCCTGTGCACGGCATGGCTGCCCAACCTGGCCCAGGCAGCCACGCCGCAACCCGGAAAAGTGTTCAAGGACTGCAAGGACTGCCCGGAAATGGTGGTATTGCCGGCCGGCACCTTCACCATGGGCACCCCGGCAGATGAAGTCGGCCGCGAGCCGGACGAAGGCCCACTGCATGACGTGACCTTCGCCAAGCCCTTCGCCATGAGCCGCTTCCAGATCACCGCCGGCGAGTGGGACAGCTACGTGCGCCAGACCGGGGTGAAGATCGCCGACGGCGACACCCGCCCCGGCCGCGAATGCATCGCCAGCAAGCCACGCTATCCTCAGGGCCCGCGCCAACCGGCGGTGTGCATGGACATGGACGACATCAAACACTACGTGGCCTGGCTGTCGAAAAAGACCGGGCAGCAGTACCACATGGTCAGCGAGTCCCAACGTGAATATGCCGCGCGCGCAGGCTCGACCGGGCCATTCCCCTTCCCGTTCGACGAGGGCAAGGGCTACAGCATCGCCCAGCACGCCAACACCTACGGCCCGGCGGATGGGTACAGCTATTCGTCGCCGGTGGGCAGCTACCCGCCGAATGCGTTTGGCATGTATGACATGCACGGGAACGTCTATGAGCGGGTGGCCGACTGTTACCACGCGGATTACATCGGCGCGCCCACCGATGGCAGTGCCTGGGTCGAGCCCACGTGCGAGCTGTACCAGATTCGTGGCAATGACTGGGGTGAAGCGCCGGTGTTCTCGCGCTCGGGCAATCGCAACAACATCTACCCGCAGACCCGCGGGGATTGGATCGGCTTCCGCGTCGTGCGCGATCTCTAAGCCCAGCCCCTACCCTGTAGGAGCGAGCGTGCTCGCGAAGAACTCATTGGCACCGCGCTGATCCTGAATACACGCGTTATCGTTGACGTTTTTCGCGAGCAAGCTCGCTCCTACAGGGGATCGCGGCGCTTCAGCCTTTGAGCGCCAGCAACTCCAAACCTTCATGCAACGCCGGGAACAGGCTGTTGTTGAAGTTGTTCCAACGCAGTTCAAGGATGGTGTCGTCCGGCGAGATCTCGGTCTTGAGTACGTCGTGGAATACTTCGCCGGAATCGATGCCATTGTCCACGTAGTGGAACGAGGCGCCGGTCAGGTACAGCGGCTCGCACGGTGTGGTCGCCCTGGTCGCCCAATCCACCACCGCTTGCCCCCGCGCTCCGTACAGCGCATTCCAGGTGGCATAGGCACCACGGCGCTCGTACGGCGACTCGATACGGGTAATGCCCGGGTGGATATTCATGATCCGACGCGCGAACGGCGCACCTGGGCGCACCAGTTCATCGAGAATCACCAGCAAACCATCCAGCACCACGATGTCGGCCTTCAATTCGACCAGCGTGTCATACAGGCGACGTTCGAAATCCTGCTTGCCGGCGATATGCTCGGCACTGCCCCGTGGCAGGCGGCGATAGGTGGACGGCACGCTCAGCAGCAGGTCGTTGACCAGGCGCCCCTGCACCCGCAAGTCCGCGGGGTACAGCCATGGGCGCCCAGGCGTGCAGGCAAAGCCATAGTCGGCGACCAGTTGCTGGTCCCGTGGGTTCTGCTCGTCATCGTCATACACCACGCCCACCAGGTGGTAGGCCTCGCCCAGCGGCGTGTCGTTCAGCGACCCCACCAGAAACTCCAGTACCGACTTCATGTAGCGCTCATGGTCCTTGTAGGCCACCGGCTGCCCGGCCTTGTCGGCGGCAGCATTTCTCAGGGACCAGACATACACCAGGTTCTTCTTCGTCATTGTTTCGCTCTCGCTGAAGGGACCACGCCCCGCGTCGTTACGCGTGCGCCTACAGAACAAGAACGAGCCAGCCGCCCAGCAATTTATCCGTCACTGCCGCCGCCGGGCATACCGAGCTAAATACTCGCGCCGACGCTTCGTTTGTCATGGGTAAGGGACTGTGTGCCCAGCCCCCTCTTTTTCACTCTCCGGGATGTACTTATGACCGACCCCAAGCGCGGCGCCTTCAGCGGTTTGCTCGCATTGCTCAGGCCCTTTCGCACCCTCGTGACGGTCTCCGTTGCCCTGGGCATGGCGGGTGGCCTGGCCATCACCTTGCTGCTGGCGACTATCAATAATGCCCTGCACGCCTCCACCGGCATGACCCAGGGCGTGATCCTGGCCTTTGCCGCGCTGTGCCTGCTGGCCCTGACCAGTTCGATCGTGTCGGACATCGGCACCAACTATGTCGGTCAACGCATCATTGCCGCGCTGCGCAAGGACCTTGGCGAAAAAGTCCTGTCGGCGCCTATCGAGCAGATTGAACAGTATCGCTCCCACCGCCTGATCCCGGTGCTGACCCACGACGTCGACACCATCAGCGACTTTTCCTTCGCCTTTACACCCCTGGCGATCGCCACCACCGTCACCCTCGGTTGCCTGGGCTACCTGGCGTACCTGTCGGTGCCGATGTTCCTGATGATGATCGTGGCCATCGTCATCGGCAGCAGCGTGCAGTTCATTGCCGGCCACAAGGGCATTCGTGGCTTTGACGAAGCCCGCGACCTGGAAGACGAGTTGCAGCGCTACTACTCGGCGATCGCGTCAGGCGCCAAGGAGCTGCGTATCCACCGCCCCCGACGCTTTCGCATGAACACCCATCGCATCCAGGAAACCGCCGACCGCATCAGCGATATCCAGGTGCGCTCGGTGAATATCTACATCGTGGCCAAGACCTTTGGCTCGATGCTGTTCTTCGTGGTGATCGGCCTGGCCCTGGCGATGCAGGCCTACAACCCCAACCCCGACCCCGCGGTGATCACCGGTTTCGTGCTGGTGCTGCTCTACATGAAAGGCCCGCTGGAGCACGTAGTGGGTTACCTGCCGATTATCGGCAAGGCGCGGATTGCCTTTGCGCGTATCACCGAACTGTCCGAACGCTTCTCGTCGCCGGAACCGCACCTGCTGATGGATGGCAGCGAGGCGCCGACACCGGTGGTGCACAGCCTGGAGTTGCGCGGCGTCAGCTACAGCCCGCCGGCGGTGGAAGGCAGCCAGCCATTTCACCTGGGGCCGATCAACCTGAGCATCAAGCAGGGCGATATCGTGTTTATCGTCGGTGAAAACGGTTGCGGCAAGACCACGCTGATCAAGCTGTTGCTGGGCCTGTATCAGCCCCACGCCGGGGAAATCCGCCTCAATGGCGAGACCGTCACCGACCCGCTGCGCGATGACTATCGCCAATTGTTCACGACGGTGTTCGCCGACTATTACCTGTTCGATGACCTCGTCCAGGGCAGCGCCACCCAGTCGCTGGACAGCGCCACCCGGTACCTGGAGCGCCTGGAAATCGCGCACAAGGTCAGCGTCAAGGACGGCGTATTCAGCACCACCGACCTGTCCACCGGCCAGCGCAAGCGCCTGGCGCTGGTCAACGCCTGGCTCGAAGAACGCCCCGTGCTGGTGTTCGACGAATGGGCCGCCGACCAGGACCCGGCCTTCCGACGCATCTTCTACACCGAGCTGCTGCCGGACCTCAAACGCCTGGGCAAAACCATCATTGTGATCAGCCACGACGACCGTTACTTCGATATCGCCGACCAGTTGGTGCGCCTGCGCGCGGGCCAGGTGGTGCATGAAATGGCACCGGCGTGAAATTTTTTTCCGGTTTCTCCAGTTAGGAACGTCTCACTAGTGGTAATGAGAACCAGACTCAATAAATACTTATAAACTGCCCACCTCACACACAGAAGAGAAAGCATTCATGTCAGTACGACTCGGTCTGAGCCCCCTGAGCAAAGCGCTATCCATGCGACGGGCCCTGAACTTCAACCTTACGCCTTGCGCGCTCGCGATTGCGGTATCGCTGCCCATCGCCGGGTATGTACAGGCCCAGGAGCTCGAGATCGATATTCCTGCACAGCCGTTGGGGACGGCGCTGCAGGAATTTGGCCGCCAGACCAATCTGCAAGTGCTGTACAGCCCGACCGATGTGCAAGGCAAGAACAGCACTGCGGTCAAGGGCAAGCAGGAACCCGACAAGGCGATCGCCTCGCTGCTCAACGGCACGGGTGTCCATTACAGCCTGCAAGGCAACGCCGTGACCATCAGTGCAGCCGCGACTTCGGGGCTGGAACTGGGGGCTACGCAAGTCACCGCTAACCAGTTGGGCACCGTGACGGAAGGCACCGGCTCGTATACCCCTGGCACTATTGCCACGGCGACACGCATGGTGCTGACGCCTCGCGAAACGCCGCAGTCGATCTCGGTGGTGACGCGCCAGGTGATGGATGATTTCGGGCTTAACGCCATCGATGACGTCATGCGCCATACCCCGGGCATCACCGTGTCGACCTACGACACCGAGCGCACCAACTACTATTCCCGTGGCTTCTCTATCGTCAACTTCCAGTACGACGGCATCCCGACCCTGCGTGACGCCCAATACTCAGCGGGCCAGACCCTGACCGACATGGCGATCTACGACCGTGTCGAGGTCCTCAAGGGCGCCACCGGCCTGCTCACCGGCGCTGGCGGCCCAGGGGGCACCATCAACCTGATCCGCAAAAAACCGACTTCCGAGTTCAAGAGCAGCATCGAACTGGGCGCCGGATCCTGGGACAACTACCGCTCCCAGGTCGACGTCAGCGGCCCCCTGACCGAAACCGGCAATGTGCGTGGCCGTGCCGTCGCGGCGTATCAGGACAAACAATCGTTCCTTGACCACTACTCGCGCAAGACCGGTGTGCTCTACGGCATCCTCGAATTCGACCTGGACGAAAACACCCTGTTGACCCTCGGCGCCGACTACCAGGACAGCGATCCGAAAGGCTCCAGCTGGACCGGCACACGGACCATCTTTGATGCAACGGGAAACAAGCTGAACCTGCCGCGCTCGTTCAACAACGGCCCGAAATGGGGTTCATGGGAGCAATACAGTCGTACCGCTTTCGCGACCCTGGAACACACCTTTGACAATGGCTGGGTCACCAAAGGCCAGTACAACCACCAGATCAACGGCTATAACGCGCCTCTGGGCTACATCTCCCAGGACTCCGCCACCGCCAGCTCCATCTACGCACGCAAATACGTGGGCGACACCACCAGTGACAGCCTCGATGTGTACGCCTCGGGGCCATTCGAGCTGTTCGGCCGCGAACACGAACTGGTGATCGGCCAGTCCCTGTCCATTTCCAAATGGAAAGCCAAGGACTACACCGCGACCACTTACTTCAACAACTCCTATGACTTCTACAATTGGAATGGCCAAGCCATCGAGCCGCTGTGGACCGCCACCAAGATCAATGACGAAACCACCCGCCAGACCGGTACCTACGTCACGGGTCGCTTCAGCCTGACGGACGAGCTGCACCTGTTGCTCGGCTCACGTATCGCCAACTACCAGGTCACCGGTACCAGCGACACCCAGGAAAGCGGCAAGGTGGTGCCGTATGCGGGCCTGACGTATGACCTGAACGACAATTTCACCGCGTATGCCAGCTACACCGAAATCTTCCAGCCCCAAACCCAGTACCGCACCCGCACACGCGCCATGCTTGCCCCCAACGAGGGCAAGAACTATGAGCTTGGCGTCAAGGGTGAATTCTTTGGCGGCCGCTTGAATTCCAGCCTCGCCTACTTCGAAGTGCACGAAGAAAACCGCCCGCTGGCCGACACGGCGTGGAACTCCCAGCCGGGCGTCGACTATTCGTACATCGGCACCAAGACCAAGACCAAGGGCTACGAAGCGGAAATCTCCGGCGAATTGGCCCAGGGCTGGCAACTGCAAGCGGGCTACACCCACAAGATCGCCCGCGATGACGATGGCAAGAAGGTCGCGACCTGGGAGCCGGAAGACCAGGTCAGTTTCTATACCACCTATAAACTCCAGGGCAACCTGGACAGGCTCACCGTCGGCGGCGGCGCGCGCTGGCAGAGCGCTGGCTGGCAGACCGTCAACAACTGGGGCTACCCCGGTGGTGGCCGCTCCGAGAAATTCACCCAAGACCCGTACTGGCTGGTTGATTTGATGACCCGTTACCAAGTGACCGATAACCTTTCGGCCACCCTCAACGTCAACAACCTGTTCGACAAGCACTACTACACCAACATCGGTTTCTATGACTCGGCTTACCCTGGCGACCCACGCAACGTGATGCTCACCACGCGCTGGGACTTCTAGCCCCGCAACCCGCAAAGCCCCTGGTCACTCCGTGGCCAGGGGCTTTTTTGTGCCCGCTGCGCAAGCCTGGATGAACACGCGGTATCAGACAGCAAAACGCCCCTGGCCATCGCTGGCCAGGGGCGCCCTTTACAGCAACCGCTTACTCCATCGCTGCCACAAAGCTGCTGATGAACTCAGCGTTATCCACGATCCGGTGGTGAGTCGTATCGATCACCACCGAACGCCGGATCCCCGCCTGGCCAATCACCTCGCGCATACCGGACTCGATCAACGCCTGGTGGATACCGCCCTCGCTCAGGGCCGCCCACCAGCAATTGACCGGCGCCCGGATGGCGCGGTAATCGGTGTCTTGCAGGCGCTCATCCAGCACCTGCTTGAGCGCCCAGGAGCGCTCGGTTTCGCCGCCCGACAGCAACTCATCCTTGAGCACGCGGAAGCTATCGCCCAGGGTCCGCTCAGCCCAATCGGACACCTGCTGCCATTGCTCATCCTGGCTGCCGCACGTCGCCTGCCACACCGCGTGGATCTGCTCGGCGTACGCCGGGAACATCACCGCCAGCAACTCCACGCGCCGCTCGGCCGCAGACGTCACCCGCTGATCCAACTGCGCCCCCTGCTGCCAGAACGCAGTAAAGCGGGCCGGGGGCGGCGCATCGATCCAGCCCACTGATTCCACCACGCGGCCCGCCTGTTCCAGGCGGTAAGCCACCTCCATGGCCAGGTTGCCGCCCAGGGACCAGCCGGCCAGGCGGTAAGCGCCGTGGGGCTGTGCGCTCAACAATTGCTGGGTGTAGTCCTCGACCATCTGCGCCCAGGTCGGCACTTCAACGCTTTCGTCCACCAGTGCCCGGCACATCACGCCCAACACCGGACGCTGCTCACGCAACGCCAGGGCAATGGCCTTGTAGCAATGCACCGAGCCAAAACTTGGGTGGAACAGGTACAGCGGCGTGCCCTGGGCCTGGCTATTGAGCCGGACGATCAACGAGCGCTCGCCCTCGCCCTCGAGGCAACGCGCCTGAGCCGCGACCGTCGGGTGCAGCATCAACTGGTTGACGCCCAGCGCGACACCGCACACCTGATGAATGCGGTCCTTGAGCATCAGCACCAACAGCGAATGACCGCCCAGCTCGAAGAAGTTGTCATGCAACCCGACACGTTCGACTTGCAGCACCTGCGCCCATGCCGCGGCAATCTGTTGTTCGGCCTCAGTCTGCGGCGCAACGTACTCGCGGCCAGCGGCCTCGGGCTTGGGCAGCGCCTTGCGGTCCAGTTTGCCGTTGGGGCTCAGCGGCATGTGCTCCAGCACTACCCATTGCGCCGGGACCATATAGTCCGGCAGGTGGCTGGCCAGGTGGGTGCTCAAGCGCTCGCGCCAATCGTCACCGTTCGGTTGCAGCACCACATAAGCCACCAGTTGCTTGCCATCAACCACCTGCACGCTCGCTTCACGCACAGCCGGGTGTTCCAGCAGGCGCGCTTCGATTTCACCCAGCTCGATGCGCAAGCCGCGCAGCTTGACCTGGTGATCGAGGCGGCCCAGGTATTCGATGACGCCGTCGGCACGCTGGCGTACCCGGTCGCCGCTGCGGTACAGCCGCGCCCCAGGGTGGAACGGGCAAGGCACGAAGCGCTCGGCGGTCAAGCCCGGACGCCGATGATAACTACGCGCCAAGCCTGCGCCGCCCAGGTACAGCTCACCGGCAACTCCGACCGGCACGGGTGACAGGTCGGCATCCAGCACATGGGTGCGCAGGTTGGCAATCGGTTCGCCGATCGGCACCGTGTCGTGCCCCTCGTCGACGCAGGTCCAGTGGGTCACGTCGATGGCGGCTTCGGTTGGGCCATACAGGTTGTAGAGGCCGGCTTGCGGCAGTTTGGCAAAGACTTGCTGCTGGGCGTCGACCGGTAGCGCCTCGCCGCTGCACACAATGCGCTGCAGGCTTTGGCAACGGGTCACCGCCGCATCCTGGAGGAACGCCTGCAACATCGAGGGCACGAAGTGCACTGTAGTGACCTGCTCGGCGGTGATCACACTGATCAACCGGGCCGGGTCGCGATGATCCCCCGGCGCTGCAACCACCAGGCGCGCACCGCTCATCAGCGGCCAGAAGAACTCCCACACCGACACGTCAAAGCTGAACGGGGTCTTTTGCAGCACCGTGTCGCTGGCACCGAGGCCATAGGCTTCCTGCATCCATTGCAGGCGGTTGGTCAGGGCCGAATGCCGGTTGCCCGCGCCTTTGGGCTGGCCGGTGGAGCCGGAGGTGTAGATCACATAGGCCAGGTTTTCGCCGTCCAGGACGATACCTGGGTTGCTATCGCTGTAGCCTTCGAACCACGACTCACCCAGCACCAGATGATCCAGGCCCTGGGGTATGGGGAGCTGTTGCAGCAGGTGCGCTTGAGTCAGCAGCAACTTCACCCCGCTGTCTTCAAGCATGTACGCCAGGCGCTCACGTGGATACTCGGGGTCCAGCGGCACATAGGCGCCACCGGCCTTGAGCACCGCCAGCAGGCCAACCACCATTTCGATGGAACGCTCCAGCGCCAGGCCCACCAGCACGTCCGGCCCGGCGCCAGCCGCGAGCAAACGATGGGCCAGGCGGTTGGCGCGGCGGTTCAGTTGCGCGTAGCTCAGACGCTGCTGGCCAAACACCAGGGCCGGCGCATCCGGCGTGCGCGCGACCTGTGCTTCAATCAACTGATGCACGCAACGCTGCAACGGGTAATCGCGAGCGGTAGCGTTCCAGTCGTGGATCACTGCTTGCTGTTCCTGGTCATCCAGCAACGGTAACTGGCCGATACGCTGCCGGGTGTCCTGGGTCATGCCGTCGAGCAGGTTCAGCCAATGGCCGGCCATGCGTGCCAGGGTGGCCGGCTCGAACAGGTCCGTGGCGTAGGTGAACGAGGCGGCAAGCCCCTCGGCCGACTCATGGGTATTGAGGCTCAAGTCGAACTGGGCCGTTTGGCTGTCCCACGCCAGGCCGCTGACCTGCAGGCCGGGCAACGGCTCAGCCTGGTCGGGGTCACCGGCTTGGGTCTGATGATTGAACAGCACCTGGAACAACGGGTTGAAGCTCAGGTTGCGTTCCGGCTGCAACGCCTCCACCAACTGCTCGAACGGCAGGTCCTGGTGGGCCTGGGCCTCCAGCGCGCGCTGTTTGACCTGGGCCAGTAACTGGGCAACCGTCTGCTGCCCGTCGATATCGGCCTTGAGGACCTGGGTATTGACGAAAAAGCCAATCAGGCGCTCGGTTTCCACGCGGTTGCGGTTGGCGATGGGCACGCCGACGCGGATGTCCCGCTGGCCGCTGTAGCGGTGCAACAACGCCTGGAATGAGGCGAGCAGGAGCATGAACAATGTCACGTCCTCACGCTGGGCCAGCGCGCGCAACGCGGTGACCCGTGCCGCCGGTACGTGGATGTCCAGGCTCGCGCCGCGATGGCTTTGCTGGCTCGGGCGGGCGTGATCCAGCGGCAATTCCAACACCGGTTGTTCCCCCCCCAGCAGGTCTCGCCAGTAAGCCAGCTGGCGCGCCTTCTCGCCGGCTTCCATCCACTGGCGCTGCCACACCGCATAGTCGGCGTACTGGATCGGCAGGGCCGGCAATTGCGGCTCCTCGCCCTGGCTGAAGGCGGCATACAACTGCACCAGCTCGTCGACCATCACCTGCATCGATCCCCCATCGGAGATGATGTGATGCTGTACCAGCACCAGCACGTGGTCGTCAGCAGCCACACGCAGCAGCCACACCCGCATCAGCGGGCCCTGGGTCAGGTCGAAAGGCTGCGCAATGTAAGCCTCCACCTGGCTGCGCAGGGCCGACGCATCCACATCGACCTGGGCGATCTCAACACTGGCCGGCGCGCCAATCACCTGCACCACACGCCCGTCGTCCGGTTTCAGGTGGGTGCGCAGGCTTTCGTGACGCGCAACCAGGGCGTCAAAACTGCGCTGTAGCGCCACGGGATCCAGGCGGCCTTTGAGGCGCAACGCGCTCGGCACATGGTAGGCCGCGCTGTGCGGGTCCAACTGCCAGAGGAACCACTGGCGTTCCTGGGCATAGGACAACGGCAAGGGCAGCCCTCGCTCCACTGCGACCAGGGGTGGCGCCAATGGCATGCCGCTTTCGGTCGACAGCGCTGCGACAAACCCCTGCAGCCGTGGGTGTTCGAACAGGCTTCTGAGCGCAACCTCTCGGCCCAACACATTGCGCAGGCGGGAGATGACTTGCATCGCCAGCAACGAGTGGCCGCCTCGCTCAAAGAAGTGATCATCCAGCCCGACCCGCTCGACACCGAGGATGTCAGCCCAGAGGGCCGCGACCTGTTGCTCAAGCTCCGTCACCGGCGCGACCCAGGCGTGTTGCGACTGGCTGGCGTCGGGTTTCGGCAGCGCCTGGCGATCCAGCTTGCCGTTCGGATTGAGCGGCATGCGGTCGAGGAAGATCAGGTGCGCCGGCACCATGTAGTCTTCTGATTTTCAAAACCGTTCATCCAGCCGCTTTTCGCTGCGGCAGACTCCGACGCCTTGCCTTCTGCCGAGACGTCACGGATGACCAACGCTTCCCACATTGCCCATATCGAACATGAGCTGGATGGCTTCCATCAGAGCCTGGTGACGTATCGCCAGCAACTGGGGGCCTGGTATTCGCGCGCGCTGGATTCGGTGAGCCACGCCGCTGATTTACCGTCGTTGCTGGGGATGGATCGGGTGTTGCGCGCGGGGAATTCGCAACGTTCCGTGAGCCTTTCCGATACCGACTTCTCCACCGTGGCCCGCTGCCCGGCGGGCGGTATGTTGCAGATCGAAAGCAAGTTCGAGTCGGTGTATGACGTGCCGATCGGCGATATCCCGGTTGAGGTGATCGGCCTGGATGACGGCAGTTCTACCGTGGTCATGCTCGATGAACAGGGTAAAGGCTCACACCCATGCGTCGCGGGCGCGCGCTACCAGGTACGGGTGCAAGGCGGCGTGTCGGCGCAACAGGTGGACGCGTTGTTTGTGTCCTACGCCGGGTTGACCGCAGACCTGGAGCAATGGCTGCGGTCGCAGTGGGAAGGGTTCAAGCCGCATTGACAACAGTCGACGGCCAGCGCGATTGGCAGCGGGATATTGGCCGGCAGTTGGGCGGCATACTGGCGTCGACGACAAAAAAACAACATCGTGCGTTTAAAGCTACTAGGAGCTGGAAGTGGCTACAGACCAAATAAAAAGGACCCAGACAATCCAATTTTTAATCCATCCATGAACGGCGCAGAAATGAAATTTCGTGAAGAGGGCACGCCTTTCACTCTGTTTCCAACCTCGGAATAAAAAATGTTATTTCACCCAAACTCTGACCATATCCCTTTCGACGCCAGCTTGTACTATTTCGTAGGCGTCTTTGACATTTACGACAGAGAGGAAACCAAGGGGGAAGAGCTCGCACACTACAACCCCAACAACAATAAAGACAGAGAAGCCCTCATACTTAAATACTGTCTGGGTCCTTCCAGCAAGTTTTCATATCGCCACAGATATAAATTAATGGAAAGTTTACTCAGCGCACTAAAAACCGAAAACTTTAACTTTCACTCTTATTTCGAGAATGACCCAGAGAAATACTCAACAATGGCATGGGACGAAACAGAAATAGCCGATCCACGGGGTTTCTTCGTTGATATCTACCGGTTAGCCAGCGATGCCTGGAAAGATGACCTCCAAAAAGCTAGCCTCGAAGACCAATCAGAGTGGTAACGCCACCACTTTCCCAGACCACTTCCTTTTGTGCAAGCTTGCTCGCACTGGGTGTCTAAGCGACCCCAGTCAGAAAAAGGAAAAAAGGGGACAGGAGTAGAAAGGGTACAGAACTACTTACAGGCTAAAGGTTCGATTCACTATTTGATTAAACAAATCCTTCCCCGTCTCCCAAGAGATAAACAATTAAAATCGTACATATAAATGTATCTGGAGGTGAGGCCAGAGGAAAGCATACACCCAATAAATGATGCGAGATTCACAACCTCCCCCCCATCACCCCCACGCCACCACCAACAACCCCACCCCCAACACCAAACACAACGGCGAATAAAACCACGTATCCAACCGCGCAAACCGCGACCCGCTGACTTTCTTGAAAAACCCAACCAACTCCGAATCCCCAATCGCCCTGGCAAACATGAGCACGGCAATCGCGCTGATCCCCCATTGCAATGCGCCATGGGACACCGGCGAGAAATACAGCCCTGCCCGCAGGCACACCAGCAATGCAATCGCGACCAACCCCATCGCCACCAGGAAAGTGCCCAACGCCGAGGGCTTGAACGCCGGGCGTGGCCCGCTGGCAAATTCGCCGGGCAGTTGGGGGATGGCGGCGAGACTGCCAAGTTTGCCGCCGGCGGCCCAATACAGGTGGACCATGCTGATGCAGGTAAAAATGCCGACGACCCATCGTGCAACGACGAAGCTCATGGTGGTTCTCCCTGAAAAGATGCGAAGTAGGATAGCCCCCCTGAAATTTTTTGCAGGCATTTCGTCGGCGGCTGATGGTAAAGTGCCGCCCCATGAAACTTGCCCGTGCCGACCGCTCGATCATTGCCTGGATGCTCTACTGCTGCGTCCTGTTCAATGTGTTCGCGTGCAGTATCGGGCATGGGCAGATGGTCGGGATGCAGCTCAATGGCCTCGGCGGTCAGTTCTGTACGGTGGACCCGCGCACCCAGGCGCCCACGCCGTCCAACTCCACCGATGAAAGCCTGCCAACCCTGTCCAAGGCGTTTGGTTGCCCGCTGTGTTCGACCGGCGGCATGGGCCCGGCATTCAGTTCCAGCCTGAATGTGGCGGTATTGCCACAGCCTCATGCCCCCCCTCCGGCCATTGTCGCCACCGCTGACCTCCCCGCCCGCTTTACCTGGCCAACGGCCCATCCTCGCGCGCCGCCCGCCTTTGCCTGATCCCTTTGCTTTCTGATCTGCACTGACCACCGTTTCCGCGAGGAAGTACGGCGGCCGTGCGTTGTTTCAAGCCAAGTTTTTCAGGATTCAACTCATGAAACATTTACCCCTGTTAGCAGGCCTGTTCGGCTGCCTGCCTGTCTGCGGCTGGGCCGTTGAGCTGGCCCCAACCACTATTGATGGCGAACAAACCGCCGAGCCCGGCCTGGCCTTGGACCAACCCAGCGGCATGGCGTCGCGGCTGGGCCTGAGCGTGCGGGAAACCCCGGCCTCGGTGGCCATCGCCACACGCAACGACATCGAGCGCCATGGCGCCAGGACCTTCCGCGACGCCGCCAACACCTTGCCCGGTGTCAACGCCAGTGCACCGCCAGGGTTTGGTGGTTTTGTGTCGTATCGGGGATTTACCAGCAGCCAGATCACCCAGATGTTCAACGGTATCAATGTGGCGACCGGCCTGGCGCGGCCAGTGGATGCGTGGATTTATGACCGCGTGGAACTGGTCGGCGGCCCCTCCTCGCTGATCAACGGTGCCGGCTCCGTGGGGGGATCGCTGAACTATGTGACCAAGCTGGCCAGCCGCGAGGAACAGGCCGCTGAAGGCCAACTGACCTATGGCAGCTACGATACCGCCGGCATGGCCTTCGGCCTGAACCATGCGCTCACCGAGCCAGGCGCCGACGTGCAGCACTATGCCCGCCTGGACGTCAGCCGCAACACCAACCACAGCTATATCGACCGCGACCAGCGCGACGCCTGGAGCGTGGCGTTTTCCCTGCTCAGCGACTTGACCTCCAACCTGTCCCACACCCTGGCCCTGGAATACCAGGATGAACACGAAGACAGTCCTTACTGGGGCACGCCCGTGCTCAACCCCAAGGCCGGTGAGTTGAAGATCGACACACACAACCGCTTCAATAACTACAACGTCGCCGACGGTCGTTACGAACAACGCACCCTCTGGGCACGCTCGATCATCGACTACCGGATCAACGACAGCACCACGTTGAAAAACACCCTTTACCACCTGGACAGCCAACGCGATTACCGCAACCTGGAAACCTACCAGTACAACGCCGACAACAGTGCGGTGAACCGTTCAACCGCCTACCAGGTGCGCCATCAGGGCGAACAGCACGGTAACCAGTTCGAGCTGCGTCATGAAGACCGCGTCTTTGGCCTGTCGACCACTTGGTCCGGGGGCTTCGAGTACAAGGTCAATAGCACCACCAACAGCCCGCTCAGGGCGGCCGGCAATAGCACAGTGGACCCTGATCACTACGACCCTGGGCACTTCTACGACATCCCAGGTACACGACCCGGCTTTACCAGGGACAAGACCAACGAGGTCACGACCAAGGCACTGTTCGTGGAAAACCGCCTGGGCCTGACCGATAAATTGTCACTGCTCACTGGCCTGCGTTACGACGCGATCGACCTGGACGTGACCAACCACGGCAGCGTGACCACCACAAACCCACGCCACTTCACGCGCAGTTGGGAGCCGGTGACCGGCCGGGTTGGCCTGACTTACCAGTTCATCCCCTCAGCCAACGTGTATGTGCAATACAGCACCGCCGCCGAGCAGCCGAGTACCACGACTCAAGTGTTTGACGTGTCGACAGGCAAGCAGTGGGAAGTGGGCAGCAAGTTCGACTACCTGGACGGTCGCGGTTCGGCCACCGTCGCCGCCTACAAGATCGAGCGCAAGGACTTTGCCGTCACCGATCCGCTGGACCCGAACAACAGCATCCCGGTCGGCGCGCAATCGTCCAAGGGGATCGAGTTGGCCAGTTCATTACGCATCACACCCAGGCTGCTCGCCGAAGGCAACTTCGCCTGGGTGGATGCCGAGTATGAGGAGTTCAACGAGAAGATCGCCAGCGGTGCGGTGGTGTCGCGCAAGGGCAATACGCCCACCAATGTGCCCAAGCGCGTGGGCAACCTGTGGCTGACATACGATTTTGCCGAAGATTGGCAGGGTGGCGTGGATGCGCGCTACGTCGCCGAAGTGTACGCGGACAATGCCAATACCCAGACGGTACCGGCCTACACGTTGTTCGGCACCTTCCTGCGCTACAAGGTGGACGCGCGCACCTCGGTGACGGGCCGGGTGCGCAACCTGACCAATGCGGTGTATGCCGAATTTGCCCATGTGTCGCCAGCGTATTACCTGGGGGCGCCGAGGACGTTTGAGGTGGCGGTACAGACCCGGTTCTAACGCTGTAATGCGAACAAAATGTAAAAGGGGCTTGCTCCCGACAGCGGTGCATCAGCTGGATATGGAATAGTCCTTACACGACCGCATTCTTTGTGGCGAGCGGGCTTGTTGTGGCGAGCGGGCTTGCCACAACAAGCCCGCTCGCCACAACAGGCCCGCTCGCCACATTTTTAGCACTCCCGCGGTCGAGAGAGGGAACGTTACCTCAAGCTGGCTTCGACTTTCTGCGCCACATCCTCCGTCAACCACGCCTTCCACACCTCTGGGTATTCCTTGAGGAACGCTTGGGCGACCTCCCGCGGCGCGGTGTGATTCTCGCTCATCGTCGCCAAGGCCTTGTTCAGCGGTTCAATGGGGAACTCGACCTTCTCGAAGAACCCGGCGATCTGCGGATGCGCCTTCTGGAATGGCGTGGATACGCCAATGCTCAATTTGGATGCCAGCGAACGTGTCGGTTTCGGATCGGGATTGTCCGCGTCGGTCAGGGTCTTCCAGGCCTCAGCATCAAATGGCGGTTCTTCGAGCTGGATCAGCTTGTAGCGCCCCATCAGCGGCGTCGGCGACCAGTAGTAGAACAACACCGGCTTGCCACGGCGAATCGACGAAGCGATCTCGGCGTCCAGCGCCGCGCCCGAGCCGCTGCGGAAATTCACATAACTGTCGTCCAGGCCATAGGCCTTGAGCTTCTGCTTGTTCACCACTTCGGAGGTCCAGCCAATCGGGCTGTTGAGAAAACGACCCTTGCCGGGTGATTCCGGGTCTTTGAACACGTCCTTGTAACGCGCCAGGTCCTTCACGCTCTTGAGGTCCGGTGCCAGGGGCTTGAGGCCTTTGGCAGGATCACCCTTGACCACGTATTCCGGCACCCACCAACCTTCGGTGGCCCCCTTGACCGTATCGCCCAGGCCCACCACCTTGCCTTCAGCCTCGGCCTTGACCCACACCGGGCTGCGCCCTGCCCACTCTTCGCCGATCACCTGGATATCGTTCTTGGCCAGGGCGGTTTCCAGGGTGATGGTGGTGCCTGGCAAGGTGTCGGTGGGCAGGTCATAGCCCTTCTCGACGATAAACCGCAGGACCTCGGTGATCAGGCTGCCGCTTTCCCAGTTCAGGTCGGCAAAGTGTACCGGCGCCTCGGCAGCCGATACCGAGGCCACGGATAGTCCCAGGGTGGTCAGGGACGCGGCCAACAGCGATTTCAATCCTTTCATGCCTTTGCACCTCGCATTTTCTTGCAGCCATGGCGGATGGCTTTGCTGCAATGCGCGAAGCCTCTGAATAGTTAAGTCAACTCAACTGTAGTAGAGGTTCCGAGGGACAAAGGATGTTCGTGGTATTGACCGATTACTCACTGGCCTTGAAGGTCACCAGCTCACCCTTGCGCCATTTGGCGGCCTTGCCGGTCACGGCCTTCAGGGTCTTGGTCAGGCCCTCCTGCAGTTGCTCATGGGCGGCAAATACCAGCATCACGCTGTGGCCTTCCTTGAAGACAATGCCCTGACCCTCGGCGCAGGACACAAAGGCGTAATCACCCAGGCCATACACCGTCAACTTGATATCGCGGAACTTCAATTCAAACTTGCCGCCTTCGCGACTGGGTAATACCGCGGCGCGGAAATGGTCACCGACCTTGAGTTCCAAACGCGGTTTATCATCCACCACCAGTGCGGTTTCGGTATCGATCTCGGCGATATAGATACCTTCCGGCGTCTGCTCAGTGATGTAGACGAAACGGGATTGAAACTGCTTGACCAACTTTGCGCGCAAATCACCCAGCACGAATAACGCGTGCATATCCAGATTACTGACTGCCAAGGAAACGCCCCCACATCGAAAAAAGCACCGTCCGCCAGAGCGGGCAGCACGAAAAAACGGCCGTAACGGCACGATCACACAACACATTCTTTGAAAAAAACTGAAGAAAATCCCGCTGCTGCGCCGTAAGACTAGTACAGGCGTGCACGATGGACCTCTTGCAAGGTCATCAGGCGTCACAGGAAATCACAGGTTCAACGACACGAGAATACGTGCCGACCAGCTTCAGAAAATAACCCCATTAAAAACGCAGTTTCCGACAACTCATACAAACACACACACCTTGGCATGGAACCAGGCAGCGGCCACTGGCGACAATACTAAAACAGCAACACGGGTCAAAACCACCCGAAACGCTGGTGGTGAGTCCACAAGATAGATCGACAGGAGCTGACCATGCTACGACAACAACACGACGCTACGTCTTCCCGCACTCGTTCATCATGTCACGACGAGCGCCAATACTACTGCTTGCACAGCTCCAACGGGTACTCGAATTCGGTTCTTTACCAAGTTGTTCCGGCCGGCAGGAATTTCTTTCATATCCTCGAAGTCACCAGTGGCAGGATCCGAGGATTTCGCAGCGACCACAACCAGGCCTGCGAATTGGCCAAGCAATTGGAGAGCGCCCTGCACGCCCTGCACGGCGGAATCGTTTCGTCACCTGGATGACTTTACTGCGCCACCGCCCTTCAACAACTGCCATACTGGCCCGTCCATTGAAGTTTGCCCCCCGCGGGTCAGGTTTCATCAGTGCAGTTACCTTGAAGGGAAGGCTATACGTGACGGAATTTGATATTGGCGAATTTTTTATTCATGGCGATGCCAGGGAAGTAGACGGGGAGTTTCAAGCAGTTATCGTGATGCGCGCCAAGCCGCCCTTGACCACCGTTACAACGCACCAAGTCGAAAAAGACCGCTGGTTCAAGACACTCGACACTGCCGCGATCGCGGCCAAGGAAGCCGCCAAGGCCCTCAAGACCGCCGTCGATTGCGGGGCACTGACCTCCTGACAATCCGATCGAACTCTACCGCGCCCCAAGCCTCCGATGCATACCCCACCTGAAAAACCTGCACGGAGAACGATATGGACGCGCCGATACCTACGCTGGAAACCCTATTTGCACAACTGGGCCTGGATTCAACCCCGGAAGGCATTGACGAATTCATCGCCGGGCATCCTTTGCCCGCGGGCGTGAAACTCATCGATGCGCCTTTCTGGTCGGACCGGCAGGCACAGTTTCTCAAGGAAGAGCTGCGCGAAGACGCCGAATGGGCGATCGCGGTGGATGAACTGAACCAGCGCCTGCATCAGTCGCAATAACCTCCCTCAATGCAGGCTGCCTGATTGTTCCAGGCGCAACAACGCTTGCCAGGCAGCCCTGCACGCTTGCGCTTCATCCCGGCTGGCGAAGGCGGTGCCACGCGGCTCACCGTTGACCAGCACCACCCAACACGCATTCTGGCCCAGCGCACGCAGGCTTGGCGGCACGCCACTGCCAATCATCACGGCCACATCGACTTTGTTTTGCATGAAGCTTCTCCGCAACATTAGTTAGCTGGCTAACAATATTGCCCATGCTACGGTTTTCCTCCCGTTGGAAAAAGCCATCTTCGGAACAGCTTCCTTGCATAAACCGCAATAATCCCTAGCGCGCGGCCTTGGTGCCTTCCGGCTTGTAGCCCAGGCGCAAACCGCCCCAATGCCGGCCCCGGACCATGATCGGCACCGACAGGTCGTGCATCAGCTCGCCGGTATCGCGGGTGTAGGTCTGGAGCAGCACCGCTTGCTGATGGCTGCCGCAGCGAATTCCGGTACGGTCATCGAACTTGCGCTTGGTGCGGTTCTGCACCGCATCGACCTGGGCATCGCCCGTCAAGGCCTGAGAAAACGCCTTGTTGTGGGTTGGCACATAACCTTGTTGGGTGCAGGCGATCGCAAACACCAAGCCTTCATGACGCGGCAGCAATGCTTCCTGGATCGCCGGCAGGACCTGGTCGGTGTAACCGTCGAACCGCGTGTGGTATTTGCTGGGGCTGGTGTTGGGGATCAGCGTGTAGCTGCGGTCGAACAAGTCGTCCAGGGTGATGCGGTTTTGCAGCACATCCGCCTCGAACTGCTCGGCAATCCGGCTCGCACCCTCGCGCGCCAGGTCATAAACACGCTGGTGATAGTCATCCAGCCCGACGGCGGCCAGGCGTTCGCTGATGGTTTCGGCCTGCCCTTCCATCTGCACGGCGGCGCCGGCCAATTCACGGGTTTGCTGGTCGCTCACGTCCAGGTCGCTGCGCATCTGTTCCACCGCATGGAACAGGCTGTCCAATTGTGCGCGGTTGGTGTCGGTGCCCTGGGCGATTTCATTGACCTGCCCTTCCACGTCCGCCGCCAGGCTGGCGATGCTCTCCAACTGCTCGCCTGCGTGTTCCACCTGTTCGACGCCGGTGTGCAAGTCCACCGACAGTTGGCGAATCTGCTCCACCACCTGTGTCGTACGTTGCTGGATATCCGCAACCATCAGCCCGACTTCATCGGTGGCCGTGGCAGTACGGCCGGCCAGGCCGCGCACTTCGTCGGCGACCACGGCAAACCCGCGGCCATGCTCACCGGCCCGCGCCGCCTCAATGGCCGCATTCAACGCCAGCAGGTTGGTCTGGCTGGCGATGGATTGGATCACCAGGGTCACACGCTGGATTTCCTCGCTGCGCTGGCTCAGCGCTTCGATCAGCTCGCGGCTGGCATTGGCGCGCTGGCTGAGTTGGCGCATGCGTGTGATCGACTGAGTCAGGACCTCACGCCCCTCCGTGCTGCGCTGATGGGCCTGACTGGCCGCGCCCAGGGCTTGGCGGCTGAGCTGGGAAGTGACTTTTTCAGTATCAATCATCACTTCGGCGTTGCTGACGATCTGCTTGGCGGCACTCAATTGTGATTGCACGCGAGCGGCCAATTGCTTGACCGAATAGGCCACGCCGGCAGCGGACAACGCGTTATGGCTGGTGGTATAGGAAAGATCGCGCGTCAGGTCACCGATGGCATCGGCGGCGTCGGACGACGAAAGGCTAAGGGCAGGTTTTTTCAGGCGTGGCAGCCAGATCACCAGCAAGGCCAGTGGCACGCACAGGTATATCGGCAGGCTGGCGAACGCAAGGCCCAGCAGTACCAGCACCAGGGCGGTGCTCTGCAGAAGCGGCGTCAACCAGCCGGGCAGCCCGCGCACCACCGCTTGCGGAGGCACTGCTGCGCCCATCAGAGATCCGTCTCCAGCCATCTTCGTCACCCCGCTGTTTGTCATTGTTGTCCCTGCATTAAACGCCACTATCCAGCCATTATCCATGGGCCTTTAGTGGGGTAGCTTGCAGCAGATCAATAGACGGGGGCGTAACGGTATTTCCCCGGGGCACCGCAGTCGCGGTCCCCGGCTTCAATGCATCAGGCTTGGCGCTGGTGCTTGTCGATCTGCTCGTGGCGCTCTTGCGCTTCGATGCAGTATTTGGTGGTCGGGCTGATCAGCAGGCGCTTGAGGCCGATAGGCTCGCCGCTGTCATCACACCAGCCAAAGGAATCTTCCTTGATGCGTTCCAGTGCGCGCTCCAGTTGCGGCAGCATGCGCTGGTCGCGGTCGATGGCGTTCACCAGCCAAGTGCGCTCTTCCTCGACGGAAGCGGCGTCAGCCGGGTCCGCCGGGGTGTCCAGGCTTTCAATGGCGATACGGTTCTGTTCAATGCGCTCGTGGTGTTCGACTTTCATGTCCTGCAGCAACTTCTCGAAAAAAGCGTGCTGTTCGGCATTCATGTAGTCATCCGCCGGCATGGCCAGCAACTTTTCCTTTGTCATTGATTTCTCTATAAAAAATACGTGCATTAAGGCGAATAAGGGAGCGTTCCGGTCGACCTGTGCAAGTCTCGGAAAGGCGCCGTCCATTTCAAGCGCCACCCGGCACTCAATTTACGAGGGGCGGCAGTCTAAGGCCGACTTGAGGGCTCAGCAACTGAAAAGACAGGCATTTTTTCCGGGACAACCCCCAAAGGCACCAGGACGGGCTTGGTGAACGGGTCATCGGAGTGTGTTTATAGCAAGAAATTCAATGTTGTGGAGCTATATAGAAGACAAACGGTTGAAACAGACTGTTAATCATAAAATGTGGGAGAGGGCTTCCCCCCTCCTGCATTCAGTGCTCAACAGTCGCACGTTCATTTAGCGCTTAAGCTTGCGCTTGTTGCGGTATTGGTCGATCACCACCGCGACCACGATGATCAGGCCCTTGATGATGTCCTGGATGTAAGCATCCACCCCGACGAAAGTAAACCCGCTGGCCATCACCCCAAGGATCAGCGCGCCGATCACGGTGCCGGTAATGCGCCCTACGCCGCCGGCCAGGCTCGTGCCGCCGATCACCGCAGCGGCAATCGCGTCCAGCTCATACGACATCCCCATGCCGGCCTGGCCGGTGGCCGCACGCGCCGAAGCGACCACGCCGGCCAGGCCCGCCAGCAACCCGGCAATGCTGTAGACGATGATCAAGTGACGCTTGACGTTGATCCCCGAGGTACGCGCCGCCTGCATATTGCCGCCGATGGCATAGGTGTACTTGCCGTACTTGGTGTAGCGCAGGGCGATATGGAAAATCACCGCCACGACCAGGAAGATGATCACCGGCATCGCGCCATGGCCGATGGCCGTGTAGGAGTCCGAAAGCATGCTCACTGGCTGGCCTTCGGTGTAGTAACGCGCCAGGCCACGGGCCGAGACCATCATGCCCAGGGTGGCGATAAACGGCGGGATACCGGTGACGGCAATAATGCTGCCGTTGATCGCCCCCGCCAGCAGCCCCACCCCGAGGCCCATCGCCACCGGGATCCAGACCGGCAGGTCGGTCAGGGACGGAAACACCGCCCGGGAAAAATCGGAAGTCTGTGCCAGGCTGGCGGCGATCATCGCCGATAATGCGAGCACCGAGCCGGAAGACAGGTCGATGCCGGTGGTGATGATCACCTGGGTCACACCGATGGCCAGCAGGCCGATGATCGATACCTGCAGAATCATCAGCACCAGGCGCTGGGAGTTCATCAGGAAGCTCTGGTCGCGCACGATCCAGCCGAACAGCTCAAACACCAGGCCGATACCGATCAGCACCAGGAAGATGCTCAGTTCGGTTGGCAAACGTCGACGGTGCTTGACCGGTGCCGTGGCAGGCTTGTTATCTGTTATTGCGTTCATAGCCAATCACCTTCTTATTCTATGGCGCGGACCAACCGCAGGCCCGCGCGGCTGTTCGTCAGTGGACCACCGGCAAACCGGAAGCCAGATGCATGACTTTTTCCTGGGTCGCGTCCGCACGGTCCAGGGTGCCCATCAGTTCACCCTCGTGCATCACCATGACCCGGTCGCTCATGCCGAGCACTTCGGGCAGCTCCGAGGAGATCATGATCACGGCCATGCCTTCACTGGCGAGAAAGGAAATCAGACGGTAAATCTCGGCCTTGGCCCCCACATCGATACCGCGGGTCGGCTCATCAAGGATCAACAACCGAGGGTTGGTCATCAGCCAGCGTGCCAGCAGTGCCTTTTGCTGGTTGCCGCCCGACAGGGTGTCGATGCACTGTTCCAGGGACGGGGTCTTCACCCGCAGCTTCTTGCACATGTCTTCGCACAACGCGCGCAAGGCTTTCTGCTGGATAAACCCATTGCCCGAATACAGCGGCAGCACCGCCATCTCCATGTTTTCCAGCACCGACAGGCACGGGAACAGGCCGCTGAGCTTGCGGTCCTCGGTCAACAGGGCAAAGCCTTTCTCGATGGCCATGTGCGGGTCGGTGATACGCACCGGCTGGCCATCCAGGGTGATCTGGCCGCTGGAGCTTGGGGTGATCCCGAAAAGGGTTTCCGCCACATTGGTGCGGCCCGAGCCCATCAACCCGGCGATGCCGAGGATCTCGCCGGCATGCAGGTCGAACGACACATCCTTGAACACACCGTCCAGGCTCAAGTCGCGCACCGACAGCAGCAGCTCGCCGATCGGCGCTTCGCGCACCGGGAACAACTGGCTGAGTTCACGGCCGACCATCATCGAGATCAGGCTGTCGCTGTTCATGCTGTCGGCCCGCTGCAGGCCGATATAGTGACCGTCGCGGAACACCGCCACCTCGTCGGCGATGGCGAACACTTCGTTCATCTTGTGGGTGATATAGACAATGCCTTTGCCCTGGGACTTGAGGTCGGCAATGATCGAAAACAGGTGCTCGACTTCCTTCTCGGTAATCGCCGACGTCGGTTCGTCCATGATCAGGATGTCGGAGTCATAGGACACCGCCTTGGCAATCTCCACCATCTGCCGCTCAGCGATGCTCAGGTTGCCGACGTGTTCCTCGGGGTCCAGATTAATACGCAGGCGCGCCAGCAATTCGGCGGTGCAGCGGTGCATTTCGCGGTGGTTGACCATGTGCAGGCTGTTGAGCTGCTCACGGCCGATCCAGATATTCTCGGCGATGCTCATATGGGGCATCAGGTTGAGTTCCTGGTGGATCATCGCGATCCCGGCCTTCTGCGCGGCCAACGGTGTCTCGAACACAATCGGCTGGCCCCGCAGGCGGATTTCCCCGCTGTCGGGCTGGTAGATACCGGCGATGATTTTCATCAGCGTCGACTTGCCCGCGCCGTTCTCGCCCATCAACGCCAGCACCGACCCGGGGCGTACACGCAATTGCACATCGGCCAGGGCCACGACGCCGGGAAAGCCTTTGCTGATGTTGACGATTTCCAGCAGGTAGGGTTCGTCCAGCGGCAGGGGCTGGATACCCGGAGACTGCGAGACAGTGGCTTGAGCGAGCATAAGGGGTACTCCATCTGCAGGGCGGCCGTAACCGCCCTGCCGGCTTATTGTTGTTATGTCAGGGCTACTTGAAGTCTTTGACGTTGTCCGGGGTGATCAACTGGAAAGGGATCACCACGTTCTGCTCCACCGGCTCGTGCTTGGCCATCTTGCGCGCCGCTTCCACCGAACCCACCGCCTGGCCCTTGGCATCCTGGAACGCCGATACGGTCATGTCGCCCTTGGTGATCGCGCTCAAGCCGTCCGGCGTGCCGTCGACACCCGCGATCAGCACACTGCCCTTTTCCTTACCGGCCGACTTCAGGGCCATGGACGCACCGATGGCCATCTCATCATTGTTGGCCAGCACGGCATTGAATTCGCGGCCCTGGGTCAGCCAGTCGTTGACCAGGGTCATGCCCTTGTCACGCAGCCAGATGCCGGTCTGCTCCTGTTCGATCTTGATCCCCGGGTACTTGGCCAGCACTTCCTTCACACCCTTGGTGCGGTTGGTGGTGGAGTTGTTCGCCAGGTCACCCAGCAGGATCACGATCTTGCCCTTGCCACCGAGCTTTTCGGCGATGTACTGCATTTGCAGCTTACCGGCCTCGACATCATCGGAGGTGACGGCGACGACGTCCTTGGGCAGGTCTTTCTGGTCCGGACGACGGTTGACGAACACCAGCGGAATCTTCGCGGCGGTGGCGGCCTTGATGATGTTGGCGGTCGACGCGGTGTCGACCGGGTTAACGATAATGGCGTCGACGTTCTGGCTGATGAAGTTCTCGACCTGGCTCAGTTGCTTGACCACGTCGGCGCGAGCGTCTTCGAATTGCAGTTGCACGCCATCGCCCTTGGGATAGGACTTGGCTTGCTTGTCCATGTCTTCGCGCAGGTAGGTCAGGAAGGTGTCATCGAATGCGGACATGCTCACACCCACCTTGAGATCGGCAGCCGTGGCAAAACCGCTGGCCAGCATCATGGACAGGGCCAGCGCGGTAAAACGGATCGGGGTCTTCATGAACGGTCTGTCTCCAATTTCTTGTTGGTTTTGTGGACGTTGCGTTTATCAGAGCGAATTCGAGGGCAGTCGCACAATCGAGGCCCCGGGAATACAGCAGACCAGGGCGCCTTTGTTTTCGACGCACAGCACATTAAGGAAGGAGAAGTAGAATGGCCGGGCGCGGGGCAGGCCGCGTGGCGCAAGGACGGGGCGTAAAACTCGCAGTACAGCGCTGAAGATTTTCATCTGACGGTACCTGGTTGTTTTTGATCTTGTTTTTGTTGAGTCGCCCGAATCGAGTCCGAACGTACTTTCTGCAACCTGGAAAAGACTTTATTAGAAAATAATTTCCATATCAACCTGTTTTAGAATTTTATTCCATTTTTGTTGAAACCACCTGCTGGCGCTCGGCACTGAGGCGTGCGGCATCCAGTAGCCGGGTGGTTTCCAGTGCGTCATAGGCGTCCACCGGCAGCGGTCCCCGGCCTTGCACGGCGGCTTGCAACTGCCGATAGAACTGGGTCCAGCAGCCCTTCTCCGACGGTACCCGCTCGCGCTCCGGCCCCTGTTCGAACCACCCCCAGCGCCGATGCTCCTCAGCGCCCCAGTGCTCGCCTTCGGTTTTCGGCGACTTACCGGCCATCAGCGCCTCTTCCTGGCCATCCAAACCATCGACGGTGTAGCAACCCAAGGTGCCACTGACGCGAAAGCGCGGCGCCTGGCTATTTTGCAGGGCGCTGCCCCATAAGTGGGAAATCACCCCGTTGGCGTGGGTCAGGGAAACGAAGAAGCCATGGTCGAGGGTGGGATGTTGCGGGGTGAACTGCAACTGTGCGAATACCCGATCCACCGGGCCGAACAGTTGCAGTGCCTGGTCCACCAGGTGGCTACCCAGGTCGCGCAACCAGCCGCCACCGCTGGCATTGCCCACCGCTTGCGGGCTGTAGCGCTCCACACGGGACTCGAAGCGGGTGATGGTACCCAGCGCACCGGCGTCGATCAGTTTGCGCAGGGTCAGGTAGTCCGAGTCCCAGCGCCGGTTCTGGTAGACGCTGAGTAACACGCCCTGGCGTTCGGCGGCGGTGATCAGCGCCTGGGCCTGCTCGGCGTTGGCGGCGAAGGGCTTGTCGCTGACCACCGCCACGCCATGCTCGATGGCTTCCAGCACCAGGGCCGGACGGCCCTTGAGGGTGGTGGAAATCACCAGGGCGTCGACACCGGCTTCGACGATCTGGCCGATGCTGTCAAAGGCCTTGACCCCCGGAAGATCAGTGCTCAATTGCTGGCGGCGCTCGGGTGAACGCGTCACCACGCCGACAAACGTGGCGCCTGGCAACGTTGCAATCAGCGGCGCATGAAAGAAGCGTCCGCCGTGGCCGTAGCCGACTAGTCCGATTCGCATGATCAACTCCTGAGTTGAATTGGAAACCCAATCAACGGTGGGAGGGGCTTGCCCTAATGCCAGTCATTAAGGCTTTTTTGTAGGAGCGAGCTTGCTCGCGAAAAACTCACAGGCGCCGCGTTCATTCAGGAAACACGCGTTATCGTTGACGTTCTTCGCGAGCAAACTCGCTCCTACACCTCCCACATTGACCGAGTACTAGCCGTAGAAGCGTGGGCGATCCGGCAGGCTGACCTTGACGATCTGCCCACTGCCCTGCGCTTCGATACACGCATCCGCCGCCACCGCAGCCGCAAAGCCATCCCACGCCGACGGCCCGCCGACGTGCCCCGCCAGCACGCTATCAATGAAGGCCTGCAATTCCACGTCATAAGCGCCGATAAACCGGTCTTTCCAATCCATCAGAATCGCATTGGACAGTTTGGCGCCACTGCGCAATTGCACCTGGGACGGTTCCGGCAGCTTGGCGATGCCAGTCTCCCCCACCACTTCGCACTGGATGTCGTAGCCGTACTGGCAGTTCACAAACACTTCGACGTCGATGCGCGTGCCCTTGGCGGTTTCCAACAACACGATCTGCGGGTCGCGCAGGTGGGCCAAGGCTTTACTGGTCTTGCGCGGGAACACCACTTGCACGGAAACATAATCGTCGTCGAGCAGCCAACGCAGCACATCCAGCTCATGGATCAAGGTATCGGTGATCGCCATGTCGGTCTTGTAGTTCTCACCCACCGTCGGGTTGCGGTGAGCGCAGTGCAGCATCAACGGTTCACCGATCTGGCCACTGTCGATCACCGCCTTGAGGGCGCGATAGCCTTCGTCATACGGGCGCATGAAGCCCACTTGCACCAGACGCTTGCCGCAGGCCACTTCGGCCTCGACGATCTTGCGGCAACCTTCGGCGGTGACCGCCAGGGGTTTTTCGCAGAACACCGGTTTGCCGGCGGCGATGGCGGCGAGCACGAACTCTTCGTGGCTCGGGCCCCAGGAGGTCACGAGAACGGCTTGAACTTCAGGCGAATGAATCAGTGCGTGACCATCGGCATACACCTCGGCGTCCAGCTTCAAATCGGCCACCACCTTGGCGGCCTGCTCAAGGTTGATGTCGGTCACCGCTACCACCTGGCTGTTGAGCAGGGTCTGGCTGCAACGACGAATATGGTCGCGGCCGATGGCGCCGGTACCGATTACACCTAGCTTCAAAGACATACAAACACTCCTCTTGTTATTAGTACTGCCGGGCCTTGGCCAGGTGTTCATTGAGTTTTTTCGCGGCGGCGTTGGTGCGCTCGCTGGTAGACACCTGCGCCACGCCGACCCGCCACCACGACAGGTAGCCGTGAACCATGGTCTTGGGCAGCACCTTGATATCGATCAGGGTCGAGACCGTCTGCTTGCGCGCGTCGGCCAGGGCGGCTTCCAGCTGTTCCACCGTGCTGACCTTGTAGGTCTTGCAGCCATAGGCCGCCGCGCTCATGGCGAAGTCCACCGGTACCAGGCCGCCGTCGAGCTTGCCGCTCTCGGGGTTGCGGAAGCGGAACTCGGTGCCGAAGCTGTCCATGCCATTGCCGATTTGCAGGTTGTTGATGCAGCCGAAGGCCATGTTGTCGAGCAGCACCACATTGATCTTGCGCCGCTCCTGGATCGAGGTGGCCAGCTCCGAGTGCAGCATCATGTAGGAGCCATCGCCGACCAGGGCGTAGACCTCCTTGGCCGGCTCGGCGAGTTTCACGCCAAGGGCGGCATTGATCTCATAGCCCATGCACGAATAGCCGTACTCGACGTGGTAGGTGTTGACCCCCTTGCTGCGCCAGGCCCGCTGCAAATCGCCGGGCAGGCTGCCGGCCGCGGCGACGATGATCGCGTCGTCAGCCAGGCGCTCGTTGAGTACGCCGAGCACTCGGCTTTGGGTCAGGCACGAGCCGGTCAGTTCGATAAATTCACGCAGCACGGCGCGGTCCAGGTGGTCATCGACCTCAGGCACGAAGGCATCGCCCTGGTATTCCACCGAATGCACGCGGTCGACTTCCGCCGCCAACCGGGCCTTGGCCTCGCGGACCTGCTCGCCCCAGCCGGCGCGGTAGTCGCCGAGGGCATCGGCCAGCGCTTCCAGGGCGACTTTGGCATCGCCCAGCACTTGCACGCCGTCGAGTTTCACCGCGTCGCAGGGGCTGATATTGAGGTTGAGAAACGTCACCTCGGCATGCTTGAACAGCGATTTCGACGAGGTCGTGAAGTCGGTATAGCGCGTACCGATACCGATGATCAGATCAGCCTCGGGCGCCAGCAGGTTGGCCGCCAGGCAGCCGGTTTCGCCGATACCGCCAACGTTAAGCGGGTGGCTGGACACCACCGCACTCTTGCCCGCCTGGGTTTCGGCGAACGGAATGTCAAAACGCTCGGCAAAGGCTTGCAGCGCGGCATTCGCGCCGGAGTACTTCACGCCGCCACCGCAGATGATCAGCGGTTTGCGCTTGCCCCGGAAAGCCGCCAACGCATCGCCGATCATCGCGACGGTGGCCGGGCGGCGGTCGATACGGTGCACACGTTTTTGCAGGAAGTAGTCGGGGTAGTCCCAGGCTTCAGCCTGCACATCCTGCGGCAATGCCAGGGTCACCGCGCCGGTCTCGGCCGGGTCGGTCAGCACGCGCATGGCATGAATCGCCGCGGTCATCAACTGCTCAGGGCGGTTGATGCGGTCCCAGTATTTGCTCACGGAGCGAAACGCATCGTTGGTGCTGATGCTCAGGTCGTGGAACTGCTCGATCTGTTGCAACACCGGGTCGGGCTGGCGGCTGGCGTAGACATCACCGGGCAACAGCAGCAACGGGATACGGTTGGCGGTGGCGGTCGCGGCGGCGGTCAGCATATTCGCCGCGCCTGGGCCGACGGAGGCGGTGCACGCGTAGATCTTGCGGCGCAGGTGTTGCTTGGCAAAACCGATAGCGGCGTGGGCCATGCCTTGCTCGTTACGGCCCTGGTGCACGACCAGGTCGCCGCTGTCCTGCTCCAGGGCCTGGCCCAGGCCGAGCACGTTGCCGTGGCCGAAAATGGTGAACACACCGGCGACGAACTTGCTCTGCACGCCGTCGACTTCGATGTATTGGTTGTCCAGGAACTTCACCAGGGCCTGGGCCATGGTCAATCGGGTAGTGGTCATGTGGCGTCCCTTATCGTTTTTGCAGGTGGGCGATGCTTGCCCCCAACGCCTGCTGGATATCCGTCAGCGCATGCACGCTTTCGGCAAACGGCTCGAACGACAGATAGCCGCTGTAGCCGGTGCTGAGCAAGGTGTCGATCTGGGCCGCATTGCCGAGAATGTCGCCCTCGCCCACCAGCACGCGGTGGCCGTCGCGGATCGAACTCAGCGGGGCCTCGGCCTCTTCCACGCCGGAGATATGCACCAGGCCGGTCAGTTCGGGGAAAAACGCCTGCTCGCCGGCCAGGTGGTGATGGAAGGTGTCGTGCACCAGGCGGAACACATCCAGGCCACCGATGGACTGGATCGCGTCCACCGCCACGCGTTTGTGGCGCAGGGCACACGCCTGGAAACCCAGCGGCTCGATAAAACCGAGAATCCCGTATTCGCGCAGGATCGGCGCCAGTTCGCTCAGTGCCGTGCGCAGACCGGCAGCGCGCTGGGCCTCGTCGCGGGTATCGCCGCGCTCATTGAACGGGCACATCACCAGGCCCTGGGCCCCGCATTCACGGGCGTAGGTGGCGAGCTCGATCGCCTGGGCGCGGCGTTCGGCGTTCCACACATCAAAGGGGTACAGCGCGTTGATCGACAGCACCGTGATGCCCTGTGCCGCGCACATTTCGCGCACGCGGCTGGCCGGGGTGCCGTATTCGATTTGACGGTCCTTGAGGTCGTTGCGAAGCTCGATGGCATCGCATTTCAAGGCCACGGCCAGCTGGATGAAATCCGGTAGGGACAGGTTGGGCGCGACCATACGGTTAAGGGCAAAGCGTAGAGGCGACTTCATTGTTGTTCTCCGTCCAAAACCGGTTAAAGGTCCAGCAGCCAGCTGTGCTGCGGGTCGTTATGGAAATGCCAGGCCCGCTTGGGGCCGGCCATCACGTTCAGGTAGTAGGACTCGTAGCCATACGGCACGCTGACCGGGTGATACCCCTTGGGCACCACCACCAGGTCGCTGTTTTCCACGGCCATGGCCTGGTCGATGCTGCGGTCGTCGGTGTACACCCGCTGGAACACGAAACCCTGGGGCGGGTTGACCTGGTGGTAGTAGGTCTCTTCGAGAAAGCTTTGGTGCGGCAGGTCGTCGGTGTCATGCTTGTGCGGCGGGTAGCTGGACGAGTGCCCGGACGGCGTGCGCACTTCCACCACCAGCAGGGAATGGGCCGGCTCGCTGTCCGGCAGGATGTCGCACACGTAGCGGGTGTTGGCGCCTTTGCCACGCACGCTGCGCTTGCACTGCTCGGGGCGGATCAGGCGAGGTTCGTAACCCGCCGCACCGGGCGCGGCGCAGACCGCAATTTGCACGTCGCTCAGGGCTGTCACCTGGGCGTCGGTGCCCGGCGGCAAGTAAGCGGCGAACGGCGATTTGTCTTCGAACACCGATTGGCGATCCCCGAGGTTCTGCCAGTTGAAACCTTCGCCCTGGATCGTCACGCGACCGCTGAGCAGCACCAGGCACAGCTCCTGATCGCCGGCAGTGACAGGCAGGGTTTCGCCCAGGCTCAAGCGGTAGGCGGCAAAGCCCACGTATTCCAGGCGGCCGGCTTCCAGGGCGACCATGGTTTGGCCGCGTTTGCTGCTTTTGACCAACAAGCTCATCACCGGGTCCTCTCGCTGAGAAGGGCTCGCAAGGTGTCGTAGCCCTTTTTGGCATAGATATAACTGGGCGCCACCGCCGGGTCCTGCTCGGCTTCCACCACCAGCCACCCTTCGTATCGGGCCGCCAGCAGCACGTCGAGCAGCGCGGCAAAGTCAATATCGCCATCGCCGGGCACGGTGAAGGTGCCGTTGACGATGCAGTCGGGAAAGCTCCACATCTGGTTGCGCGCCAGTTGCACCACCGGCTTGCGCACGTCCTTGAAATGCACGTGGCAGACGCGGTCGATATGCTTGCGCAGCACCTCGAGGGGTTCGCCGCCGCCCATGTAGCAGTGGCCCGAATCGAACAGCAGGCCGACTTCCGGGCCGGTGCGGCGCATCAATTCGTCGATGTCTTGCGGGGATTCGACGTAGGCGCCCATATGGTGGTGGTAGGCCAGGCGCACGCCCTGGGACAGGGTGAAGCGTGCGAGTTCCGTGAGTTTGTCGGCGTAGTCCTGCCACGCCTGCTCACTGTGGAAACGCGGGCGTTCAATCAGGCGGATGCGTGAGCCCTGGATCGAATCGGCGACTTCGCCGTACACCAGTACGGTGGCGCCGTTTTGTTTCAGCAGTTCGACGTGGCCGGCGATGGCCTCGATTTCTTCCGCCACC
The DNA here is from genome assembly GCF_001708445.1 of Pseudomonas fluorescens. NCBI lineage: Bacteria > Pseudomonadati > Pseudomonadota > Gammaproteobacteria > Pseudomonadales > Pseudomonadaceae > Pseudomonas > Pseudomonas fluorescens. The sequence continues at coordinate 2,478,123 of NZ_CP015637.1, forward strand.
GAGCGCCGGGCCAGGCGGCTGGAATACCAGCCGGAGACCAGCGCCAGGTCATAGGGACGCAATACGTCGCCGACGCCCTTGGCGTCCTTGGGGAATTTGCCGTTGAGTTCAAACCCTTCGTAGCCGATTTCCTTACCTTCGCTCAAGGCAGTGCTCAGGGGCGTTTCACCGCCCAGGGCCGGCAGGTCGTCGTTGCTCCAGGAGATCGGGTTGATGCCAATTCGGATTGCGGGCATGGCTGCACCTTTATTATTTTCAGGTATCACTGAGATCTGCTTTCTGTGGGAGGGGGCTTGCCCCCGATAGCGGTAGTTCAGTTACAGAAGTGTTGTCTGACACTCAGCCATCGGGGGCAAGTCGAATCGTCGCACCGCCCCTCCCACATTGGAATTGCATTGCACATTGAGAACGGTGATCAGGTTCGGGCACTGCGCCAGGCGTCGATGAGTTGTTCGAAGGTCGCCTGGACCTGCTGAATCAACGTCTCATCATCGATCTCCCCCGCCATCCACAAACGACTCGGTTCCTGGAAGATCGTACGGCCCACGGCAAACCCACGGCAGGTGCTGCTCTGACTGGCGTTGCGGAACCCCTCGGCCAGGCTTTCGGCTGACGCATTCAGGCCCAGCAGTACCACGCCACGGCAGTACGGGTCGCGTTCCTGGATCAGCGCATCGAGCTTTTTCCAATCCTCGGCCGGCTGCGCCTCGATCTTCCACCACGCCGGGTAGATACCCAGGTTGTACAGGCGCTTGAGGCTGCGGTAGAGCACGTCCGGGTAGGTGGACGGATGATCCTTGGGCGGGATGACTTCCAGCAGCAGTTCATGACCGCTGACCAGGGATGCCTCATACACCGCCTTGAGCTGGGCTTCCTGTTCCAGGCGCAGCAATGGCTCGTCATCGGGGTGGTATTGCACCAGGCACTTGATGATCTGCTCCTGGGGCCAGGCGATCAGGTTGCTGCCGATCGACCGCCCATGCTCGAACGCCAGGGGCCGCGAGTTCTGCACCTCCACCGGACGCGCGATCCACCAACCACGACCGCTGGCGGCGTTGAGCGCGTCCTGGCCAAAGCGCTGGTCGGCGAGCAGGCCCACATCGGCCGCCACGCCCTGCTCGCGCAGCTTGTGTTCCACCCGCTCCACCGCCTGGATAAACAGTTGCTTGATCGCACTGATGCGCGTCAGGTCCTGCCCACCGCGCTGCGCCAGGTCGACCAACTGCCAGCGGTGGTCGAAGGCGAAAATGAACAGCTGTTTCCACGCCTTGCGGGGCACGCTGACGCGGTGCAGGCGTTGCAGGGTTGCGTCCTGGTCCGGGCGGGTAATCGGTACCGGGCTGTTGAACAGGTAATCCAGTTCGGCCGGCGTCGGCATGGCCGGGGCGCAGGCGTGGCGGGAGACCACCAGGCCGCCGCAGGCATTGGCCAACTGGCTGCAACGCTCGTCGCTGGCGTCGTTCAGCCAACCGCTGAGGAAGCCCGACATAAAGGCATCGCCGGCGCCCAGCACATTGAGCACTTCAACGCGCACGCCGGGGTAGATCGCACCGTCTTCCAGCCGCGCAGGGATCGCACCGTGAATCACCGTGCAACCCTGGGGGCCGAGCTTGACCACCAGGGTCGCCGGGGTCAGTTCGCGCACGGTGCGCAGGGCGGTGAGCAGATCTTCACTGCCACCGGCGATCAGAAATTCTTCTTCCGTACCGACGATCAGGTCGAAGCGCGGCAGGATTTTCTGCACATGCTGGCTGACCTTCTGGTCGGCGACGAAACGGGTCTCGCCATCGGCCTTGCCCGCCAGGCCCCACAGCACCGGACGGTAGTCGATATCCAGCACCCGCTGGACGTTGTGCTTGGCTGCGTAGTCCAGGGCCTGGATGCTGGCCTTGTACACGCCGTCGGTGGAGAAATGCGTGCCGGTGATCAGCAACGCCTTGCTGGAGGCGATAAAGGCTTCGTTGATGTCTTCGCCGCGCAGGGCCATGTCGGCGCAGTTTTCACGGTAGAACACCAGGGGGAAGGTCTCGCGGTCCTTGAGGCCGAGCAGCACCAGCGCGGTGAGGCGCTCCGGGTCGACCTTGATGCCGCTGACGTCGCAGCCCTCACGTGCCAGGGACTCCACCAGGAAACGCCCCATATGGTCGTCGCCCACCCGGCTGAGCATGGCCGACTTGAGCCCCAGCCGGGCGGTGCCGAAGGCGATATTGGCGGAGGAACCGCCGAGGTATTTGGCGAAACTGGACACGTCCTCAAGCCGTGCACCGACTTGCTGTGCATAGAGGTCGACGCCCAGGCGCCCGAGGCAAATCAAATCCAATTGACGCCCACTGGCAAAACGAGTCTGGCCCATGCTGGCTCCTGTTATTTTTATCAGCCTGCGTTGTGCCGCCGTAGCGACGGCAAACGCTCTTGGTGGAAGCAGACTAGAACGTTCAGCGCCCTCAATCAATATTTATTCCATAATTATTTTTAGTGGAATATTTTTTCCAATACGTCAGCATAGGGGCCTGCCAGCCCGCGTGGATCGTTTCAGCAGACCACGGGCCCGGTGATGCCGGGGTATTTTTTTGCGCCTACCCTGTAGACTTGCGTCCACCCATCAGCGCACCGAAGAACAAGCCAGAAGGATTGCCCATGTCCCGCACCGATCAGCCGGCCACGCCCGAGACCGCTTCCCAAGACACTCTCGCCAGCCCTCCGATCAATGCCGAACGCTTGTTGCAGCTGATCACCGATGAGTACGAAAGCCTGCCGCGCCAGCTCAAGCGCATTGCCAGTTATATGAGCCAGCAGAGCGACCGGATCATGGTCGACCGCATCAGCGACATCGCCCGCGAATGCGAAGTGCACCCGTCGGCCATCGTGCGGTTCTCCCAGCGCTTCGGCTTCAGTGGGTTCAGTGAGATGCAGGCGCTGTTTCGCGAGGCCTACACCCACAAGACCACGCCGGTGCAGAACTACCAGCAGCGCATCCGCAGCATGATCGCCAACAAGTCGCAGAAAGCCAGTGGCGGTGACCTGGCGCGCGAGTGCGTCAACGCCACCCTTTCGGGGATCGAACGCCTGGGGCTGGAGCTCGATGATGCAGCCTTCGAGAAAGCCGTGGACCTGGTGGTCAACGCTGACAATATCTACGTGGTGGGCGTACGGCGCTCCTTCGCGGTGGCCGATTACCTGGTCTACAACCTGCAACACACCAACAAGCGCATTCACCTGATTTCCGGCCTGGGTGGCAGCTACCGCGAGCAGATGCGCAGCGTACGCGCCAACGACCTGGTGATCGCCATCAGTTTCACCCCCTACGGTAAAGAGACCCAGCACTGCCTGCGCATCGCCCAGCACCACCAGGCCAAGACCCTGATCATCACCGATAGCAACCTCTCGCCCCTGGCCAAGCGGGCGAATGCGGTGCTGTTGGTCAATGAGGGCTCGTCGTTTGCCTTCCGTTCATTGAGCGCCACCTTGTGCCTGTGCCAGGCGTTATTCATTGCCGTGGCGTATCGACTGGAATTGAAGGTGGACGAAATTCACGAGCAAGTCGGATTCGACGACTGACGCTCAAACACCGCAGGCCAAATGTGAGAGGGGGCTTGCCCCCGATAGCGGTGCATCAGTCGCCTGATCAGCCGACTGTCACTCTGCCATCGGGAGCAAGCCCCCTCCCACAAATAACCGGGATCAGTGCATGAAGATCGCGATCAGGATGATCACCGGGATCGGCACGCCGAGGAACCACAGAAGTAATGAGCGCATGGTGTTCTCCTTGAATTAACGAACGTAGGTTTCGGTTTCGACGTACACCACGGCATCGCGGCGACGGCCACCAAAGGTCGCGGCGAAGCTGGCAAAGAAGGCGCCGATCAACAGGGCGACAAAGGTCCACAGTGAGGTATAGGCGGCGACCTTGGCGGCCGTATCCGCGGCTTGCTTGGCTTTGAGCTTGGCGTCTTCGACCGCTTTACGGGCATCGCCGTAGACTTTGTCGATACGCGCTTCGGCATCGGCCTGGCTGAGGTTGGTGCGCTGGCTGATCAACTGGGCCAGGTAGGCACGGTCGTCTGCGGCGAGTTGGCCATCATTGCTCAGGGTGCGGGTGAAGATGCGTGCAACCACGCCATGGGCAGCGTCATCACTGACGGCGACCGGGCGATCATCACGAAACAGGCTGTCGACGTAGTAGTCGAAGTCGCCGCCGTTAACGCCTTTGGCTGCACTGCCCGCGGCTTGAGTGATACCGTTGGCCGCGCCTGCTGCCACGCTGGCACCGGCTTTTACACCACCGCTCACGACACTGCTGACCGAACCGACCACCAGCACTGCGGTGATCAGCGTGGCGACCGCCCAGGCCAGGAAGCCATGGGCCGTGTCGCGAAAGTACACCTCATCGCCATGCATATTGGCCCACTTCACCCGCAACCGGCCGGCGATGTAGCCGCCCAGGCCCGAGGCGACGATCTGGGTAAAGGCCAGCCAGACAATGGTGGAAATGCCAAGGCCCTTGGCGCTGATACCGCTGTCAGCCCACGGCGACACCGCCGAAAAGCCCAGGCCGAAGCCCAGCAGCACCAGGATCAGGGACAACGCAGCCGCGGCAGCGGCCCCGGCGAAAATCGCCCCCCAGGAAACCCCGGAGAGCGTGCTCGACTCTTGCAGCGTGGATGAGGATGTAATCATTGTTGTTCAGCTCCCGGCAGGAAATTAAGTGTTACAAGTCTCAAAAGGGACAGTGCAGCCAGCGTGCCAGGCAGTTGGAAAAATAAAATTCATAGTTTTCAAACAGTTAACAAAATTGAACTCCCTTGAACCATGCAACTTGCAATAAATGACTGTTTCAGGCGGGCGTTATGCATTCCCTGTGGGAGGGGCTGGCCCTAATGCCAACGTACAGCCGCTTGTGTAGGAGCGAGCTTGCTCGCGAAGAACCTCAACGATAACGCGTGTTTCCTGAATCAACGCGGCGCCCGTGAGTTTTTCGCGAGCAAGCTCGCTCCTACAAAAATGCCTTGACCGACTGGCGTTAGGGCCTTCCCCCCGCCCTCACCGGCCGATGCCCGCCATGAAACTTGTGTCAGTTTTGCCAATATGAAGTTTTATTTAGGAAGCATTCAGCCATTTCTTGGCAAAATGCCCCCACTTCTAGTGTGAATCGCTCACCAGGTAATCCTATGACCCGCATTTTGACTATCGAGGATGACGCCGTAACGGCCCGCGAGATCGTCGCCGAGCTGAGTAGCCATGGACTGGACGTAGATTGGGTGGACAACGGCCGTGAAGGCCTGGTCCGCGCTGTGAGTGGTGATTACGATCTGATCACCCTCGACCGTATGCTGCCGGAACTCGATGGCCTGGCCATCGTCACCACCCTGCGCACCATCGGCGTGTCGACACCGATCCTGATGATCAGCGCGCTCTCCGATGTGGACGAACGCGTGCGCGGCCTGCGCGCCGGTGGCGACGACTACCTGACCAAACCCTTCGCCTCCGACGAAATGGCCGCCCGCGTCGAGGTGCTGCTGCGACGCAAAAGCACGGTCAAGGAATTTGAAACCGCGTTGCGCGTGGCCGACCTCGAACTCAACCTGATCAGCCGTGAAGCCAGCCGCGCCGAGCAACCCCTGAGCCTGCTGCCCACCGAATATAAACTGCTGGAATTCCTGATGCGCAACACCGGGCAGATCCTGTCGCGGATGATGATCTTCGAGGAAGTCTGGGGTTATCACTTCGACCCGGGCACCAACCTGATCGATGTCCACATCGGTCGCCTGCGCAAGAAAATCGATCCACCGGGCCTCACGCCGCTGATCCGCACGGTACGAGGTTCCGGTTATGTCATTGCTGAACCCCTCTAAGGGCTGGCGTTCTTCCAGCAGCCGCTTGCTGGCGCTGTACAGTTCGCTGTTCGTGGCCTGGAGTTGCATCCTCATGGGGGTGCTGTACTACGAGGTGTCGGGTTACCTGGGCGACCTGTCGCGCCATTCGCTGATGCAGCGCCAGCATCTGTTCCAACGCTTCGACGGCGAAGAACTGGTCGAAGCCCTGACCACCAGCATGACCTTCGACATGAAGGGCGTGGACGCCTATGGCCTGTTCGACGAGCAATTTCGCCCGTTGAGCGGACCGATCCGCGCGATCCCGCCAGACCTTCCGAGGGACGGCAAGATCCACGCCCTGGTCAATTGCGTCGACTCTGACGACCCGAAACTGCCCAAGGACAGCTGCGACGCCGTGGTGACCCATACCGACGACGGCCGCTGGCTGGTGCTGGTGCGCGCCAACGGTTCGCTGTTCGGCGTGACCCGGATCATCTGGCATGCGTTGTTGTGGGCGCTGTCCCTGACCATCATCCCCGGCGCGGCCGGCTGGCACCTGTTGCGCCGCCGCCCGTTACGGCGAATTCGCGGGATCCAGGCCAGCGCCGAAGCCATCGTCGCCGGCGACCTCACCCACCGTTTGCCGCTGTCGAATCGGCGTGACGAGCTCGATATGCTCGCCGCCATCGTCAACGCCATGCTCGACCGTATCGAGAAGCTGATGAACGAGGTCAAGGGCGTGTGCGACAACATCGCCCACGACCTGCGCACCCCGCTGACCCGCCTGCGGGCGCAGCTCTACCGTATCCGGCAGGAGGCAGAGAAAGACTCGGGCTACGCCGTGAAACTGGACGACGCGATTGCCGAGACCGACACCCTGATGGCGCGCTTTCGCGGGCTGTTGCGCATCTCGGAACTGGAAGACCACCAGCGCCGCTCCGGCTTCCTGGTGATGGACCCCCTGCCCCTGTTACGCGAACTGCATGACTTCTACCTGCCCTTGGCCGAGGAAGGCGAATTGCACCTCAGGCTGGATGTTCCAGAGTCCCTGCCGTGGATCACCGGCGACCGTGCCCTGTTGTTCGAGGCCCTGTCCAACTTGCTGAGCAACTCGATCAAGTTCTCCCCACCGGGTGGCGAAGTGATTTTGCGCGGGCTCAATGACGCCGGCAGCACACGCATCGAAGTGCACGACTCCGGGCCAGGCATACCGGCAGCGGAGCGTGATGCGGTGTTCCAACGTTTCTATCGCGTGGACGAAGGCGACCAGCGAGGAGGCTTCGGGCTGGGCTTGTCGATTGTCGCGGCGATCATCAACTTGCATGGGTTCAAGTTGGAAGTCGGTACCAGCGAGCAAGGCGGTGCGCGCCTGGTCCTTGAATGCCGCCAGCAGCTGATGCCCGAAGCCTGAGAGCCTGTGGGAGATCCCCCTCCCTGTGGCGAGGGGGCTTGTTGTGGCGAGCGTGCTTGTTGTGGCTAGCGGACCTGTTGTGGTGAGCGGGCTTGTTGTGGCGAGCGGGCTTGCCCCGCGTTGGGGCGCGTAGCGGCCCTAAAACCAGTCTCCCGGTTCTACCAGAAGAAATGCGGTGGCCTTATTGGGGTGGGTAATGCCGATCAGCCGATGCTGGCAGTCGTAGCGGTATTCGGTGACGAGTTGGTGACCCTTGCCGTTCCGTTCGCGGATCAGGTTGCCGAAGGCGTCGTAGTCGTAATGGCGGTCGCCCTGGATCATCAGGCGGTTGCCGGCGACGATGTCGGGGCCGGGGCGGTCTTGCATGAGCAGGTTGCCGGCCGGGTCGTGGGCGAAGCGTTCGTGCGGGGCTTGCGTGTGGTCGGCGCGGGTGAGGCGGGCGAGGGGGTCGTAGTGGTAGTGGTGTTCGCCTTTGCGGCTGTCGACTAAACGGGTGAGGTTGCCGGTTTTGTCGTAGTCGTAGTGGCGCTGGTAAAGGTGGGTGTCCTGTTGCGCGACGGTGTGGGCGTGCAGGCGGTGTTGTTCGTCGTAGTGGTAGTGGCTGAGGAGCTGGCCCTGTTGGCGTTGGTGTTCTTGGCCGGCCTTGAATAGATGAGAGGTCAGCAGTGCGCCATTTAACTCGACGGTGGCGAGGTGGCCGCCTTTGCTGTGGTTGAACACCACGCGGTTGTTGTCGGGCAGGCGCAGGTTTTGAAGCTGACCGCAGGCGTCGTAGCCATAGCGCAAGGTGCCCCAGCCTTGGTGTTCGGCGGTGAGACGGTTTTGTGGGTCGTATTCGTAGGCTAACGCCCAGTGGCCGTCGTCGACGCTGAGGAGGTTGCCTTGGCGGTCGTAGGTATATTCAACAAGGTTGCCGTCGGGCAGGGTTTTTCGTACGAGGCGTCCGGCGTGGTCTCGCTCATAACGAGTAACGAGCTGACTGCCATCGTCGCCGTGTTCGGTCTTTTCCTGCAGGTTGCCGTTGAGGTCATAGGCGTAAGCGGTACGCTGCCCATCAAACCCGACTTCCTGCTGGATCAGGCCGTTGGGGTGGTAGTCGAGCCGGTAGGTCTCGCCAACCTCGTTTTCGATCTCGGTCAGCAGTAGCCGGGCGTTGTCGTAGCGGTAGTGGACCTGGGTGCCATCGGCATTGATACGGCGGCTGATCAGGTGCAAGCCGTCGGCGTATTCGTAGCGGGTGACGCGCCCGAGTTCATCGCGTTCGGCGGTGATTTTTCCGTAGGGGTTGTAGCTGTATTCGCGCGTAGCGCCGTCCGGTTGAGTTAGCTTGACCAGGCGCCCGGCGGCATCCCATTGGTACTGGGTCAGCGCGCCATGCTCATCCTCGCGGGCAATCTGTCGACCCAAGTCGTCATAGCGATAGCGCCGCACACCGCCATTGGGCAGCGTCTGCTCCAGCAGTTGCCCGCGCTCATTCCACACCAGCCGCTGGCAGCTGTGATCGGGGTGCCAAACCCCAACCAGTTGTCCGTATTGGTCGTAGCTGTAGTCGGTGACATGCCCATCGGGATCGGTCTTACGAATGACATCGCCCTGGTCATTGCGCTCGTACTTCCAGACCGCCAGACCCCGCCTTACAACCCGTACGAAGCCATTGTCATGCTCGTAGGACGTCGGCTCGTCATCCCCCGGAAACAGCGCGACCAAGCGCCCGGCTTCGTCATACTGATACGCCGTCACCGCGCCCAGCGGATCTTGCTCAATCGTCAGCCGACCTTTGTCATCGTAGGATTTGAAGTGCTGCGCACCGTCCGGATCAATCCGCTGCACCAAGCGCGCACGCTGATCGTGGACATACACTTCCTGGCTGCCATCGGCGTTATGCACCGTGACACGGCCGTCATCCCCCCAGGCATACCGCGTGTCCATCTGCGAAAAGCTTGCCCAATGCCGGACACATCGCGCCGCCTTGCCGGCCCGTTCCCACGCCCAGAAGAAACTCGCCCCACCGGCCAATTGCCGCTCGAGAATGACGTGCTTATCGTCGTAGCGGTAAACCTCGCTTTCGCCGACGGCATTGGTCGCCGAGACCAGCCGTCCAGCGTCGTCATAGGCGTAGGCAACAAGGTGCTGCTCCGTCACCCATACGTAGGGTTCATGCCCTTTGGCGCGCTGAACCTGGTAGTCCACCGCCACAATGCGGCCCCGTTCATAGCGCAAAAACAGCGACCGGCCCGCGCCGTTATCCAACCGTTCGATGCGCCCCAATACGTCGCGGAAAATTCGCAGGCGGTTGTCATACGCATCACTGATCGAGACCAATACACCGTCGCGAAAGTGATAAAACCGCGCCGCCTGGGCCAGCACCAGTTCATCCGGCGAAGCGCCCAGATAGATCGCCGCTTCAGCCAGGCTGTTGGTGATCGCGGGGCGAGCCGCGGTGGGCAGCGGGAACTCAGTCGTGCGGTTTTCATGGTCAATCCAGACGACCGAATCGCCCACCACAGAAAGCCTGTGCGCCAGCGCGTGACTCCAGCCAAACCCCAACCCGCAATCCACTTCCACCGCACTGGTGCGGTACAACCGGGTCCACTCGAACGGCATTCTGATTTTCAAAACCGTTCATCCAGCCGCTTTTCGCTGCGGCAGACTCCGACGCCTTGCCTTCTGCCGAGACGTCACGGATGACCAACGCTTCCCACATTGCCCATATCGAACATGAGCTGGATGGCTTCCATCAGAGCCTGGTGACGTATCGCCAGCAACTGGGGGCCTGGTATTCGCGCGCGCTGGATTCGGTGAGCCACGCCGCTGATTTACCGTCGTTGCTGGGGATGGATCGGGTGTTGCGCGCGGGGAATTCGCAACGTTCCGTGAGCCTTTCCGATACCGACTTCTCCACCGTGGCCCGCTGCCCGGCGGGCGGTATGTTGCAGATCGAAAGCAAGTTCGAGTCGGTGTATGACGTGCCGATCGGCGATATCCCGGTTGAGGTGATCGGCCTGGATGACGGCAGTTCTACCGTGGTCATGCTCGATGAACAGGGTAAAGGCTCACACCCATGCGTCGCGGGCGCGCGCTACCAGGTACGGGTGCAAGGCGGCGTGTCGGCGCAACAGGTGGACGCGTTGTTTGTGTCCTACGCCGGGCTGACCGCAGACCTGGAGCAATGGCTGCGGTCGCAGTGGGAAGGGTTCAAGCCGCATTGGCAACAGTCGACGGCCAGCGCGATTGGCAGCGGGATATTGGCTGGCAGTTGGGCGGCGATTCGCGAGGTGTGGGACAGCATCCAGTTGGTGCAGGCAATTCTTGAAGACCCGTTGAAGTACGTCGAACAGCTTGGCGCCGAAGCGGCCAAGCTGGCGGATTTGGCCGCCAGCGCCCCCAAGGTCATGGAACAGGCGATGTTGCTCGCCAGTGATGAAGCGGCGCTGTTCCTGCTGGTGCGCACGGCGATGATCTGGTTGGACGCATTGCCGCCCAGTGAGATTGCGCAAGTGGCGGCTGGGTTTGTGGTGTCGCTGCTGATCGACCTGGTGATGGGTGCGGTGCTGACCATCGCATTGCCGGCGGCGGCTGTGGCGTATTTGAGCCTGCGGCTGGCCAGGTATGGCGCGCAGATGGTTAAGGCGGCGGTGGGTTTTGTTCAGGGCGTGCTGGCGATTCTGACGAAGTTCATGCAGGCGGTGGATCGCTACAAAGCGGTGGCGGTTCGCGGCGTGGTCGGCGGGCTCAAGCAAGGCACGCTGCAGATACGCTGGCGGGCGCGGCAGAACACGGTGCTGAAGCAAAAAGAGCACGTGGATGATGCGCCTTTGCCCCCCTCCCACAATGGACCTGCGCCAGCCCCACCCTTTCGACCGGATCGAAAATTGCCATGACCGAAGACACCATCAAACGTCGCGCCAAAGGCCTGGACCGTGCGTTCGATATCCTCGACTTTCTCAAGGAAATCGGGCAGCCCCTGCGCCCGAATGATATTGCCAACGGTATCGGCAGCCCCAAGTCCACCGTCTACGAACTGGTCGCGTCCTTGCTGGAACGGCGCATTCTCGAAACCGTGGGCAAGGACGGTCACGTCTACCTCGGCCGCCAGTTGTACTTTCTCGGCCAGGCGCATTTGCGTCATTTCGACCTGACCCGCGAGGCTGACCACGCCTTGCAGGAGATCGTCAGCCAGACCCACGAAACCGCGCAGATGTGCCTGCTCAACGGGCGTAAATACACGGTGGCGCTGATGCGCGAAGGCGAGCGGCATTTCCGTATTTCTTCGGATATCGGTGAGAACGCGCCGATCCCGTGGACCGCGTCCGGGCGCCTGCTGCTGGGGCACTTGAGCGATCAGCAGATCGTCGACCTGATCGACCCTGAGGATTTCATCCTGCCGGACGGTCAGCGCCTGCCGCTGGAGACCTTCCTCGCACAAATCCGCCAGGCCACGGTCGATGGCTTCTTTTCCTTCGACAGCGTGGCCGACACCTTCACCCATTGTTTTGCCGCCCCGGTTCGGGACGCGCAAGGCATCAGCATTGCGACCTTGTGCATCGTCGCCCCGAGGGCCGATGCCAGCACTCATTACAACGACTATCGCCGGGTGTTGATCGAAAGCGCCAACAACCTGGCCCGTCGCATCAACGAATAGGAGCTTTCCATGTCTGCCATCAATGCCGTTGAAAAGGGCGCCGCTGCTGTCGGTGCCCACCTGGTCCGTGACGTCAGCCTGCCAGCGCTGGTCCTGCACCGCGATGCCCTGGAGCACAACATCCGCTGGATGCAGGATTTCGTCAGCCACAGCGGCGCGCAGCTTGCGCCACACGGCAAGACCAGCATGATGCCGGCGCTGTTCCAGCGCCAGCTGGCGGCCGGTGCCTGGGGCATTACCCTGGCCACCGCGGTGCAGACTCGCGCGGCTTATGCAGGTGGCGTGCGGCGTGTACTGATGGCCAACCAACTGGTGGGCGCGCCGAACATGGCGTTGATCGCCGACCTGCTGGCCGATGGGGATTTCGACTTCCACTGCCTGGTCGATCACCCGGACAACGTCGCCGACCTGGGGCTGTTCTTCGCCGCCCGTGGCCTGCGCCTGAACGTGATGATCGAGTACGGCGTGGTCGGCGGCCGTTGTGGCTGCCGCAGCGAGCAGGCCGTGCGAGACCTGGCCAAGGCGATCAAGGCCCAGCCGGCCCTGGCCCTCACCGGTATCGAAGGCTATGAAGGCGTGATCCATGGCGAGCACGCCATCAGCGGCATCCGTGACTTCGCCGCCAGCCTGGTACGCCTGGCCGTGGACTTGCAAAACAACGGTGCGTTCGACTTGGCCAAACCTATCATCACCGCCTCGGGCTCGGCCTGGTACGACCTGATTGCCGAGTCGTTCGAGGCGCAGAACGCTGCCGGTCGTTTCCTCAGCGTGTTGCGCCCTGGCAGCTATGTGGCCCATGACCACGGTATCTACAAAGCGGCGCAGTGCTGTGTACTTGAGCGCCGCAGCGACCTCAGCGAGGGCCTGCGGCCGGCGCTGGAAGTCTGGGCCCATGTGCAATCGCTGCCCGAGCCAGGCTTCGCGGTGATCGCCCTGGGCAAGCGCGATGTGGCCTACGACGCCGGCCTGCCGGTGCCGCTCAAGCGCTACCGAGCGGGGATCCTGCCAGCGGAAGGGGAGGATGTGAGCGCCTGCAACGTCACGGCAGTGATGGATCAGCACGCGTTCATGACCGTGGCCCCGGACGTTGAACTGCGCATTGGCGACATCATTTCCTTTGGCACCTCCCACCCTTGCTTGACCTTTGACAAGTGGCAGGTCGGTTGCCTGGTGGATGAGCAGTTGCAGGTGATCGAGTCCCTGCATACCTGCTTCTAGACCGTGTCGCGCCTATCGGGGGCAAGCCCCCTCCCACATTTGAAAGGTGTGGGAGGGGGCTTGCCCCCGATGAGGCCATCAGCCCCCCCGAGACAGCAACCATGACCACCCATCCCCGCATCGCCTTGATCGGCGAATGCATGATCGAACTGCAACACCGCGCCGACGGCAGCCTGCAACAAAGTTTCGGCGGCGACACCCTCAACACGGCGGTGTACCTGCGCCGTGAGCTGGGCGACATCGGCAGCGTCGACTATGTCACTGCCCTGGGCGACGACAGCTTCAGCGATGCGATGTGCGCGCAATGGCAGGAAGAGGGGCTTGGCCTGGGCCGGGTCCAGCGCCTGCCTGGGCGTTTGCCGGGGTTGTACTGCATCCAGACGGATGCGCACGGCGAGCGCAAGTTTCTCTATTGGCGTAATGAAGCGGCGGTACGTGACTGCTTTACCACGCCGGCCGCCGCGCCGATCCTGGCGGCATTACCCGGTTATGACGTGGTGTATTTCAGCGGCATTACCCTGGCGGTAATCGGTGATATCGGGCGCGCGCGTTTGCTCAAGGCCCTGATCGAAACCCGTCGGCGTGGCGGCAAAGTGGTGTTCGACAACAACTACCGGCCGCGGCTGTGGGCCACGGTGGACGTTGCCCGTGAGGCGTATCGCACAGTACTGGCCGAGGTGGATATCGCCTTGCTGACCGAAGATGACGAGCTTGCATTGTTTGGGTACGCCGACAGCGAACAGGTGTTCGCGGCGTATCCGGCGATTGCCGAAGTGGTACTCAAGCGTGGTGCGCAGGCCTGTTTGATCCGTTGCGACGGTAAGCGCTTTGCCGTGCCGGCGCTGAAGGTGGAGACGGTGGTGGATACCACGGCGGCGGGGGATTCATTCAGTGCGGCGTACTTGGCCAGTCGGCTCAAGGGGGGCTCGCCGGAGGCGGCGGCGTTGGCCGGGCATCGGTTGGCGAGCCGGGTTATCCAGGTGCCGGGGGCGCTGATCCCCAGGGAGTAAGTGAATGGCCGCCTGCGGCGGATCGGGGGCAAGTCGAATCGTCGCACCGCCCCTCCCACAGCTGGCCGCATTCCTCCAGATGAAATGCGGTCAAGTGTGGGAGGGGGCTTGCCCCCGATGGGGGTCTTAAGTCATAGCCTCAATCGCGGTAAAACACCTGCACTAGGTGATAGCCAAACTTGCTCTTGATCGGCCCGTGAACCACCTTCACCGGCTTCTTGAAGATCACCGCATCGATCACCCCCACCATCTGCCCCGGCCGCACTTCGCCCAAGTCGCCGCCGCGCTTGCCGGACGGGCAGGTGGAGTATTTCTTGGCCAGCACATCAAAGGCTTCGCCCTTGGCGATGCGCTGCTTGAGTTGTTCGGCTTCTTCGCTGGTTTTCACCAGGATATGACGGGCTTGGGCTTTCATGGTTCTCTACCAGGTGTGCGACGGCGCGCGATTATGCCTGAACTCATTCGACCACGCTGATCATGCTGCGGATCTTGGTCGCCAACAGGTCGATGGAAAACGGTTTGGCCACCATGTCCATGCCGTCCTCCAGGAACCCCTGGCGTTCGGCGGCTTTCTCGGCGTAACCGGTCATGAACAGCACGCGCAGGCCCGGGCGATGCTGGCGGGCGATTTCCGCCAGTTGCCGGCCGTTCATGCCGGGCAGGCCAACGTCGGTCACCAGCAGGTCCACACGCAGGTCCGACTCCAGCAGCGGCAGCGCAGCACGGGCATCCGCCGCCTGGTGGGCGGTGTAGCCCAGCTCGTCGAGCACATTGACCACCAGCATGCGCACGGCGGGGTCGTCCTCGACGACCACGACCGCTTCACCGGCCAGGGCCACTGGCGCTTCGCTCGAGTGCGGCGGCAGGCTGCTTTCCAGGGCGGTGCCGTGCAGCCGCGGCAGGTACAGGCGCACGCAGGTGCCCTGGCCCGGTTCGCTTTGAATGGTCACATGGCCGCCGGACTGCTGGGCAAAGCCATAGATCATCGACAGGCCCAGGCCGGTGCCCTGGCCGATCGGCTTGGTGGTGAAGAATGGATCGAACGCCTTGGCAAGGATCTTCGGCGCCATCCCGGAGCCGTTGTCGCTCACGCCGAGCATCACGTAGTCACCGGCCTTGACCGGTTCGAGGGTGGTGATGTCGGTGCCGTCCAGGTAGCTGTTGGCGGTTTCGATCAGCAGCTCGCCGCCGTCGGGCATGGCGTCGCGGGCATTGATCACCAGGTTGAGCAGGGCGTTTTCCAGCTGGCTGGCATCGGTGTTCACCGGCCAGATATCGCGGCCCAGCTGCACGTTCAGGGTGATATGCGCGCCCTTGGTGCGGCGGAACAGGTCCTCCAGGGAGGCTACCAGTTGATTGGGGTCGGTCGGGCGCCGGTCCAGCGACTGGCGCCGCGAGAACGCCAGCAAGCGGTGGGTGAGGGCGGCGGCACGATGGGCCGAGGCTACGGCGGCGTCGGCAAAGCGGCCGATATCGTCGCTGCGCCCGGCGGCGATATAGCGTTGCATCAGGTCCAGGCTGCCGATAATGCCGGTGAGCATATTGTTGAAGTCATGGGCAATGCCGCCGGTGAGCTGGCCCACCGCTTCCATTTTCTGCGCGTGGCGCAGGGCGTCTTCGGCGCGTTCACGCTCGAACATCTCGTTTTGCAGGCGCTGGTTGGCCTCGGCCAGTGCCTGTGTGCGCTGGGCGACGCGTTCTTCGAGGTTCTCATTGAGGTTGCGCAGGGCTTCTTCGGTGAGCTTGCGTTCGGTTTCATCGATCACAAAGATGTAGAAACCATTGACCGAGCCGTCATTGCTGAAGCGCGGCAGGTACTTCATCAACGCATGGCGCGGCCGGCCATCGTGATGGGGGGTAATGGTGGTGAAACTGCACGCCTTGCCCCCCAGCGCAGCGGTGATCATGTCCTCGCGCCCGGCATACACCTCATCGCCGAGCACTTCGCGGATGCTCTTGCCGTACAGCTCCTGGGGCGTCATGCCGTACCAGTCGAGGTAGGCACTGTTGTTCAGGCGAAAGCGTTGCTCATGGTCAACGTAGCCGATCAGCACCGGCATGGCGTTGATGATCAGTTGCAGTTCGGTCTGGCTTTGGCGCAAGGCCTGTTCGGTATGCTTGCGTTCGGTAAGGTCCAGCGCGGCACCGAGGAAGCGTGCCGGGCGGCCCTGCGGGTCCTTATAGCAGCGCCCGCGCGCGAATACCCAGCGCACCTGGCCATCGGCTTGCAGCAGGCGGTATTCCTCGGCGTATTCGGTGCCATGGGTGATGCAATGCTTGATGCTGCGCGCCACCGTGCCACGGTCTTCCGGGTGCACGCCTTGCAGGTAATCGCTGATGGGCAGGAGGCTCGCTTCGTTGGGGTCGACGCCATGCAGGAAGGCGAAGTGCGCGTCGGCGATAAAGCGGTCTTCGCCGATGTCCCAGTCCCAGGTGCCCACTGCATCGGTGGCGGCCAGCGCCAGTTGCAGGCGTTGTTCAGTGTTGTGCTGGGCCTTGAGGCTGTCTTCGGAACGCTGTTGCAGTTCGAGGGCCTTGCGGCGGCGTTCGTTGGTCTCGATGGCGGTGACCAGGATGCCGGCCACGGCGCCGCTTTCGTCGCGGATCGGGCTGTAGGTCAGGTCGAGCCAGATTTCAGTGTCGCGATGATCGCGTTGCAGTACGAAACGCTGCTCGGTGAACGTACGCACCTGGCCGCCGAGCACGGCGTCATAGATCGGTGCGGTGAAGTCTTGCAGCTCCGGCCAGGTCGCGTGTGCCGGCTGGCCCAGGGCGCCGGGGTGTTTGTTGCCCGCCAGGCGCGCGAAGCCATCATTGTAGAGCTGGATAAGTTGGTCGCCCCACAGCAGGAGCATCGGCATCGGCGAGTTGACGACGATATCCACGGCGGTACGCAAGCTCTGCGGCCAATCATTGGCCTCACCGAGAGGGCTGCGCGCCCAGTCCAGCCGCGCAATCAATGCAGCGGCTTCGCTGTCGGTGGATGTTCCCTTCATGACAATGCCCTGAGCGTAACGCTTTGAAAATGACAAAGAACAGATTATCCCGTGAGTCGGGAACGGCTGGCTACCCCTCGAAAAGTAGCATGCATTTGGGCGTTGTCTTCAAATGAGTGTCTCAGGGCTGAAACCGTTCAACCTCAAGCCAGCTCAGGACGGTCGCGAAATTGCGCCAGGGCCTGGGGGTTGGCCAGGGCGTCGGTGTTTTTCACCGGCTCGCCATGCACCACGTTACGTACCGCCAATTCCACGATCTTGCCGCTGATGGTGCGGGGGATATCGGTGACGGCGAGGATCTTCGCCGGCACATGGCGTGGCGTGGTGTTGGCGCGGATCACCTGGCGGATTTGCTGCTCCAGGGCCGCATCCAGTTCAACGCCATCGTTGAGGCGCACGAACAGCACCACGCGCACGTCGTCCTGCCAGCGTTGCCCGATGGCCAGGCTCTCCAGCACCTGCGGGACTTTTTCCACCTGGCGATAAATCTCGGCGGTGCCGATGCGCACGCCGCCGGGGTTGAGCACTGCGTCGGAGCGTCCATGGATCAGCAGGCTGCCATTGGGGCGTTGCTCGGCATAGTCGCCCTGGGCCCAGACGCCCGGGAACTGGCTGAAATACGAGACGCGCAGTTTTTGCTGCTGCGGGTCATTCCACAGGCCGATGGGCATGGCCGGGAAGTGCCGGGTACACACCAGTTCGCCTTTTTCACCGATCAAGGGTCGGCCCTGGTCGTCCCACACTTCGATCGCCATCGCCAGGCTCTTGCATTGCATTTCGCCGCGGCGCACAGGCAGTACCGGGTTGCCGATCACAAAGCAGGAGACGATATCGGTGCCGCCGGACATCGACGACAGGCACAGCTCTGCCTTGATCTCGCGGTACACATAGTCGTAGCTCTGGGGCGACAGCGGCGAGCCGGTGGAAATCAGCCCTTTGAGGCTGCCCAGGTCATGGCTCAGGCGCGGTTGCAACCCGGCCTTTTCCAGGGTGACGAGGAACTTGGGGCTGGTGCCGAACACGCTGATTTTTTCTGCGTCGATCAGGTCAATCAAACGCTCGGGGCCGGGGTGGAAGGGCGAGCCGTCATACAGCACCGCCGTGGCACCCAGGGCCAGGACCGAGACCAGCCAGTTCCACATCATCCAGCCGCAGGTGGTGTAGTAAAACAAGCAGTCCTCGCCGGACAGGTCAGCATGCAGGCCGTGCTCCTTGAGGTGGGTGAGCAGCACGCCGCCGGTGCCGTGGATGATGCACTTGGGCACGCCGGTGGTGCCGCTGGAATAGAGGATGTACAGCGGATGGTCGAACGGCACCGCGACGAATTCAGGTGCGCCGCCGGGTTGGTAGAAGTCACTCCACAGCGCGACGCGGGCCTCGGTCCGATAATCCTCGACCCGCGCCTGGGGCCGGGCATACGACACGATGATCAACTGCTGCAGGGACGGCAGGCGTGCGAGGATCTCGTTGAGTTTGGCGCTCTGGTCGATGTCCTTACCGGCGTAGCGGTAACCGGCGCAGGTGATCAGCACCTTGGGCTCGATCTGGCCGAAACGGTCGATCACACCTTGGGTGCCGAAGTCCGGCGATGAACACGACCAGATCGCGCCCAGGCTGGTGGTGGCAAGCATGCCGACCAGGGTTTGCCAGGTGTTGGGCATGCATGCCGCCACCCGGTCGCCCACCCCGACACCGGCCGCGCGCAGGCTTTTTTGCAGGCCGGCGACGTGGGCGGCCAGTTCGGCGTAGGTCAGTTGTTCGCGCTGGCCGTCTTCGCTGATGGCGACCACGGCGGGGTGATCGTCGCGACGGCGCAGCAGGTGTTCGGCAAAGTTCAGGGTCGCGCCGGGGAACCACTGGGCGCTGGGCATCTCGGCGCCTTCGATCAGCGCCGCGCTGGGCGGGCTGCGAAACTGCACGTCGAAAAAGGCCACGATCGCCTGCCAGAAGTCCGGGCGCTGGTCGATGCTCCACTGGTGCAGGGCCGGGTAGTCGCTGAGCTGCACGCCGTGGCGATCATTGATAAAGCGCCGGAACTGGTCCATCCGGGTGCTACGGATGCGTTCGGGGGAGGGTTGCCAGAGGATCTCGGACATCAGCAAGGTCTCTTGTTCTTGTACAGGTCTTCCAAACGATAGAGTTCCAATGTGGGAGGCGCGGTGCGACGATTCGACTTGCCCCCGATAGCGGTGAGTCAGTCACAAATGCATGTGCTGACACTCCCTCATCGGGGGCAAGTCGAATCGTCGCACCGCGCCTCCCACAGTTTAGATCTCCAGTGTCAGGTTTTATTGAGCCAGCCAACCACCATCGATATTCCACGCCGCGCCCCGCACCTGGGCGCCGGCCTCACTGCACAAAAACAGCACCAGTTCGCCCAACTGCGGCGGTGTCACGAACTCCAGCGACGGCTGCTTCTCGGCCAGCAAATCATGCTGCGCCTGTTGCGGGTCGACGCCACTGGCCGCGCGGTCATCGATCTGCTTCTGCACCAGCGGGGTCAGCACCCAGCCTGGGCAGATTGCGTTGCAGGTCACGTTACCGGTCGCGGTCTCCAGGCCCACCACCTTGGTCAGGCCGATCACGCCATGCTTGGCCGCCACATACGCGGCCTTGCCCACCGAACCGACCAGGCCGTGCACCGAGGCGATATTGACGATACGCCCCCAGCCCTTGGCCTTCATGCCCGGCAGGCTCAAGCGCGTGCTGTGGAATACCGAAGACAGGTTGATCGCAATGATCGCGTCCCAGCGTTCCACCGGGAAGTTTTCCACCGCTGCCACATGCTGGATGCCGGCGTTGTTCACCAGAATGTCCACGCCGCCGAATTCGCGCTCGGCATAGGCGATCATGTCGGCGATCTGCGCCGGGTCGCTGACGTCGGCGGGGTGATGCCCGACCTTGCCGCCGAACGCCTGCACCTGGGCGATCACCGCGCTGGCGTCGCCAAAGCCGTTGAGGATCAGGTTGGCGCCGGCCTTGGCCAGGCTCAAGGCGATGCCCAGGCCGATACCGCTGGTGGAGCCGGTGACCAGGGCGGTCTTGCCGTTCAATGTCGTCATGAAAACCTCACACAATGCCGGTGGCATAGAAAGTACCGATCACCACGAACACCGCGAGGGTCTTGATAATCGTGATGCCGAAAATGTCCTTATAGGCTTCGCGGTGGGTCAGCCCGGTGACCGCCAGCAGCGTGATCACCGCGCCGTTGTGGGGCAGGGTGTCCATGCCGCCGCTGGCCATGGCCGCGACCCGGTGCAGCACTTCAAGGGGGATATTGGCCGCATGGGCCGCTGAAATAAAGCTCTCGGACATGGCCGCCAGGGCGATGCTCATGCCGCCGGACGCGGAGCCGGTGATACCCGCCAGCAGGGTCACGGTAATCGCTTCGTTGACCAGCGGGTTGGGGATGCCCTTGAGCCAGTCCGCCAGCACCAGAAAGCCCGGCAGCGAGGCGATCACCGCGCCAAAGCCGTATTCCGAGGCGGTGTTCATCGCCGCCAGCAGCGCACCGCTGACCGCGCTTTTACTGCCTTCGGCCAGCTTGCTTTTGATTGCCGACCAGCCAAACACCAGCACGATCACGATGCCCACCAGCAATGCCGCCTGCACCGCCCAGATCGCGGTGAGCTTGGCGATTTCGGTCGTCACTGGCGTACTCATGCCCGGCAGGCTGAGGCTGTGGGTCTTGCCGTACCACAGTGGAATCCAATGGGTGAACAGCAGGTTCATCACCCCCACCAGGATCAGCGGCGACAGCGCGATCCACGGGTTGGGCAGGGTCAGGTTCTCGGCGGTTTCCGGCTCGTTGCGCAGCTCGGTGCCGTAGCCTTCGCCGGCCCGTTGCGCTTTGTTGCGTTGGCGGGCGAGGTAGAGCATGCCGGCGCAGAACACGAAGATCGTACCGATCAGCCCCAGCCAGGGGGCCGCCCAGGCGGTGGTGTTGAAGAAGGTGCTGGGGATGATGTTCTGGATCTGCGGCGTGCCGGGCAGGGCGTCCATGGTGAATGAGAACGCACCGAGGGCGATGGTCGCCGGGATCAAACGCTTGGGGATATTGCTCTGGCGGAACATCTCTGCCGCGAACGGGTACACCGCAAACACCACCACAAACAGCGACACGCCGCCGTAGGTGAGCAGGGCGCAGACCAGCACGATCACCAGCATCGCCTGGCGCGTACCGAGCAAGCGGATCGCCGCGGCCACGATCGAGCGCGAGAAGCCCGACAGCTCAATCAGTTTGCCGAACACCGCACCGAGCAGGAATACCGGGAAGTACAGTTTGATAAAGCCAACCATTTTTTCCATGAACACCCCGGTAAACGCAGGGGCGACAGCGGATGGGTCGGTGAGCAGGACAGCGCCGAGGGCGGCGATGGGGGCAAACAGGATAACGCTATAGCCACGGTAGGCAGCCAGCATCAGCAGCGCGAGGGCTGCCAGGGCAATGATCACACTCATGGTGTGTCTCCATCGGATTGTTATTGTTGTGGGTAAAGCTGTGGGGAGGGCTATAGCGAGATGTATGCCAATTATTTAACTTGTTGAAATATATGGGCATTTTTTAATTTTTCGGGCGGGGCCCCAGATTCTGTCTCAATTTGGAGACAAACACAGCTCAAATGTGGGAGGGGGCTTGCCCCCGATGAGGGAGTGTCAGTCACTTATTTGTTAACTGATCCGGCGCTATCGGGGGCAAGCCCCCTCCCACAGGGATTGTCTTTGTCTGGAGAATAAAGTCTCTACTTTGAGACTAGGCGATGCCCAGTGCGACCATCTTCTTGTACAACGTCGACCGCCCGAGCCCCAATCGCTTGGCCGCCTCCACCACATTCCCTTCACAGGCCTCGAGCGTCGCCGCAATCAGCTGCCGATCGAACCGCGCTCGCGCCGCCGCGAACGTCTCGCCTTCGACCGTTTTCACTTCGTTGCGGGCTACCGGGCTGAACGTGCCGATCGCCGCGCGAATCTCGGCGGCATTCAATACCAGGTCATCGCTCAACAAGGCTGCCCGCTCCAGCACATTGCGCAGTTCACGGATATTCCCCGGCCACGCATGCTGCGCCAACAACACGAGGGCTTCACGGTCCAGTTCATGCTGGCTGTGCAGTTCTTCGAGGATCGCTTCGCTCAGCGCGGGAATATCCTCCAGGCGCTCACGCAATGGCGGCACCTGAATGGGCAGCACATTCAGGCGGTAGTACAAATCCGCGCGAAACTCACCGCGCTTGATCGCCGCCTCCAGGTCCATGGAGGTGGCGGCGATGACCCGTACATCACTGTGCAGCATCTCGTTGGAGCCCACCGGTTCGAATTCTTTTTCCTGCAACACCCGCAGCAGCTTGCTTTGCAGGGGCAGGGGCATGTCACCAATTTCATCGAGGAACAGCGTGCCGCCCTGGGCGATCTGGAATTTGCCGGGCCGGCCCTTGCGGTCGGCACCGGTAAACGCGCCGGGGGCGGTGCCGAAGAACTCGGCTTCCAGCAGGTCGTGGGGGACGGCCGCGCTGTTGATGCTGACAAACGCCTTGTGCGCACGCTTGGATGCGCCGTGGATCGCCTGGGCCAGCAGCTCTTTGCCGGTGCCGGTTTCGCCGAGCAGCAACACCGGCGACTCGGCACTCGCACTGCGCCGCGCCCGGCGTTTGACGTCGAGGCTGGCGGCGCTGGTGCCGATAAAGTGTGCAAAGTTGTACTTGCTCTGCCGCGAACGCAGCAGCGAGCGGGTGGAGGCCAGTTCCGCCTGCATGCTCAGGTAGCGCTCGATCAGCGGCGACAGGTTGCGCAGCTCATCGAACAGCGCAAAGCCAATCGCGCCAATCACCGTGCCGGCATTGTTGTGGATCGGCAGGCGCATCACCACCAGCGGGCCTTTGGGCGTGTCCTGGATATCCAGCAGAATCGGTTGGTCGTTGCGCACCACCTGGCGCAACAGGCTGTTGGAGATCACCTGTTCGCAGGGCTGGCCGATGGCTTCGTCAGCGCTTTTGAGGCCGAAGCGCTTGGCGTAGCGCTCGTTCATCCACACGATATTCGCGTCGCGATCGACAATCACCGTGCCTTCGCTGGACTGCTCGATGATCTCGAACAGCGAATGGATCGCCAGGCCGCGAACCTGTTCGTAATCCTTGAGGTTTTCGGTGATGTTCATGCCGGCAGAATCCTGTAGGAGCGAGGCGGACGGCTAGTCCTTGCTCGCGAAGGTCGTCAACGATAACGCGGTACATCTGGAAGAACGTGGCGTACTTGGATTCTTCGCGAGCAAGCTCGCTCCTACAAGGGGATGTGCGCGGCGGCCAGCAGTTCCTTGGTATAGGGATGTTGTGGCGATTCAAATACCGCATGGCTCGGCCCGCGCTCCACCACCTTGCCATCCTTGATCACGATCATGTCATGGGCCATGGCGCGCACCACCGCCAGGTCATGGCTGATAAACAGGTAGGTCAGGCCGTATTTTTCCTGCAACTCGCGCAGCAATGCCACCACTTGCTTCTGCACCGTGCGGTCCAGGGCCGAGGTGGGTTCGTCGAGCAGTATCAGCGCCGGCTTGAGCACCAGCGCGCGGGCGATGGCGATACGTTGGCGCTGGCCGCCGGAAAACTCGTGTGGGTAGCGATGCCGGCTGGCGGGGTCGAGGCCGACCTCCTTGAGCACCTGGATCACCTGCGCTTCGCGGTCGGCCAGGCTGCACGGTGCATGCACTTCCAGGCCTTCGCTGATGATCTGCTGCACCGACATGCGTGGGCTGAGGCTGCCGTAGGGGTCCTGGAACACCACCTGCATCTGCTTGCGCCACGGGCGCATCTGGTGGTGGTTGAGCGGGTCGAGGGCTTTACCCTGGAAGCGGATGCTGCCGGTGGAGTCGAGCAGGCGCAGGATCGCCTGGCCCAGGGTGGATTTACCCGAGCCCGACTCACCGACGATGCCCAGGGTCTTGCCGCGCTGCACGCTGAGGCTGATGCCGTCCACGGCGCGCAGGTAGGTCTTGCGCTGGAACAACCCACCGCCGAGAGGAAATTGCACGGTCAGGTCGTCCACCTGCAACACGGTCTCGCGCTCCTCGCCGCACAACACGTCGCCCGTCGGCTCCGCATCCAGCAGCAGGCGGCTGTAGGGATGCTGCGGCGCGGTGAACAAGGTCTCGCAGGCGGCCTGCTCGACAATCTCGCCGGCATGCATCACGCACACCCGCTGGGCGATGCTGCGCACCAGGTTGAGGTCGTGGCTGATCAGCAGCATCGACATGCCCAGGCGTTGTTGCAGGGACTTGAGCAGCAGCAGGATCTTGCGCTGCACGGTGACGTCCAGCGCGGTGGTGGGTTCGTCGGCAATCAGCAGTTGTGGCTCGCAGGCCAGGGCCATGGCGATCATCACCCGTTGGCGCTGGCCGCCGGACAGTTGGTGCGGATACGCCTTGAGGCGTTCCTGGGGTTTCTGGATGCCCACCAGGCCCAACAGTTCCAGGATGCGCGCCTGCGCCGCCTTGCCGCCCAGGCCCTTGTGCAGCAGCAGGGTTTCGCCGATCTGCTTTTCGATGCTGTGCAACGGGTTGAGCGAGGTCATCGGCTCCTGGAAGATCATCGCGATGCGATTGCCGCGCAGCTTTTGCAGGGTGGTCGCCGGCGCGCCGATCAGTTCCTGGCCGCGATATTTCACCGAACCGGTGGTTTGCGTACCGGCCTCGGGCAACAGTTGCAGGATCGAGTGAGCGGTCACCGACTTGCCCGAGCCCGACTCGCCCACCAGCGCCAGGCACTCGCCGGGGCGCACGTCCAGGCTCAGGTTGTGCACCACGGTCTGGCCACTGAAGGCGACGCACAGGTCACGAATTTCGATCAGGTTCATCTGCAGTCACTCATGAACGGGGGTCGAAGGCATCACGTAATGCCTCGCCGATAAAGACCAGCAGCGACAGGATCAGCGCCAAGGTGAAAAACGCCGTCAAGCCGAGCCACGGCGCTTGCAGGTTCTGCTTGCCCTGGGCGATCAACTCACCCAGCGACGCGCTGCCGGCCGGCATGCCGAAGCCGAGGAAGTCCAGGGCGCTCAAGGTGGAGATCGCCCCGGTCAAGATAAACGGCAGGTAGCTCAGGGTGGCGGTCATCGCGTTGGGCAGGATATGCCGGCGGATGATCTTGCCGTCGCCCAGGCCCAATGCCCGTGCGGCCTTGACGTACTCCAGGTTGCGCCCGCGCAGGAACTCGGCGCGCACCACGTCCACCAGGGCCAGCCAGGAAAACAGCGCCATGATCCCCAGCAGCCACCAGAAATTCGGTTCGACAAAGCCCGACAGGATGATCAGCAGGTACAGCACCGGCAGCCCGGACCAGACTTCGAGGATGCGCTGGCCAAGCAAGTCGACCCAGCCGCCGTAGTAACCCTGCAAGGCGCCGGCGGCGATGCCGATGCTCGCGCTGATCGCCGTGAGCGCCAGGGCAAACAGGATCGACACCCGTGCGCCAAAGATCACCCGAGCCAGCACATCGCGCGATTGATCGTCGGTGCCCAGCCAGTTCACCGCCGAGGGCGGGCTCGGGGCAGGGCGGGTCAGCTCGTAGTTGGGCGTGTCGTCGCTGAACGGGATCGGCGGGAACAGCATCCAGCCGCCGTCCTGCTTGATCAGCTTCTGTACGTAGTCGCTGCGGTAGTCGGCCTGGAACGGCAGTTGGCCACCGAACTGCTGCTCGGTGTAGCGTTTGAACACCGGGAAATACAGCTCGTTTTTGTAGCTGAGCACCAGGGGCTTGTCGTTGGCGATCAACTCGCCGCCCAGGGTCAGGATAAACAGGCCGATGAACAGCCACAGCGACCACCAGCCGCGCCGGTTCTGTTTGAACCGCTCGAAGCGTCGACGGGCCACGGGAGACAGGTTGAGCATCAGGCGTTCCTCGCGGCGAAGTCGATACGCGGGTCCACCAGGGTGTAGCAGAGGTCGCCGATCAGTTTTATCAAGAGGCCGAACAGGGTGAAGATGAACAGCGAACCGAACACCACCGGATAGTCGCGGGACACGGCGGCTTCGTAGCTCATGCGCCCGAGCCCGTCGAGGGAAAAGATCACCTCGATCAGCAGCGAGCCGGCAAAGAACACGCTGATAAACGCCTGGGGAATCCCGGAGATCACCAGCAGCATCGCATTGCGAAACACATGGCCGTACAGCACGCGGCGTTCGCTCAGGCCCTTGGCACGGGCGGTGACCACGTACTGGCGTGTGATTTCATTGAGAAACGAGTTCTTGGTCAGGATGGTCAAGGTGGCAAACCCGCCGATCACCAGTGACGTGACCGGCAATACCAGGTGCCAGAAGTAGTCGGCGATCTTGCCCACGGTGCTCAGCTCGTCGAAGTTTTCCGAGACCAGGCCCCGTACCGGGAACCAGTTCAGCGACGTGCCGCCGGCGAAGACCACGATCAGGAACATGGCAAACAGGAACGCCGGCATGGCATAGCCGATGACGATGGCGGTGCTGCTCCACACATCGAAGTTGCTGCCATGGCGCACCGCCTTGCGAATGCCCAGGGGGATCGACACCAGGTAGGTGATCAGCGTGGCCCATAGGCCGAGGGAGATGGTCACCGGCATCTTTTCCAGGATCAGGTCGATCACCGTTGAACCCCGGAAGAAGCTGTTGCCGAAATCCAGCTGGGCGTAGCTCTTGAGCATCAACCACAGGCGTTCCGGGGCCGGCTTGTCGAAGCCGTACTGTTTCTCGATGTCCTTGATCAGTTTCGGGTCCAGGCCACGGCTGGCCCGCGAGCCGCTGCTGAGGCCTTCGCCGGAGGAACCCCCGACGGCACCGCCGCCGATGCCTTGCAGGTGGGCAATGGCCTGTTCCACCGGGCCACCGGGCGCCGCCTGTACGATCACGAAATTCACCAACAGGATGATCACCAGGGTTGGGATGATCAGCAGCAGGCGCCGCACGATATAGGCAAACATCAGCGCGTCCCCCCGCGTTTTTTCAGCTCGGCATTCATCTGTTCATTCGTCAGTGGCGTGGGGCTGATTTCCCACCAGGTTTCCAAGGCCTCGTCGTTCTTGGCCTCGATGGCCGGGCGCCCGAAGCGGTTCCACCACGCGGCAGAGGTGCCGGGTGGGTAGTAGTTGGGAATCCACAGGTAATTCCATTGCAACACGCGGTCCAGGGCGTGGGCATACGTGAGCATCTGCGCCTGGGTGTCGGCCTTGACCAGGCCCTTGATCAGCGTGTCGACGGCCGGGTCCTTGAGCACCATGTAGTTGTTCGCGCCCGGGTCGAACGCAGCGCTGGAGCCGAAGTAGTTGTACAGCTCCATCCCCGGCGAGGTGGTGACCGGGAAACCGGTGACGATCATGTCGTAGTCGCGGGTCATCAGGCGGTTGACGTACTGCGAGGAGTCGATGCGGCGGATATTCAGGGTAATGCCGATCTGCGCCAGGTTGCGCTTGTAGGGCAGCAACAGGCGTTCCAGGCCGGCCTGGGCATTGAGGAAGGTGAACTCCAGCGGCTCGCCTTCGGCGTTGACCAATTTGTCGCCTTCAGGCTTCCAGCCGGCCTCTTCCAACAGGGCCAGGGCTTGCAGCTGCTTGTCGCGGATCATGCCGCTGCCGTCGGTGACCGGCGCCTTGAACACCTGGGTGAACACTTCGTCGGGCACCTGGCCGCGCAGCGGTTCGAGGATTTTCAGTTCTTCCTGGGTGGGCAACTGGCTGGCGGCCAGCGGGCTATTGGAAAAGTAGCTCTGCTGGCGGATGTACAGGTTGCGCATCATCTGCCGGTTGGCCCATTCGAAATCCCAGAGCATCGCCAGGGCCTGGCGCACGCGGCGGTCCTTGAACATCGGTTTCTGCACGTTGAACACATAGCCCTGGGCCGGTTGCGGCATTTCCTTGGCCAGGTGTGCACGTTGCAGGCGCCCGTCATCCAGGGCCGGGCCGTTGTAGCCGATGGAGTAACCGGTGGCGGAGAATTCGCGGTTGAAGTCATAGGCGCCGCCGCGCAATACCTGGCGCGCGACTTCGGTGTCGCCGAAGTATTCCAGGCTCAGGTGATCGAAGTTGTACAGGCCGCGGCTGACGGGCAGGTCCTTGCCCCACCAGTCTGGGTTACGGGTAAAGGTAATGGTGCTGCCCGAGTCGATCTTGCCGACCTTGTACGGGCCGCTGCCCAGTGGCGCTTCGTAGCCGCCGCCATTGGCGAAGTCGCGGGTCTTCCACCAGTGCTCGGGGAACACCGGCAGGGTGGCGATATCCAGGGGCAGGGTGCGGTTTTCATTGCTGGAAAAATCGAAACGCACCTGGCGCTCGCCTTCGACTTCGACATGTTTCACGTCTGCGAACAGGGTACGAAAGCGCAGGCTGCCCTGGGTCATCAGCAAATCGAAGCTGTAGCGCACGTCTTCGGCGGTGATCGGCTTGCCATCGGCAAATCGCGCCTTGGGGTTGAGGTAGAAACGCAACGACAGGCCGTCGTCGGCCCGTTCCATCTTTTCGGCCACCAGGCCATAGACCGTGTAGGGCTCGTCGAGGGAGCGCAGGGCCAGGGGCGAATACAGCCAGCCGTCGACCTGGGACACGCCGATACCTTTGTCGATATAGGGCAGCACATGGTCGAAACGCCCGATCTCGATCGCCGAGCGCCGCAGGCTGCCGCCCTTGGGCGCGTTGGGGTTGGCGTAGTCGAAATGGGTGAAGCCGGCAGCGTACTTGGCCGGTTCGCCGTACACCGTCAGGTAGGTTTGCGGGGCCGCGATCACGGCCGTGCTGGCCAGCAGCAGGGCCAGGGCGGAACCAAACAGAGTCGAAAAAGCCAGTCGCATTATCAGCCTTGAGCGCCGGGTGAAGAAGAATAGGGATTTGTACGCTAACGGCCAGGGCATCGCCAGTCATCCCATGCACAACGGCCCACCAAAAAGGCGGGCCGTTGTTTCAAGCATCAGCGCGGACGGGATCAGTCCTGACGGCTGGTCACTTCCAGCAGGTGATAACCGAACTGGGTTTTCACCGGGCCTTGCACGGTGTTGACCGGGGCGCTGAACACGACGGTGTCGAATTCCTTGACCATCTGGCCTGGACCGAACGAACCCAGGTCGCCGCCTTGGCGGCTGGACGGGCAGGTGGAGTTGGCTTTGGCGATTTCTGCGAAATCGGCGCCGCCTTCGATTTGGGCCTTGAGTTCGTTGCACTTGTCTTCAGTGGCAACCAGGATGTGACGGGCGGTGGCTTTGGCCATGGGAGTAACTCCTTGAATAAAAAGGTGAGCGTACCGGATTCAGGTGGTTATTTGTTGGCAAAGTTCCCTTGGGGTGGTGTTCTCTTGGTGGGTGGGTTGGAGGTTTGGGGGCATATCCGTTGCTGCGGTAACGGCCACCTATGGTTCCGCTCTTACAGCGGGTCACTTTTGGCAAACGCCCGGGATGCCGGCCCAGCCAAAAGTAACCAAAAGGTCTGTGCTTGCTCGCGAAAAACTCACAGGCGCCGCGTTGATTCAGGAAACACGCGTTATCGTTGACGTTTTTCGCGAGCAAGCTCGCTCCTACAGAAGGCGATGTACTCTTAACTGAACGGCATTAGGGCTTGCCCCGCGTTGGGCTGCGCAGCAGCCCCCATCAGCACAACGGTTAAACATCAGGTACGCCGAGGCGCCTGGTTTTGGGGCTGCTTCACAGCCCAACGCGGGGCAAGCCCGCTCGCCACAGTTTTGAAGAGGACTGATCCCGATGCCCGCCACCACTTCCCGTCTTGTCTACCGTCAGCCACTGCCTGGGGACGTGCAGCGATTGTTTGCGATCTTCGGCGATTCCCAAACCAACCTCTTCAATCCCGCCGGGCCCATGCCCAGCCTGTCCGCTGCCCAACACCTGCTCGACCACTGGATCGCACAGTGGGCCACCCACGGCTATGGCTGGTGGGCGATTGCCCATCGGCAAGCCCCGGAGCACATCATCGGCTTCGGCGGTATTGCGCCGTTCAACTACCTCACGCAACCGCGCATCAACCTGGGCTATCGCTTCGCCGTGGAAGCCTGGGGGCAGGGCTATGCCACAGAGTTGGCACGCGATGCCCTGGCGCTGGCGTTTGACACCCTCGGTTTACCGGAGGTGTTCGGCCTGGTGCGGCCCGACCACGCGGCGTCGATCCGTGTGCTGGAGAAGGTCGGCATGCAGCCATTCGGTGTGCTCGATGATGTGCCCGGCAAAGCGCCGAGCCGGGTGATGCGCGTTTGTTGTCCTACAACATAGCTGCGTTGACGTTTTTCACCCCCGCGCGATAGCCCACCAAAGCCTCAATATTTCACATTGACAGCGGAAAGGCAGCCCGATATAAAAGCCACAGTTGTACGACGACATATGACGTTACATGTGTCCTACCTAACAAAAATAAAAAGTGATGCCATGAACTTGATCGAGCCCATCAACGCCCAGCGCGTTGGCCAAGCTGTAGGCAACTATCGCTGGACCATCTGCGCGATGCTGTTCTTCGCCACCACCGTCAATTACCTCGACCGCCAGGTGCTCAGCCTGTTGGCGCCGCAGTTGTCCACGCAATTCGGCTGGAGCAACACCGACTACGCCAACATTGCGGCGGTGTTTCAGTTTGTCTATGCGATTTCCATGCTGTTTGCCGGGCGGTTCGTCGACAAGATCGGCACCAAGGCGGCGTACGTGATCGCGATTGCGATCTGGTCCACCGGCGCCATCATGCATGCGTTCTCGGTACCGATGGGTGAGGGGATTGCTGCCGTGAGCGGGGCGATCGGTCTGGCGGTGATCCCGGTCTCCATCGCCGGCTTCATGCTGTCGCGCGCGGTATTGGCGATTGGCGAAGCGGGTAACTTTCCGATTGCGATCAAGGCCACTGCCGAGTATTTCCCAAAGAAAGAGCGCTCCCTGGCCACCGGTATTTTCAACTCGGGCGCCAACGTCGGCGCGATCCTGGCACCGATTTGCGTGCCGCTGATCGCCGGGATGTGGGGGTGGGAAGCGGCCTTTATGGTCATCGGCATGCTCGGCTTCGTCTGGGTCGCGGTGTGGGCAGCGGTCTACGAAAAGCCGGAGCAGCAAAAACGCCTGTCTGCCGAGGAGCTGGCGTACATTCGCAGCGACCAGACGGTGCAGCCATTCCCCCCGGCAATGGCGGGCGCGGTCGAGAAGAAAGTCTCATGGTTCAAGTTGCTCACCTACCGCCAGACCTGGGCGTTTGCCTTTGGCAAGTTCATGACCGACGGCGTGTGGTGGTTCTTCCTGTTCTGGTTGCCCACCTACCTGTCGGCGCAATACGGCATGAAAGGCGCCGATATCGTCATGCCGCTGGCGGTGCTGTACAGCATGACCATGGTCGGCAGCATCGGCGGCGGCTGGTTCCCCAGCTACTTCATGGCCCGTGGCGACGCGCCCTATGACGGGCGGATGAAAGCCATGCTGGTGATCGCGTTGTTCCCGCTGGTGGTATTGCTGGCACAGCCCCTGGGCTATATCAGCTTCTGGGTGCCGGTGTTGTTGATTGGTGTGGGCGCCTCGGCGCACCAGGCGTGGTCGTGCAATATCTTCACCACCGTGTCCGACATGTTCCCGCAGAAAACCGTGGCGTCGGTGGTCGGCATTGGCGGCATGGCCGGTGGCCTGGGCGGGGTGGTGATGACCAAGATCGGGGGCTGGGTGTTCGATTACTACAAGTCCATCGGCGATATCCACACCGGCTACATGATCATGTTCGCGATCTGCGCGCTGGCTTACCTGGTGGCCTGGAGCGTGATGAAGACGCTGGTGCCACGCCACAAGGAAATCACCGACCTGTAAAAGGGCCAGGGCCTGGGTTCTCCAGGCCCTTTTTTTTTACAGTGCGCGGGCCCAGGTCTGGCTGACCAGGGCCTTGCCAAAACTGAGGGTAGGTTCCTCTTCCTCCAGCTCGAAACCGGCTTTCTGGTAGAGCCTGCGCGCATCGGTCAGCGCGCTCATGGTCCACAACATCATGCGCGTGTAGCCGGCATCGCGGGCAAAGCGCAGGCATTCATCGACCAGACGCTGGCCGATACCCAGGCCCCTGGCGCTGGCGTCGACGTAGAGCATGCGCAGTTGGGCGGTGCTGTCGTCATGACGCACCACGAATACCGAACCCACCACCGCGCCATCCTTTTCGGCGATCCAGCAGCGCTCACGCGTTGGGTCGAACTCGCGCAGGTACTTGGCGACGATCTCCGCCACCAGTGCTTCGAACTCCCAGTTCCATTGGTATTCCCGCGCATACAAGGCCGATTGCTGCTGCACCACCAGGCCCATATCGCCTGGCTGCGGGTCACGCAGCAGGTAGCTCGGCGGGGTGCCTTGCAACAAGGATTGAATGCGCTGCATGGCGGCGGTCAGTTGCTGTTGTTGTGGCTCAGGCAGGGCTTGCAGCAGGGCAATGACTTCGTCCTGGGTCCGTTGCTCCAGGGGTGCCAGCACGGAGCGGCCTTGTTCGGTGAGGTGCAATTGCACCGCGCGCGCATCGGTGGGTGAGCGGAGCTTTTGGATCAAGCCTTGCTTTTCGAAACCGCTGGTCAACCGGCTCAGGTAGCCCGCATCCAGGCTGAGCATCTGGCACAGGTCGGCGCTGGTCAGGTCGCCGCGCGACGACAGCTCATACAGCACCCGGATCTCGGTGAGGGAATAGTCGCTTTGCAGCAGGTGCTCCTGCAGTACGCCGATCTGATGGGTATAGAAACGATTGAAGCCGCGCACGATGCCGGCGCGTTCGACAAGCAAGGATGTGGACATGGCGCATGCTCTTATGGTTGCCTGAGTCAATAATATTGTTGCTTAAGGCAACTATGTCAAACACTTTAAAGAACGAAGCTCATCAGGGCGGTCACACCGGTTTCTCACGTGGGCCTGTGGTGTGATGAGGCGCTTTTTACTCCTGACATTTTCTGGCAGGACGCTCTGCTAAGCTGCTGCACATTTTTCCTTTTGCCGGCGGGATCAACGTGTCGCGTACCACTCGTCTACTGTCTTTGCTCCAGGCCCTGCGAGGCAAGAAACGCCCGGTGACCGCGGCTGTGCTCGCCGCACAGTTGGAGGTGTCCGAGCGCACCTTGTATCGCGATATCGCCGCTTTGACTGCCTTGGGCGCGCCGATCTTCGGGGAGGCGGGCGTCGGGTATGTGTTGCGCAGTGGCTTGTTTCTACCGCCCTTGATGCTGAACGCCGAGGAAACTGAAGCCATCGTGCTCGGCCTGCGTTATGTGGATCAGCGTGGCGATGATGTGCTCAGCCGCGCCGCGGCCAACGCCCTGGCAAAAATTGCCGATGTGCTGGACCCCGCCGCCCAGGAGGCGTTGCGCAACCCGACGCTGCTGCCGGGGCCGCCAGGGTTCGGCTATCCGGAAAACCGCGTACCGTTGAATGTGTTTCGCGAGGCCATTCGCAGCCAGGCCAAGCTGCATATCGATTACGCGGATGCCAGCCAGACCCAGAGTCAACGCCTGATCTGGCCTTTAGCCCTGGGTTTTCTCAATGAGGTGCGGGTGATCGTGGCCTGGTGCGAACTGCGGGGCGCGTATCGCACCTTTCGGACCGACCGTGTCGCCACCGCGCAAGCCCGTGGCGAGCGCTACCCGGGGCGACGCAGTGACTGGCTGCGCGCCTGGCGTAAATTGCTGGAACAGAATGACACCGGGCCATTCACTCCTGACAAAAACTGACACGACCCTGGCTTAGCATGGCCCCACAACCACTCAGAAGGAGCTGTGCCATGTCCGGTCACCATTCACTGCTGGCCCCGGCCATCGTTGCCTATCTCGCCGCGACCAACAGCGGTGACACCTCGACCGTCGCCGATTGTTTTGCCGACGATGCCCACGTGTTCGATGAGGGCGAGCATCAGGTCGGTCCTGCTGCCATCGCCCGCTGGATGGAAGACACCGGGCGGCGCTACGAGCCGCGGGTCGAGGTGCTCAACGTACAGCACCGCACCGGCAAGGTGCTGGTCAGCAACAGTGTCTCGGGCAATTTCCCTGGCAGCCCGCTGGCGTTGCGCTACACCTTTCGCCTGAACGAGCAGGGCAAGATTTCACGGCTGGATATCTCTGTGTAAGTCATACTGGCGCGCATGACTTTCGACTCGCCTCTCGCCGCTTATCAACATGCCATCGCCCAGCAGGGCTTCGTTGCCGATGACGCCCAGCGCCAGGCAGTGGATGCCCTGCAAGCCTGTCACGAAGCCCTGCACCGGGGCCACCCACCGATCACCGGGGTGTATCTATGGGGGCCGGTGGGCCGGGGCAAAACCTGGTTGATGGACCAGTTCTACCACAGCCTGCGTGTACCCGCGCGGCGCCAGCATTTCCATCACTTCATGGGCTGGGTGCATCAGCGCTTGTTCCAGCTCTCCGGCATTCCCGACCCGTTGCAGGCCCTGGCCCGTGAACTGGGCCGGGAGGTGCGGGTGCTGTGCTTCGACGAGTTATTCGTCAGCGACATTGGTGATGCGATCATCCTTGGCCGCCTGTTCCAGGTCATGTTCGAGGAGGGGGTGGTCATGGTCTGCACCTCAAACCAGCCGCCCGACCAACTGTATGCAGACGGTTTCAATCGTGAGCGTTTCCTGCCAGGTATCGAGGCCATCAAGCAGCATATGCGCGTGGTGGCGGTGGACGGTGGCGAGGATCATCGACTGCATCCGGGTGTGGGTGTGCAGCGTTATTGGGTCAACCAACCGGAGGCGTTGGCCACGCTGTTCAAACAACTGAGCCAGGGGCAACGGGTGAGCAGTGGGGCGGTCAGCGTTGGGCACCGCTCGATTGTGGCTGTGCAGGCCAGTGACACCGTGCTGTGGTGCCGCTATGCCGACCTGTGCGAACAACCCCTGGCCGCCATGGACTTCATGCTGCTGTGCGACCGTTTCAAAGCGATTTTGCTGGGGGAGGTGCCCAACCTCAGTGCGCAAAGGCGCCCTGGCCGGATTGCCCGTGGCACCGAGGACGCTGCCCAGCGCGTGGTGGCCGGGGATCGCGAATTGCCTGAGCTCTCGGTACACGATGACAGCGTGCGCAGATTTATCGCGCTGGTGGATGAATGCTACGACCGCAAGGTGCCGTTATTCATCGAAGCCAAGGTCCCGTTGGCAAGCCTCTACACCGAAGGCTACCTGGAGTTTCCGTTCCGTCGCACCCTGAGCCGATTGCAGGAAATGCAATTACAGCGTTTTGGCGTATGAGCGTACGAAAAAGGCCCTGGAATGACCTGGCAACCTATTTTGATCGGCATAACCTTCGCGTTTTCAGGCAGGTATTTGTAGTTAATCTCCTTCATCTATTACCGGCGCCATGCTTACAATCGTGCCCTTCGGAGGGAGCTGAATTCCCTTTTTTGTTTTTGATTGAGGAAGGAAATGGACACCCCTGACATTCTGGTGCTGCAAGCCAGCTACACCAATCCCGTGCATGCCGATGCCATTGGTCGTGTGCTCAACCACTATGCAGAAGACCCTATGGGGGGCGGGCACAGCCTGCCGTCGGACTTGCTGCGCCAACTCCCGGCGGAACTGGCGAAACGCCCCCATGCTTTTAGCGTGTTGGCGTTTGTCGGTGGCGAACCGGCCGGGTTGGTGAACTGTTTTGAAGGGTTTTCCACGTTCGCCTGCCGTCCATTGGTCAATGTTCACGACGTGGTGGTGATGAATCCATTTCGTGGCCTGGGGCTGAGCCAGAAGATGCTGCACAAGGTCGAGGAAATCGCTCGCCAGCGCGGCTGCTGCAAGATCACCCTGGAAGTGCTGGAGGGCAATGCCGTGGCCCAGTCGGCCTACCGCAAGTTCGGTTTTGACGACTCGGTGTTCGATCCGGCCCATGGGCGCATGTTGTTCTGGAACAAGCCGCTGTAATAAATAACCGGCGAAAAAAAAGGCGCCATCAAATGGCGCCTATTAAGCCTTTGCCAACGGAGCGGAATGGCACAGGGTGTTGCGGATTAAGTCAGCGTTAATTAACTCTTTGATTGTGGCTCGGCCGTTTTTTGTTCGGCAGAGTCGATTTTTAATGTCTTGCCATCGGCGACTTCCGTTTGTTCGGCGGTGCCGTGGAGTTTTTGCTGGACGAAACTGAAGTCGTTGTAAAACGCCTTCGAACGCTCTGAGCCGCCTTCTGCGAATGCGGCGGCGGAGGTCAGGGTCATCAGGCTGGCAAGCATCAGGGTGGAGAGTTTCATGGCAGTGTTCCCGTTAAGAGTGATCGGTATCCGCTCTGTCCTTGATCAGATTCATGGGGCGAGTGTGGAGTGATCTTATTAAGTGGGAATTAACGCGGAACTGCCCCCGAAGTTAACATTTTCGTTAACTTCGGGTTAAAAAGTCTTACAGTCTCCAGTCCAATGCCAAGGTGATCGAGCGGGGTTCGCCCCAATACACGCCATTATAAAAGCCGACGCGCTCGTAATATTTTTCATCAAATAAATTGTTGACGTTAACTGACGCCGAAACATGTTCGTCGAATTGATAACGAGACATCAGATTGACCACGGTATAAGCCTGCTGTGTGATCTTCGTTGATTCGGTGATCAGGTAGCCGTCCGCGTCGCGACCGCCGATCGGACGGTCGGCAAATGCGTAGAAGTCGCTTTGCCAGTTCACCGCACCGCCCACCGTCAATCCGCGCCATTCGCCCGGCAGGCGATAGGTGCTGGACAGCTTCAACAGGTTCATCGGCTGGTCAGTATTGCTGCGCTGTTTGTCGCCGTTGAGCGAATGGGTGTAGGTGTAGCCCGCCGTGAGGTTCCAGTCCGGCATGACCTCGCCCGACACTTCAACTTCAAAGCCTTGCACCTGGTTGCCCTTGCCGCCGGATGTGTAGAACTGCTCGCCCGTTTCCCGGTCGGGCTCGGCGCTGTTGTCCAACTCGGCCACGTTGTCCTGGGTACTCCAGAAGTAGGCGGCGGCCAGGTTCAAGCGCTCGTCCAGCAGGCTGCCCTTGAGGCCCACCTCGTAATTGCTGCCCACCACCGGCTCCAGGTACTTGCGGCTGGCGTCGCGCTCATCCTGTGGGTTGAAGATATCGGTGTAGCTGGCGTAAAGCGTGTACTGCGAGGTGATGTCGTAGAGCAGCCCCGCATACGGGGTCAGCATGTCGTTGTGAGTCTGACGGGTCTTGGGGGCTCGGGTCAGTTGGTTGTTGGCATCGTATTCTGGCGCGACGCTTTCGATTTCCCAACTGCCATAGCGGCTGCCCAGCACGGCGTGCAACTTGTCGGTCAGGCTCAGGCGAGTGGCCAGGTAGCCGGCTTTCTGCTGTTTGCTGGAGTGGGAGCCTTTGAGCCCGGTGGTGCGGTCGGGAAATTTGGCGATACCGCCCATGTGTTGCCAATCAGGGATGGTGACGTAATCGGCGGGAGAGCGATTGCGTTGGAAGGGCGAAGTGTCGCGCTGCTGCGACTCGCCATATCCCACCATCAATTCATGCTCGCGGCCCAGCAGCGAATAGGCGCCGGCCAGGTTGAAATCCACCACGTCCATTTTCGAGGTGCCGACCATCTGGTTGGTCCAGGCGGTCATGCCGCTGCCATCGGCATTAGGGAATCCCGCGCCACCGTAATACACCTTGCCATCGGTGTCGCTCTGGCGGTGGGTGTAGGCGGCCTTGAGGCGCCAGTCGGCGGACAGCTTGTGATCGATGGATGCGAAGGTGGTCTGGTCCTTCAGTGGCCAGGAACTCCAATCGGCGGCCATATTGGCCGAGCGTGACAGCCGAGCTTTACCACCGTCGCTGTTCCAGTAAGGCAGGGTGCCCCAGGAGGTGCCTTGCACATGCTTGTTCTGATAATCGAACCCGACCGCCACCACGGTATCGTCCGTCAAATCAGCCTCGAGGATCCCGTAGCCCACTTCCCGTTGCAGCGCGTAATTGTCGCGAAAGGATTGGCTGTCGCGGTAGGCCATGACGCTACGCCCGCGCAGGCGCCCATCAAAGCCCAGCGGACCGCCGACGTCCAGATAGTTGTAGTAATTGTCATGGCTGGCGCCGCTGGCACCGGCCCTGGCCTGCCATTGCGCGGTCGGGCGCTTGCGGATCATGTTCACGGTGGCTGAGGGATCGCCCGCGCCGGTGGTCAAGCCGGTGGCGCCGCGTACCACTTCGATACGGTCGTAAATGATGGTGTCGGCGTCGGACTTCATGCGCCCGAACGTGTTGAGCATGCCATCCACCTGGAAATTATTGATGGAATAGCCCCGGGAGGAATAACCGGCACGGTCGGAATCCAGGTGCTGCACCGTGACCCCGGTGGTCTGGCGCAGGGCGTCGGTCAGGGTATTGAGATTGAAGTCATCCATTTGCTGGCGGGTGATCACCGAAATGGATTGAGGGGTTTCCTTGATCGATAGGTTCAGCCGCGTGGCGGTGCTCATCGAACCGGTGGTGTAGGCCCCGGTGTGCTCGGTAGTGGCCCCCAGGCCTTCGGCGGTGACGCGGGTGCTGCCCAGCTCCAACGCGGTGGCGGGTGTTTGCTCGGGGTCGTTTTCAGCCAGCAGGTCGGGGCTCAGTCCGATACTGAACAGGCCGAGGGTGAAGGTCATGGAACGGGTGAGAGGCGCGAACATCGCGGAAGACTCCTTGTCGTCTTTGAAGCCTTCTCAGTAAGAAAAGGCCTTGGCTCAAAGACGAAAGGAGGCGTGAAACTTTAGGCTTAAACGAGAATGATTGTTATCGTCGCCGGGGCGACGCTGGTGGTCACTTCGCTACAACTTCTGCCCCGTCAGCTTTCTTTGGCTTGATCAGGCTGAAGTCGATCAAGGCTTTCTGCTGGCGCTCGTAAGGGTTGCCGATCAGCAGCGGGCGCGGCTTGAAACTGTCGCTGACCAGGCTTTTGCTGCGGTCCAGCTCATCGAAACTCAGCCCGGCCAGGTCTGCCCAGGTATGAATCAACTGCGAGCTGCTATAGGGGCGCTGCAGGTCGCCGGCAAAACTCCAGTTGTGGGTTTCGCGCCACTTGGGAGAGGCGTAGGCCATGAACGGGATGGTGTACATCGGTGCGGTGGGTTTGCCTTCGTTGCGCCCCAGGGTGCTGTGGCCGGCGGAGTCGAAGACGTCTTCACCGTGGTCGGACAGGTACAGCAAGAAGCCGTTGGGGTCGGTCTTGGCGTAGCTCTTGATCAGGCTGGAGACTACGAAGTCGTTGTACAGCACGGCGTTGTCATAGCTGTTGTAGGTGGGCAGCTGGGCGTCGCTGATGCCTGCCGGAACCCCCTGGCGATCGGTGAATTTGTCGAAGGTCGGCGGATAACGGTACTGATAGCTCATGTGCGTGCCCAGCAGGTGCACCACGATGAACTTGCGCTCGGCCGGGTCGGCCATGGCCTTGGCGAATGGCTCCAGTACGTCGCCGTCATACTGGCGGGCGTTCTGGTTGCGGTTGTTGTTGAGGTACACCTGCTCGTCGGCCTGTTCGGAAAAGGTCGTGAGCATGGTGTTGCGCTTGGTCATGGTCTGCTGGTTGGTGATCCAGTAGGTCTTGTAGCCCGCCTGTTTCATCATGCTGACGATCGACGGCGTCTTGAGGTACAGGTCCGGGTTTTCTTCGTCGGCGAAGGTCAGCACCTGTTGCAGCGCTTCGATGGTGTAGGGGCGCGGGGTGATGACGTTGTCGAATACCGCCAGTTGGTCGCGCAGCTTGTCCAGCTCGGGCGTGGTGTTGCGCGGGTAGCCATAGAGGCTCATGCGCTGGCGGTTGGTGGACTCGCCGATCACCAATACCAGGGTCGACGGTTGGTTGGCCATGCTGTCCTTGAGGTTCTTCAAGGGCGGAATCTGGCTGGCGCTGGTGAGCATGCCCTGCATGTTGTCGAGCTGCTCGGTGTAGCGACGATAGGCCACGATCATCTGCCATGGCACGGCCG
Organism: Pseudomonas fluorescens; assembly: GCF_001708445.1. Taxonomy (NCBI): domain Bacteria; kingdom Pseudomonadati; phylum Pseudomonadota; class Gammaproteobacteria; order Pseudomonadales; family Pseudomonadaceae; genus Pseudomonas; species Pseudomonas fluorescens. Next base: position 2,518,055 of record NZ_CP015637.1, read on the forward strand.
GTTCGACGCGGGTTTCAAAGCGGTCGATGGCCTGTTCCATGTTGTCGCTCGTGGCGATCTGCTTGACCAGCGGGTAGCCCACGACGGCCAGCACAATTGCCGTCGCCGCCAGTATCGATTGGCCACGGGGCAGGTACACCGGGCGCAGGCGCGTCCACAGGAACACGGCCAGGGCGGTATGGGCGATGAACGCCAGCACGATCCACCAGGCAAAATATTGGGTCGCGTATTCACCGGCTTCAGAGATGTTCGACTCGAACATGATGAAGATGACGCTTTGGGAGAATTCCTGCTGGTAGATGAAGAAATAACCCAGGCTGGCCATGGAACAGGCCCACAGCACCACACCGATCAACGCGGCGAGCAGGCGGGTGCGGCGCGGGAATAACAACATCGGCGCGAGCCACAGTGCGCTCATGAAGAAGGCTTGGCGAAAGCCGCTGAAACCGGAGGTGCCGGTCAGTTGTATGAGGAGTTGGGTAATACCCGAGAAGTACCAGAAAAACAGAAATAACCAGCCAAGGCCGGCCCAATCAAAGCCTTTCGCAGACTTGGTGCTGCGTTTGAACATCGCCATCCAGCGCTCCAGCAAACTTAAATTCAATCATCGGTTAGCGGTACCCGCACGGGTTTTGATCCGCAGACCGGACATTCATCCGGCGCAGTATCGACAGTCGGGTGTGAAAAGTTTGTGAGTTTAAGATGCGGTGTTTGCCTCTCTCGAGCCCGGTACTGATCCAGGCGCCGCTGGCTGATCTGCCGCGTTTCGCGGTGAGGCTCGACATTTGGGCGTGGACGGATAAGACCGCCCGCTGCAAAGGGCCGGAATTGATCGAGGGATTCGAACGGCGGGTGGAGAAGCGCTTCCACTCAGGACGCCGGGGTGTGAGGACCTTGGGCGAAGGGCATTTGAAGTTGGCGGGCCTCAGGTACGAGACCGGTTGTGACGACCAACTTCGCGAAGCGCAGAGCCGATGGCGGTTATCGCCAGCAGTGGTATCCGGGAGCGAGAGGCACAGCGGTTTTTACCCCTGTATGCCCGCTGGGCTCAGCCGTGGGCGGGGGCTGCCAGTGCGACGGCGCTGGGGCCTTGCAATTGCATCTGCAACTGCGCGACTTGCATCAGCAGTTGATCGCGTTCGTCCTTCAGTTGGCGCAACTCATCGCGGCGGATGGTGACGTAGAGGGTCTGTGCCGGGCGGTTCATCTGTGCTGTGCTCATTGCTTACCTCGCAAATAGCCGGTAGATCGCGACGCCAGAACGCTTGATTCGAGGTTCTCGGCATCAGTCGGAAGCAATTCTGAATTCTTTTTCGTATCAAGGGAACTTTTTTATTTTTGATGGTCGTGTGACTTTTGTCGGCGTGATGGTGAAACGATGGCTACTTTTTTGTCATGAAACTACCGCCATCCGCGCTGGACTAACCCTCAATAGCTTCATTGCGCTATAAACTAGGCACACATTTTTTGAGTAGTTAGGAGCATCAGCACATGCAACTGGGGATTATCGGACTAGGCCGCATGGGCGGGAATATTGCACGGCGCCTGATGCTCAATGGGCATACCACCGTTGTTTACGACCGTAACGAAGCATTTGTCAAAGGCTTGAGCGAGGAGGGCGCCACCGGCGTCGCCGACTTGAAAGCCCTGGTTGCCGGGCTGCAAAAGCCTCGCGCCGTTTGGGTCATGTTGCCGGCAGGCGACCCCACTGAAAACACCATCAATGAGTTGAGCGAACTGCTGGAAGACGGTGATGTGATCATCGACGGCGGCAACACCAACTATAAGGACGATGTTCGTCGCGCCAAGACGTTGTCGGAAAAAGGCCTGCACTATGTCGACGTCGGCACGTCCGGCGGCGTCTGGGGGCTGGAGCGCGGTTACTGCATGATGATCGGTGGCGACACCGAGACCGTTCAGCGACTCGACCCGATCTTCGCCAGCCTGGCGCCGGGCCTGGGCAATATCCCGCGCACCAAGGACCGCTCCGCTGCCGCTGACCCCCGCGCCGAGCATGGCTATATCCATGCGGGCCCTGCGGGTTCCGGGCACTTCGTCAAGATGATCCACAACGGCATCGAGTACGGGATGATGCAGGCGTTTGCCGAAGGGTTTGACATTCTCAAGACCAAGAACTCGGAAAACCTGCCGCAAGACCAGCGCTTTGACCTGAACGTTGCCGATATCGCCGAAGTCTGGCGCCGTGGCAGCGTGGTGTCGTCCTGGTTGCTGGACCTGACCGCCGATGCCCTGGCCACCGACCCGAAACTCGACGGCTACTCCGGCTCCGTTGCCGACAGTGGCGAAGGCCGCTGGACCATCGAGGCCGCCATGGAGCAAGCCGTGCCGGTGCCGGTGCTGTCCACGTCGCTGTTCGCGCGTTTCCGTTCCCGCCAGCAGAGCACCTACGGTGACAAGATGCTGTCTGCCATGCGCTTCGGCTTTGGTGGTCATGTGGAGACTTCCAAAAAATGACCGCCAACGGCAAAAAAACCAAGGCCGAACCCGCTCCTCCCACCACCCTGTTTCTGTTTGGCGCCCACGGCGACCTGGTCAAGCGCCTGCTCATGCCGGCGCTGTACAACCTCAGCCGTGACGGCCTGCTGGGCGATGGCCTGCGCATTGTCGGCGTTGATCACAACGCCATCAGCGATGCCGACTTCGCCAAGAAACTCGAGGACTTCATTCGCACCGAAGCTGCCGGGAAGGTCAGGGGTAACGCCGACAATGCCCTGGACCCAAAACTGTGGGCGCAACTGGCCAAGGGCATCAGCTACGTCGAGGGCGACTTCCTCGACGACAGCACCTACGCCGACATCGGCAAGAAGATCGCCGACAGTGGCACCGGCAACGCGGTGTTCTACCTGGCCACCGCGCCGCGCTTCTTCAGTGAAGTGGTGCAGCGCCTGGGCAGTGCCGGCTTGTTGACGGAAACCGATGACAGCTTCCGCCGCGTGGTGATCGAAAAGCCCTTTGGCTCTGACCTGGCCACTGCCGAAGCGCTGAATGCCAGCCTGCTCAAAGTGATGAGCGAGAAGCAGATCTATCGCATCGACCATTACCTGGGCAAGGAGACGGTGCAGAACATCTTGATCAGTCGTTTCTCCAACGTGCTGTTCGAAGCGTTCTGGAACAACCATTACATCGACCACGTGCAGATCACCGCGGCGGAAACGGTGGGCGTGGAAACCCGGGGTAATTTCTTCGAAAAAACCGGCACCTTGCGCGATATGGTGCCCAACCATCTGTTCCAGTTGCTGGCGATGGTGGCCATGGAGCCACCGGCGGCGTTTGGCGCCGATGCAGTACGGGGCGAGAAGGCCAAGGTGATCGGGGCTGTACGCCCCTGGTCCCTGGAAGATGCGCGGGCCAATTCGGTGCGCGGGCAATACACCGCCGGTGAGATCGGTGGCAAGGCGCTGCCCGGCTACCGCGAGGAAGCCAACGTGGCGCCCGACAGCAGCACCGAGACGTTTGTCGCCCTCAAGGTGATGATCGACAACTGGCGTTGGGTCGGCGTGCCGTTCTACCTGCGTACCGGCAAGCGCATGAGCATTCGCGACACCGAGATCGTGATCTGCTTCAAGCCGGCGCCGTATGCACAGTTTCGCGATACCGAGGTCGATGAGCTCAAGCCCACCTACCTGAAGATCCAGATCCAGCCCAATGAAGGCATGTGGTTCGACCTGCTGGCTAAAAGGCCCGGGCCGACATTGGACATGGCCAATATCGAGTTGGGTTTTGCCTACGAGGACTTCTTCGAGATGCAACCGTCGACCGGTTACGAAACCTTGATCTACGACTGCATGACCGGAGACCAGACCTTGTTCCAGCGCGCCGACAACATCGAAAACGGCTGGCGTGCGGTGCAGCCGTTTCTCGATGCGTGGAAAGAGGACGACGGGATCCAGGCCTACAAGGCCGGTGAAGATGGTCCGGCGGCGGCCGATGCGTTGCTGGCCCGCGATGGCCGTGCCTGGCATTCGCTCGGATGAGTGACGCAGCGATCCATCCCGTCCGGTTTGTATTGAGTGATATGGACGGCACCTTGCTGCGTCCTGATCACACCCCGACCCAGCGCACCCTCGACACGGTGCGTGCCTTGCGCGCTGCCGGGGTACTGTTCAGCCTGGCCAGCGGACGCCCGTCCAAGGCGATGTTGCAGATGATCGAAGCGTTCGGCATCGACGTGCCCGTGGCCGGCTTCAATGGCGGCACGTTGGTCAACCCTGATGGCACTGTGCTGGTGGCGCATTATTTACCCGCGGAGGCGGCGCTGGTGACGTTGGCGCTGTTTTCCGGGGTGCCGGACGTGGAAGTCTGGGTGTTTGCCGACGGTGAATGGCTGCGGCGCGATCCGTCCGGCCCCATGGTAGCGGTGGAAGCTGCTGGTTTGGGGTATGGGCCGCGAGTGGTCGAGAGTTTTGAGCCGTACCTGGATCGGGTCGACAAGATCGTCGCCGCCAGCCGCAACGCGCCATTGCTGGTGGAACTTGAAGCGCAATTGCAGCCCAAGGTGCAGGGGCTGGCCCAGGTATCGCGTTCGCAACCGATCTACCTGGATGTGACGGCGATGAAGGCCAACAAGGGTGAAGCCTTGAAGACCCTGGCGGCGCACCTCGGGGTGCCGCTGGAGCAGACGGCGGTCATCGGCGACGGCGGCAACGACCCGGCGATGTTTCAGGTGGCGGGGTTGTCGATTGCCATGGGGCAGGCTGAAGAAAGCGTCAAGCGCCAGGCCAATGTTGTCACCGGCAGTAATCTCGAAGACGGTGCAGCCGAAGCGATCGAACGGTTTATTCTTGCGGCGCAGTCAGGGCGAAAAGTTAAACCGGCTGTACTCTAACAGCGAACTTCCGATCATTGTTTTGCAATGGGGCAATGATCGGAAGTTGCCGCGCCGATTTACTTGGGCATTGCCCAGGACTGTAACTGGTAGCCATCTTTGTCGAGTTCGGCGCGGGCTTGCAACAACAAGTCTTCCAGTTGTGCCGGGTCGGTGTAGGCACTCGACGACAGCTGTTTGCGGCCGATACGTTTGTTGGTGCGGTCGACGACGCTCAGGCTGAGGGCGCCATTGCCATCGTGCCAGGCCACACACTGAAAGGGCTGGAAAGCACGGTCTGCGATCAAAAGAGCTTCGTTGATGCGGAGCGGGGCGTTCATGTGGGTCTTCTCTCTCATTGCCCATTCAATTAAGTGCCGGCGGTTGGGCAGTCCGTGCGGCGGTTACTTGTACTGATGCACGATGATGGGGTACGGGTCACATGTTAGAGCAACAATTTTCAACTTTCCCTGATTGAAGTCATGTAAGCGGCTGTTTTGAAAGCGCAATGTAAGTCTCCAGGCGAAGCAACTTTTTACCCGGAATCGCAGGCAGATGGCTTTTTGCCCGCACTTATAGCGAAATGGTACAAGCGCCGCGTCAATACCTTGCTAGTGTTATCGCCAGGCGTCACAAACTGTTGTTTCTAAATAACTTTACTATTTTTGGCGCCAAGGAATAGTCATGGTTGTTACACCTGTCCAGCGCCGTTTGCTTGTGGTCGATCCCTGCGATGACTGCCATGCGCTATTGCCTGGCCTGCGCTCTGCCGGGTGGGAGGTGGACAGCTGTACCCTGGAAGCGGTGGGAGACCGGTCCTGCGATGTGGGCTTGCTGCGTTTGCAGCCTTATCACCTGGAGCGTCCCGAGGCCGTCAAGGAGCTGATCAGCCGCAGTGGCACCGAGTGGATCGCCGTGCTCAACCAGGAAGTGTTGCGCCTGCAGAACGTCGGTGATTTTGTCTGCGAGTGGTTCTTCGACTTCCACACCCTGCCATTCGATGTCTCTCGGGTGCAGGTCACCCTGGGCCGCGCCTTTGGCATGGCGCGCCTGCGAGGCAAGGGCCATGCCCCGGTCAACGAGCCCGAACATGAATTGCTTGGCGACAGCCGGCCGATCCGCGAGTTGCGCAAACTATTGTCGAAGCTGGCGCCCACGGAGTCGCCGGTACTGATTCGCGGCGACAGCGGTACGGGTAAAGAACTGGTCGCCAAGACCCTGCATCGGCAATCCCAGCGCCATGCCAAGCCGTTTGTAGCGATCAACTGCGGGGCGATCCCCGAACACCTGATTCAGTCTGAGCTGTTCGGCCATGAAAAAGGCGCGTTTACCGGCGCCCATCAGCGTAAGGTCGGGCGGATCGAGGCGGCGAACGGCGGCACGCTGTTCCTCGATGAAATCGGCGATTTGCCGATGGAACTGCAAGCCAACCTGCTGCGCTTTCTCCAGGAAAAACAGATTGAACGGGTCGGCGGCAGCCAGCCCATCCCCGTGGATGTGCGTGTGCTGGCGGCGACCCACGTTGACTTGGAAGCGGCGGTGGCCAAGGGCACGTTTCGCGAAGACCTGTATTACCGCCTGAATGTGCTGCAAGTGGTCACCGCGCCCCTGCGCGAACGCCACGGTGATGTGGCGATGTTGGCCAATCACTTTTCACGCTTCTACAGCCAGGAAACCGGCCGGCGCCCGCGCAGTTTCAGCGAGGGCGCCCTGGTCGCCATGGGGCAACACCCGTGGCCGGGCAATGTACGTGAACTGGCCAACCGCGTACGGCGTGGCCTGGTGCTGGCTGAAGGGCGGCAGATCGAAGCCGTTGATCTGGGCCTGGAAGGCGAACAGGCAATTTCTTCGCCGATGGCTACACTGGAAGATTACAAGCACCGCGCCGAACGCCAGGCGCTGTGCGATGTGCTCAACCGGCACAGTGACAACCTGAGCGTCGCGGCCCGTGTGCTCGGCGTTTCCCGGCCGACGTTCTACCGGTTGCTGCACAAACACCAGATCCGCTAGGGCGGGTAAACCGAAAAGCCCCGCAACGACCCTTATCGTTGCGGGGCTTTTCCTTTGTCATAGGTTCCCTTACGCAGCCAAGGAACACCGGCTGGGACGCTCCGTGTCCCGATGCCGCTAGAAGTAATACGGGAATTTCAAGCTGAAGGTGAAGTCCGGCGCATCATCCGTCATGCCGATCGCCAGGTTCGGCACGATCGTCAGGTTATCCGATGCCGCAATGGTCATGCCCACGTTGAAGTAGCCCGCATTGGCGTCGCTGGAGACCACCGATTGCCAGTCGCCGCCGTTAGGCTTGAGCTTGCTTTTGCGTTGTACCAGGTCGGAGACCGAGAACGACATACTCATCTTCTCGTTCAGCGCGAAGGCAACGCCGACGCCGAGCTGGAAGCTGTCGCCCAGGCTGACTTTGCCGCCGACTTTCTGGTTGACGTCACTGCTGATGTCGTCAAACGAATCTTCGAAGTTGTGGGTGTACGAGAACGAGCCAAACAGCACCGCCGGGTCGAAGGTCTTGACCAGCGAGATGCCCGGTGTAATCGACCAGACGCCGTTACCGGTAGGCAGGCTTTCCGGCACATAGAGGTTGTCGTTGGTGGTTTGCCTGACCAGCTTGATGCCAAACGGCTCTTTACCGGTAGGCGCCTTGACCCGCAGCGAAACAACCGCGTCCGGCAAAGTAGGGGTTTCGTCGAGGAATTTGTACGCCACACCGAAGTTTACGTCGCCGATGGTTGGATCGCGGGTTACGTCTGCTTCAGAGGTGGCAGTGGCATCGTTGCCGGCGCCGCTCGACTGGTAGGTCGATTCGCGGTACACCACCGGCACGTTGACGTCGAACTGCCAGCGGTTGTCGACGTTGTAGCGCCCGGTCAAATCCAGGGTCCAGTTATCAGCCTTGATACGGTCCAGGTTGATGTTGCCCAGGAAGATCGAGTCCAGGGCCAGGAACCCGTTGAGGGTCAACTGCCGGGCATCGTAATGCGCGTAAGTGATGCCGGTTTCAAAGCTGAACTTGCCATTCCCGAAGAAGCCGCTGGCTTCGTTGTAGAGGTTGCTCACGCTTTGCGCAGGGGCCGAATCGTCCTTGAGCGACTGGCCATAAGAACTGCCGCCACCGCCCGCGCCGCCGGATGCCGCAGCGGCACCCGTTCCCGCGACGGTCTTGTTGCCTTTCTGGAAGTCTGCCGGAGACTTGGCCAGGCGCTTGGGCGCCGGCGTGGCCGGTTGATCTTCGACCTGGCGCACCCGTTGTTCCAACACTGCCAGGGCTTTTTGCTGCACCTCGTACCGCTGCTTGAGTTCCAGAAGCTCTTGTTTGAGTGTCTCAATATCTGCGTCTGGCGCGGCATACAAGATGGATGCGGGCAAGAGCGTACTTAAACAGACCACTGCACGTAGCGATAATGATCGATGCATGAAATAAGCCGTCCTTTTCTAATGCAAAAAGTGTCGAGGGTCAGCGTAGTTCAATAACCGAGAGTGCGCAGGCCTTTGAGTTGATCCAGATTGCAGTTCAACGCCGGGTTGTTCAGTCCGTTATTGCCCATTACCACGTTGAGTTGGGTCATGTTGTTGACGAAGTTGGTATTGCCGGTCAACACCGTGCCTTGCAGCACTTGGCCGCCGCCGATCTGCTGGAGGCTATTGCCTTGGTTATGGTTGGCCAGAATCGCCATCTGCAAGCCGCCGTTGTTGGCCGAGACACTCACACGGCCTGCCGCGCTGTCGCCGGTCACAGTGCCGCCGGCTACCAGCACTTGCCCGGACTGGACGATGTTGGACGGTGCAAAGCCGTTTTCAGTGACGTTGATACCGACATTGTTGTAAGCGGTGTTGCCGTCGCCGGCGGTGCGTACGCTTTGGGTCACGCCCGTGCCTGTGCCCAGGCCCGCGCCGCCGACGACATTACCGGTGCCGGTGTTCTGGTTGGTGCCGGTACCGGTGGAGCCGGTGGTCTGCACGTAGAATTGTGGGGTAATGGTCGCTGAGTCGATCTGCATGCTGGCCTTGCCGGTGATGGTGTCGCCCACGGCGTTGGTCCAGGTACTGCTCATGACAATACCGAAGCTGATGATTCGCCCCGGCATCACATAGCGGCCGCGCAGTTCGGCCATTTCCGAATCCTTGAGTTCGATGGGTTGGAACCCCGATGAAGCATAAGCGGGTATTGAGGCTGTCAGACACAGGACCGTCAGCCAACGGGAAGTGTTCATCTTCAGCTCCTGGAGCGTCCTGCCCCTTATGCGCTTCTTCAGAAGAAGTCGCTCTGGATGAAACCGAAATCCATCAGCTCGGCATCGCCTACCGGCCTGAACTCATTCAACTTGTTCTTGGCGGTCAGCGGCGTGGGCGGGTCGAGCAAGGCGTTGGCCTTGTCATAACCTTCACCCAGCACGGCGAAGACGATGCCATTCCAACCCTTGAGGAAGTCGTCACGCGAATAGCGCTTGTGGCCCAGTACCGGGTCGCCGATATAGACCCAGTCCTTGTCCGCGCGCTGCATCACCACGAAGTGCTTGTAGCCACGAATCTCCAGCAGCACCACCACGGGGATCTTCACGGTCACCAGGGTTTCTGGTCCGATCTTGTAGCCCCGGGCACGCATGCCGATGCTTTCGAGGTAGCGCTTCATGTCCAGCATGGAAAAGCCCTGGGTACGTACCAGGTCCTGGTCTGCATTGACCAGCATGCCTTTGATGACGTGGTCTTCGTCGACGTCCAGCCAGTAACCCTGGCGCAGAATGGTGGCGAGTGCCGCAGCACCGCAGCTGAAATCGGTTTTCTGTTCCACCAGGTTGGCGAACCGGCGCTCACGGATACTCTCGACCTTCTTGTAGATGACTGCACCGCCGGGCATGGCGGAGATTGCCATGGTGCCCGCCCAGGTTGGGCCGGTGAGCAACATCAAGAGGCTAAGGGTCGCGAGGCGCATGATCGTATGACCTGTCGGACACTGGAATAAAAAGGGCCTTGTTGCCAAGGCCCCGTTGGATCAGAAGCGCACGCCGCTGGCGCAGACGGTGCAACCTTGACCGATCGACAGGCTGTTGCTGCCTTGGTTGCCGGCGCCGGATTGCAGGTTCACACCTACGTTGCCGGAGTTGCGGTTAACCGAGTTGTCGAGGCTGGAGTTGTTCGACACGTACTGAGGTTTGCTGCCATAGCCATACCCGTGGCTGGTAGCGGCGGCGTTGAGGTAGTTGTTGGCGAGCGAGTTTTGCTCGGTGTTGGCGGCCGCTGCGATGTTTTTGCCATCTGCAGTGGTGATTGCCAGGTTGTTTTTACCTTGGTTACCTTGGCCGGCCTGGCCGTTGTAGCCCAGGTTGCCGGAGTTGCCGTTAACCGAGTTGTCCAGGGAGGCGTTGTTCTGGGTGCCTTTGTTGACGAAGTTGTTCAGCCCGCTGTTTTGATTGACATCGACGACAGCGAATACTGTTGCAAAGTCACCTTTGGCGCTGGAGATGGCGCCAGAGTTGTCGGCCTGGTTGCCACTGCCTGCTTGAACGTTAACCCCGGTGTTACCGCTGTTGCCATTAACCGAGTTATCGGCAGAGGCATTGTTTTCGGTTTTGGTGTCATCGAACTTGTTGCCTGCGCTGTTTTGTACATCCGTGACAACAGAGGCAACGACCCCGGTTGGTTGAGGCGCAGGGTGCCAGCCACCACCATTTGCTTGAGCAGCAGCAGCCATGAGTGCAGCCAGAGCGAAAACCAGAGGTTTCAGAGCCATTTGAGGTTTCATGGTGTTTCTCCTTGCTTCTATTAGTTGGTTAAGTGTTGGTACGGTCTAACGTGTGCTACCAAGCGTTTACTTGATAGTGATGCCCAGGGTGTTAGCCACTCGGTTCCCCACCCCAGCACTCTGGTTCACCTGAATCACTCCTCGGCTGCCGGTGAAGGCCTGGTCGCTTGTCACGACCTGGCGGCTGCCAGTGGTGGGGGTGAGCCCTGAGTCGGTTGCCAGCGTCGTCGTGTTCTGTTGCAACAGGACGCTGTCGTCGATGCTTTGCGGGCCAGGGTTGACGCTGATCCGCACGGCATTGATTAATTGGTTATTGGCCCCGGCTGACTGGTTGATGCCCAACATGCCGTTGCCATTGGTAAAAGAGGTGCCCTCGATTGCCGCCTTGGCATTCAGGGAGGGGTCGACCTTGCCGTTCAGGTTCTGGAGATTGCGGGTGGTGGCCTGGCCACCGAGTGCGACGGCGCGGTTGTTGGCGGTTTGCTGTTGGTCGCCGGCGGCCTGGTTGATCATCAGGTTGCCGTTATAGGCCTGGCCGCTATTGGTGATTACCGCCGTGTTGTCGGCCAGGGCCGAGGCGCTGCCCAGCAGGGCCAGAATCAGCAGGGAACGATTCATTATTTGCCCCCCATCATGCTGCCGATGTTGTTCAGCGGCGCCATGCCACGCTGGATCGAGTCACTGATCTGCCCGCCTATGGCGGCGCCGGCACCGTGGCTGACCGCTGTCCCGGAGCCGAGTGTCGATACACTGCCTTGGGTGTTGTTGAGGCCAGGGATATTGCCGCCAGGCAGGACCACGCGGGTAATGCTCGAGCCGCTGCTGATGCTGCCGATGTCCATGTCGCTGAGTTCGCCTGTGGCGCTGATGATCTCGCGGCTTGGATTGGCATTGGCAGTGGTGGGGTAGGGGTCTTTACCGAATGAAGGTCGACCGTACATGTGGCCTTGTACGTCGCGGCCCGTCACGATCACACCGTCACCTGCAGCGAGCACTGGAGCGCTCACGCTGGCACCGAGTACGCAGCTGATCAGCAGAAGGCTCAATGAGCCCGAAGTGTGAGTGACCACGGCAGCATTCCTTTTTTCTGCGCGCTGACCCTAAACAGCGCTGTGAGGAATAGAGCAGAACGCGTGCCGCTTTTTAATATTATTTATTATTCAATAGCTTATGAATGTTGGCGGGCAAAGTAGTGGCTGCGTTGTTTCATGGTTGAAACACCATTGCCCAGGTGCGCACTGACCCGAACCCAGCAAAAACGCTTCACCTGGTTGTATCAGTGCTGTAACACCGAACATGACAGAACGATGAAGTCGCTCAGCACGGGCGGTCCAGGGACGGGAGGTGTTTCAAAAATGGACACCGCAGGCCCAAGCGAGCCTGCCTGTGCAAACGCAGGGTTCAGCCTTTGGGGGCTTTACGCGGGATGGCGTTGAGGACGGGATTGCCGTCCTGGTTCTGGGTCAGGTAGACCGGCAGTACCTTGGGCAGGGAAGGGATAAGGCTATTGACTTCACTGGTGTTGTAGATGCCACCGATGCGGATTGCCCCGGTGTTGGCATCCGCCAGCATGACCGGCTTGTTGAGGTAGCGATTGATCAGGGGCAGGGCATCGGCCAGGGCCAGGTTGTCGAGCACCAGCTTGCCCTGGCGCCAGGCCAGGGCGGAGTCGTTGGGGTTCATCGAACTGATTCGAGGGGTGGCGTCGCCCTGCTGGTAGCTGGCCTGCATGCCTGGCGTCAGTGGCACGCTGCCATGCGCCTTGTCGCTGGAAATCTGCACCGAGCCTTCGAGCAGCATCACCCGTACCTGGTCGTCATATTTCCAGACATTGAACTGCGTGCCGGTGACTCGCACCTGGCCTTCGCCGGCCCGCACGATAAAAGGATGGGCGCGGTCATGGCTGACCTTGAAAAACGCCTCGCCTTTTTTCAGCGTGACCTGGCGCTGGTCCTTGTAGTGGCTGTAGACCAGTTCGGTGCCGAGGTTGAGTTCCACCTGGCTGCCATCGCCCAATGTGACCTGGCGTAAGCCGTTGGTGGCCTCGAAGCGCTCATAGGAGCTGGGCAGCCAACCCGCTTCCCAGCCGGTAAAGGCTGCCAGGGGCAGGGCTGCGAGGCTGATCGCTGCGGCAACGGCATAGGTGCGCAGCCGGCTGCGTGGTTTGAGCGGCATCCCCGCCGAGGCCGCCTCATTGCGTGGCAAATGATCGGCCACGTCCCAGATTTCCAGCATCGCTGCGTATTCGAACGCATGCAGCGGATGAGCGTCGTGCCACTGCTGAAAGGCCTGCCGTTCGCCCGACGTGCAATCACTCGCATGCATACGCATGCACCAATGCGCGGCGGCGTCGGTGATGGCGTCATATTCGGCTTCTGAAAGGGACTTTTCGCTCATTAACTCATCCTGATTTCCCGCATTCTAACCTCCACAGCCGGATAGCGAGAACAGCCATGATGGCAATTGCACTTCAATTGGAATTTATTCTCGTTTGAAAGCCGAGAAAACTGGGGGTATGAGTCCGTCACTCCTACCATCCCTGTGTTGCGAGGCACCGGAACGGCCATGGCTGATCAACCTTAACGCCCGGCAGATGGGGCTGTTGTGGCGAGCAGGCTTGTTGTGGTGATCGAGCTTGTTGTGGTGAGCAGGCTTGTTGTGGTGAGCGGGCTTGCCCCGCGTTGGGCTGCGCAGCAGCCCCAACACCAGGCACCGCAGTGTGTCAGTTAAAAACACATCGTCTGTAATGGGGCCGCTTCGCGCCCCAACGCGGGGCAAGCCCGCTCGCCACAACAAGCTCGCTCGCCACAGGGCATATGGCGATAGATAACTGAAGCGCCCGTTGACAGCAGCCACAGGGGGCGTTGTTTAATCAACGGCCTGGATTCTTGTTGTCTCTTCCAATTACAAAATCGGAGCTACAGATGTCTGCCCAGTCCCCGATAGTTGACAGTCCTTCAGTGTTCATTGGTTTCAATGACCTGGTGGGGTTGCTGCATGCCATCTTCGTGAAACACGGCACCTCGCCTGAGGTTGCCTCGATCCTGGCGCGCAATTGCGCCAGCGCCGAGCGCGACGGCGCGCACAGTCACGGCATCTTCCGCATTCCCGGCTACCTGAGCACGCTGGCCAGCGGTTGGGTCGATGGCAAAGCCACGCCCGTGGTCACGGATGTCGCCTCCGGCTTCGTGCGGGTGGACGCCTGCAACGGCTTCGCCCAGCCGGCCCTTGAAGCGGCCCGTGCACTGCTGGTGGACAAGGCCCGCAGCGCCGGCATTGCGCTGCTGGCCATCCATAACTCCCATCACTTCGCGGCACTGTGGCCGGACGTCGAGCCCTTTGCCGAGGAAGGGTTGGTGGCGTTGAGCGTGGTCAACAGCATGACCTGCGTGGTGCCCCATGGCGCCGATCGGCCACTGTTCGGCACCAATCCCATCGCTTTTGCCGCCCCCCGTGCCGACGGCTTGCCCATCGTGTTCGACCTGGCCACCAGCGCTATTGCCCATGGCGACGTACAGATTGCCGCGCGCAAGGGCGAGCGATTGCCGCCGGGGATGGGCGTCGATAGCCTCGGTCAGCCGACCCAGGACCCCAAGGCCGTATTGGAAGGCGGCGCGCTGTTGCCCTTCGGCGGGCACAAGGGCTCGGCGTTGTCGATGATGGTCGAATTGCTGGCCGCCGCCCTGACCGGGGGCAACTTCTCCTTCGAGTTCAACTGGGCCGATCACCCAGGCGCGCGTACCCCCTGGACCGGGCAATTGCTGATTGTCATCGACCCGAGCAAAACAGCTGGGCAAAGCTTTGCCGAGCGCAGCCAGGAACTGGTGCGGCAGATGCATGCGGTGGGGTTGCGGCGTTTACCGGGGGATCGACGTCATCGCACGCGGGCGAAGTCGCAACAGCAGGGGATTGAACTGCAAGCGCAGGACCTGGCGCAGTTGCAGGCGCTGCTCGAAGACTGAAAGGGGCCGCGCCATGGGCGCAGCCCCTGGCGCATCAGTTACGGCGGCCGAGCAACAGGCCGACGACCAGGCCGAAGCCCGCCGAGATAGCCACGGTCTGCCATGGGTGGCCACCGATGTAGGTCTCGGTGGCATCGACCACCGGCTTACTGCGCTCGCGCACGTTGGACACCGAGTCCAGCGCTTGCTTGAGTTTGATGGCGACCTGCTCGCGCAGGGTTTCACCTTCTTCGCCCACCAGCGAGGCGCTGCTCTTGAGCAGTTTGTCCGATTCTTCGATCAGCGCCGTGAGTTCGCTGAAGGCTTGATCCTTGATTTGATCTTCAACAGCTTGGGCAGCGGTTTTGCGGGCCATTGTGTGACTCCTTGCAGGTAAATGTGACAGTGAACAATGGAGTGCCGGGCGATGGCAAAAGTTGCAGTTTTTTTGCCAGGCACGGGTTCTGGGCAAAATCTGAATCAGGAAATTTCGACCTACAGTGTAAGATGTCACCTATTTGTGCAGCAGGTAATTCAACATGAGCTTCAATCTCGCCAACAAGACCCTCGCCGAACGCGCCGAGCTGGAAGATGAAAAGTCCCGTCTCTACGACCTGTGGCAAAGTAACCTGGGCAAGGCCAAGGGCGAAGCCGCCCGGTTGTTCGGCGAACGTGCCAAGCGCAAGGGCAAGTGGGCTGAATGGGTACGCGCGGAACTTGACGGCATGTCGCCGCCGGAGTTCTCGAACATGGTGCGCAGTGAAGTCAACAAGCTGATGGCGGCCAAGTAAAACTGGCGCTGATCGCTTCGCGCACCTTGAGCAGCAGTGGGTCTAACTGGGCCTGTGTACGCCAGCCCAGTTCCACTGGGTAGCGGGGCAGCGCCAGCGGGCAGGGCAGTACGCAAAGCCCGGTGAGGCCGGCGATGGCCTCGGCCGCATGCCCGGGAATGGTTGCCACTGCCTGGGTGCCCTTGAGCAGGAATGGCAGTGCGGCAAAATGGCTGGTCGAGGCGCACACCTGGCGGCTCAACCCTTGGGCCGCCAGCCCCTCATCGGTGATCCCGATAAACCCGCCCGACGACACCAGGATGTGCTCACGCGCCACGAACTCCGCCAGGCTGATGCCGTGCTGGCCTGGCGCCAGGCTGTGGGCGTCCACCAGGCAGCGATAATCACCTTCCCCCAGTACAAGCCGGCTCAGCCTGCGTTCGGCAAACCCGCCGGCGGTGATCGCCAGGTCCAGGGTGCGATCGAGCAGGGCGCCGGCGACGATCTGGCTGTGGGTCTGACGGAAGATCACCCGGAGTTTCGGCAGACGCTGTGCGATGACGTCCATCAGCCGACGGCCATAGGCGATCTCGAAGTCGTCGGACAGTCCCACCACGATCGATCGCCCTTGATAGTTCGGGTTATCCGGATGGGTCATCGCCAGGCTTTGTCGGCAACGGTCCAGTGCCTCACTGATCACCGGCTTGAGTTGATTGGCGCGCAAGGTCGGCGCCAGGCCCCGGCCGGTACGCACGAACAACTGATCACCATACAGTTCGCGCAAGCGGCGCAACCCCGCGCTGATGGCCGATTGCGTCACACCCAGGCGCAACGCCGCGCGGCTGGCGCTGGACTCATCGTGCAGGGCTTCGAAGGTTTTCAGCAGGTTCAGGTCGACCTGGGCGATATTCATTTGGCTCATATCATTTAGCACTGAAGTGGGCTTTATTCATGATCGAGCCTGGCCCGAGAATGGGCAACCCCCCACTACTTGGAATGATCGTGATGCCTGTTTCTATTGTGGCTGCATTGCAAATCGGTGCCTTGCCGGGCGGCAAGGCCGAGACCCTCGCGCAAATCCTGGCTTATGAAGACGAAATCCTGCGCAGCGGCGCGCAACTGGTGGTGATGCCGGAGGCGCTCCTGGGCGGTTACCCCAAAGGTGAAGGTTTCGGCACGCAACTGGGTTATCGCCTGCCCGAGGGGCGCGAAGCCTTTGCGCGTTATTTCGCCAATGCCATCGATGTGCCGGGCACCGAGACCGAGGCGCTGGCGGGGTTGTCGGCCCGTACCGGCGCGAGCCTGGTCCTGGGTGTGATCGAGCGCAGTGGCAGCACCCTGTATTGCACCGTGCTGTATTTCGAACCGTCTGGCGGTCTGGTGGCCAAGCACCGCAAGCTGATGCCCACTGGCACCGAACGTTTGATCTGGGGCAAGGGCGATGGCTCCACCTTGCCGGTGATCGACACGGCGGTAGGACGGGTCGGCGGCGCGGTGTGCTGGGAAAACATGATGCCGCTGCTGCGTACGGCGATGTACGCCAAGGGCGTGCAAGTGTGGTGCGCGCCGACGGTGGACGAGCGTGAGATGTGGCAGGTGAGCATGCGTCATGTGGCGCACGAAGGGCGTTGCTTTGTGGTCAGTGCGTGCCAGGTGCAGGCTTCGCCTCAGGCGCTGGGCATCGAGGTTGCCAACTGGCCTTCAGAGCGCCCGTTGATCGCAGGTGGCAGCGTGATTATCGGCCCCATGGGCGACATCCTGGCTGGGCCGTTGCTGGGGGAGGCGGGGCTGCTGACCGCGCAGATCGACACTGACGATTTAGTGCGCGCGCGGTATGACTACGATGTGGTGGGGCATTACGCCCGGCCGGATGTTTTCGAGCTGGTGGTGGATGAACGCGCCAAGCCAGGCGTGCGCTTTATCACCGACTGAAGCCTGATGCCCGTCAGCTAAGGCTTTTTTGTAGGAGCGAGGGGGACGCCTGGTTCTTGCTCGCGAAAAACTCACAGGCGCCGCGTTCATTCAGGAAGCACGCGTTATCGTTGACGTTTTTCGCGAGCAAGAACTAGGCGTCCCCCTCGCTCCTACAGAAGGGCGAGCCCCGTCCCACCTTTGGCCCTCAGCTTTTGGGCGATTGGGTTTTCAGCCATTCCTCGCGGGTCATTTCCCAGATATGCCGTGGGAAAGTACCTTCCACAAACTCAGCTTCATCCGTACGGATCAAACGCATGCCCGTACGCTCGGAAATACGCCGCGAGCCCAGGTTGGGTGCCGCCTTGGGCACCCGCAGCAGCGGGCGCTTGAGCACGCCGAACCAATAGTCGGTCACCGCTGTGCTGGCCTCGGACATCAGTCCTTGCCCTTGCCATTGCGGCCCTAGCCAGAACCCCCGGTTGTTATCCTGCTCGTCCATCAAGCTGATGTTGCCGATCAATTGTTCAGGCGCGCTTTTCAGGCGTAGCGACCAGTGCCATTCCTCGCCACGGGCCATGGCGGGGAGGGCGTTCTGTTCCAGATAGGTGCGCGCGCCGTCGGCCGGGTAGGGCCAGGGCACCAGGGCGTTGAGGTAACGCACGACCTCCCAATGCGGGAATTGCTGCTGGATCCCTTCGGCATCGTCCAGGGTCAGTGGGCACAGGATCAGGCGTTCGGTGAAGAGTGTCGGTTGCATGGTGTCATTACCAGGTCGCGGTATTCGGCAGGTCCAGGGTGCCACGGTCCACAAAACGCATGGTGCCGAACAGCCCGCCCGCTAACTTGCCGCGCAATACATAGGGCAGGTTGTTCAAGCTCTGGGTCTGGCTCAGGCCCAGGGTCTGGCGCAATACGGAAAACGCCGAAACGCTGACCGGCACCATCAGCACCGTCTCGGAAAAGCGTGGGATGGATCCGCGTTGATCACTCACCCCCGACGCCAGCGGCCGGCCATTGACCTCCAGGTCCAGGGCCACGCCGTTGTAGTCGATCGTCGTTTCATTGGGGTTCTGTACCCGCAGCTTCACGGCGAAGCGTACTTCCAGGTCCTGGCTTTGCAGCGGTTCGATGCCCACCACATTGATCGTCACCGGGTCGCGGTTGGGGAACAGGGCGCAGGCGCTCAGGGTGAGCAGCAGTAGCGATAGAACCATGAGCTTGCGCATACAAAGGTGCTCCTAGTGCGTGACGTCCGGGTCCTGCATTACTTTGAGGGTAGAGGACTCCGGATCAAATTCATCTTCTTCCAGCTCTATGAACGCTTCGGGCAGGAAAATGTTCAGCAGGATTGCACAGAACGCGCCCACGGTGATCGGCGATTCAAAGATGTTGTGCAGTGCCTTGGGCAGGTCACGCAACACTTCCGGGACCGCCGCGACGCCCAGGCCCATGCCCAGCGAGATCGCCACGATCAACACATTGCGCCGGTGCAGCCCGGCTTCGGCGAGGATCTTGATGCCGGCCACCGCGACGGTGCCGAACATGATCAGCGTCGCGCCACCGAGAACGGGTTTAGGCATCAGTTGCAGCACCGCGCCGATCATCGGGAACAGCCCCAGCAGCACCAGCAGGCCGGCGATGAAGTACGCCACATAACGGCTGGCCACGCCGGTGAGCTGGATCACGCCATTGTTCTGGGCGAAGGTCATCCAGAACATCCCCAGCAGCACCAGCAGGCCGGCGATGAAGTACGCCACATAACGGCTGGCCACGCCGGTGAGCTGGATCACGCCGTTGTTCTGGGCGAAGGTCACCATCGGCAGGCTGTTGAAGGTGGCCGCCATCGCCGAGTTGAGGCCGTCGGCCAACAGACCGGACTTGATACGCTTGATATACAGCGGGCCCTTGACCGGCTGCTGGGAGATCATCGAGTTGGCTGTCAGGTCGCCGGCGGCTTCCAGGGGCGAAATCAGGAAGATCACCGCCACCGGGATAAACGCCACCCAGTCGAATGAGAAACCGTACTTGAACGGCACCGGCACGCTGATCAGCGGCACCTGGGGCAGGGCTGCCAAGTCGACGCGGCCCAGCCACCAGGCCACCACGAAGCCCAGGGTCAGGCCGATCACGATCGAGCCCAGGCGCAGGAACGGATTATTGAAGCGGTTGAGTACCACGATGGTCAGCAGCACCAGCGCCGCCAAGCCCATGTTGCTTGCCGCGCCCAGGTCGCTGGCGCCAAAACCACCCGCCATGTCGGTGACCGCCACCTTGATCAGTGACAGGCCCATCAAGGTAATGATGGTGCCGGTCACCACCGGGGTGATCAGCTTGCGCAGCTTGCCGATGAACTGGCTGAGCACCACTTCAATAAATGCTGCGCAAAAACAGATGCCAAAGATCGTCGAGAGGATCTCATCGGTGCCGCCGCCCCGGGCCTTGACCATGAAACCCGCGCTGAGAATTACGCTGATAAACGAGAAACTGGTGCCTTGCAGGCACAGCAGCCCCGAACCAATGGGGCCGAACGTGCGCGCCTGGACGAAGGTGCCGAGCCCCGACACAAACAGCGCCATGCTCACCAGGTAGGGCACTTCGCTTTCCAGGCCGAGCACGCCACCGACGATCAGGGTGGGGGTGATAATGCCGACAAAACTGGCCAACACATGCTGCAACGCGGCAAACATCGCTGCGCTGAAGTGCGGACGATCTTCCAGGCCATAGATCAGGTCGGACTTATAGCGGGGGCGGGGGGCTTGAGCGTCAGACAAAATGAGGGCTCGGGTCAGAAAATGGAGGCGCAGGATGCCAGAAACTGCTCAGCGTCAGAAGTGTAAAAAAATATTTATAAAGACCCTGCATAAAACCCCGATTCCTGCCGATACTGCTTATAGGCCTACCTATCAAAAACAACAGTGATGGCCGAGGTCTGGCAGTGCGTTGTCGCTGGCTGATCGTTTCGTGGCATGGACGCGTGCCGCCACTCCATTTCGAGATCACCCCTATGTCGCTCCGTCACTTGAATATCGCCCCTCGAGCTTCTCTCGGTTTCGCCTTCATCGCGCTGTTAGTGGTGGTGTTGGGCGGCTTCGCGGCCAACCGCATGACGCTGATCCGCCAAGCCTCGGTGGACATGAGCACCAACCAACTGCCCAGCGTGACGTACCTGGGCCAGATGACGGAGAACGTCCTGCGCATGCGTATCCTGTCATTTCGGGTGCTGGTCAACCGCGAACCCGCCGGTCTGCAGGAAGCCGAAACGCGCATCGGCGTGCTGGTCGACAAGGTGAAGACCGCCCAGGCCGGCTACGCGGCATTACCCGCCGGTACCGAGGAGGCGGCGCTGTACAAGACGTTTGTCAGCACCCTGGATAACTACTTCAAGGCCCAGGCGGACATGCTGGCGCTGTCCAAGCAAGGCAACATCGAGGCGATGCGCACCTTAATCAATACCCGGATTAAGGACGGTACCGATCAGATGGGCGAGCAGTTGAACAAGCTGATTGCGATCAATGCCGCCAATGCCAAGCAAGCCAGCGAGCAGGCAGGGCAGAGTTACACCAGCGCCATCACCGGGATTATCGTGGTGTCGGTCATTGCTGCGCTGCTCACGGTGCTGCTGGCCTGGTTGTTGACCCGCAGCATTGTCACGCCTTTGCGCAAAGCGGTTCAGGTGGCTGAAACCATCGCCGGTGGCAACCTGACCAGCGTCATTGAAGATAATGGCAACGATGAACCCGCGCGCCTGATCAACGCCTTGTCGACCATGCAAACCAACCTGCGCCAGACCATCCAGCATATTGCCGGCTCGGCCACGCAGTTGGCGTCCGCCGCCGAAGAACTGAGCGCCGTGACCGAGGAAGCCTCCAAAGGCTTGCAACAGCAGAACAACGAAATCGACCAGGCGGCCACGGCGGTCAACGAAATGACCGCTGCGGTCGAGGAAGTGGCGCGCAATGCGGTGTCCACCTCCGAGGCTTCGAACCAGTCCAACCAGGCCGCACGCGAAGGCCGCGACCGGGTGGTGGAAACCGTCGGCGCGATCCAGACCATGACCCAGGACGTACAAAACACCGCAGCGATGATCGAAGGCCTGGCGACCCAGGGCCGTGACATCGGCAAGGTACTGGATGTGATCCGCGCCATCGCCGAGCAGACCAACCTGCTGGCGCTCAACGCGGCGATCGAGGCCGCCCGTGCCGGTGAAGCCGGGCGTGGTTTCGCGGTGGTGGCCGACGAGGTGCGGGCCCTGGCCCATCGCACCGCGCAGTCGACCCAGGAGATCGAGAAAATGGTCGCCGGCATCCAGAACGGCACCGGCGAAGCCGTGCAATCCATGCAGCAAAGCAACCAGCGCACCCAGGACACCTTGGAAATGGCCCGGGCTGCCGGTGTGGCGCTGGAGCAGATCACCCAATCCATCAGCCTGATCAACGAACGCAACCTGGTGATCGCCAGCGCCTCGGAAGAACAGGCCCAGGTGTCTCGCGAAGTGGACCGCAACCTGGTGAACATCCGCGACCTGGCGACTCAGTCGGCGGCGGGGGCCAACCAGACCAGCGCGGCCAGCCATGAGCTGTCGCGCCTGGCGGTGGATTTGAATGGGATGGTGGCCAGGTTCGTTATCTGACCCACTTTGCAATGCCATCCAAATGTGGGAGGGAGCTTGCTCCCGATGGCGGCGGGGCAGTCAACTCATCTACTGACTGATCCGCCACCATTCATGCCAGTCAGTTAAGGCGAAACACTTTAACTGTGGCGAGCGGGCTTGCTTGTGGCGAGCGGGCTTGCCCTAATGCCGTTCAGTTAAGGCTTTTTTGTAGGAGCGAGCTTGCTCGCGAAGAACTCACGCGGCGCCTGTGAGTTCTTCGCGAGCAAGCTCGCTCCTACAAAAAAGCCTTAACTGAACGGCATTAGGGCAAGCCCACTCGTCACAGCAAGCCCGCTCGCCGCGACAGCCCGCTCGCCACAACGGCGTACACCTCAAAAGGCCAGTTTGTAGCCAATGCTCATCAACATGATCGCCAGGCACGGGCGCAATACCGCGTCCGGCACTTTGCCGGTCATGTGGCTGCCGAGGTAGATCCCCGGCAGCGACCCCATCAGCAAGAAACCCAACAGGTGCCAGTCCATATTGCCCATGCCGGCGTGGCCCAGGCCCGCCACCAGGGTCAGGGGCACGGCGTGGGCGATTTCGGTCCCCACCAGGCGCCGCGTGGCGAGGAACGGGTACAGGATAAACAGCGCCACCGTACCGAGGGCGCCAGCGCCGATGGAGGTCAGGGCGACCATGGTGCCCAGCACGGCCCCCGTCACCACCGTCAGCGTGTTCAGGTTACGCGGGTGCATATGGTAATCATCGCCGGCATGGCGTTGGGCGAAGGCCAACAGCCGTTGCTTGAACAGGATCGCCAGGGCCGTCAGCAGCAGCACCACGCCGAGAGCCTGCTTGATCACAGCGTTCATGGCGCTGGGGTCGGTGTGCAGGCTGGCGAGGAACCACAGGGTCAGCAACACGGCGGGCACGCTGCCCAGGGTCAGCCACCCGGTGATGGACCAGTCGATGTTCTTGTTCTTGCTGTGCACCAGCACCCCACCGGACTTGGTGATGGCGGCGTACAGCAGGTCGGTGCCCACGGCGGTGGCCGGGTTGATACCGAACCACAACAGGATCGGGGTCATCAAGGAGCCCCCGCCGACACCGGTCATGCCAACGATAAAACCAACGATCAGGCCAGCAATCACAAAACCAAAATTACCCACTTCCATCACTGCTACCTGCGGCCTTATAAATTTCTGGCCGCAGGATAGCGATTTTTCTTATAACGACTTATATCAATGTGATCTGACTTTATGCCTTTTTGGTCAGTTTGTGGCTGACGTAGGCTTGGGTCTGATAGGGGAATGCCACGGTGTCGCGGCCCTTCAGCGCCGGGTGGGTCGCGATCAGGGTGCGCAATTGTTCGGTTACCAGGGCTTTTTCAGCAGCGGGCAAGGCAGCGATAAAGCTCACGGAGAGGAAGCGGTCCATGATCACTTCCTGCGGGCTGCCGACATGGTTGTAGGGGAAACACGTCACCTGAGGATCGGAAAAGTACTCGCCGGTGAACGCTTCGCGCCAACGCCCGGTGTGAAAGCGCGGGGTGTCGCCTTCGTATGGCGTGATGATCGCAGTGATGGCGGCCACCCAATCCACCGATTCATCGCGCACATTCCACACCAACCCCAGGCGCCCGTCGGGTTTAAGCACACGGTGGATTTCCGCCAGCGCGGCCTCGGTGGAAAACCAATGGAAAGCCTGGGCACACACCACCGCATCGGCCGTCGCGCTTGGCAGGGGGATGGATTCAGCTGTGCCGTTGACCAGGCGTACGTCGGGCAGCAGTTTATGCAACTGCGCGGCCATGGCGTCCACCGGCTCGACGGCGATCAGCGTCGGTGCCAGGGTGTTGAGCAAGCGCGTGAATTTGCCAGTGCCCGCCCCCAGGTCGATCACCGTAGAGTGCGCATTGATCTGCAGCGTGTCGCTGAGCCAACCGGTGAGTTGCCGGGGATAATTCGGGCGGCCCTGGGCATAAGTGACGGCCTGGGACGAGAAACCCTGCTGAGCAGACGTGTGGACACCAGTCATTGCCAATCTCTCCTCGGGTAAAACGGGGGCACAGTGTGCGCCCTTCCCGGCCAACTTTCTAATCGGCCTGACTGGGCAACCACACACGAAACCGGGCGCCGCCCAGCGGCGAGGCCTGGGCGGTCAAGGTGCCGCCCTGGGCTTCGAGGGCGCGCCGGCTGATCGCCAGGCCCAGGCCGAAGCCACCGGTGGCGCGGTCGCGGCTGCGGTCAAGGCGATAGAACGGTTCGAAGATGCGTTCGCGCTGATCCAGCGGGATGCCGATACCGTCGTCATCGACCCAGATTTCACAGCCCTTGGGGCAGACCTTGACGCCTAACTGGATGCGCTTGTCACAGTAGCGCGTCGCGTTGCGCAACAGGTTTTGCAGGGCACGCGCGGTCAAGCGCGGGTCAAGACTGAAGCGCTCGACGCTGCAGTCGAGGACTACGTCGATGACAATCTCGGGGTTTTCCAGTTCGTCATCGACGCTGCCCAATACGCTGTCGATAAACTCGTCGAGCACCACGTCGACCCGCTCCGGCAGTTGCGCGGGGTTTTGCAGGCGACTGTAGGAAAGCAATTCCAACACCAGCTCATCCAGCTCACGAATATGGGCCACCAGGCTTTGCAGGCGCTCACGGCTGGCCTGCGGCAAGTCTTCGGACAGCGCCAGGGCCAGGCCGAAGTCCAGGCGCGTCAACGGCGTGCGCAGCTCGTGGGACACGGCGTTGAGCAAGTCTCGCTGCTGGTTCAGCAGGTGCTCGATATCGTCGGCCATGGTGTCGAACACCGCCGCCAGGCTGCCGATATTGGAGCTGGGTGGGATATGCGTGCGTGCACCCAGGTTGCCCTTGCCCAATTGCGCTGCGGTGCTTTTGAGGCGCTCCAGGTCGCGCCAATGGGGGCGCAGCCACACCAACAGGCAGGCCAGTAACGCGGCGCCGATCAGCACGTTCATCGACCAGTACAGCAGGTTCATGTCCAGCGGGTCCGGCGGCACGGTCAGCTTGACCGCGAACTGCGCATTGATCGGCGAACTGATTTCTTCCATCCAGCCCCACTCGCCCAGGTGAATCACCGGTTTGCCTTGTGCCAGCAGCGCCTCTTCTTCAGGGGTGTAGCGCGCGTCCTGGCGCAGCAGCAGTTCGACTTTCAGCGGTGCGAAATCGCGGCCCAGTTGCTCGGTGACCTGGGACCAGCGCTCCACTGGCGCCCGCTGGTACTGTTTGACGATCAGGGTTTGCATGCCCCGGGACTGCTCGACGTTGTAGGCCAGGTAACGGTGTTCGAAGACCTGGACCACCAGCTTGGGAATCAGGTAGATCGCCGCGCTGAAGGTGACGATGGTGATCAGGTAGAGGCGTAGCAGCACACGAAACATGGATCAGCATTCCCACTCGGAACGACTGAACAAGTAGCCCTTGCCCCACACGGTCTTGATC
Source organism: Pseudomonas fluorescens (assembly GCF_001708445.1). Taxonomy (NCBI): domain Bacteria; kingdom Pseudomonadati; phylum Pseudomonadota; class Gammaproteobacteria; order Pseudomonadales; family Pseudomonadaceae; genus Pseudomonas; species Pseudomonas fluorescens. The sequence goes on from NZ_CP015637.1 coordinate 2,543,315, forward strand.
TTGCGCGCCTCGCCAGCGTGGTCGTCGAATTTGCGGCGCAGCTTGGAAATCGCCACGTCCACCGAGCGGTCGGTGCCGTTGAACTCGATGCCGCGCAGGCGTTGCAGGATCTGGTCGCGGCTGAGCACCTCGCCGGCATGCCGGGCCAGCACCACCAGCAGGTTGTATTCACCGCTGGACAACTCCACCGCCTGCTCACGCCAACTCACGGTGCGTTCCGACAGGTCGATGCACAGGTTGCCCATGACGATCTGGTCGTTGACCACCTGGGGCTCCGACAGACTGCTGCGGCGCAGCAATGTGCGGACACGAGCGAGCAGCACGCGCGGTTCGCAGGGTTTGGTCACATAGTCATCGGCGCCCATTTCCAGGCCCAGCACCTGGTCATGGCTGTCATCACGGGCGGTCAGCATCAGGATCGGCAGGCCCGCCGAGTCGGCGCGCAGCAAGCGGCACACTTGCAAGCCGTCGAGACCGGGCAGCATCAGGTCGAGGATCACTAGGTCGGGCGGGTTGAGGCGCGCGCGTTCGCGCACATGATCGCCCCGGCTGAGCACACTGACGTGGTAACCGTTGCGTTCCAGGTAGCTGGCAATCAGCTCGGAGAGAGCGGCGTCGTCTTCGACCAGGAGGATGTTGGGCATGATGTTTCCAGAAATACAGTGATGTGTCGTTCACAAATCCCATGTGGGAGCAGGCTTGCCTGCTATGGCGGTGCTTCAGATACAGAGTCGTTGACTGATTCACCGCGATCGGGGGCAAGCCCCCTCCCACATTTGATCCTCATTGTAAGCAAGGTTGTGCAAGGATATACGCCCCCGGTGCCCTGCGGGCTGCACCTTACATTTCTTCACAGACGACCTACACAGCTTCACAGCACCACGGCGCAGGTGGCCTTAGGATGCGCCAGTCAATATTGGGATAAGAGCATGTCGAAGAATCTGTTTGCGCCGTTTTGCCTGTTGGCCCTGACGCTGGCACTCAGCGCCTGTGACAAGTCGGCCGATGAGGCACCGGCAACGCCCCCGGTCAAAGTGAGGATCGAAACCCTTGCAGCCAAGCCCCTGTCCATCACCAGCGAATTGAGCGGGCGTATCGCCGCGCCGCGCATTGCCGAAGTGCGTGCGCGGGTCGCCGGGGTGGTGATGCAACGGGTGTTCAAGGAAGGCCATGACGTCAAACAGGGCGACGTGCTGTTTCGCATCGACCCAGCACCGTTCAAGGCCGACCTGGACAGTGCCCAGGCCAACCTGAGCAAAGCCGAGGCCAATGCGTTCCAGGCGCGCCTGCAGGAGCAGCGCTACAGCCAGTTGGTGGAAGGCAATGCCATCAGCGGCCAGGACTACGACAACGCCCGCGCCGCCGTGCGCCAGACCAACGCCGAAGTCGCCGCCAACAAGGCCGCCGTCGAGCGCGCCAGGCTGAACCTGGGCTATGCCACCGTGACCGCGCCGATTTCCGGGCGCATCGGCCGCGCACTGGTAACCGAGGGGGCGCTGGTCGGCCAGAACGAGGCCACGCCACTGGCGCTTATCCAGCAACTGGACCCGATTCACGCCGACCTGACCCAGTCCACCCGCGAGCTGAACGACCTGCGCCGCGCCTTCCGCGCGGGCAGCTTGAAGCAAGTCGGCCAGGACCAGGCCAAGGCCACGTTGATCCAGGACGACGGCAGCCTGTATCCGCTGCCAGGCAAGTTGCTGTTCGCCGAAATCAGCGTCGACCCGGGCACCGGTCAAATCATCCTGCGCAGCGAGTTCCCCAACCCCGACCTCGACCTGTTGCCCGGCAGCTTCGTGCGCGTGCGCCTGGAACAGGCCGTCGACAAACAAGGCATCAGCGTGCCGCAACGCGCCATCACCCGTGATAGCGCCGGTATCCCCATGGTGCTGTTGCTGGACGCCGAACAAACCGTGAGCCTGCAACCGGTGGAACTGGGCGCGGTCATCGAAGACCGCTGGATCGTCAGCAGCGGCCTCAAGGCCGGCGACCGTATCGTCGTCGAGGGCCTGCAACACGCGCGGCCCGGTGAAAAAGTTGAAGTGGACGACAGCCCGCTCGTAAAGGAATAACCCGCCATGCCGCAGTTTTTTATTGACCGCCCGGTGTTCGCCTGGGTGGTGGCCATGTTCATCCTGCTGGCCGGTGCGCTGGCCATCCCGCAGTTGCCGGTGGCCCAGTACCCCGACGTCGCGCCACCGAAAGTGGAAATCTACGCGGTGTACCCGGGCGCTTCGGCCCAGACCCTGGATGAAAGTGTGGTCAGCCTGATCGAGCAGGAGCTCAACGGTGCCGATCACCTGCTGTATTTCGAATCCCAGAGCAGCCTGGGTTCGGCAACCATTACCGCGACCTTCCAGCCGGGCACCAACCCGGAAATGGCCCAGGTCGATGTGCAGAACCGCCTCAAGGCGGTGGAGCCGCGCCTGCCCCAAGCCGTGACCCAGCAAGGTTTGCGGGTGGAGAAAGTGTCTGCCGGCTTCCTGCTGCTGGTCACGCTCACCTCCAACGACGGCAAGCTCGACGACGTGGCGCTCAGCGATTACCTGGCGCGCAACGTGATGAACGAGCTCAAGCGCCTGGACGGGGTGGGCAAGGCCCAGTTGTATGGTGCCGAACGCGCCATGCGCATCTGGATCGACCCGCAGAAGCTGATCGGCTTCAACCTCACGCCGGCCGACGTGAATGCCGCGATCAGCGCACAGAACGCACAGGTTTCCGCCGGCAGCATCGGTGATTTGCCGGGCACCAATACCCAGGAGATCACGGCGGCGATCCTGGTCAAGGGCCAGCTGTCCACGCCGGCGGAGTTCGCCGACATTGTGCTCAAGGCCAACCCGGACGGGTCCACCGTGCGCATCGGCGATGTGGCGCGTGTGGAAGTGGGCAGCCAGGAATACCAGTTCTCCACACGCCTGAACGGCAAGCCCTCGACCGCCGTCAGCGTGCAACTGTCGCCAGGCGCCAACGCCCTGAGTACCGCGACCCTGGTGCGGGCGAAGATGGACGAGTTGTCGCGTTACTTCCCGGCCAATGTGGAATACAAGATTCCGTACGACACCTCGCCGTTCGTCAAGGTCTCGATCACCAAGGTGGTCTACACCCTGCTCGAAGCCATGGCGCTGGTATTCGCGGTGATGTTCCTGTTCCTGCAGAACGTGCGCTACACGCTGATCCCGACGCTGGTGGTGCCGATCGCGCTGATGGGCACCTTCGCCACCATGCTGTTGCTGGGCTTCTCGATCAACGTGTTGACCATGTTCGGCATGGTGCTGGCCATCGGCATCCTGGTGGACGATGCGATCGTCGTGGTGGAGAACGTCGAGCGGATCATGGCCACCGAGGGCCTGTCGCCCAAGGACGCGACCAAGAAAGCCATGGGCCAGATCACCGGCGCCATCATCGGCATCACCCTGGTGCTGGTCGCGGTATTCCTGCCGATGGCATTCATGCCGGGGTCGGTGGGGGTGATTTACCAGCAGTTCTCGCTGTCGATGGCCACCTCGATCCTGTTCTCGGCGTTCCTCGCCCTGACCTTGACCCCAGCCTTGTGCGCGACGCTGCTCAAGCCGATCGCCAAGGGTGATCACCACGCCAAGGGCGGCTTCTTCGGCTGGTTCAACCAGCGTTTTGAAAGCCTCACCAATCGCTACGAAGGCTGGGTGGCCTATGCCCTCAAGCGCAGCGGCCGTTACCTGTTGATTTACCTGGTGCTGCTGGTGGGCCTGGGGTGGATGTTCAGCCGCCTGCCCTCCTCGTTCCTGCCCGTGGAAGACCAGGGCTACACCATCACCGATATCCAGTTGCCCCCAGGTGCGAGCAAGAACCGCACGGTGCAGGTGGCCGAGCAGATCGAAGCGCACAACGCCGGGGAGCCCGGCGTGGGTGATACCACCATGATCATGGGTTTCAGTTTCTCCGGCTCGGGGCAGAACGCGGCGCTGGCGTTTACGACGCTCAAGGATTGGTCGCAACGCAGCAGCGACGATTCCGCCGCGTCGATTGCCGACCGCGCCAACATGGCCTTCAGCGAGCTCAAGGACGCGATTGCCTATGCGATCCTGCCGCCCCCCGTGGACGGCCTGGGCACCTCCAGTGGTTTCGAGTTCCGCTTGCAGGACCGCGGCGGTGTTGGCCATGCGGCGTTGATGGCGGCACGTACCGAATTGCTCAACGCCGCCGGCAAAAGCCCGATCCTGGCCAACGTGCGCGAAACCGCCCTGGCCGAAGCCCCGCAGGTACAGCTGGAGGTGGACCGCAAGCAGGCCAACGCATTGGGCGTGGCCTTTGCCGATGTGGGCAGCGTGTTGTCGTCGGCCATCGGCTCGGCCTACGTCAACGACTTCCCCAACCAGGGCCGCATGCAACGCGTGGTGGTGCAGGCCGAAGGCGACCAGCGCAGCCAAGTGGCGGATTTGATGAAGATCAATGTGCGCAACAAAGCCGGCAAGATGGTGCCGCTGTCGGCCTTTGTCGAAGCCAAATGGACCCAGGGCCCGGCGCAGTTGACGCGCTACAACGGCTACCCGGCCATCGCCATCAGCGGCGAAGCGGCACCGGGGCACAGCACCGGCGAGGCGATGGAAGAAATCCAGCGCCTGGTCAGCCAGTTGCCGGCGGGGCTGGGCCAGGAGTGGACCGGGTTGTCACTGCAGGAACGCTTGTCCGGCTCCCAGGCGCCGTTGCTATTGGGTCTGTCACTGCTGATCGTGTTCCTGTGCCTGGCAGCGCTGTATGAAAGCTGGTCGATCCCCACGTCGGTATTGCTGGTGGTGCCGCTCGGCGTACTCGGCGCGGTCATGGCCGTTTCCTTGCGCGGCATGCCCAACGATGTGTTCTTCAAGGTCGGCTTGATCACCATCATCGGCCTGTCGGCGAAAAACGCGATCCTGATCATCGAGTTCGCCAAGGACCTGTACGACCAGGGCGAAGACCTGATGAGCGCCACCCTGAAGGCCGCGCGCTTGCGCCTGCGCCCGATCATCATGACGTCGCTGGCGTTCATCCTCGGCGTGGTGCCATTGGCCATTGCCACCGGCGCCAGTTCCGCCAGCCAGCAGGCGATTGGTACGGGGGTGATTGGCGGGATGATCACGGCGACACTGGCGGTGGTGTTTGTGCCGGTGTTCTTTGTGGTGGTCATGAAGCTGGTGCGCAAAAAGAGCTAAGGCTTTTTGGGGGACACGGTAACTGTGGCGAGCGGGCTTGTCCCGCGTTGGGCTGCGCAGCAGCCCCAATAAGAGCGCTGCAGTGTGCCAGGCAGGTCCGGGGTTATGTTTTGGGGCTGCTTCGCAGCCCAACGCGGGACAAGCCCGCTCGCCACAAAAAATGCGCTAAGGTGCTCACAAATAGCCATTTGTGAGCCCCCATGCCCTTCCTCGCCCGCACCCACCCTCGCCTCTCCGCTGCCGCCGCCCTGGGCCTTGCCGCTGGCATCCTGGTGCCGGCCGACAGCGTCGTCAGCAAGATCCTCATTGGCTGGAACACCGGGGTCTGGACCTACCTGGTGCTGATGCTGTGGCTGACCATCCGCGCCAAGGCCCCGGACGTCAAACGCATCGCCGAGATCGAAGACGAAAACGCCGGCCTGGTGCTGTTCATCGTATGCATCGCCGCCATTGCGAGTTTGGCGACCATCACCTTCGAGCTGGTGGGCAGCAAAGACCTGCCGACCACCGCGCGCCTGCTGCACTACGGCTTTACCGGGCTGACCGTGATCGGCTCATGGCTGCTGATCGGGGTGATTTTCAGCGTGCATTACGCGCGCCTGTATTACACCTGGGAAGGCAAGGAGCCTGCACTGCGATTTGCCGAAGACCTGCGCACCCCCAACTACTGGGACTTCCTGTATTTCTCCTTCACCATCGGCGTGGCCGTGCAAACGGCGGACGTGGGGGTGGCGACCCGCGCCATGCGCAAAGTGGTGCTGGGGCAATCGTTGATCGGGTTTCTGTTCAACACGGCGATCCTGGGCTTCTCGATCAATATCGCCGCGGGCCTGTTTGGTTGAGGCTCAATCGCTCTTCTATCCGACGAGTGGCTCCCTGACCTGTTAGTTCTGACAGTTGTGTGCAACGTCAATATGGCGCCGAATAGCCTCACGTATGCAGCCGCACTGCGTGCCGTAGAAGCGCTGATGTGCAACTGAAAATCACCGGCTGCAACCACTTTCCGGCGGGAGAAAAAATAATGCCAAGGCGAACGGCCTCAACCAGCAACCTCCTCCTCAACGGTAATTTCAGTCAATACGCAATGCACTGGAATACAACAGGCTCTGTCGATTACTCCCGACAATACTGTAGAGCACTTACCGGTCAGGCCTCCCAGCAGGTCAATATCAACCCTGGTGCCAGTTACTTACTGCGCATGTGGAGTCAAGTGATCTTCAAGGGTGCTGGCGCGGTGGTGATCACCTCTGAGCCCTCGGGTACAGCCGATCGTATTGAGCTCGATGCTTTTCATCTGTGGACCAAACGAGAGTTCACCTATTCCCCTCCCGCCGGTACAACCTCCGCTACCGTCACCGTCACGGGCACGACAGGCGAGGTTTGTGTCGACGAGATTGAACTGCTCGTGGACACCACCACTCCAGTTCGACCGGAGCTGATCAGAAATGGCGATTTCATCCAAAATAACGCTGATTGGACCGTAGAAAGGCCTGGGCCAGCGTCAAGCGTCAACTTCACCGCCGGTGTCTGCAGTGCGAACCTGGGGGGCTTGATCTATCAGGACATAGCGGTAGAGCCCGGCAAAACCTACAGTTTTAACCTGATGGCCGCGAACCCCACAAGCGGGGACGGCGCGGCCCGGTTGTACGACGTGGCCAATACCGGCGTTATCTTGCTGGATATTGAATTAAGAGGGCCGGAAACGTTCCAGCCCTATCAACGTAACTTCCAAGTTCCAGCCGGTACGCACCAACTGCGTGTACTGATGGTGGGAATTACCTTTTTGAGACTAGACAGCGTGTCCTTCAAGCTCGCCTGAAGGCACTGCCGACTTGATTGAAAGTATTTGTGTGAAGTCGATAACCCAACACGTTGCGCGTTGATGTGGCAGTCCAGGTGGAGACGTAATCGCCAGGCACTCGACACGCTCCCAGCCCCCAAGGAGAAACGCTCATGACCGCCATCCACCGTCACCGTCCACCAAAACTGCATCTGGCCGCCCAGTATTTTAAAGGCGTTATCGACGGCGAAGATTTCACCGCCAATATATTTTCAATCACCTGCACGGCAGGAAAATGGACGATCACCGGCAGTAAAGTCGATAGCAACGGCGTGACCCACAAGTTGCAGTTGTCGCTACCTTCAACTTATGGCAGAGGCATCTATCGACTGGAGGACGAGCCGGACATTCGGTTTACCTATAGCACTGATGACCTTTTAGAGCCTGTACTGCGATACGGTTTCTCCGGATTGGTCGAATTCAGGGCCATTGACCCTTCAAATACCCACGCCACGGGTGGACTCAGCGATATCCAAACCCGTGACGACGGCAACCCAGTCTCTACCATCTCTGCGCTGTTCAGCCTGGGCTGACGCCCGAAGGTCGTTAAACTGCACATACCAAAAAGGAAGCCGTAGCTTCCTTTTTGGATACATACGTATGAGTTACCAGCTATAACGCACACCCACGTTAGCACCCCATGGTTGATCGACATGTTTACCTTTGCTGTGCTCGAAGTCAGCATGCAGCTGCAGGTTTTTCGACAGTGAGACCGCTACACCAGCACCGAACTCAGCACGAGAACCTGAGACGTCATTGTTGAACACATGGCCGTTGACCGATGCTTTATTGTCTTTCGCAAACTCATGCGCTACCGCTGTACGCAGGTAAGGCTGAACGATGCTGCCGTCATCCATTATAAAATCGCGACCTACCGTTACCCCCAGCTTACCGAGTGCCGAATGGGTGTTCTGGCCTTTGGCTTGCAGGCCATTGTCCAACCCATAGTTCTTGCCCTTGACCACAATAGTGGATGCCTGAGCAAACGGTTCGACAAAGAAATCATTCTCCAGCTTGATGTTGCGACCCACTTCTACCGAAGCGCCAATGCCGTTGGTGCCGTATTTACCCTTAGCCTTGGCACCATCGCTGAGGCCGACCTTGGACTCATTCTCAAAGCGGTTGGCTTTGATAACACCGTCGAAGTAGTAGCCGCTGTCTGCATCCATCCAAGTGGCATAGCCGCCCACGTAGTAGCTTTTCACCGTGCCGGAAGTACCACGGCTCAGGTCCAGATCGGAGTTGCTATGCCCTGCCATGACCCCAACCAGCCATTGGCTGTCTTCACTCAGGGGTGCATCGGCGCCGAGAGAGAAACCGCGTTGGCTCTGCTTATAACCCACGCCATTAGCGCCCGACACCGAGTACTTGTTGCCGTAGCTACGAATCCAGCCACCACCTTCAGCGTCATGGTGGCGTAACTCGCCCATGCGGCTGCGCAACGAAGTCATCTCGCCATACCATACGGTCGGCGCGGTGTTAAACAACGCCAGCACCGAGCGAGTACCGGGGCTGATAGTCCGTGCGCTGGGGTCGAGGAACCAATCGTTACCATCCTGCTTCAGCCCATAGGACCATGCACCGACATCCACCGCGCCGCCCACCAGCGAAAACTCGGCATCGCCGCCGCCGGTGTGCACGATATGTACGTCACCGGGCGACACAGGCTCCAGGCCGCTGCTCGCCACCAACAAACTGTGCTGACCGGTTGCATCGCCAGATATATTCAGAAAATCATTCAGGCCCTGGGCAAAATCAGCGCCCATGACGAATGTACCGTTACCACTCAGTGTCTCCAGGTCCAACTGATAAAATGCATCCGTTTCGCCAAACTTCACCGTACCGCCCGCGAGATCAAGCGCACCCACCAGGCTGTTACCCGTCAGGTTCCAGAACGAACCATCACCTATGGCAAGGCTATCGACATTCAACAAGCTGCCGGTCAATGATGAGTGGTTTTGCAAGCTCAGATTGGCACTGCTACCGGCCTCGACGAACACATTGCCGTTCAAATGGCTGTTGTTGACATTCATGTTGGCAGTTGCGCCACCGGTCACTTCCAGCAGGTTACCGTTGCCGCCGATCAACTGCGAGCCGTTACTCACTTCGATGGTGGCTGTAGGAATGCGCCCGGTCTGGCCGGCGACCAAAATGGCCGCCCCCGTCTTGCCCTCAACGGTCGACTGATCGAGTACCAATGTGCCGTCATCGGTAATACCTGCCGCACGGGTGAAACGTACACCATTGCGCTCACCCACTAGCATGCTGTTCTGAGCAGAGGCCGAACCGCCGATCAACAGGACACCGGTACTGCCGACAGCCGTCCCTTGTACCAGCGAGTCAAAAAAATGCAGTTCGCTCAATTGAGTGGCTGAGGCACCCGCCTGAGCGCCCTTTATTGTGCTGTTACTAACATGGGCGGTAGAACCGCCAGGTGTAGAACTGTACCGGTTCAGCACTAAACCAACGGATTGGGCGCTCTCCAAATGGCTGCCGGAAATGGTTGCAGTACCATTGGTAAGTTCCATTGCCGAGGCGCCTGGCGCCGTGGACATGACCGTGGAATTCTGGATAGCAACCGTGGAACCTTCCTGAGCAACGATACGCTCGATAGTACTCCCACTGTTCACAGTGAGCTGCGCACCCAGGCTCCGAATAGCCGCTGTGGTTGCCCCATTGACGGTCAGGCTGGAGCCATTCTGCAGCGCCCAGTTTTTTACGGTTTCACCGGATTCAATGACCTTCGACTCACCAGGCGCTACCACTCCCTGTTCGGAATGAGCCTGCGCCGCAACACCCAGAAGTAATCCGAACGACGACACTTTGACTGCCGCACTTAAAGGTGAAAGTTTGAAAATATGTTTGATGAACATGCTGTAACACTCGCTCTGACAATATGCCTGACCAAATGGCATGGCTCGTTCCGATGGAGTGGAGCCAGACCTGTAGAGGCCGCGAGGTTATAGTTGGAGGGCGTAACGGTAAGTAGGATAAATCTGAAGATAACAAGAGGACGCCATTCAGCCGACTTATTAGAAAAGGCACCGAAGAAGGTTATCCCTCGATGCCTTGCGTACAGCGCTATGGAGCAGAGTCACTACTACCGTCGCAGTAGTTGTTGGCGGTCACCATCCTCGCAGGAATGACTGCTGGTACTGACCTAGCAGGCGTTCCGCTCACGTCCAGAGAATATTGCAACCAGAGCGAGTTATAGGGCGGCTTCGCGCCGGCTACTTTAAGGTGAGGGTCGAAGGGTTGCAGGTGGAAGATGAAGCCGTTGGCTGCGGTGGTTGGATCCAGCGTCACCGAGCTAGTACCCCGTGTTGGCTCGATAGGTTGGTCACCCGCAAGCCCCGTTGAGGCCACATACTCGATCGTTACCACTACTTGATCCGCAAAAAATTCAGCGTTTGGAGGAATTTTCACTTCAAGGTATTCCGGGTCGCTTGTTGGTCGCAGAGATGCACAGCTAATCCTTCCCCGTGGGTCGCCGGTCCAAGGCAGGGTATTGAGGAACTCAGCCGCATCCAGTGTGTGAGTGATCGCATCGTCGACTTCAACGGGCGTACTTTCTGAGAAATTGCTGTTCGTCGATGCGGGATTGCGCACCCCATAAAAAACATCGATCGCTGGACCATTACCCGCTGCGGCAATCGCTGCCTTGTCGACCACGATAGTGATTGGAGCACCTGCGCCCTCGCCAAAAGCAATAGTATGAGTACCTGCTATGTTCAGCCGGCTTCCCCAATACAACGTAATGACATCACCTTCGGCCGGTGCTGGAGTAACGCTCCAAAGATCGAAGACCGCCAGAATGTCATCTACGTGATCGATGTCAGCGGAATTCAGATAGTTCTCTCTAGGAGGGAAAGATGCAGGCCCCTGTATGGTGACCTGATCCAGGTCAGGACTCGGATCACCCGGCAGGGGAGTCACTGGACCCGCTTTGCTCAGGTCGACATCCACCAATGTTTCATCATCCGGACGGTTTTTTGAACCCGTCCTCAGAATGATGTAGCTCAGAGCTGTCTCTATAGGACCTTCCTGCGAGCCATACTCATCAATGATCAGTTGAGGAGGCGCGGTGAATACAAAATCGAAAACACCGTTCAACGGCGCGGGCGTGGTTTCCTGGCTTCCCCATTTCAGAATGTATTGGTCGCCAGGATCCCATGCATAAAGGGGAATCGCCAACTGGACCCCCGCCGTCCAAGCGTCGATATCGATCAGCGTGCTACCCGCAGGACTGACCACCTTCAGAGGTGCCAGTACCAGATTCGCACTGCGTCTCAAACGACGCCCAGTGGGAACTTTCGAGATTTCACTGTAATTGCCGGCCGCATCTCGCAGTCGATAAAACCAGAAGAAAATCCCATCTACAGCAGTGTCGAAGAACGTAATGGGCAAATTGAAATCCGCTCCCCCCGAAGGCATTGGAAAACTGCCCAGCGAGGGCGAGTCATCCGGAGGCAATTCCGATGTGAACCAGACGTCCGACACCATATCCCCTACGTCCCAATCCCCATAGGAAGGAATCCCTAACTCGAATCCACTGGGATTCAAGTCCAATGTTTCTTGGGTGATATCTGCGCCTTGAGGCAATGAGGCAGGATAAACGCCCCTAGCAGGCGCCTCACTTTTACCTGGGGACTTATAGGGACCATACAGATCGATCTTCACTCGTTGAGCTTTGGAAAAGTCTGAATAATCCCCACCTGATCCAGGTTTTACCTTGAACCTGAGATCAAACTCACCATGGCCTAATAGATTGACTGAAACCGTGACCTCAACATGCGGACCAGAAGGCTCGGTTGGAAAAAAAATCGGGTCCAATGGTGTCCAGGATGAAACCCCGGCAGGGCTGAATTCAACTTGCATTTCATCCCCATCGTCGGGAAACCGCCAAATGGGGCATTCCAGAACAAGGCCGCCATCACGATCCAGAAAAGGACGCCAGACCAAACCTTTACCATCCTCTAGCGCCTGGGGAAAATTCGGTGCTTCCAGATTAGGATTCTCCCAACCACTTACTATCACTTGCTTAACACTTTTAACGGTCATTTCAGTCTCTCCTTGCCTATGTTAATAGCTTGCGGTGAATGGACTGCTGACAACTTTTTATTAAACAGCAGGCCGCACAGAGTCCCTCTCCGATCAAGCACAGCGGAAGATGATTAATTAACTTTTATGCAACTTTATAACTGACCACTTACTATCAACGATCAGATTCCGGACCATTACCATTCGGCCCACAATAAATCGGTGGTGTATGGGCAAACAATCGGTCGATCTTCACGTAACGAATGCGTGAAGTCCCCACACGCATACCAAGGCGCCATACCGTGAACTCGGCGTAAGCGCCCGCCCCCTCTCCCGTGGGGTTCTTGATCGGCTCAACGTAAGGACGGTAATCCACTACAAAGTCGTGGTAACCGAGGCGCTCATCATCCCCATTCCACGACTGTGAGAACAATCCTTCGGTTTCTTTAATAGGACCGCTGCCTGCAAAACCCGACGTACCCTGCCAATGCATGCGTATTTCATCATTGATCTCAATGGCCGCATGTTTAAAAACACGAACATGCACACCGTCCCAGAGCGGCGGGACAGTCTGACAGTTGAGCCAACCAAATGAGTTAACGTGAACAAACTCAGCTTGAGGAAAGTTTACCGGTGCTGTCACATTGATATTTACTGCCTGATCAGGGGCCAGTTGTTCATTCACACCATTGCTGGTGCGATAACGCACAGGGAACGCCGGATTGTTTGGCGTCTGCTCAACCACCGACCAGGCGATAGGCGAAAAAGTCACCCGCCTGCCAGCGAAATCCGTGGGCTGTACCGTATAAGAAGCAACGGGGTCCTCTCTATCCCCCCAGTAAAGGAACATTTGCTCGCCTGCATGCGGATCATCAAACAGAAGAACCGAAGCCGTGACAGGTTGATCGGCATCCCGGATATCCAAGTGATTCGGCGTATTGCTCCCCTGCCCGCGGATCTCGACTCGTTCAAGGTGTCGGTTATATTCAGCGGGTGCCTGGTCATGATCTTGCCCGGCCACGCGAAAGTCGCAATCCACATGTTGTATTGGCGATAGAACTCCATCGGGCTTGCCAGCACGGTAAATCTCATACTGCACTGGCATTCTGGTCTGCACGTAGCCTTTCTGGATCAATACCGGCCAACTGATTGAGACGATTTTCGGAAATCCCTCAACCGGTTCTCTTGACAGAGGGATACCATTCCAAAGAGTCACAACCTCATCAGTAGGATCCCAATCAAAATACGCCTCGAATCGCACCGTTACGCCTGCCCGCGCATCCTTGCGATCAATCAAACCGTCGAAATCAAAGGCAAGCACCCGCGGCGGCTTCAGGCCACTGGGCGATGGTTTGAGGTTGATATAAACAGGAGTGGGCCCGGAGGCATCGACGCGTTGGTTACCTGCTCGGTCCCGTAGGGTATACCGTACGATCCGGGGACCGTTCAACAACGTACGGAATTTATCCCCCGGAATAGGCACAACCAAATCGGATACCGCAGAAGGGAACGTGTGCTCATAAGCCGCCTCATAAGGATTGGCCGATTCATCGTTCAATAAAAAAATCAGAACGGCATCGAAGGCTTTTCGATCCAGATATGAAGGAATTTTGAAATCCACCGTCAGGTGATCTGGATCGCTCAAATACTCTTCGGTAATTCCATAGGTGCGGACGTCCGGATCAACAAACTCACCAGGCCCCAGGGGTTGGTTACCCCCTGGAGCTATCCGATCAATGGTGAATGTCGTGGTGTAAGGGCTGTGTTCTATCCCGCCGGGCCCATCAATGTAATAACTAATGTCGTAAGACCCACTGATATTCAACCAATTGCCCTTAATAAACAGCGATACGGGGAAGTCTTTTTCCTGAGTCAATGGGCCCGGCAGAGGGATCGGAGGAAGCGGATACGGAGACTCGGGTGTATGAGGCTTGATCGAGAAATGAACGTAGTCGACTTCCCCGGTATCAGCGGGAAAGGCCCAGATCTGGGTCAATTGGACTTCAATGGGGTCATAAAGATATTTAGTGGGAATCAGCCCGTCAGGGTCATCTTCAAAGGCCTCGACCACAACAGCCTTTTTTAGCTCTGAAACTTGCGCCGTTGCGCTGCGGCTGGAGGGGGGGAAACGGTTGGATGAAAGCGTCATGCGACTCTCCTTATTCAGCCAGCGAACCGATGCATCGTTCAGAAAAAACACGTGTTATGGCGGTATCACTACCTCTTGCACACTCAAATTAAGCGCCACTTCACAAGCCCTGAATACTGTCAGAACTCACAGGTCCCCCTACCGTTTGTCGGCCAGACCGGTCCCATCCCTGTAGTTGACGCTTGACCATTCACCCGAATCTGGTGTTTCCTGAAACCGGTTTCAAATCAACCATGACCCACCCCCAATAAGAAAGGCCCGCGACCGTGACCTCTTTTTCCGCCGCTCAACGCAGCCGCGTGACCATGCTCGACGTCGCCCTGCACGCAGGGGTCTCAAAGGCCAGCGTGTCACGCTTCATCGGCGACGACCGCGCCCTGCTCTCCGATGCCATTGCCCTGCGCATCGAGCACGCCATCAATGAACTCGGCTACCGCCCCAACCAGATGGCCCGTGGCTTGAAGCGCGGCCGCACGCGCCTGATCGGCATGCTGGTGGCCGATATCCGCAACCCCTATTCCATTGCCGTGATGCATGGCGTCGAGACCGCCTGCCGCCAGCACGGCTACAGCCTGGTGGTGTGCAATACCGACCGTGATGACGAGCAGGAGCGCCAGCACCTGGCGGCGCTGCGTTCGTACAACATCGAAGGGCTGATCGTGAACACCCTTGGCCATCACCTTGACCAACTGCTGGAACTGCAACGGGAAATGCCCCTGGTGCTGGTGGACCGCAAGGTCGAACCGCTGCACAGCGACCTGGTGGGCCTGGACAACCCGGCGGCGGTACGCATGGCGGTGGAACACCTCGAACAGCAGGGCTATCGCGATGTGTTGCTGGTGAGCGAAGCCACCGACGGCACCAGTTCGCGGTTGGAACGCCTGGAGAGTTTCAAGGCCGAGATTGCCCGGCGCCCGGCGTTGACCGGCGCGGTATTGGAGCTGGATGGCGCGCTGCAAAACCACTTGCACACCTTTCTAGCCAAGGCCGGCCCCAAGGCGTTGTTCTGCGCCAACGGCATCGCCGCGCTCGCTTGCACCCAAGCGCTCAAGGCATTGGGTTGCCACCTGTTTGAAGACGTCGGCCTGATCGCCCTGGATGACCTGGACTGGTACCCATTGGTGGGCAATGGCATCACGGCCCTCGCCCAGCCGACCCAGGCAATTGGCGCCAGTGCGTTCGACTGCTTGCTCAAGCGCTTGCGCGGCGATACCGAGCCGACACGCACCCTGGACTTCCTGCCCCAACTGATTCTACGAGGCTCCACAACCCCTTGTAGGAGCGAGCTTGCTCGCGAAAAACGCCAACGATAACGCAGCGATCCTGGTTTAACGCGGCGCGCTCAGGTTTTTCGCGAGCAAGTTCGCTCCGACAGGAAAGTGTTTTTTTCAGAAAAAATGAAACCGGTTTCAGAGGGACACAACAATGCATAAATACCCCGTTTCCATCAGCCTTTCCAGCTACGGCGCCGACCTCGTACGCCAGCAGGGTCAACTGAGTTTTGTCGAACTGTTGGCGGCTGCCGGCGCCCAGCGTATCGAGTGGCGTGAGGAGCTGCTGACCCGCGAGCAACCCGTCGAACTGGCCCGAGCCGCCGCCGAGCAGGGCCTCGAATCGGTGTTCTCATCGCCCCTTGAGCTGTGGGTCGCCGGCCGCGCCCAACCGAATGCCGAGCTGAGCGCCACCCTGGACCGTGCCCAGGCCTTTGGCGCGCGCTGGCTCAAAGTCTCCCTGGGTTATTTCACCGACACCAACGACCTGGAAAGCCTGCACGCCCTGCTCAACCGCCATCCGGTCCACCTGCTGGTGGAAAACGACCAGACCCTGCACGGCGGGCGCATCGAGCCGATGCAGCGCTTCTTCACTGAAGTGGAGCGCCTGGGCCTGCCGATCAAGATGACCTTCGATATCGGCAACTGGCACTGGCAGGACCAATCCGCCCTCACCGCCGCGCGCCTGCTGGGCCGGCATGTGGATTACCTGCACTGCAAGGCCGTGGCCCGTCGCCCGGACGGTAAGTTGGTCGCCCTGCCGCCCGGCGCCACCGATCTGCATCTGTGGGAACAACTGCTCAAGCATATGACTCAAGGTATTACCCGTGCCGTGGAATTCCCGCTGCAAGGCGAAGACCTGCTCGACGTCACCGCCCGGCAGGTCGCCACCCTCGCCCTGCTTGGCCAGCCCCACGCGGAGAACGCCCATGTCTGAGATCGATATCCTGTCGTTTGGTGAAACCATGGCGATGTTTGTCGCCGAACAGACCGGCGAGCTGGCCGAGGTCGGCCACTTTCACAAACGCATTGCTGGCGCCGACAGCAATGTCGCTATCGGCCTGTCGCGCCTGGGGTTCAACGTTGCCTGGCTGAGCCGGGTGGGCAATGACTCCCTCGGGCGTTTTGTGGTCGACACGTTGAAACAGGAGGGGTTGGATTGCCGCCATGTGGCGGTCGACCCCCTGCACCCCACCGGTTTTCAACTCAAGTCCCGTGAAGAGGCTGGCGCCGACCCTCAAGTCGAATACTTCCGCAAGGGCTCGGCGGCCAGCCATTTGTCGATCGCCGCCATCAACCCCGCACTGCTGCAAGCACGGCACCTGCATGCCACCGGTATTCCGCCGGCCTTGTCCGACGCCACCCGCGAGCTGTCCTTCGAACTGATGACGCAGATGCGCACCGCCGGCCGCAGCGTGTCGTTCGACCCCAACCTGCGCCCCTCGCTGTGGGCCAGCCAGGCGCAGATGATCCGCGAAATCAACGCCCTCGCCGGGTTGGCGGACTGGGTCCTGCCGGGCTTGAGCGAAGGTCGCCTGCTCACCGGTTTCGAGGACCCGGCCGATATCGCCGCGTTCTACCTGGACCAGGGTGCCGAAGCCGTGGCCATCAAGCTCGGCCCGGACGGCGCCTACTACCGCACCCAGATGGACCAGGGTTTTGTCGCCGCCGTCAGCGTCGACAAGGTGGTCGACACCGTAGGGGCCGGTGATGGTTTTGCCGTCGGCATGATCAGTGCCCTGCTGGAAAACCTCAGCTTCCCCGAGGCCGTGCAGCGCGGCAATTGGATCGGCAGCCGCGCAGTACAAAGTCGCGGCGACATGGAAGGCCTGCCCAGGCGCGAAGCGTTACCCACCCGATCCGTCGCTTGACCGACTACCTGTTGCCACAACTACAACAAGCTCAGGAGCAACCCCATGGAAACCGTGAAACTCGCCACCCGCCGTTGGTGGTACATCATGCCCATCGTCTTTATCACCTACAGCCTGGCGTACCTGGACCGCGCCAACTACGGTTTCGCCGCCGCCTCCGGGATGGCCGAGGACCTGATGATCACCCCCGGCATGTCATCGTTGCTGGGGGCACTGTTTTTCCTCGGTTACTTTTTCTTCCAGGTGCCGGGGGCGATCTATGCGCAGAAGCGCAGCGTCAAGAAACTGATCTTTGTCAGCCTGATCCTCTGGGGCGGCCTGGCCACCCTGACCGGCGTGGTGTCCAACGCCTATATGCTGATCGCGATCCGCTTCATGCTCGGCGTGGTCGAAGCGGCGGTGATGCCCGCCATGCTGGTGTACCTGTGCCACTGGTTCACCCGTGCCGAACGTTCGCGGGCCAACACCTTCCTGATCCTCGGCAACCCGGTGACCATGCTGTGGATGTCGGTGGTGTCGGGTTACCTGGTGCAGCATTTCAGCTGGCGCTGGATGTTCATCATCGAAGGCTTGCCGGCGGTGCTGTGGGCGTTTATCTGGTGGAAACTGGCGGATGAAAGGCCTGCGGACGCCCAGTGGCTGAGCGAACAGCATAAAAAAGACCTGGAAATTGCGTTGGCCGCCGAACAGGTGGGCATCAAGGCCGTGAAGAATTACGCCGAGGCGTTCCGCTCACCCAAGGTAATCATCCTCGCGCTGCAGTTCTTCTGCTGGAGCATCGGCGTGTATGGCTTTGTGCTGTGGCTGCCGTCGATCCTCAAGGCGGGCTTGAAAATGGACATGGTCGAGGCCGGCTGGCTGTCAGCCCTGCCTTACCTGGCGGCGGTGATCGGCATGCTGGCGGTGTCCTGGGGCTCGGACAAACTGCAAAAACGTAAACGCTTTGTGTGGCCACCGTTGCTGATCGCCTCGATCGCCTTCTACGCGTCCTACGTGCTGGGTGCCGAACACTTCTGGTGGTCCTATACCCTGCTGGTCATCGCCGGTGCGTGCATGTATGCGCCCTATGGCCCGTTCTTCGCCATCGTCCCGGAAATCCTCCCCGCCAACGTCGCCGGTGGCGCCATGGCCCTGATCAACAGCATGGGCGCGCTCGGTTCGTTCGGCGGTTCGTACCTGGTGGGTTATCTCAATAGCAGCACCGGCTCGCCCGGCGCCTCGTACCTGCTGATGAGCGGCGCGTTGATGCTCTCGGTGGTGCTGACGATTTTCCTCAAGCCTGGCGCCAGCGACCGCGTGCGCGCGCCTTTGCATACCCTCGAATTGAAGGCCAAGACCTGATGAAAAAATCCATCGTGCTGTACAAGAAACTCTCTGCCCCGCTGATGGCCCGCCTGCATGAGCAGGCCGAAGTCACCTTGATCGAGGCGCTGGATGACAGCGGCCTGGCCAAACTGCGCGATGCCCTCCCCGGCGCCCACGGTTTGCTCGGTGCGAGCCTGCGCCTGGATGCCAAGCTGCTGGACCTGGCACCCAACCTGGAGGCGGTGGCCAGTGTCTCAGTGGGGGTCGACAACTACGATATCGATTACCTGACCCAGCGCGGCGTCCTGCTCAGCAACACGCCCGACGTGCTCACCGAAACCACCGCCGACACCGGGTTCGCGCTGATCCTGGCGACCGCCCGGCGCGTGGTCGAGTTGGCCGACATGGTGCGTGCCGGCCAATGGAACAAAAACATCGGCCCGGCGCACTTCGGCAGCGATGTGCATGGCAAGACCCTGGGCATCATCGGTATGGGCCGCATTGGCGAAGCCCTGGCCCAGCGCGGGCATTTCGGCTTTGGCATGCCGGTGATCTACCACAGCCACTCGCCCAAGCCCTTGGTGGAAGAACGGTTCGGCGCGCAGTACCGCAGCCTGGACGACTTGCTGCGACAAGCGGACTTCGTCTGCCTGACACTGCCGCTCACCGCAGAAACGGAGCGGTTGATCGGCGCCCAGGAATTCGCACTGATGGGCCCGGAGACGATCTTTATCAATATCTCCCGCGGCAAGGTGGTGGATGAAGCCGCGCTGGTCGAGGCCTTGCAGCAGCGCACGATTCGCGCGGCGGGGCTGGATGTGTTCGAGCGCGAACCGCTGCCTCACGACTCGCCGTTGCTGCGTTTGAACAACGTAGTGGCAACGCCGCATATCGGCTCTGCGACCCATGAGACGCGCGAAGCGATGGCCCAGTGTGCGGTGGATAATCTGTTGGCGGCGCTGGCGGGCCAGAAGCCGAAAAACCTGGTGAACCCAGGGGCCTGGAAGCAATCGTAGGAGGCAGCGCCGCCCCCGTGGCGCCACAAGAGACCTGAACTCAAGGGCGATGCACCTCGATCACCAACCCCTCCTCCACCCGCGGCACGCTGAAGTGCCGCGTGATCAGGTCAAACTCGGCATCGGTCGCCGCAAAATCATGTTCGCCTCGCGCGTTGCGTGCGTGCAGACGAGCGCGGCAGGTGTCGTCGTCCAACTCAAGGTAATGCAGGCAATGCGGCACCTGTGCCACCTGCGCCAGGCCACGCAGCCACTCTCGATTGGCGAGGGTGTTGGCCGGAAAATCCAGCACGACATTGAGCCCTGACTTCAACAGGTCAACCACCAGCGGCGTCAATACGCCACGAATGCGTTGGGCACAGCGCAGGTAATCGGCCACCGAGAGAACCTCCCCAGGGTAGAGCTGCGCCAGCCAAGTGTCTTCACTGAGCAGGATCGCTGCGTGTTCGGCGACCAGTTCTTTGGCGAGGGTAGATTTGCCGGCGGCAATCTTGCCGCACAGCAGATGCAGGGTGGGCATGGCACGGCTCCTTTTGTGAGGCCATGAAGCATGCCAGCTTTCCGGCTGAATCATCATATTTAGACACGAATTACCCTGAACTTTCTGACAGGCACCGCGTTCATTTCCTATGCGCTGCCCCGCCCAGGGGCGTTGGTTTACAAGGAGCCGTTCCCACATGACTACCCTCCCCGCCTATCGCCACACACCCGGACCGCTGCATGCCACCTTGCTGGCGGGTACCGTGCCGCTGTTTCTCGGTGCCCTGATCAGTGACATTGCCTACGGCCAGACCTACCAGATTCAATGGGCCAATTTCGCCTCCTGGCTGATTGCCGGCGCGTTGGTGTTCTGTGGATTCGCCCTGTTGTTCGCCTTGGTCAACCTGCTGCGCGCCGAACACAAGGTCGGCCGACCCGCCGTGTATTGCCTGTTGCTGTTGGCGACCTGGGTACTCGGGCTGGTCAACGCTTTCCAGCATGCCAAGGACGCCTACGCCATGATGCCGACCGGCCTGGTGCTGTCGGTGGTCGTGACAGTGCTGAGCGTGGTTGCGACCTGGGTCGGCCTGACTAACCTGCGCTCGGGAGCTGCCCAATGAAAGCGTCCAATACACTCACCCTGTTAAGCGCCGCGCTGCTGCTCAGTGCCTGCGGCGGCGAAGGCGACAACACCCAGGCCCGTGGCCCCGACCCAAAACTGCCGGAGCAGCAAAGCAGCCTGCTGCCCAGCATGAAGATTGCCGAACCCACGCCCTGGGGCAACGAGAAGCCCAAGGTGCCCGACGGCTACAGCGTCACCGCCATCGCCACCGACCTGGCCATCCCGCGCCAGACCCTGGTATTGCCCAATGGCGACATCCTCGTTGCCGAAGGTCGTGGCGGCAGCGCGGCCAAGCTCAAGCCCAAGGATGTGATCGCCAGCGTGATCAAGGCCCAGGGCAATACCAAGGTCAAGAGCGGCAACCGCATTACCCTGCTGCGCGATGCGGACGGCGACGGCACCTATGAACTGAAAACCGTGTTCGCCGACAACCTCAACGCCCCCTACGGCCTGGCCTTTGCCGACGGTAAACTCTACGTCGCCAACCAGGACGCGCTGGTGCGCTTCGACTACACCGACGGCCAGACCAAAGCCAGCGGCGCCCCGGTCAAAGTCACCGACCTGCCGGCGCAGATCAACCACCACTGGACCAAATCCCTGGCCGTGAGTGACGATGGGCGCCACCTGTATGTGGGCATCGGCTCCAACAGCAACATCACCGAACGCGGCATGGAAGTGGAGATCGACCGCGCAATGGTCTGGCAGGTCGATGCCACCACCGGCGCGCACAGACCCTACGCCACCGGCTTGCGCAACCCGACGGCCCTGACGATCCAACCCGACTCCGGGCAACTGTGGACAGTGGTCAACGAACGCGATGAACTCGGCCCCGACCTGGTGCCCGACTACCTGACCTCGGTGCGCGAAGGTGCCTTCTACGGCTGGCCCTACAGCTACTGGGGGCAAAACGTCGACCCGCGTGCACAACCGCAAAACCCGGCCAAGGTGGCCGCCGCGATCAAGCCCGATTACAGCCTCGGCTCCCACGTAGCGGCACTGGGCGTCGACTTTTCCATCCCAGCCATGGGTGAACAATTCGCCGAGGGTGTATTTGTGGGCGAACACGGCAGTTGGAACCGCGAGAACCCGGTGGGCTACAAAGTCATCTTCGTGCCGTTCAGCCATGGCAAGCCAGCCGGCCAGCCCATCGACTTCGCCACCGGCTTCCGCGGCGACGACGGCAAGACCCGTGGACGCCCGGTAGGCGTCACGGTCGACCCGAAAGGCGCCCTGATCATTGCGGACGACTTGGCCAATACCATCTGGCGGGTGACGCGCAATCAGTAACAGCGTGAACGGCAGTTGCTCTGCTTCGGCCCCCGTTAAACCGCGCTGGCCGGAGACGGCTTGAATCCGTGGCCCACGGATTCAAGCCCGCCTCCGGCTCGTGTCCACCGTAAGGGCGCAACCACGGATAAGCCCATCGAATCAGCGTCCCCCTTCACATCGCCGCACCCGCTATGCGCTTCAACCCCATCACCATCAACCCGGCCCCCAACCCCATCGCCGCCAAAAACAACGGGTATGACACCCACCACGGCGTCCCCGCCGTCATCATGCTGAACTCCGACATGCCGCCAATGCTGGCGATCAGGTTAAGCGGCAGGAACACCACGTTGATCAGCGTCAGCTTGCGCAGTAGGTTGTTCATGCTGTTGTTCATCAGGTTGCCGCGCGCGTCGATCAACCCGGAAAACACGTTGGAATAGATCTCGGCCTGTTTGTAGCATTGGTGGTTCTCGATGATCAGGTCGTCGATCAAACCCAGAATCTCGCTGCTGAACTGTTCCTTCCCGGCATGGTTTCGCAGGCGCGAGAGCACCGCGCCGTTGCTGTGCAGCGCGTTGATGTAATAGATCAGGCTTTCACTGAGGTTGAACATCTGCATCAGGTGATGGTTGCTCATGGACGCGTTGAACTGTTGCTGCAACTCCCGCGCGACCAGCTTGATCACCTTGAGGTGGCCGAGGTAGTGGTGGATGTTGTTCAGCAGCAGGTCAAGCAACACGTCGAGCGGCGTATGCAGCGGCCGGCGCTTGCCCAGGCCGGTCAGCGGAGTTTCGTCGGGGGCGATCACCAGCAGGCGGCCAGGCGAAAACAACAAGCCGCAGGATGACACTTCGAACACCAGGTTGCCGCCACCGGAGTAGTTTTCCGGGCGCTTCCAGATCAGGAACAGGTTGTCGGGGTGGAATTCGATACGTGACACTTCGTCGGGATCGAGCGCCGAGGCCAGGGCATGTTCATCCAGCTTGTGGTGGTCGCGCAGCCACTCACGCTCGACCAGGTCAGGGTTGTTGAACAGCAGGATCGGGGCATCGTCATTGTCCCCGCGGCGCAGTTTTCCATCGGTCAGTTCAAAGCGCTGGATCATCCCGACTCACCAGGCCTGGCCCTGACGCTTCAACTCCAGGCGCCGCACAAACTCTTCCAGCACCAGGCTGTACAGGTCGTCCTGCAAGTAGGCATCTTCGATACCCGCGTCCAGGTTGGGGTTGTCGTTGACCTCGATCACCACCACCTTGTCGCCGGACTGCTTGAGGTCTACGCCGTAGAGGCCGTCGCCGATCAGGTTGGCGGTCTTCACCGCCAGTTCCACCACCGCCTTGGGCGCCTCATGGACCGCCAGGGTACGGCATTCGCCGTTGATGTCCTGGCCGATGGCCTTGTGGTTGTAGATCTGCCAATGGCCCTTGGACATAAAGTACTGGCAGGCAAAAATCGGCTTGCGGTTGAGCACGCCAATACGCCAGTCGTACTCGGTATAGAAAAACTCCTGGGCCAGCAGCAGGACCGAATGTTCGAACAGTTCGGCGGTGGCCTTGAGCAAGGCTTCCTGGCTTTCCACCTTGATCACGCCTCGGGAGAAACACCCATCGGGGATTTTCAACACCAGGGGGAAGCCGAGGCGCTCGCCCACCCGTTCGAAGTCTTCCGGTCGCTCCTTGTACAGAATTTCGGTGGCCGGCATGCCCAGTTGATGGCTATTGAGCAAATCGGTGAGGTAGACCTTGTTGGTACAGCGTAGGATCGACGCCGGGTCATCCATCACCACCAACCCTTCGCTTTCGGCTTTCTTGGCAAAGCGGTAGGTATGGTTGTCGACACTGGTGGTCTCACGGATCAGCAAAGCGTCGTATTCGGCCAGGCGCGCGTAGTCTTTGCGCTCGATCAACTCCACATCGATGCCCAGCCCCTTGCCGACCCGCACGAAATTGTCCAGGGCGCGGGCGTTGGACGGCGGCAATTGCTCCTGGGGATCGTGAAGAATCGCCAGGTCATAGCGGGCCATGCGTCGTGAGCGTGGCTGGCGCCAGATCTTGCGACTGAAGTTGTCGAGGGCGTGGGCGAATTGATCTTCCTGGTCATCGCGCAACTTGTGCAATACACCGGACTTGACCCCCTCTATGTGCCAGCCGTTATTCTTTCTGAATTCAACTAAGAGGATCGGGCACGGAAAGGCCTCAAATAATTGACGGGCCAACTCCTGCAACGGCTCTATATTGGTTCGACCAAAGTAAAGGGTCAGGGTAAAGCCTTCGGTATTACTGTAGAGATGATGACTCAAGGCTTTATCGAGGGTTTTATCCAGGTCATCCAATGCCAGGCCATACAATGACTTTCGGGTCAGTTCACTGATGGTACGCACCGACGGAATTACCTTGTGCCCGCGCGCCTCGGCCAGCAGCGAGCAGTAGTAGCCGTGGCCCAGGTACTTGTAGCTGCGGCACAGGTTGATCACCTGCACGCGCTTGCCTGCCTCGTTTTCCCGGGTGTGTTCCAGGTATTCCTGGGCGGTGACGATGTCTTCGCTGGGGAAATAAGAGGCCCAATCTTCCTTGCGCTCGACAATGATCACGACTTGACTTGCGCCTCTGGGCAAAACAGAAAAATAACCTTTGGAAGTTATTGTCGCCGCGACAGTTTGCTCGGATACTTCACGCCAATGACCTTGTACCGCTGACATAATATTTGATCCGTTTTAGAGAACTCGACCTTTTCTATTAAGCACGATCTTTTAGAGAAGTCCCGTTTCGTTACGCAACTTTTACGGCGGTCATATGGCTCTTTTCTTTCGCGTTGCAACCCCCAGCGATGTGCCAGCATTAGTCGTACTGGAACAGCATTGTTTCACCACCGATCGGCTGTCACCGCGCAGTTTCCAGTGGATGATCAGCCGCGCCCACGGCCAACTGCTGGTGGCCGAACAGGACGGGCAATTACTGGGCTATGCGCTGCTGCTGTTCCATCGCGGCACCTCGTTGGCACGTTTGTACTCCATCGCCATCGCCGCGCACGCACGCGGCCTGGGCCTGGGCAAACAACTGCTGGCCCGCGCCGAGGCCTGTGCCGTAGAGCACGACTGCGCCTACCTGCGCCTGGAAGTGCGCACCGACAACCCCGGCGCCCTCGCCCTGTATGAACGCACGGGCTACCGACGCTTTGCCCTGATCAACGATTACTACGAAGACCATGTCCCCGCCTTGCGCCTGGAGAAGCGCATCGTCCAGCACCACGACGCGCGTCCGCAGAGCGTGCCGTATTACCCGCAAACCACCGATTTCACCTGTGGCGCCGCGTGCCTGTTGATGGCCATGGGCGCGCTGGTGCCTGCGCGCGTGGCGTTGCGCCGCGAAGAGCTGCAAATCTGGCGGGAAGCGACCACCGTGTTCATGACCGCCGGCCATGGCGGCTGCAGCCCCCAGGGCCTGGCGCTGGCCGCCTGGCGTCGCGGTTTTCGGGTGCGCATGCAGGTGAATGTCAGCGGGCCGCTGTTTCTCGATGGCGTGCGCGATCAACATAAAAAGGACGTGATGCGCGTGGTGCACGAAGCCTTCGAGGAAGAATTGGCCAGCAGCGACGTCGAGCAGGTACTCGGCGGCACGCTGGACTTGCCTCGGGTATTACGCGAGGGCGGGCAGCCGCTGGTGTTGATCAGCAGCTACCGCCTCACGCGCTCCAAGTCGCCCCACTGGGTGATGGTCACCGACTGCGACGATGACTTCGTCTACCTGCACGACCCGGACGTGGACCACAGCCAGCACCGCCAGCCCCTGGACTGCCAGCATTTGCCGGTCAGCCATGGCGAGTTCGAACGCATGTGCCGCTTCGGCAACAACAAATTGCGCGCGGCGGTGCTCGTGTTTACGCGGTAAACGCTCAGGCCACCTGCTTGATCCCGGCCTTGGCTTCCAGCTCGCGCACCAGCGGCAATACGCGCTTGCCGAAGTACTCCACTTCTTCCTGGAAGTGCAGGAAGCCGGCCAGCACCAGGTCGACGCCCACCGCCTTGAGCGCGACGATGCGCTCGGCAATCTGCTGCGGGGTGCCGATCAGGTTGGTCTTGAAGCCGTCGTTGTATTGCACCAGGTCTTCGAAGCTGGACTTGGCCCAGTTGCCCTCGCCTTCCGGCGAAGCCTTGCCCGCTTGTTTGGCCGCATCACCAAAGGCGTTGACCGCCTCGGGGTCGGCCTTGTCGATGATTTCCGCGAGCACGGCGCGGGCTTCTTCCTCGGTATCGCGGGCGATCACGAAGGCGTTGACGCCGACTTTCACCGAATGGTTGTTGGCGGCGGCCTTGGCGCGGATATCGTCGACCTGGGCCTTGATGCCTTCCGGGGTGTTGCCGTTGGTGAAGTACCAGTCGGACACCCGCGCCGCCATATCCCGCGCCGCCCGCGAGCTGCCGCCCTGGAACACTTCCGGTTGGCCCAGGGGCTTGGGCTTGAGGGTGTAGTTGTTGAAGCGATAGAAGTCGCCCTTGAAGGTGAAGTCGTCCTGGCTCCAGATGCCTTTCAAGGCACGGATGAATTCTTCGGAGCGGCGGTAGCGCTCGTCGTGTTCCAACCAATGTTCGCCGATGGCCTGGAACTCGCCCTTGAACCAGCCACTGACGATGTTCACCGCGATACGGCCATTGGTCAGTTGATCGATGGTCGCCAATTGCTTGGCCGCCAGCGCCGGTTGCCAGGGGCCGGGCAAAATCGCCGCAATCACCTTGAGCTTGGTGGTCGCTGCCAGCAGGGCATGGCTGAACGCCACGGATTCATGCTGGTTCTCCGCGCCGTAGCCGGCGGTAAAGCGAATCTGCGTCAGGCCATATTCGAAGCCGGCCTCTTCGGCCAATTGCGCCAGTTTGCGGTTGTAGTCGATGCCCCAATGGGTGCGTTGCTCGATTTTGCTGACCACCAGCCCACCACTGACGTTGGGCACCCAATAGGCAAATTTCACGGCTTGTTGACTCATCTGACGATACCTCGCACACAGGGATGTACCCAGGGCTTGAGCAGCAAGCGTGCCAGCCAGCGGCAAACGCCCATGCCATGGGTGCTGCGGCAAACCTGCGGCACCCAGCGGCGGTGAATGCCGATGTCAGGGTTTGCGACGATTTGTCGGTTTGCTGTTGCTGGAGCAACAGCGAACGCGGCAAATCCCCCGTAAACAGGGGCTCCGGCATCCGGCACGGAGTGTGCAATCACTCCTGGCATCGATCACTGCCCCGGAGCCTTTCCCATGACCGAACAACACGTCATCAACCCGCTGTCCATTGGCGTCGACTACCCCACCCTGGCCGCACGCTTCCGGCCGATCTTCCAGCGCATCGCCGAAGGCGCGGTGCAGCGCGAGCAAACCCGCGCCCTGCCCTATGAGCCAATCCAGTGGCTGAAGGACGCCGGCTTTGGCGCAGTGCGAGTGCCCGTGGAATACGGTGGCGGTGGTGCGTCCCTGCCGCAATTGTTTGAACTGCTGATCGAGCTGGCCGCCGCCGACTCCAATGTGCCCCAGGCCCTGCGCGGGCACTTCGCCTTTGCCGAAGACCGCTTGAATGCGCCGCCCAGTGCCGGTCGCGACCTGTGGTTCAAGCGCTTTGTCGACGGCGATATCGTTGGCTGCGCCTGGACCGAAATCGGCAACGTGGCCATCGGTGATGTGGTCACCCAGGTCACCCCGGATGGCGACCAGTGGAAGCTCAACGGCGAGAAGTTCTACAGCACTGGCAGCATTTTCGCCGACTGGATCGATGTCTATGCCCAGCGCAGTGACACCGGTGGCGATGTGATCGCCGCCACCCGCGCGCGCCAGCCTGGCGTGGCCCACAGCGATGACTGGGACGGCTTCGGCCAACGCACCACCGGCAGCGGCACCTCGCGCTTTACTGACGCGGTGGTCGAAGCGGAAAACGTGATCGATTTTGCTACCCGCTTCAAATACCAGACCGCGTTTTACCAGCTCGTGCTGCTGGCCAGCCTGGCCGGGATCGGCCGCGCGGCGCTTAACGATGTGGCGCAGCAGGTGCGCAACCGCAAGCGCATCTACAGCCATGGCAATGCCCCCCATGTCAGCCAGGATGCGCAGATTCAGCAAGTGGTGGGCGAAGTCGCGGCGCTGGTATATGCCGCTCAAGCCACTGCGTTGAAAGCCGCAGTGCCGGCGCAACGGGCGTACCTGGCACGGTTCGCCGGGGATGATGTTGCCGAGCGCGAGGCCAATGTGGCCGCCGAAATCGAGTCGGCCACCGCGCAGGTGGTGGTGTCGGAGTTGATCCAGCGTGCCACCAGTGAGTTGTTCAACGCGCTGGGGGCCTCGGATGTGCGCCAGGGCAAAGCCCTCGACCGGCATTGGCGCAATGCGCGGACCGTGTCGTCACACAACCCGGTGATCTACAAGGCGCGAATTGTAGGGGATTGGGTGATCAATGGCACCGAGCCGCCGTTTGTGTGGCAAATCGGCAATGGCCCGGCGAAAGTTTGAAACTGCCCCCTCTTATCAACCATGAGGCTTCACCATTTTTCATGGCGGGCGGGCGACTGTGGCGAGCGGACTTGTTGTGGCCCGAGTGGTGGGGCAAGAGCCCTTTTGGTTACTTTTGGGGCTCTTTTCCAAAAGTGACCCGCCGTAAGGGCGGAACCGCCAGCCGCCGTTACCGCAGCAACGGATATGTACACCAACCCGCCAGTAACCATTACCACAGCAACCGCAATCCCCCCCCGGTCAAACCAAAAACGCCGCCTCCAAAAGCTGCCGCGTATAAGCATGCTGCGGCTCAGCAAAAATCGCCGACGCCTCCCCCTGTTCCACCACCTGCCCATGCTTGACCACCATCAACTGATGGCTCAGCGCTTTCACCACCGCCAAGTCATGGCTGATAAACAGATACGTGAGGTTGTACTTGGCCTGCAAACTACGCAACAACTCCACCACCTGCCGCTGCACCGTTCGGTCCAGTGCCGACGTCGGCTCATCCAGCAAAATCAGGCGTGGCTTGAGCACCAATGCGCGGGCGATGGCGATGCGTTGACGCTGGCCCCCCGAGAATTCATGGGGATACCGATGCCGAGAGTCCGGGTCCAACCCGACTTCCTTGAGCGCCGCGATAATCGCCGCCTCCTGCTCCGCAGGCGTGCCCATCTTGTGGATGCGCAAACCTTCGCCGACGATCTCGCTGACGCACATGCGCGGGCTCAGGCTGCCGAATGGGTCCTGGAACACCACCTGCATTTCCCGGCGCAATGGGCGCACTTGCTGTTGGCTGAGCCTGTCCAGTTGCTGGCCTTCGAAGCGAATCCCGCCTTTGCTGGCGATCAAGCGCAGAATCGCCAGGCCCAGGGTGGATTTGCCTGAGCCGCTTTCGCCGACGATGCCCAGGGTCTGGCCCTGGGGCAGGCTGAAGTTGATGCCGTCCACCGCCTTGACGTAATCGACGGTGTTGCGCAAAAAGCCTTTCTTGATCGGGAACCACACCTTGAGGTCGTCGACCTCCAGCAAGGGCGGCCCGATCGCCGTGCTGGCCGGTCCGCCGCTGGGTTCGGCGGCGAGCAGTTCCTGGGTGTAGGGGTGCTGGGGCGATTGGAACAGCGTCTCGCAATCGGCCTGCTCGACAATACAACCCTGCTGCATCACACACACGCGATGGGCGATGCGCCGCACCAGGTTCAAGTCGTGGCTGATCAGCAGCAAGGCCATGCCCAGCCGTGCCTGCAACTCCTTGAGCAGTTCAAGGATCTTCAACTGCACCGTGACGTCGAGGGCCGTGGTCGGCTCGTCCGCAATCAACAACTCCGGTTCATTGGCCAGGGCCATGGCGATCATCACCCGTTGGCGCTGGCCGCCGGAGAGTTCATGGGGCAGGGCCTTGAGGCGCTTGTGCGGCTCGGGGATGCCCACCAGTTCGAGCAGTTCCAGGGTGCGTCGGGTGGCGACCTTGCCGGTCAGCCCCTTGTGCAGGCCGAGCACTTCGTTGATCTGTTTCTCGATGCAATGCAGGGGGTTGAGCGAGGTCATCGGCTCCTGGAAGATCATCGCGATACGGTTACCGCGAATGTGCCGGATGGTTTTTTCCTTGAGGGTCAGCAGGTCCTGGTCGGAATACTTGATGGTGCCGGACGGATGCCGTGCCAGCGGGTAGGGCAGCAGGCGCAGGATCGAGTGGGCGGTCACCGATTTGCCGGAGCCGCTTTCGCCGACCAGCGCCAGGGTCTCGCCGCGCTTGATATCGAAGCTGACGTTGTTGACCACGCGGTGGTGATGCTCGCCCGTGACGAACTCGACGGAGAGGTCGCGGATTTCGATCAGATTGTCCTGATTCATCTCATTTCCTCGGGTCGAAGGCATCGCGAGCGGACTCGCCGATAAACACCAGCAAACTCAGCATGATTGCCAGCACGGCAAACGCACTCATGCCCAGCCACGGTGCCTGCAGGTTGGACTTGCCCTGGGCCACCAGTTCCCCCAGGGACGGCGAACCGGCCGGCAGGCCGAACCCGAGGAAGTCCAGGGCGGTGAGGGTACCGATGGCGCCGGTGAGGATGAACGGCATGAAGGTCATGGTCGAGACCATGGCATTGGGCAGGATATGGCGGAACATGATGGCGCCATTCTGCATGCCCAGGGCTCGGGCCGCGCGTACGTATTCGAGGTTGCGCCCACGCAGGAACTCGGCGCGTACCACGTCCACCAGGCTCATCCAGGAGAACAGCAGCATGATCCCCAACAGCCACCAGAAGTTCGGCTGCACGAAGCTGGCGAGGATGATCAGCAGGTACAGCACCGGCAAGCCGGACCATATCTCCAGGAAGCGTTGCCCGGCCAGGTCGACCCAGCCGCCATAGAAGCCCTGCAGGGCCCCGGCGATCACGCCGATGATCGAGCTGAGCACGGTGAGGGTCAGGGCGAACAGCACCGACACGCGGAAGCCGTAGATCACCCGCGCCAGCACGTCGCGGCCCTGGTCATCGGTGCCCAGCAGGTTCATCGACGAGGGGGGCGCGGGGGCGGGAACTTTCAGGTCGTAGTTGATGCTCTGGTAACTGAAGGGGATTGGCGCCCACAGTGTCCAGGCGTCCTTGGTCTTGAGCAGTTCCTGGATATACGGGCTCTTGTAGTTGGCCTCCAGGGGGAATTCACCGCCGAAGGTGGTCTCCGGGTAGCGCTTGAGTGCCGGGAAGTACCAGTCGCCGTCGTAATGGACCGCCAGCGGTTTGTCGTTGGCGATCAACTCGGCGCCCAGGCTCAACACGAACAGGATCAGGAACAGCCACAGCGACCACCAGCCACGTTTATTGGCCTTGAACCGCTCGAACCGGCGGCGATTGAGGGGGGATAGGTTCATCTCAATGCTCCCGGCTGGCGAAGTCGATGCGCGGATCGACCAGGGTGTAGGTGAGGTCGCCGATCAGTTTCACCACCAGCCCGAGCAGGGTGAAGATAAACAGCGTGCCGAAGACCACCGGGTAATCGCGATTGATCGCCGCTTCAAAACTCATCAGGCCCAGGCCGTCGAGGGAGAAGATCACTTCCACCAGCAAGGAGCCGGTGAAGAAAATCCCGATAAACGCCGACGGGAAGCCGGCGATCACCAGCAGCATGGCGTTACGGAACACGTGGCCATAGAGCACACGGTGGTTGGTCAGCCCCTTGGCCTTGGCGGTGACCACGTACTGTTTGTTGATTTCGTCGAGGAAACTGTTCTTGGTCAGCAGGGTCATGGTGGCGAAGTTGCCGATCACCAGGGCCGTAATCGGCAATGCCAGGTGCCAGAAATAATCGAGGATCTTGCCGCCCCAGCTCAGTTCGTCAAAGTTGTTGGAGGTCAGCCCGCGCAAGGGGAACCAGTCGAAGTAACTGCCGCCGGCAAACACTACGATCAGCAGGATCGCAAACAGGAACGCCGGGATCGCGTAGCCGACGATAATGGCCGAGCTGGTCCACACGTCGAAGTGGCTGCCATGGCGCGTGGCCTTGGCGATCCCCAGGGGGATCGACACCAGGTACATGATCAGCGTGCTCCACAACCCGAGGGAGATGGACACCGGCATTTTTTCCTTGATCAGGTCGATGACCTTGGCGTCACGGAAGAAACTGTCGCCAAAGTCCAGCCGGGCGTAGTTCTTGACCATGATCCACAAGCGTTCCGGCGCCGACTTGTCGAAGCCGTACATCTTTTCGATTTCCTTGATCAGCGCCGGGTCCAGGCCCTGGGCGCCGCGGTAGCTGCTGGAGCCGGCAACCGACACCTCCGCACCGCCGCCGGCAATGCGGCTGGTGGCGCCTTCAAAGCCTTCGAGCTTGGCGATCATCTGCTCCACCGGGCCGCCTGGGGCGGCCTGGATAATGATGAAGTTGATCAGCAGGATCCCGAACAGCGTGGGGATAATCAGCAACAGGCGGCGAACAATGTAGGCCAGCATTTAATCGCCTCCGCTCGCCGGATCGGCGCTCGTATTCAGGGGGATCGCAGGTTTTTTGTCGGGTTTGGCCCACCAGGTCGAGGTGCCGACGTCATAGCGCGGCGAGACTTTCGGGTGGCCAAGATGGTCCCAATACGCCACGCGGAAGGTCTTGATGTGCCAATTGGGGATCACGTAGTAGCCGAACTGGAGCACGCGATCCAACGCCTTGGCGTGGGCGATCAGGCTTTTGCGCGAGTCGGCGTCGATCAACTCTTCCACCAGTTGGTCGATGGCCGGGTCCTTGAGCCCCATGTAGTTGCGGCTGCCGGGCTTGTCGGCGCTGGAGGATTTCCAGAATTCGCGCTGTTCGTTGCCAGGTGAAGTGGACTGCGGAAAGCTGCCCACCAGCATGTCGAAATCCCGCGAGCGGATACGGTTGACGAACTGGGAGACGTCGACCCGGCGGATCACCAGGTCGATGCCCAGGTCTGCCAGGTTGCGCTTGAACGGCAGCAGGATACGCTCGAATTCAGTCTGGGCCAGCAGGAACTCGATGGTCACCGGTTTGCCCGTGGTGTCGACCATCTTGTCGTCGACGATACGCCAGCCGGCCTCCTGCAACAGTTGGTAAGCCTCACGCTGTTGGGCGCGGATCATGCCGCTGCCGTCGGTTTTGGGCGGTTCGAACGCCTGGGTGAAGACTTCGGCCGGGATCTTGTCGCGCAGTGGTTCGAGGATCGCCAGTTCGTCCGGGCCGGGCAAGCCGGTGGCCGCCATTTCCGAGTTTTCGAAGTAGCTGCGGGTACGGGTGTAAGCCCCATTGAACAGCTGTTTGTTGCTCCACTCGAAGTCCAGCAACAGGCTGATGGCCTTGCGTACGCGCACGTCCTGGAACATGGGCTTGCGCGTGTTGAACACGAAGCCCTGCATGCCGGTGGGGTTGCCGTTGGGGATTTCTTCCTTGATCAACCGACCCTCGGCCACTGCGGGAATGTTGTAGGCGTTGGCCCAGTTCTTCGCGCTGAACTCCAGCCAGTAGTCGAACTGCCCGGCCTTCAACGCTTCCAGGGATACCGTGCTGTCGCGGTAATAGTCGGTGATGCGGTTATCGAAGTTGTAGAAGCCTTTGGTGACCGGCAGGTCCTTGGCCCAGTAGTCCTTGACCCGCTCATAGCGAATCATGCGCCCGGCCTTGACCTCTGCCACCTTGTACGGCCCGCTGCCCAGCGGAATTTCCAGGTTGCCCTTGGTGAAGTCGCGGGTCGCCCACCAATGTTTGGGCAATACCGGCAATTGGCCGAGGATCAGCGGCAATTCGCGGTTGTTGGTGCGCTTGAACTTGAACAGCACGCGCAGCGGGTCTTCGGCGACCACTTCGTCGACATCGGCGTAGTAGGTGCGGTAGAGCGGCGAGCCGTCTTTTATCAGGGCCTGGAAGGTGAACACCACGTCTTCGGCGCGGATCGGGTGGCCATCGTGGAAGCGCGCTTCCGGGCGCAGGTAGAAACGTACCCAGCTGTTGTCCGGGGCCTTCTCGATCTTGCCGGCCACCAGGCCGTATTCGGTGATGGGCTCATCCAGGCTTTGCATGGCCAGGGTGTCGTAGATCAGCGGCAGGTTGTCCGCTGGCACGCCCTTGCTGATGTAGGGGTTGAGGCTGTCGAAACCGCCCATCGCGGACTCGCGGAAAGTACCGCCTTTGGGCGCATCCGGGTTGACGTAGTCGAAGTGCTTGAAGTCGGCGGGGTATTTGGGTGGTTCGTTGTAGAGGGTCAGCGCATGTTGCGGGGCGGCATTGGCCGCAGTGCACAGCAACAGGCTGCCGAGCAGTGCAGTACGCAAAGACATCATTGGGCTTTCTCCGAAGCTTTCAGCCACCACGCGCTCAGGCCCAGGGTATAGGGCGGCGTGGTGACAAAGGCGAACCGGTTGCGGTACGCCAAGCGATGATAGTTGAGGTACCAGTTGGGAATGCTGTAGTGCTGCCAGAGCAGGACCCGGTCCAGGGCCCGGCCGGCGGCCAGTTGTTCTTCGCGGGTCTGCGCGGCCAGCAGTTGTTCCAGCAGATGGTCGACCACCGGGTTGGCGATGCCTGCGTAGTTCTTGCTGCCCTTGATCGTCGCCTGGCTGGAGTGGAAGTACTGCCACTGTTCGAGGCCGGGGCTGAGGGTCTGGTTGAGGGTGATCAGGATCATGTCGAAGTCGAACTGATCGAGGCGTTGCTTGTATTGCGCTCGGTCAACCGTGCGCAGGCGTGCATCGATGCCGACACTGATCAGGTTCTCGACATAGGGCTGCAGGATGCGCTCCAGGTTCGGGTTGACCAGCAGGATTTCAAAGCGCAGCGGTTGGCCGTCCTTGTTGAGCAATCGTTGGCCGGACAGCTTCCAGCCGGCTTCGCCGAGCAGGGCCAGGGCACGGCGCAGGGTCTCGCGCGGGATCCCGCGACCATCGGTCTGGGGCAGGCTGAACGGTTGGGTCAACAGGTTGGCTGGCAACTGGTCGCGGTAGGGCGAGAGCATCAGCCATTCATGCCCGACCGGAACGCCGGTGGCCGAGAATTCGCTGTTGGGGTAGTAACTCAAGGTGCGTTTGTAGGCACTGCTGAACAACGTTCGGTTGGTCCATTCGAAGTCGAACATCAGCCCCAGGGCTTCGCGCACCTTGGTCTGGCTGAAGGTCTGGCGCCGGGTGTTCATGAACAGGCCCTGGCTTTGGGTCGGGATCTGGTGGGCGATCTGCGCCTTGATCACGTCGCCGCGGTTGACAGCCGGGAAGTTGTAGCCATTCGCCCAGTTCTTGGCCTGGTGTTCGATATAGATATCGAACTCGCCGGCCTTGAACGCTTCGAAGGCCACGTCGCTGTCGCGGTAGAACTCGACTTCGACCTTGTCGAAGTTATAGAAGCCCTGGTTGACCGGCAGGTCCTTGCCCCAGTAGTCCTTGACCCGCTCGAACACCAGTTGTCGCCCGGGGGTGACCTTGCTGATGCGGTACGGCCCGCTGCCCAGCGGTGGCTCGAAGGTGGTGGCCTTGAAATCCCGATTTTTCCAGTAGTGCTGGGGCAGCACCGGTAACTCGCCCAGGCGCAGGATCAGCAATGGGTTGCCGGCGCGCTTGAACACGAAGCGGATGCGGTGACGATTGAGGATGTCGACCCGCGCCACTTCCTGCAGGTTGGTGCGGTACTGCGGGTGGCCTTCGGTCAGCAGGGTGCGATAGGAAAACGCCACGTCATAGGCAGTGATTGGCTTGCCATCGTGGAAGCGTGCCTGGGGGCGCAGGTTGAACACCACCCAACTGCGGTCCTCGCTGTACTCCACCGATTGGGCAATCAGGCCGTAGCTGGAGGTGGGCTCATCGCCGGATGGCGCGTATTGGCCAGTGCCGACCATCAATGGCTCGTTCAGCTCATTGACGCCGTATTGCAGGAAGTTGGGCGTGGAGACCGGGCTTGAGCCCTTGAAGGTGTAGGGGTTGAGGGTATCGAACGTACCAAAAGCCATGACCCGCAACGTCCCGCCTTTCGGCGCTGCGGGGTTTACCCAATCGAAGTGGGTGAATTTTGCTGGGTACTTGAGCGTGCCGAACTGCGTGTAACCGTGACTCTCGGTAATCGTCGCATTCGCAGCAAAGCTCAAGGCCAGACTTATTAGTAGAAGGAGGGGTCGCTTCAAGTCAGAGATCCGATCCAGGCGGCTTGGGCTTTAAGCTCGGTACAGTAACAGCTTGTTCCGGTTGGAAAAAGCCGGTTGGAAACACTGGAGAACCAATGTGGGAGGGGGCTTGCCTCCGATATCGGTGGATCAGCCAATGAATCTGGTGGCTGACACACTGCTATCGGGGGCAAGCCCCCTCCCACATTGGTTCTACAGTGTTCTTGAGGTATCAGCGCGGCCCGGAAACCACCAGCATCTGCCCCGGCTTCAGCGCCTGGCCAGTGCGTGGGTTCCAGCGCTTGAGATGTTGCATCTCGACGTTGAAGCGCTTGGCGACGATGTACAGCGAGTCGCCTTTCTTGACCTTGTATTGCACGGGCTTCTTGCTGTCGGCCTTGGCCACCAGCTTGCGGGTGTCCTGCATCACCAGGGTCTGGCCGACCTTGAGCTGCTGGCCATTGAGCTTGTTCCAGCGTTGCAGGTCGTGTACGTCGACCTTGTTGGCCTTGGCGATCAGCGTCAGGTTGTCGCCCGTGCGTACCTTGTAGGTGCGGGTACGGCCGGCCACCCGTGTGCTCTCGACTTCGTCGAACACCTGCTTCTTAGGACGCATCGCCAGCAATTCTTCCGGCTTCATCGTCGAAAGCGTGCTGGTGAGCAATTGTGCCTTCGAACTGGGTACCAGCAGATGCTGCGGGCCATCCAGGGTGGTGCGTTGCTTGAGCGCCGGGTTGAGCTGGAACAGTTCGTCTTCGTCGATCTCGGCCAGTGCCGCGACCCGGGACAGATCCATGCTTTGCTTGACCTCAACCACTTCGAAATACGGCGTGTTGGCGATCGGGTTCAGGTTGACGCCGTAGGCCTCCGGGGCCAGCACCACCTGGGACAGCGCCAGGAACTTGGGCACGTAGTCCTTGGTTTCCTGGGGCAGGGGCAGGTTCCAGTAGTCCGTCGGCAAACCGAGCTTTTCGTTGCGCTCGATGGCCCGGCTTACCGTGCCTTCGCCGGCGTTATACGCCGCCAGGGCCAGCAGCCAGTCGCCGTTGAACATGTCATGCAGGCGCGTCAGGTAGTCCAGGGCGGCGGTGGTGGAGGCGGTGATGTCGCGGCGGCCGTCGTAGGCGCGGGTCTGGCGCAGGTTGAAGTAGCGCCCGGTGGAGGGAATGAACTGCCACAAGCCAACCGCATCGCTGCGCGAATAGGCCATTGGGTTGTAGGCACTTTCAATCACTGGCAGCAACGCCAGTTCCAGGGGCATGTTGCGTTCTTCAAGGCGTTCGACGATGTAGTGAATGTAGAGACTGCCGCGTTCGCCGGCGTTCTCCAGGAAGGAAGGGTTGCTCGCGAACCACAGGCGTTGCTGTTCGATGCGCGGGTTGACGCCCAGGCCGTCCTGCAATTGAAAGCCCCGGCGCATGCGCTCCCAGACATCCTGGGGGGCTTCGGGGCTGGGCTTCTCTGAAAGCCAGATAGGTTTTTGCTTGATCTTGGCAGCAAGATTCGGTTTGGGTTGCACGGTGGATTGTGCAGCGAAATTTGTCGATTGGCAGCCCGCCAGAGTTGCGGAGACAGCCACCGCCACGGCTTGAGCCAGGCGGGTCAATGCGTCTGAATGGTTGGATTTACGAGTAGATGACGACATTGGCTGGAAGTAAGTTCCGGGCAAAAATGTCGGGCGATTCTAGAAAGCGCTTTGGTTCCGGTCAACCATTCAGAAATTACGTATCAGATTGCGTTGGCTTAGAACTTATCTTTCCATGCCCTCAAGCTAGCAAATACCTCGGCCCCAGAGCGGTTGTCGCGACCATTCCGTTCGTCCGCTTTTTGTTTAACGGATGTTTCAGAGGTGCGCAGGAAGGGGTTGGTACGCTTTTCCAGGGCCAGGTTGGAAGGCAGTGTGATCTCGCCACGGGCGCGCAGTTGGTTGACGCTTTCCACTCGTTCGGCGATATCGCGGTTGTGCGGTTCCACGGCCTGGGCAAACTTGAGGTTGCTTTGGGTGTATTCGTGGGTGCAGTACACCAACGTGTCGGCGGGCAGGGCCGCCAGGCGCTCAAGCGAGGCGTGCATCTGCTCGGGTGTGCCTTCGAACAGGCGACCGCAGCCGGCGGCGAACAGGGTATCGCCACACAGCAGCACGCCCGGGTGATAAAACGCGATGTGCCCCAGGGTATGGCCAGGCACGGCATACACGTCGAAATCCCAGCCCAGTACGCTGATGCGGTCGTTATCGTGCAGGTCGACGTCCCGCGCCGGGATCTGCTCGTTGGCCGGGCCATAGACCTTGGCGCCGGTCACACGTTTGATCTGCTCCACGCCGCCGACATGATCATGGTGATGGTGGGTGACCAGGATATCGCTGAGGTGCCACTCGGGGTTCTGCTTGAGCCAGGCCAGTACGGGAGCGGCATCGCCGGGGTCGACCACGGCGCAACGGTGGGTATGGGGGTCCTGCAACAGCCAGATGTAGTTGTCGGTGAAGGCGGGTAGGGCACTGATCTGTATCATTCTTTGATTCGCCAAGCTGAACACATTGGTGCATCTTAGAACGTCTAGGCGAGTTGGAGAATGCAATGACTGATAAAGCGTTCGCCCAGGCCGATCCTGAATGGCTGGCCCTGATCAGCGCAGCCCGGGAGTGGCTGTCGGGTCCGATCGGGCAATTTTTGCTGGACGAGGAACGGCGCATGCTCGAGGACGAGCTGGGGCGGTTCTTTGGTGGTTACCTGGTGCATTACGGTCCCTCGGCCCAGACGCCGCCTGCCGCGCCGCAGGTGCAACGCAATGTACGCCTGGGCGCGCCGTTGCCGGGGGTGGAGATTGTCTGCGAGGAACAGGCCTGGCCGTTGAGCGAGCACGCCGCCGATGTGGTGGTGTTGCAGCATGGCCTGGATTTCTGCCTGTCGCCCCACGGCCTGCTGCGTGAAGCCGCCAGCGCCGTGCGTCCAGGCGGCCATTTGCTGATTATCGGGATCAACCCCTGGAGCAGCTGGGGCCTGCGGCATGTATTCGCCCATGACGGGCTGCGGCAGGCACGCTGTATCTCGCCGTCACGGGTGGGTGACTGGCTGAACCTGCTGGGCTTTGCGCTGGAGAAACGCCGCTTCGGGTGCTATCGTCCGCCGCTGGCGTCGACCAAGTGGCAGGGCCGCCTGGCCGGCTGGGAACGTCGGGCGGGTGCCTGGCAATTGTCGGGTGGCGGCTTCTATTTATTGGTGGCGCGCAAGATCGTGGTGGGGCTGCGCCCGGTACGCCAGGTGCTACGCCAGCCCATGGGCAAGCTGGTGCCGATGCCGATGGCCAAGGTCAATCGCAAGCAAAGCGAACCGTAAAACTCTTTTTTGATTTCAGGCCGGGTCACTCGGCCTCGGGATACTGTCGGCCGATGGCCGGCAGCCCGTCTTGATGGATGCAACCGATGACCGATAGCGTAGAACTCTTCACCGATGGCGCCTGCAAGGGCAACCCCGGTCCCGGTGGCTGGGGCGCCTTGCTGGTGTGCAAGGGCGTGGAGAAGGAACTGTGGGGCGGCGAAGCCAACACCACCAATAACCGCATGGAGCTGATGGGCGCCATCCGTGGGCTGGAAGAACTCAAGCGTCGTTGCGACGTGCTGCTGGTGACCGACTCGCAATACGTTATGAAGGGCATCAACGAATGGATGGTCAACTGGAAGAAGCGTGGCTGGAAGACCGCCGCCAAGGAGCCGGTGAAAAATGCCGACCTCTGGCAATTGCTGGATGAGCAATGCAATCGCCATAACATTACCTGGAAATGGGTGCGTGGGCACATCGGCCATCATGGCAACGAACGCGCCGACCAACTGGCCAACCGTGGTGTCGATGAAGTGCGCGGCTACAAGCAGAGTTGAGGCTGGCTGACGTGTTAACATCGCCCACGTTGACTCACACCACACTGCATACCACACCGTTGAGAGCTGAACCCTGATGGCCATCCGATCTGTTGTACTCGATACCGAAACCACCGGCATGCCGGTGACCGACGGCCACCGGATCATTGAAATCGGCTGTGTCGAACTCATGGGTCGTCGCCTCACCGGTCGCCACTTCCATGTGTACCTGCAACCGGACCGGGAAAGTGACGAAGGCGCGATTGGCGTCCACGGCATCACCGATGAATTCCTCAAGGGCAAGCCGCGTTTCGCCGAAGTGGCCGATGAATTCTTCGAGTTCATCAACGGCGCACAGCTGATCATCCATAACGCGGCGTTCGACATCGGCTTCATCAATAACGAATTTGCCCTGATGGGGCAGACGGACCGTGCGGATATTTCCCGGCATTGCACGATCCTCGACACCTTGATGATGGCCCGTGAGCGTCATCCTGGGCAGCGCAACAGCCTCGATGCCTTGTGCAAACGCTATGGCGTCGACAACTCCGGCCGTGAACTGCACGGCGCGTTGCTCGACTCCGAGATTCTCGCCGACGTTTACCTGACCATGACCGGCGGGCAGACCAGCCTGTCCCTGGCTGGCAACGCCTCCGATGGTGCCGGTTCGGCGGAAGGCTCGGGCAACCGCCCTTCGGAAATCCGCCGTCTGCCGGCCGATCGCAAGCCAACCCCAATCATCCGCGCCAGCGAGCAGGACCTGGCCGAGCACGCGGCGCGGCTGGAAGCGATTGCAAAGTCGGCGGGTGCGCCGGCGTTGTGGACCCAGCTGATGTAGGCGCGGGCTTGCTCGCTCCCGCACAGGACGTTCGCAAGATCGTCCCCGAGCTTCTACCCTTGAGTGCATAGCCCTCAGGACTACAAGCCCTCATGTATAAAGACCTGAAGTTTCCCGTCCTTATCGTGCACCGCGACATCAAGGCCGACACCGTTGCCGGTGACCGGGTTCGAGGCATCGCCAGAGAGTTGGAGCAAGAGGGGTTCAGTATCTTTTCCGCGGTGGACTACGCCGAAGGCCGGCTGGTGGCGTCTACCCATCACGGCCTGGCATGCATGCTGATTGCTGCCGAAGGCGCCGGGGAAAATACCCACTTGCTGCAAAATATGGTCGAGCTGATCCGCCTGGCGCGGGTGAGGGCGCCCAACCTGCCGATCTTTGCCCTGGGCGAGCAAGTCACCCTGGAAAATGCACCGGCCGATGCGATGAGTGAGCTCAATCAACTGCGCGGCATCCTTTACCTGTTTGAAGACACCGTGCCGTTTCTGGCCCGTCAGGTCG
The DNA here is from genome assembly GCF_001708445.1 of Pseudomonas fluorescens. Classification (NCBI taxonomy): domain Bacteria; kingdom Pseudomonadati; phylum Pseudomonadota; class Gammaproteobacteria; order Pseudomonadales; family Pseudomonadaceae; genus Pseudomonas; species Pseudomonas fluorescens. The sequence continues at coordinate 2,584,594 of NZ_CP015637.1, forward strand.
CGCGCGCGGCGCGTACTTACCTTGATGGCCTGTTGCCGCCGTTCTTCAAAGCCCTGGTGCAGCACACCGCCGACTCCAATTACTCCTGGCACACGCCAGGCCATGGCGGCGGCGTGGCCTATCGCAAGAGCCCTGTAGGGCAGGCGTTCCATCAGTTCTTTGGGGAAAACACCCTGCGTTCGGACCTTTCTGTCTCGGTGCCGGAGCTGGGTTCGCTGCTGGATCACACCGGGCCCTTGGCCGAAGCCGAAGCCCGCGCCGCGCGCAACTTTGGCGCCGATCACACGTTCTTCGTGATTAACGGCACGTCGACCGCCAACAAGATCGTCTGGCATTCGATGGTCGGTCGCGATGACCTGGTGCTGGTGGATCGCAACTGCCACAAGTCGGTGTTGCATTCGATCATCATGACCGGTGCCATCCCCCTATACCTGTGCCCGGAGCGCAACGAACTGGGCATCATCGGCCCGATCCCCCTCAGCGAATTCAGCCCCGCGTCGATCCGCGCCAAGATCGATGCCAGCCCGCTGACCCGTGGCCGCCCAGCGAAAGTGAAGCTGGCTGTGGTCACCAACTCCACCTACGACGGCCTGTGCTACAACGCCGAGCTGATCAAGCAGCAATTGGGCGGGAGTGTCGAGGTGCTGCACTTTGACGAAGCCTGGTACGCCTACGCGGCGTTTCACGAGTTTTTCGCCGGGCGCTACGGCATGGGCACTTCGCGAACCCCCGACAGCCCGCTGGTGTTTACCACTCACTCCACGCACAAATTGCTGGCGGCGTTCAGCCAGGCCTCGATGATTCATGTGCAGGACGGTGGCGCACGACAGTTGGACCGCGACCGTTTCAATGAAGCGTTCATGATGCATATCTCCACTTCGCCGCAGTACAGCATCATCGCCTCGCTGGACGTGGCGTCGGCGATGATGGAGGGGCCAGCAGGGCGCTCGCTGTTGCAGGAAATGTTTGACGAGGCCCTGAGCTTTCGCCGTGCCCTGGCCAACCTGCGCCAGCATATTGCTGCCGAGGACTGGTGGTTTTCCATCTGGCAGCCGCCCTCGGTAGCGGGTATCGATCGCGTCGCCACGGCGGATTGGCTGTTGCAGCCTGAGGATGATTGGCACGGTTTTGGTGACGTGGCTGAAGATTACGTATTGCTGGACCCGATCAAAGTGACATTGGTCATGCCCGGCCTCAACGCCGGTGGCGCGTTGAGCGACTGCGGGATCCCGGCAGCCGTGGTCAGCAAGTTTCTCTGGGAGCGTGGGCTGGTGGTGGAGAAGACCGGTTTGTATTCGTTCCTGGTCCTGTTTTCCATGGGGATCACCAAAGGCAAATGGAGTACCTTGCTCACCGAATTGTTGGAGTTCAAGCGCAGCTACGACGCCAACATCAGCCTGGCCAGTTGCCTGCCCTCGGTGTTTGCCCAAGGCCCCGCCCGTTATCAAGGCCTGGGTTTGCGCGACCTGTGCGATCAATTGCACGCCTGTTACCGTAGCAATGCCACTGCCAGGCACCTCAAGAGGATGTACACGGTGTTGCCGGAAATCGCGATGAAACCGGCCGACGCCTACGACCAATTGGTGAAGGGGGAAGTGGAGGCGGTTTCCATTGATGCCTTGCCAGGGCGCATCGCAGCCGTGATGCTGGTGCCTTATCCGCCGGGTATTCCATTGATTATGCCGGGCGAGCGTTTTACCGAATCGACGCGATCGATCATCGACTACCTGGCGTTTGCCCGGACATTTGATAGCAGTTTCCCTGGGTTTGTCGCGGATGTTCATGGATTGCAACACGAAGATGACGGCAACGGCCGTTGTTACACCGTCGATTGCATCAAGGGTTAAGGATGTTTATGCAAGCTGTAATGAACCCGAAGTATCCAGGGCTCAGTGTGCGGGTCGCCGACGAAGGCTTCGATGCCTACGTATGGGGCAATGATTTCAGTTTTGAGGTCAGCGCCTATGGTGTGCCCGAGATGGGCAAGCGGGTCGATCAATGGGCCGTGGAGCGTATCTTGCCGTACCGCAAGTGCTATGGCATCGACCCGGAAGAGTTCGCCAGCTTTCGCGATGCGCCGGACAGCGCGATCTTCATGGCCTTCCTGGATGACCGTGCGGTGGGGCATATCGTGGTCAGTACCAATTGGAATGGCTTTGCCCATGTCGACGAGTTGGCGGTGGCCTTGCCCGCCCGCCGTCATGGGGTGGCCAAGGCCCTGCTGGACGTGGCGCAGTTCTGGAGCCGCAAGAAAAACCTGCCGGGCATGATGCTCGAAACCCAGAACAACAACCTCGGTGCCTGCCGGCTGTACGAGCGCTGTGGGTACGTGATGGGCGGAATCGACCACCTGCGTTATCGCGGCATCGACCCACAAACCCGGGAGGTGGCGATTTTCTGGTACCGGTTGTTCAAGCAGTAGGCGCGAACGTGCTCGCGAAAAACACACCGGCGTCGCGTTAAGACTGACTGCCTGCGCCAGCGTTGCAGGTCTTCGCGCGCAAGCTCGCGCCTACAGGGGTTTTGCCTCGCCAGAGAGAAGGCCTTCGGCTTTCTGCGTGACAATCTCCAGCAATGCATTCAACGCCGGTGAGGTTGCGCCATCCCTGAGTGTCAGTGCGTACAGGTTGACCAGGATCGGCGGCGACACCGGGCAGGTATCGAGCCCGGCCTCCCGCGCACCGAATGCGGTGAACGGATCGACAATCGCCAGGCCTTCACCGGCCTCCACCATGCTGCGCATCATCTGGTAGGTCTGTACCCGCGTCTGCACCACCGGCAGCGGGCGCAAGGCTTGCAGCTTGGCGTCCAGCAGGCGGCTCAGCGGGTCCTGGCCTTCCAGCCCGATCATCGACTGCCCGGCCAGGTCCTGTAGCGCAATGTACTTCTGCTTGGGTTTCAGCCAGCCATGGGGTGCGAGCAGTTGCAGCTTGCCCTGGGCCAATACGGTGCTTTGGATTTGTGGGTGTTCCGGGTCATGCAGGCTCAGGCCCACATCGGCTTCGTGCAGCAACAGGCTTCTGACGATTTCCCGGGTCGGCTGGCTCGACAGGTTGCACGGCGTGTCCTGGAAGCGGCGGCGCAGCACCGCGATGCTTTGCGGCAACAGTTGGTTGGCCAGCGGCGGAGTGCACAGGGCGCGCAGTGTGGGGGCGTGATGGTGCTTCAGGCGGCTGGCCAGGCGTTGTATGGGCTCCAGCGCTTCATAGAGGTGGGCGATTTCGGCCTGCAGTTCCAGGGTTTCCCGGGTTGCCTGCAGGCGCCCGCGTACACTGGCAAACAGCATGAAACCCATTTGCTGCTCGGCATCCTTGAGCGTGGCGTCCACATCGCCCACGGGGAGTTGCAACCATTCGGCGGCCGTGCCGAGGTGTCCGGTCTGCAAGATAGCCTGAATCACTTCGATATGACGTAAACGCATGGCCGGAGTCTAGGGTCAGCCGTGCAGGGATTCAATGGCCTGTCAAAAAACAGCGTGAACGTTGATTCGCGTCGACTAACGTTGGCCTTGCGCAACTGCAACAAGCAGGTCATATAACGAGCGTATCAACCGAGAGACAAGGGGGGCTCACCATGCCTGTAGCAATCGCAGTCGGCAATTTGCGCACCCATCGCGGCTTTACGCGGTGGGCGGTGCTGGTAGTACTGGTCATCATCGGCTTGCTGGCCCTGGCGTTGGGGCCGCGGCTGTTTGGGGAGGTGACCCTGATGGAAATTGCCACGGCCAAGGCCCAGGTCGCCGAGTTGGGCAAGGCTGTCGAACAGTTTCATAACGACACGGGGCGCTACCCGACGGATAAGGAAGGCCTGGAGGTGCTTGTCCAGCAGCCTGCAGGCGAGGTGAAGTGGAAGGGCCCTTACATCGACGAGGATCTGCTGAACGATCCCTGGGGGGTTGCCTATCAGTACCACTTTCCGCCGAGCCAGCCCCAGGTCTCGTTCGATCTGTTCTCATTCGGCAAGGACCGGACATTGGGCGGTGTCGGGGATAACAAGGATATTACCTACGGAGCCAACTGATTCATCTGGCATTACCCATCGACCTGATTAGAATGGCTCGTCTGATCACTAACGACCAATGCCGGTTACCCGGTACTTACAACAAAAACAGGTCTGGTCTCAAATGCCGATGCCCACGAAATTCCTCGGGGTAACGGCCAGGCAACTGCTGGTCATGGTGACCGTGGGGTGCGTGGCCGCTTATCTTTTCAGTAATCACGATGACGCCACGCCCGAAAGCCTTGCACGGGTTGCCTTTATCCGTTCACAGGAACAGGTGAGCGAACAAGTCGGGGCGATATTGGGCGTCACGCTGGTGCGGCAGGTGGTGGCGTATCCCGCGTACGGCTCGCCGGGCTACCAGCGCTTGATGTATGCCGTTGAGGGCGAGAAAGGGCAACTGATGGTGACGCTCAAGCAGATCGAGGGGGATCAGGGGATTGAAGTCACGGAGATTCGCCGTCCGTGATCGCCCGGCCCAGTCAATGCCGTCAATGGCCAGGACTGAGCAGGTACGCTCGGGTGATCAATCTTATGAGGCGAGGGTGGTTTGCGATTCGCGGACGATAATGGTCCCCGACTGGATCAGTTTGAATTCATCGCCTTCCAGTTTCTCTACACGGTCGCCAATGGCCAGCTTGTAGGTGGTGGTGGGTGCCGAGCCAGCCAGGTCGCCTTGCGCCGGGTTGGATTCCTGGAACTCATGCACCGAATACACACGTCCTTCTGCGTCTCTGGCATGAAACTGTCCGACTAATACTGCTGCCATCTGTTTAGAACCTCTGGAGATAAACACTCGATTTTCGGTTCTGTAGACCGTCGTAGAGCGGGGTAGTTTACCTATTGAAAAAAAATACTATTCGCTGATGTTTTCAGATGCGTCCTACGTAAGGAGCTACGAGGCAAACGCCTGGGGATTATCAAAACCCTCTGGTGAACCCGCCGCGAAGACTCTATAACTACAAGCTCCTTTAGTCAGACGTCGGGAAAACCTCAATGAGCAAGGTCTACACGATTGCCGTCCTGGTTGGCAGCTTGAGAAAAGAGTCGATCAACCGCAAGGTCGCCTTGGCCTTGGCCGAACTGGCCCCAGCCAACCTCACATTGAAAATTGTCGAAATTGGCGATTTGCCGCTCTACAACGAGGACATCGACGGAGCATCACCGCCCGCAGCCTACAGTACTTTCCGTCAACAGGTACGTTCATCCGACGCGGTGCTGTTCGTAACCCCGGAATACAACCGTTCCGTGCCCGCCCCGTTGAAGAATGCGATTGACGTGGGTTCGCGCCCTTACGGGCAAAGTGCCTGGAGCGGCAAGCCGGGGGCGATCATCAGCGTCTCGCCAGGGGCAATTGGCGGGTTTGGCGCCAACCACCATCTGCGCCAGTCCCTGGTGTTTCTCGATGTGCCGTGCATGCAGCAGCCGGAAGCCTATCTGGGTGGGGCTGGCAATGTGTTCGATGACGCTGGCGCGGTATCGGAAAAGACCAAGCCGTTCCTGCAGGCGTTTATCGATGCCTACGGCAAATGGGTAGAAAAACAGAGCGCTTGAATCGGCACTGATTATCCAATGTGGGAGGGGGCTTGCCCCCTCTCACAGTACTGGATCAGCGCAACCAGTTGGTCCGCGCCAACTCGATCACCTCATCCCCCCGTCCACTCATGACCGCCTTGAGCATGTACAGGCTGAAGCCCTTGGCCTGTTCCAGCTTGATGCTCGGTGGCATCACCAGCTCTTGCGTGGCGGTGACCACGTCCACCAGCACCGGGCCATCATGGGCCAGGGCGCGGCGCAGGGCCGGTTCCAGGTCTTCGGATTGCTCCACACGAATCCCCAGGATGCCCATGGCATTGGACATGGCCGCGAAGTCCGGGTTTTTCAGCTCGGTACCGGCATCCAGATAGCCGGCCGCTTTCATTTCCATGGCGACAAAACCCAGCGACGAGTTATCGAACACGATGACTTTCACTGGCAACTTCAGTTGCGCCAATGAAATGAAATCGCCCATCAGCATGGCAAAACCCCCGTCGCCCGACATCGAGATCACTTGCCGGCCGCGGAAGGCGGCCTGGGCGCCGATGGCCTGGGGCATGGCGTTGGCCATCGAGCCGTGGTTGAACGAGCCGATCAGGCGGCGCTTGCCGTTCATTTTCAGGTAGCGCGCCGCCCACACGGTCGGAGAACCGACATCGGCGGTGAAGATCGCATCGTCGTCGGCCAGCTCGCTGAGCAAGCGCGCGACGTATTGCGGGTGAATCGGCCGGCCGGCCTTGGACGGTTGCGCCAGGTCATCCAGGCCCTGGCGAGCTTTCTCGTAGTGCTTCAAGGAGGTCTCGAGGAAGCTGCGATCGGTCTTGCGGGCCAGGCGCGGCAGGAGCGCGCCGATGGTCTCGCTCACATCCGCCGCGATGCCCAGGTCCAGGGTGGCGCGACGCCCCAGCGCCTGCGGGTTGCGGTCGATCTGGATGATTTTCGCGTCAGTGGGGTAGAACTGGCGGTACGGAAAGTCAGTGCCGAGCATGATCAGCGTGTCGCAGTCGAGCATGGCGTGGTAGCCGGAGCTGAAACCGATCAGGCCGGTCATGCCCACGTCGAATGGGTTGTCCCATTCCACATGTTCCTTGCCGCGCAGGGCGTGTACGACCGGTGCGCCCAGAGCGTCGGCGAGCGCCACCACTTGGGCATGGGCGCCGGCACAACCGCTGCCGCACAGCAGGGTGACTTTCTGGCTGCTGGCGAGGATTTCGCCGAGGCGCTGCAGGTCTTGTTCCGCTGGCAAGGTGCGGGGTGCATGCAGGGCCGGCCAGGGCTTGAGCGTGTTCTCGACTTCCAGCAATGACACATCCCCCGGAATCACCACCACGGCCACGCCGCGATTGAGGATCGCCGAGCGCATGGCACGGTGCAGCACGTGCGGCATTTGCTCAGGGTTGGTCACCAGCTCGATAAAGTGGCTGCATTCCTTGAACAGCTCCTGGGGGTGGGTTTCCTGGAAGTAGTTCAGGCCAATCTCGGAAGACGGGATCTGGGCCGCGATCGCCAGCACCGGTACATGGTTGCGATGACAGTCGAACAGGCCATTGATCAAATGCAGGTTGCCCGGCCCGCAACTGCCAGCGCACACCGTCAATTCACCGGTGGCCGCCGCTTCGGCACCGGCGGCGAATGCGGCGACTTCCTCGTGGCGAACGTGCATCCACTCGATGCTGTCCATGGTGCGCAACGCATCGGTGAGGCCGTTGAGGCTGTCGCCGGTCAGGCCCCAGATGCGCTTGATGCCCGCCTGCTCAAGGGTGGTCGCCAGTTGTTGGGCCAGGTTGATTTTCGCCATGAAGAACTCCAATCGTCAGTGAGGGTAAAAGCTGCTGATCAGTAGAGGACAGTTCGATCACGGCGAATGCTCCGCCTTTAATGTGAAGATTGCGTCATGGTCGCGCGGTATTGCCGGGTGCGCCGCGCGATAAACCACTGGTCGCGCAGCAGCGCCAGCCAGGGGGCGACATTGGCATCGGGCCGGCGGCCACGGCTCAGGCGGCGCATCTGGTCACGCACCACGGCCAGGGTGGCGAGGGCGGCCAAGGGTTTGCGCTGCCAACTGACGGGTTTGAGTTGCGGGTTGAGGTCGCGCCCCTCGTGCCAGTGTTTGATCAGTTGCGGTTCCAGGGTCAGGGCGGTAGCAATGCCGGCCATGGCGATACCGCTGTCCAGCACCTGTTGCACGATGGGCAGGCGGCGAATACCGCCGGTGACCATCAGCGGCATCTTGGCGATGGTCGCCAGCTCTTTGGCAAACTCCAGGAAGTAGGCTTCACGGGCCAGGGTGCGACCGTCCCGCGCTTCGCCTTGCATGGCTGGCGCTTCGTAGCTGCCTCCGGACAATTCCAGCAGGTCGATGGGCAGGGGGTTGAGCATTTCCACCACTGCGCGAGCATCGGCCTCTGCGAATCCGCCGCGCTGGAAATCCGCCGAGTTGAGTTTTAGCGCGAGGCAAAAGGACGGGCTGACGCTGGCACGAACCGCGTGGATCACCTCCAGCAGCAGGCGCGCGCGGTTCTCCAGCGAGCCACCCCAGCGGTCAGTGCGCTGGTTGCTCAACGGCGACAGAAACTGACTGAGCAGGTAGCCGTGCGCGCCGTGGATCTGCACCCCGGTGAACCCGGCTTTCTCGGCCAGGCGTGCGCTGGTGGCGAAGCGTTTGATCACGTCCTGAATGTCGTCCTCAGTCATCGCCTTGGGCTTGGCAAACATCTTCGAAAAGCTGCCCAGGTCCAGTGCAATCGCGGAGGGCGCCAGGGCTTGCTGACCGAGGTTGGCCATGGTCTGGCGACCCGGATGACTGAGCTGTACCCAAAAGTGCACGCCCTTGTCGCGGGCCACGTCGGCCCATTCACGAAAGCTGTCCAGGTGTTGTTCGTCTTCGAGGGCAACGCCGCCGGGGCCGGTCATGGCGCGGCGGTCGATCATCACATTGCCGGTCAGCAGCAGGCCGGGCTCACCGTCCGCCCAGGTTGTGTACAGCTGCTTGAGTTCACGGGAAGGTGCTTGATCGGCGTCCGCCATATTCTCTTCCATCGCCGCCTTGGCGATGCGGTTGGCGAGGACCTGGCCATTGGGCAGTTGCAAGGGCTCAAAGGGTGACATGAGTTGACTCCGGAGTGGGGGAGGCCTCAGGCTAAGCTTAAAGTTAACTTTAATGTCAAGCGGGTGTTTTGATGAATATTGGTGAGCTGGCAAAGCGGAGTGGGTTGGCGGCGTCGCGTATCCGCTTTTACGAGTCCGAAGGTCTGATCAGCCAAGTGGGGCGCCAGGCCAATGGTTATCGACGCTATGCGCCCGATGCCTTGCAAACGCTGCAACTGATCCAGAGTGCACAACAGGCCGGGTTTACCCTGCAGGAACTCAAGGCATTGATGCCTGCGCCGGGGGAGCACAAGCGTGAGGAGTTAATAGAGGCGCTGGAGCGCAAGGTGGCGCAGATCGAGGTGATGCAGGCGCAGTTGGCTCATAGCAAGGCGCAGTTGCTGGACGTAATCGAGGCGGTACGGGCGCAGCCGGAAGGCGTGCCGTGCTCCATGGGACAGAAGCAGGTGCTGGCGTCGATCAAGATCGGTGCCTGAAAAAACTCCGATTTGCACCGCCAGGCAGACCCAAATGTGGAAAATCCCACTACCCCGTGGCGAGCGGGCTTGCCCCGCGTTGGGCTGCGCAGCAGCCCCAATAAGAGCGCTGCAGTGTGCCAGGCAGCTCCGGGGCTGTGTTTTGGGGCTGCTTCGCAGCCCAACGCGGGGCAAGCCCGCTCGCCACAGCCACAGCCACAGCCACAAGAGTGCGGGCACACCGAGCCTGGGTGAGGTGCCGAGTGGTGGGGCAAGCCCCCTCCCACATTCAGCGCGGGGCATCCGTTAGAGAGTCGTCAGCTCACGGCAATCCCACATTTGAAGCTCAGCGCCGCCGGAACAGCGGCAGCGGCTCATCCGTTGCAGCCTGGTACGTCACCGAGAAGTCCTTGAGGCTTTCCAGCGCCGCGTACGGGTCTTTGTCGGCGCGCAAGGCGAAGGCATCGAACCCGCAGCGGTGCAGGTAGAACAACTGGTCGCGCAACACGTCGCCAATCGCCCGCAGTTCGCCTTTGTAACCGTAACGGTCACGCAGCAAGCGTGCGTTGGAGTAGTTGCGTCCATCGGTAAAGGCCGGGAAGTTCAGGGCGATGACCTGGAAATGCTCCACGTCGTCACCGATTTCCTCGGCTTCTTCATCGGCGTCCAGCCACACGCCCAGGCCGCCATCACGGGCCTTGAGGGCGTGGCCGTGTTCGCGCCACAGGGCCAAAGGCACGATCAGGTCGTCGCAATTGGAAATGCTGTCGAAGCTCGTGTCCTTGGGCAGCAGGTGCCAGGTTTCATCGATGACTTCGTTGTTCTTAATGATTCGCTGCATAGACGCGCTCCTTGAACAGGTCAATGCCGATGCGCTGGTAGGTGTCGATGAAACGCTCATCTTCGGTGCGCTGTTCGATGTAGACGTCGATCAGCTTGCCGATCACCTCGGGCATGGCTTCCTGGGCGAAGGACGGGCCGAGGATCTTGCCCAGGCTCGCATCGCGGCTGGCGCTGCCACCCAGGGACACTTGGTAGAATTCTTCGCCTTTCTTGTCCACGCCCAGGATGCCGATGTGGCCGACGTGGTGGTGACCACAGGCGTTCATGCAACCGGAGATGTTCAGGTCCAGCTCGCCGATGTCGAACAGGTAGTCCAGGTCGTCGAAACGGCGCTGGATCGATTCGGCAATCGGGATCGACTTGGCGTTGGCCAGGGAGCAGAAGTCGCCGCCCGGGCAGCAGATGATGTCGGTCAACAGGCCGATGTTCGGCGTGGCAAAACCGCTTTCGCGCAGCTCGCCCCACAGGGTGAACAACTGGCTTTGCTCAACGTCCGCGAGAATGATGTTCTGCTCGTGGGAGGTGCGCAGTTGGCCGAAGCTGTAGCGCTCGGCCAGGTCGGCCACGGCGTCCAGCTGCTTGTCGGTGATATCGCCCGGTGCAACGCCGGTCGGTTTCAGCGACAGGGTCACCGCCACATAGCCCGGCTTTTTGTGCGCCAGGGTGTTGCGGGTGCGCCAGCGGGCAAAGCCTGGGTGCTGCTGGTCGAGCGCTGCGAGCTCGGCGTCCTGATTGCTCAGGGCCTTGTACTCGGGGTCGACAAAGTGCTTGGCCACACGGTGCACTTCGGCGTCGGTCAAGGTGGTCTGGCCACCGCGCAGGTGCTCCATCTCGGCATCGACTTTCTGGGCGAACACCTCAGGGGTCAGCGCCTTGACCAGGATCTTGATCCGGGCCTTGTATTTGTTGTCACGACGGCCGTAGCGGTTGTAGACCCGCAGGATAGCGTCGAGGTAGCTCAACAGGTCCTGCCACGGCAGGAACTCGTTGATGAACGCGCCCACCACCGGGGTACGGCCCAGGCCGCCACCCACCAGTACACGGAAACCCAGCTCGCCGGCCGCGTTGTACACCGGCTCCAGGCCGATATCGTGTACTTCGATGGCTGCACGGTCCGAGGTCGAGCCATTGATGGCGATCTTGAACTTGCGTGGCAGGTAGGCGAATTCCGGGTGGAAGGTGGTCCATTGACGGACGATTTCGCACCACGGGCGTGGGTCGATCAGCTCGTCGGCGGCAACCCCGGCGAATTGGTCGGTGGTCACGTTGCGCAGGCAGTTACCGCTGGTCTGAATGGCGTGCATCTGCACGGTGGCCAGCTCAGCCAGGATATCCGGCACATCTTCCAGCGCCGGCCAGTTGAACTGCACGTTCTGGCGGGTACTGATGTGGGCATAGCCTTTGTCGTAGTCGCGGGCAATCTTGGCCATCATGCGGGTCTGGCGCGAAGTCAGTTGGCCATAGGGCACGGCCACCCGCAGCATCGGCGCAAAGCGCTGAACATAAAGGCCATTTTGCAGGCGCAGAGGGCGGAACTCTTCTTCGCTCAGTTCACCTGCTAGGTAGCGTCGGGTCTGATCACGGAACTGCTTGACGCGGTCCTCGATGATGCGCTGATCGTATTCGTCGTATACGTACATATAGGTCCTGTTCTCGGCAAATCTGCGCGCACGGCCGCGCACTCCCAACGGAGCCGGCGCACGATACCAGTTTGCGTTTATGCGCAAAAGTGATGTTTGAGTATATGCAAATAACCAAATTGACTAATGAGAACCGTTATCGAGATACCCACATTTGTCATGCGGGCAATCGTGAACTTTACTGTGATCGTGTTTGAGTGCAATCACCTATAAAACTGACAAGAGGCGATGCAATGAGCAATCCGACAAAAGCCCGTAAACCTGACAGTACCGTTGATGCCTGGGCCATTCTGTTTTTGATCATTCTGGTGGTGGGAACTGCCGTGTTCTGGGTCAGCCACCAATAAAGGACCTTGATTGAGCCTCGATTGGTTTGGGCATTGCCACTATCATGGCGGCCTATTTTCGAGGCTCAAACATTCATGTTGAAGGTGTTGATTACGTGTGTCTGGTTGCTGGGATCGACGTATGGGGTGATGGCTCATGCAACGTCGGTGGTGTTTCTCAATCCGGGCATGTCCACGGAAACCTTCTGGGTCAGCTACACGCAATTCATGCAGGCCGCCGCCAAGGACCTCGGCCTGGAATTGCGCGTGCGTTATGGCGAGCGTAATGCCGACAACACGCTGCTCCAGGCGCGTGAGGTACTGCAAGGCAGCCAGCCGCCCGATTACCTGGTGCTGGTGAATGAGCAATACGTTGCACCGCAGATCCTGCGCATGGCTGAGGGCAGCGGCGTGAAGCTGCTGGTGGTGAACAGCGCGCTGACCCCCGACCAGGTGCAATTGCTGGGAACCCGCAGTAGCATCCGTTTGATCGGCAGCCTGGTCGCTGACGATGAAGAGGCTGGCTACCTGATGCTTCGCGACCTGTTGCGCCAGCATGGCCCGGTTGCGCCCGGTCAATCCCTCGACCTGTTGGCCTTTTCCGGCGTCAAGACCACGCCGGTCGCGCAGTTGCGTGAACAAGGCATGCGCCGAGCGCTGGCCGAGCATCCCGAGGTGCGCCTGCGTCAGTTGGTCTACGGGGAATGGAACCGCGAGCGCGCCTTCGAGCAAGCGACGCAGTTGTTCAAGCGCTACCCGCAGACGGCATTGGTGTGGTCGGCCAGCGATCAGATGGCGCTGGGCGCGATGCAGGCGCTCCAGGCCAGTGGGCGTTTACCGGGAAAGGACACGCTGTTCAGTGCCGTCAACAGCTCGCCGGAGATCTTGCAGGCGCGCCTGGACGGGCGTTTGTCGTCCCTGGTCGCCGGGCATTTCACCGTGGGCGGCTGGGCCATGGTGCTGATCCATGATGATGCAAAGGGCGTGGATATTGGCGCATACGGCGGGCGTGACCGTCAGTTGGCGTTATTCCAATTGATCGATGCCGGCCAGGCGCGGCGCTTGTTGGGGCCGACACCGTCGGTGAATTTTCGCGCGCTGTCTGCCCAGGGCAAGCCGGTGTCCTATCGCTACCCCTTCAGCCTGCGTCTGTTGCTGCGCTAGACGCCGGCCAGGTGCAGCACCAGCTTGACGATCCCAAACAAGGTCAAGGCAAACACCACCGTGAACAGGATGCCCAGAATCACAAAGTGGCTGGGCTTGCCGTGGGTAAAGTCGCGGGCGCGATTCTTGCCGCTCTGTACGCCAAAGGCGGCGGCCAGGACGCTGTGAAGCATCTGTAGAAACGTCGGTGGTTTATTGTTCGAATCGTCCATGAGCTGCCTCACGCACTGGGTTGAATAAGCCATTGCCAGAGCATAGCTCGGCTCTGTATTGGCGGTTAAGTATCTACCCCCAGGCCGCCGAACGGCCGTGATCTTCTGATGTGCTCTTAATGAGGTATCAGGAGTGACACCATGCCGGACCGTTCCAAGGGGCTTCATGTCCCGTTTATCAAGCGTCGTTTGCCTGACTGGACGCAGCACCTTCATAGCGCCCACCTGGAGGACATGACCGACACGCGCGATCTCGCGCAACGCTTTATCAGCGTCTACCCAGACCTGTTCGACCAGGCGTCGCCCATGCTGCGCCAGCGTTTGCTCGACAGCCAGGCCCGCAGCAACACCTCGATCCAGCAATTGGCCAGGACCCTCAAGGACTTCAAAGGCATCACCGAGTTCTGCAAGCCGCTGTTGATCGAGGCCATGCGCAAGAAATTCGGCCAGACGCCGGATGTCGTCAAGACCCATCTATACCATCTGCGCACGTCGAGCCCGGTCGATGCGCAGCCGCTGTTGCAAGCCGCGATGCGAAACTTCGAGGCGAACGAATCATTTGACGAAGTTTCCCTGCAGGAAACCAGTGCACTGGCTCCAGAGGGTTCGTTGGAAAGTGAACGCTATGACGAGACCGATAGGTACCCGTTTGGCAAAACCCGCTACCTCATCCGTAACAAGTTATCAATCAAGCCCGCGGATTTCGCTGGCCTGTGCCGAGAGCTGGATTTGGGCAAGCACTATCAGAACCATCTGCGTGCGGTGTTCCAAACCCCTGGTACGGCCGCCGTCGTGCGTCAGCGGACAATGACGGCAAGCAAGGACCGGTTGCGCGTGCAAGCGCACATTGCCAGGATGAAGTTGGACATTGACGAGAGCGTGTACGTTTCGCTGTTGGCGTTCCTCGATGGCGCAGGGCAAGCCCGATTTGATGGGAAACCCATGGTTTTCAGTCGCTTGAGTATTCTCGGTTCGACCTTGAGCGACGTGTTCATTATCGGTAACGACTCACGCCAGGCACGAATCGAGTTGCAGAACCCTTGGTATAACCTGATTCCCGGCGTGTGGGTCGCCAAAGGAAGACTGCCTCCCGAGCCCCGATTCGTGGTGTATATCCCTGGGGACCCGGTCAGTCCCCTCAAGACTTACGCGTCGGTCAGTGCGTTCGCCAGCGAACTTGGGGTCAAGCTGCGGCACCCCCCTTATCAACGCTTGTTCGCAAGTCTGGTGCCTCATGGAGAGTCGCCAGGATTCCTGCGCCGCCTCAAGAACCAGCTGACGGTTTATCGCTGGAACCCGAATCCGGTCTATCCGGGCCCGCCGTACAATCCCGAAACCTATGCCAATGGGGTTTATGAGCAAGTCTGGAACACCGAGATGAACCTGGCCCTGGAGGAATCGGTCATCGACGGTGAGGTGTTCGGGGCCCGTTATGATTTCCACCTTGCCCGAATCAAATCCAACGCCACGTTGCTGGCCCGGCCGACCGGTGTCGTAGACCGCGAGGCATGGATAGAGCGACTCCAGCACTACGCTGAATGGGGCATGAACCTGCTGAACGTGGCGGCCTTCTTCGTTCCGGGGCTGGGCGAGATGATGATGGGCGTCACGGCCGTGCAACTGGGCTACGAAGTCTTCGAGGGCGTGGAGGCCTGGAGCGCGGGCGACGCCGACGAAGCCTGGCAGCACTTCAAGTCGGTGTTGCAGAACGTGGCTTACATGGCTGCATTGGGGGCTGTCGCGAGCAAGGGGCCAGCGGTGCTGCCGTCCCGCTTTGTCAACAGCATGTCGAAGGTGACGACGCCATTCGGCAAGGTGCGTCTATGGCACCCGGACCTTGCGGCCTACAAAAGCAGTGCCTCGCTTGAGGGGCTCACCCCCAATGCGTTGGGGCAGTATCGGCTGGGGGGCAAGACCTATATCCGCATGGAGGGCAATGTCTTCGAAAAGACCTTCGATCCCGAGATCAAGCTATGGAGAATCCAGCACCCTACGGTGCACGATACCTACCAGCCCATTCTGAGACACAACGGCTTCGGGGCCTGGCGCCACACCTTGGAGCGTCCGTTGGGGTGGGATCGCGTCGCGTTGATGCGGCGGATGGGGCCGCATATGGAGCCCTTCACCGACGCGCAACTGGAGCAGATCGCCGACGTCAGCGGCGTCAATGACGATCACCTGCGCCGGTTACATACCGATCATCAGCCGCCGCCACCGGTACTGGCCGAGACCGTCCGGCTGTTCGAGCTGGATCGCCAGACGGACGAGGTGATCCGGGATATCCGCCAAGGTGCGTGCCGGGAGGGCCTGTGCCAGTTCATGGTGCCGCTGACGTTGGAGTTGCCGAATTGGCCGGTGGATGAAGTGTTGGAAGTCTTCAGCGGGCCGGAGCCCTGGGGGGCCTCGCAACGTTTCTCTGCGGCGGATGCAGCCGATACGGCAAGGCCCACCATCAAGATCACTCGGGCCGAAGTCGATGCCGGAAAAATGCCAGAGCGCGTGCTGGAAAACCTGGACGACGGGCAAATTGCACGCTTGCTGGGTAGCGAAAACCAGCAGCCGGATGCTGATCGCGTCCAGGTGTTCAGGGATCGTTTGGCCGACCATGCGCAGCGCCGCAGGAAGGCAGTATTCGATAACCTGATGAGCCGGCAAGCCGCCCCGGACGCTGACACGCAGATCCTTCAGCGCAGCTTTCCAACGCTGTCGCCCGAAGCAGCGCGGCAGGTATTGAGCCATGCCAGCGACGAGGTGCTGGGGCAATTGCGCAGCACCCAGCGGGTTCCCCTGCGACTGGCCACGCAAATACGTGTGCATTTGCATGAAAGCGGCGTAAGCCGGGCATTGATCGGCCTGTCCGTGGAGAGCCTGGCGTCCTCGGCCAGCGATCGCCTGGCACTGCACTGCCTGGAACACCTGCCCGGTTGGTCGGCGGATACACGGGTGGAGGTGCGGTTGCACGGGGTGAGGGGGCCGCTGGTGGACAGCATCGGCGGCGAACAGGCCGCCACGCGCTACTGCCTGGTAAAGGGCGGCGATTTCATTCAAGCGTTCGATGCCCAGGGCAAGGCGTTGAACAGCGTGCCGGCGTCTGGGCGCAATCTGTTTGAATCGCTGCTGGAGGTCGTGCCCGCGCCAGTACGAGAGTCATTACAAGGCAAGCCGAACGAGGCACTGCGCAAGCAGGTGGTCGACTACGCGCTCAGCCATCGTGACGACATGTCTCGGATCATCAAGCGCGACCCGCTCAAACGCGGCGGCGGGCGATTGTTGCGCCGCCCATCCGGCCGGTTCGGTTATGCGGCCAGCGGCGATGTTGCCGGTTTCGCCGATGAAGCCCTTGTCGCCAGGGTGCGGGCGATCTATCCCAATGTCACGGATCAACAAGCCTTGCAGTTTGTCAGGAGCCGCCTCAGCGCGGGTGATACGGACCAGCAGGTTTTTCATCTGTTGGAAAACCGACGCAGGGAGTTCGAAGGCTTGTGTTCCACATTGGATACCTGGGTTGAAGGTGTCTTGTCGCCTGATCCACGTGGTTCGATACGGACACACCTGCGGGGGATCGCCGATCGGATCATTGACTGCTGGAGAAACGGTCTGTACCGCGGACTGGCGCCAGCGTTCGAGCTGGACATCGCGAGTACATTGTCCGTGCCGAGGCTGGCCGCCGACTTTTCCCATGTGCGCAGGCTGCGATTGACCAGTCTACAGCTTGCCGGCAGCGACCTTGAGCGGATGTTTCCTGCGCTGAAAAGCCTTGAACTCAACATCATACCCCTGCACATACCGATGTTGGCCGATCAACTTTCGTCGCTCCAGACCCTGACTGAGCTCAAGCTCACCTTTTCTGCCCAGGGCGTGGGCGATTCGCTCGCGTTGTCGCAAGCCTTGCAGGGGATGACGCAACTAGAGCGGTTGCATCTGGTCGGCAATATTCCTGAACTCGATTACAGCACGCTGCCTCGTTTGCGAGCCCTGACGCTGGCGGGGCCCATGGACCAATGGCCGACCGGGGTTCTAGCCCTGCCGGCCCTGGAGTCGCTGGATTTGTCCGGTGTCGCTGTTCAGTCTTTGCCGAACGAACTGTTCAGCGGGCACGAGGCGTTATGGCGCCGATTGCAGTTGAACTGGGGGGCGTTGGAGCCAGAACAATTCACGCGGGTGTTTGACTACGTGCACGATAACCCCGGCCATTTGGTCGAGGAGTCGCAGGTTATTGCACACCACTGTCACCAACGCCTTGGGGCGTTGGTGCCCAATCATTGGCGCTTTGCTGGCGACGCTTTGGCCGCTTTACGCCGTGAGGGGCTGGAAGGGCGAGGGCTGCTGGATAAGGTTGTGGCATTGGAGCAAGAACACAGCGCTCTGGATGGGGCGCTGGAACAATGGCAGGCCACGCCGGTACGCGTCGACGGGCGGCCAGCATCGGTGCAGGGGCGCAGGGCGTGGGCTGACAGGGTGCGCGCCCTGTGGCGTGACGCGCTGGTTGCTCGCTACGGGGGCGGGGAGCCTGAGGCGGGGCCCTCCCGACTCTTTGACGAGCCGCGTCGCACCGATCGATGGAGCTTGGGCGATACCAGTGGGCTGGGAGACCTGCCTGCGCTGGGCGATGTTCAGTTCACCCAGATACGTGTCCTGAGCCTGGCAAGGGCCAACCTTTCCACGGCGCAAGCCAATAATTTGCTTCTGCATTTTCCCAACCTGGAAGAGCTCGATCTGAGTGGCAACCGGCTGACCGATCTACCCCAGGCCCTGGAGACGCAGCAGCGGCTCACCAAGGTGAACCTGTCTGGCAACGAACTGACGATCACCCCCTCGATACAAGCACGGCTCAATCGCCTGACGTCCCTGCAGGGGCTCGACCTGGCGGGCAATCGCCTCACCGGGCTTAGTGTGAATGCGCTGATGGAGTTGCAGTCTCTGAATGTCAGCCGCACCCAGCTCCGGGCATGGCCGGAAGGGGTGCTGGACCTGTCGAAACTGCGCTTTCTGGATTTGAGCTACAGCGCTATCACGGAGGTGCCCAATGCGCTGTGGACGGACCACGATATCCTCTTGGCGCACACCTCCTTGCGCGGTTGCCGATTGAGCCCGCAAGCCATCACTGCGGTGCAGGCGTTTGCTGACCGTACCGCCCCGGGCACACCGTCGGCGTTCCTCTATAGAAACCCGCTGGGCATCGACCGCCCCGTGCTCGCTGCCGGCAGAACCGGAGGCGACCCGGAGTTTTTCCCGGAAGAAGTGTCGGAACAACCGGATTTGTTAGTGCCACTGCCTGTAGACGTGCCAGGGCAGTTACCGTTGACGTCGGCCGAACGGCTGCAACGTCTTGATCCCCAGCTTGGCGCGGGCCAAGCCGTTGAGCGGCTGGACGCCTGGTTGGGGCAGGGGGTGAGCGCGACGCAAATCGAGGATGCATTGCGGCTGTGGCAGGAGCAGCAGGTGCAAATGATCCAAGGTTTGAATCGCTGGATTGATAACCCTGCGGTGCGCAGTCGTGATGGGTGGGTCAACGCGCCTGATCGTCGTCGTGCCGCTGAGCGTTTGCTGGCGTGCTGGCGCGAGACCCTGCGCGAGGTGCGCAGCGCAGAGGCGGTCGCGAACGATTATGCCCTTGATTTGAGCGGCTTGACGGTGGGCGACCTCCCGGCCCTGCCGATCACACTCAGGCATGTGGGAACGCTGGATTTGAGCAATGTCGGGCTCACGACCGCTTCGGATGCGTTTTTGCGCGCGTTCCCCAGGCTGGAGAGCCTGATGCTCAACGGCAATGGCCTGGGCGCGCTGCCCGACGCGGTGACGGGGCTTGAGCGGCTGACCCGGCTGAGTGCCCACCACAATGAACTGAGCGATGCCCCGTTGCTGCAGCGCCAATTGCGCGCCTTGCCGCAACTGCAACAGGTCGACCTGGAAACCAACCACCTGGATAGTTTCGATGTGGCCGGCCTGGACCGGTTGCAGGTCCTCAACCTGAATTACAACAGGCTCAGCGACTGGCCCGCAGGTGTGCTGGAGGCGCCCGCGCTGACCACGCTGGGCCTGCGCAGCAACTACAACATAGAGACCATTCCGGTGGGGGCATTCTTGCCGGAACATAATGCGTTGATGGCTGGAACGGACCTGTCCGACAACATGTTGGAGGAGAGAGAGTTCCTGCGGTTGCAGGAGTATCAGCGCGAAACGGGCCGGGGCTTGGGTTTTACCCTCCACGACATCGACGAGTTGCTTGCAGGCTTCCATTCCGAAGCCGAGGACGATGAGCCTGGTCTTGCGCTTCACCCGGAGAACGAGACGCCGGAACAGGCCAAGGCCCGGTGGTTTACCGGCGGCGCCGCCGACTCCGAAAGGCAGGCGGTGTGGGACACGGTAATGGCACAGGACGCGAGGATGGTTCAGGAGGAGGGGGCGCCTGAGGGCACGCCAGGTGACTTGGCGACTATATTGGGACAACTGCGCCATACCCGGGATTTTCAGCTGGACCGTGTCAATCTCACGGAGCGGGTGTGGAACGTCCTGGAAGCGGCGTATGGCGATCAAGCGCTGCGCGAGCGTCTGTTGGGGATCGCCCGGGCGTCAAGGCATGGTGCGACATGTGGCGATGGCCGGATCTTATTGTTCAATGCGCTGGAGGTCGAGGTGTTTGAGTTCAATGCCTTGCGCGCCATCGACCCCGCCGACAAGGGCCGGGTCCTGCTGAAACTGTCCAGAAAGCTGTTTCGTCTGGCTCAGGTGGAAGCCCAGGCCGAAGCGCGCATCCAGCAGAACCCAGGCATAGATCCCGCGGAAATTCGCCTGGCTTATCGTATTGGCCTGGCCCAGCGCCTGGAGTTGCCGACCCAGCCCAGGAGCATGCTCTACAACAACCTGTCCCGTGTAATGGCGGCAGACTTGGATGCGGCCTATACGGCGATAATCGCCCAGGAACAAACCCCGGCGTTCATCGAGCAACTGACCGTGCGTCAATACTGGGTCAATTACCTGCAGGAAAAGTACCCGGATAAGTTCTCGGCGGTGCAACAGACGCTGGATGACGCCCTCTCGACCTTGGAGGATCAATACGCCGAATTCAATCCGGCGTATTTCGAGGCGTTGCAGGCCCTGCAAAAAACCAATGAGTCGGCCCGGCGCAAACTGTTGAACGAGCTTTCAACCGGCGAAATAGCCGATTTGGGCGACTAACTGGTCGTCAGGCACCGGGCCGGGTCAGTTGTCATACCCCAGGTTCGGTGCCAGCCAGCGTTCGGTCACGGCAAGGTCCTGGCCTTTGCGCGCGGTGTAGCTCGCCACCTGGTCCTTGTCGATCTTGCCCACGGCAAAGTACTGCGCCTGCGGGTGGGCGAAGTACCAGCCGCTGACCGCCGCCGCCGGGAACATTGCGTAGTGCTCGGTGAGGAATACGCCGCTGCGGCCGGCGTGCATTTCGCGGGCTTCAGGGTCGAGCAATTGGAACAACTGGGCCTTCTCGGTGTGGTCCGGGCACGCCGGGTAGCCTGGGGCAGGGCGGATACCGCTGTACTGCTCCTTGATCAACGCGTCGTTGTCCAGTTGCTCGTCCTTGGCGTAGCCCCAGTGTTCCTTACGTACCTGCTGGTGCAGCCACTCGGCGCAGGCCTCGGCCAGGCGGTCGGCCAGGGCCTTGACCATGATCGAGTTGTAGTCGTCGCCGGCGTCCTGATAAGCCTTGGCGACTTCTTCGGCTCCGATGCCGGCGGTGGTGATGAAGCCACCGATGTAGTCGGTCACGCCGCTGTCCTTGGGCGCGACGAAGTCGGCCAGGGAGAAATTCGGCTTGCCGTCGGTCTTGATGATCTGCTGGCGCAGGTGGTGCAGCTTCGCAATCGGCTGGCCATCGTCGCCGTAGACTTCCAGGTCGTCGTCCTGCACCTGGTTGGTCGGCCAGAAACCGAACACCGCGCGGGCGCTGATGAGCTTCTCGTCGATCAGCTTCCTGAGCATTTCCCGGGCATCGGCGTACAGCGCAGTGGCGGCTTCACCGACCACTTCGTCCTCGAGTATGCGTGGGAATTTGCCAGCCAGGTCCCAGGAGATAAAGAACGGCGTCCAGTCGATGTACTCGGCCAGGACGTTGAGGTCGATATTGTCCAGCACCTTGGTGCCGGTGAAGGTTGGCTTGACCGGTGTGTAGCTGCTCCAGTCGAACTGCGGCTTCTTGGCGATGGCCGCCGGGTAGCTAAGGCGCTCGGTGCGCGCGCTGCGGTTCGAGGTGCGTTCGCGTACATCGATGTATTCCAGGCGGGTCTTCTCGACAAAGCCGGCCTTCAACTCCTTGGACAGCAGTTGCGTGGCCACGCCCACCGCGCGGGAGGCGTCGGTCACGTAGATCACGGCATCGTTGCTGTACTTGGGCTCGATCTTCACCGCCGTGTGCGCCTTGGAGGTGGTCGCGCCGCCGATCATCAGGGGCAGGTGGAAGTCCTGGCGCTGCATCTCGCGGGCCACATGCACCATCTCGTCCAGGGACGGCGTGATCAGGCCGGACAGCCCGATAATGTCGCACTTCTGCTCCTTGGCCACCTGCAGGATCTTCTCTGCCGGCACCATCACGCCGAGGTCGACGATGTCATAGCCGTTGCAACCGAGCACCACGCCGACGATGTTCTTGCCGATGTCGTGCACGTCACCCTTTACGGTCGCCATCAGGATCTTGCCCTTGGCTTCCGGCTTGTCGCCTTTTTCCAGTTCGATGAACGGGATCAAGTGCGCCACGGCCTGCTTCATCACGCGGGCGGACTTCACGACCTGGGGCAGGAACATTTTACCGGCGCCGAACAGGTCGCCGACGATGTTCATGCCTGACATCAGCGGGCCTTCGATCACTTCGATCGGGCGCGCGAACGACTGCCGGGATTCCTCGGTGTCTTCGACGATGTGGGTGGTGATGCCCTTGACCAGCGCATGTTCCAGGCGCTTGTTCACGTCCCAGCCGCGCCATTCCTCGGTCTCGGCTTCCTTGACGCTGCCGTCGCCTTTGTATTTGTCGGCAATGGCCAGCAGGGCGTCGGTGCCGTCCGGCGTGCGGTTAAGTACAACGTCTTCCACGGCGTCGCGCAGTTCGGTGGGGATCTGGTCGTAGATCTCCAACTGGCCGGCGTTGACGATCCCCATGGTCAGGCCGTTGCGGATCGCATGCAGCAGGAATACCGAGTGGATCGCCTCGCGCACCGGGTTATTGCCACGGAACGAGAACGACACGTTGGACACGCCACCCGAGGTCAGCGCATACGGCAGCTCGTCGCGGATATACGCACAGGCGTTGATAAAGTCGACGGCGTAGTTGTTGTGTTCTTCGATACCGGTGGCGACCGCGAAGATGTTCGGGTCGAAGATGATGTCTTCCGGCGGGAAGCCGACTTCATCGACCAGGATGTCGTAGGAGCGTTTGCAGATTTCCTTCTTGCGCGCTTCGGTGTCGGCCTGGCCGGCTTCGTCGAACGCCATCACCACCACCGCCGCGCCGTAGCGCTTGCACAGCTTGGCGTGGTGAATGAACTGCTCGACGCCTTCCTTCATGCTGATGGAGTTGACGATGCCCTTGCCCTGGATGCACTTGAGGCCGGCCTCGATCACTTCCCACTTGGAGGAGTCGATCATGATCGGTACGCGGGAGATATCCGGCTCGCCGGCAATCAGGTTGAGGAAGGTCACCATGGCCTTCTTCGAATCGAGCATGCCCTCGTCCATGTTGATGTCGATCACCTGGGCGCCGGCTTCCACCTGTTGCAGGGCGACTTCCAGGGCTTCGGTGTAGTTGTCTTCACGGATCAGGCGGGCAAAACGTGCGGAACCGGTGATGTTGGTGCGCTCGCCGACGTTGACGAACAACGACTGGCGGTCGATGGTGAACGGCTCCAGGCCCGACAGGCGGCAGGCCTTGGGGATGTCCGGGATCTGCCGTGGCGGGTAGCCGGCCACCGCCTTGGCAATGGCTTCGATATGCCCCGGCGTGGTGCCGCAGCAGCCGCCGACGATGTTGAGGAAACCGCTCTGGGCGAACTCCTCGATGACCTTGGCGGTTTGTGACGGCAGCTCGTCGTACTCGCCGAATTCATTGGGCAGGCCGGCGTTGGGGTGCGCGGAAACGTGGGTGTTGGCCTTGTTGGACAACTCTTCCAGGTACGGGCGCAGCTCGCTGGCGCCGAGGGCACAGTTCAGGCCCACGGAAATCGGCTTGGCGTGGCTGACGGAGTTCCAGAACGCTTCGGTGGTCTGGCCCGACAAGGTGCGGCCGGAAGCGTCGGTGATGGTGCCGGAGATCATGATCGGCAATTCGATGCCGAGCGCTTCGAATACCCCCTGCACGGCGAAGATCGCGGCCTTGGCGTTGAGGGTGTCGAAAATGGTCTCGATCAGGATCAGGTCGGCGCCGCCTTCGATCAGGCCCTTGGTGGCCTCGGTGTAGTTCTCCACCAGTTCATCGAAGGTGACGTTGCGGTAGCCGGGGTTGTTCACATCGGGCGACAGCGAGCAGGTGCGGCTGGTCGGGCCGAGTACACCGGCAACGAAACGCGGCTTGGCCGGGTTCTCGGCGGTCTTGGCATCGGCGATCTTGCGCGCCAGGCGTGCGCCTTCGACGTTCAGTTCATAGGCCAGCGCTTCCATGCCGTAGTCGGCCATGGAGATGCGGGTGGCGTTGAAGGTGTTGGTTTCGAGGATGTCGGCACCGGCATCCAGGTAAGCCTTCTCGATCCCGCCGATCACGTCCGGGCGGGTGAGCACCAGCAGGTCATTGTTGCCTTTGACGTCGCTCGGCCAATCGGCGAAACGTTTACCCCGATAGTCTTGCTCCTCCAGCTTATAGCTCTGGATCATCGTGCCCATGCCACCGTCGAGGATCAGGATGCGTTCCTTGAGGGCTTGGTGAAGGGCTTGCAGGCGAGCGCTACGATCGGACATGGGACTACTCTGGTCAGGCATTACGGAGGGCGTGGATCATAACAAACCTGTGCGGATTTGGAGCATGCCAAGGTTTTGCATGAATATCGTTCATGTTGGCGCGAGTGGCGGATCGGTAGAATCCCCAGGTTTTTTTATTTTGGCTTCAGATCGGGACCAGGCTCATGCCGTATCGTTTCTTCATCAGCATTGCATTGATGCTGCTTGCCACTACCACCCAGGCCCAGGATCCCGCCCCGGCGATTTCCTACACCCGCGATATCCAACCGATTTTTACTGAGAAATGTGTGGCGTGCCATGCCTGCTATGACTCGGCCTGCCAGTTGAACCTGGGCAGTGGCGAGGGGGCCGCCCGTGGCGCGACCAAGGTGCTGGTCTACGACGGTGAGCGCAGCCAGGCGACCAAGCCGACGCGGCTGTTCTACGACGCCTTTGGCAAGGCCGCCTGGCAGCGCGAAGGCTTCAGTTCGGTGCTCGACGCCCAGGGCAGCCAGGCGGCCCTGATGGCGCGCATGCTCGAACTCGGCCAGCACCGCGCGCCGCTTGCACCCAATGGCAAGCTGCCGGATGACATCGTGCTGGGGCTGAACCGCGAGAACATGTGCCCCTTGCCCGGAGAGTTCGACGCTTATGCCGGCGCGCACCCCAACGAAGGCATGCCCCTGGCCGTGACCGGCTTGAGCGACCAGCAATACCACACCCTGCAACGCTGGCTGGCCTCGGGTGCGCCGATTGACCAGCAAGGCGTGGCGCCCAGTGCCCAGGAAGCGGCGCAGGTGCTGCAATGGGAGAACCTGCTCAATGCCCCCGGCGCCCGGGAAAGCCTGGTGGCCCGCTGGTTGTTTGAGCACCTGTTTATTGCGCATCTGTATTTCGAAGGCGGTGAGCCAGGGCACTTCTTCCAGTGGGTGCGCTCACGGACGCCCAGCGGCCAGCCGATTGACCTGATCAACACCCGTCGCCCCAATGACGACCCCGGCACTCGTGTTTACTACCGCCTGTGGCCAATACAAGGGGTGATCGTCCATAAGACCCACATCACGTACCCCTTGAGCGCGCAGAAAATGGCACGGGTCAAAGCCCTGTTCTACAGCGGCGACTGGCAGGTCAGTGCGTTGCCGGGCTACGGCCCTGGCCGCCGCGCCAACCCGTTCGAGACGTTCGAGGCGATCCCGGCGCAGGCGCGTTACCAGTTCATGCTGGATAACGCCGAGTATTTTGTCCGCACCTTCATCCGCGGGCCCGTATGCCGGGGGCAGATTGCCACGGATGTGATCCGCGACAATTTCTGGGCATTGTTCCAGGCGCCCGATCATGACCTGTACATCACCGATGCTCGCTATCGCGGCCAGGCCACGCCGTTGTTGGCGATGCCTGGGCAAAATGACGACGTGGGCAGTGTGCTCAGCCTGTGGCTCAAGTACCGCGACAAGCGCAACCAGTACGAAGCCCTGCGTCGCGACAGCTATGCCGAACTGCCAGCACCGAGTTGGTCGACGCTGTGGGCTGGCAACGACAATGCGCTGTTGAGCATCTTCCGCCACTTCGACAGCGCCTCGGTCAACAAGGGCCTGATCGGTGAGGTGCCGCAGACGCTGTGGCTATTCGACTATCCGTTGCTCGAACGCACCTATTACCAACTGGTGGTCAACTTTGACGTGTTCGGTAATGTGTCGCACCAGGCCCAGACTCGCCTGTACTTCGACCTGATCCGCAATGGCGCCGAGCAGAACTTCCTGCGCCTGATGCCGGCGAACTCGCGGGATGATTTCCTCGACGATTGGTACCAGAACAGCGGCAAGGTCAAGCTGTGGCTGGACTATGAGTCGATCGACGACGATAAGCCCACCGGCCTGAAGCTTGATGAAAAGGACCCCAAGCGCGACTTCGCCAACCAGCTGCTGGCCCGCTATGGCGACCTCAATGCCGCCCCGGACCCGATCAATCGTTGTGCCGGCGCGTACTGCTCACGGCCGGGGATCGACCCGGCGTTGCGCGACGCCGAGCAGGCCCTGAGTCGCCTGACATCGCGCCCGGCGGCGGGGCTCAAGGTCATTGGGCAACTGCCTGAAGCGACGATGCTGCGCGTCGAAACCCGCAGCGGCCAGCGGGAGGTCTACAGCCTGCTGCGCAACCGTGCCCACAGTAATGTGGCGTTCATGCTGGGTGAGGCTTATCGCTATCAGCCGGGCCTGGATACGCTGACGATCTACCCAGGGGTGCTCGGCAGCTACCCGAACTTCATGTTCAACGTACCAGCCGAGCAAGTGCCGGAGTTCGTCGCGGCCATGGAGGACGCCAGGGACGCCCAGGGTTTCGAGAAGATTGTCGACCGCTGGGGCATACGTCGCAGTCATCCGCAGTTCTGGCAGTACTTCCATGACCTGTCGACCTACATCCGCGAAACCACGCCGGTGGAAGAAGGGGTGCTGGATATGAACCGCTATGAAAACCTCTGACGTGGCTGTTGAGTCTTTTCCGACAAAATTACTGGGACTTTGTACCTGCGTAATATTTTGGCGTAAACTGCCGACAAGCCTGTGAGGAGTTTCCATGACTGCCATAACCATTACCGACGCCGCCCACGATTACCTGGCCGACCTGCTGTCCAAGCAGAACACCCCAGGTATCGGTATCCGCGTCTTTATCACCCAGCCTGGCACCCAGTATGCCGAGACGTGCATTGCCTACTGCAAGCCCGGTGAAGAAAAGCCGGAAGACACCGCCCTGGGGCTGAAAAGCTTCACCGCGTATATCGATGCCTTCAGCGAAGCCTTCCTTGACGATGCCGTGGTGGATTACGCCACCGACCGCATGGGCGGCCAATTGACCATCAAGGCTCCGAACGCCAAGGTGCCGAACGTCAACGCCGACAGCCCGGTCAACGAGCGTATCAACTACTACCTGCAAACCGAGATCAACCCAGGGCTGGCCAGCCACGGCGGTCAGGTCAGCTTGATCGACGTAGTGGATGACGGCATTGCCGTGCTCAAGTTTGGTGGCGGCTGCCAGGGCTGCGGCCAGGCCGACGTGACGTTGCGCGAAGGCATCGAGCGCACCCTGCTGGAGCGGATTCCGGAGCTCAAGGGCGTACGCGACGTGACCGACCACACGCAGAAAGAAAATGCCTACTACTGAGTAAGGCGTTCACTGCGAACAAAAAAACGGCGCTCCGTGAGCGCCGTTTTTTTTATTCTTAAAATTCAGCTATTTACGCAATCTATCTAACGCTGAATATCAAGTGTGGGAGGGGGCTTTCCCCCGATAGCGGTGCCTCAGTCGCCTCATGAGCAGGCTGACACACTGCCATCGGGGGCAAGCCCCCTCCCACATTTTTTGCATTTATTCAGTTAAATCAGTGTGTTGTTGATGATTTGTGAATTAAAAAATCAAATTCGAATGCTGACGCTATCTCCCTGACAAGGAGGGTCAAATGTGGGAGGGGGCTTGCCCCCGATAGCGGTGCCTCAGTCGCTTCTTGAGCAGGCTGACACACTGCGATCGGGGGCAAGCCCCCTCCCAAATTTTTTTGCATTTGTTCATTTAAATCAATGCATTGTTTTAGTTTTATAAAGTGAATTATCAAGGTCGATAAAGGTGCGCATGCCCCGCCCGATACAACGACGACTCACTGAAACTGTCACTCGCCAGCACCCGGCCCACCACGATCAGCGCCGTACGCCGAAAGCCCTTGGCGGCGACTTTGTCGGCAATATCGCTGAGTGTGCCCACCGCCCAATCCTGATCCGGCCAGGTTGCCCGGTGCACCACGGCAATCGGGCAATCCGCGCCATAGTGCGGCAGCAGCTCTGCGACGATCTTCTCCAGGTGGTTGACCCCCAGGTGGATCGCCATGGTGGTGCCGTGGCGGGCCAGGCTGTCGAAGTCCTCGCCGGCCGGCATGCGGGTTTTATCGGCGTAACGGGTCAGGATTACGCTCTGGGCGATGTCCGGCAAGGTCAGTTCGGCCTCCAGCAGCGCGGCACAGGCGGCGACTGCGGTCACGCCCGGAATGATCTGGAACGGGATGCCCAGCTCGCGCAGATGACGAATCTGCTCGCCGATCGCCCCATACAGGCTCGGATCGCCGGAATGCACCCGCGCCACATCCTGGCCGTTGGCGTGGGCGGTCTTGATCAGCTCGATGATCTGCTCCAGGTGCAGTTCGGCGCTGTTGACCACCTGTTGCGCTTGATGCCCCTCCAGCACGGCCGCCGGTACCAGCGAACCGGCATAGATGATCACTGGGCAACTGCGGATCAGCCGTTGGCCTTTGACAGTGATCAATTCCGGGTCGCCGGGGCCGGCACCGATGAAGTAGACGGTCATGGAGGATTCCTGTCGAAAAACGGGCGAGCATGAAGATTGCTCATGATCGGAAGACGCAATTATCGATTTTTCAGCCGGCGCAGGCCAATGCAAAGGTGGCCTGGGCGGTTTTCTTGCGGGTGATCAGCAAGCGGGCGGGGCCTGGGGAGAGCTGTTCGGCCAGGGCCAGGGCGGCGCTTTCGGCGATGCCGTAACAGCCGGTGTGGGCAAAGGCGACCGCTGATTTATGGCTCAGACGGCCTTCATACGCGGCCAACTGTTCGGCGCTGAAGCACTGCAATGGCAGGTTCAACCTATGCGCCAGGGCCAGTAACCCCGGCTCGTCCTGTTTGCGGTCGAGACTCGCCAGTGCGGTGATGTGCTGGCGCTCGATACCCGCTTCGGCGAGGGCCGTGTCAAACAGCGCCAGCAGGGCGTGCAATTCGCAGCCCCGCTGGCAACCGAGGCCGACCGCTAGTTTCATGCCGAGTATTGATCGTCGCGGTTGCGGCGAAACAACCAGGCGCTGATCAGGCCCAGGGCCAGCCAGAAGGCGACGTTGGTCAACTGCGAGGCGATCTTGAATTGTGCTTCCAGTGCCTCTGGCGCCAGCATCGAATGCACTTGCGGCTGCGGGGCGCCGATTACGTGAGGCACCACGAGGATCGCCACGCCCAGCCCTTTAAGCAGCCAGTTGCCACCGAACACCAACAGCGCAATACCGGCCGCAGTGGAGGCGGCCGTGCCGATCCACCAGATCTGGCGTTGCGCCAGGTCGGCGGCGGCCGTGCCCGGCAGCTCGGGCGGCAGGCCCAGGGTCGGCGCCAACACAAAGGTCGCGTAGCCGGCCAGGCCCCACAGCAAGCCTTGGGCCGTGCGGGTCGGTGCGCGCAGGGTATAGAGGCCGGCCAGCATCAGGGCGAAGCCGACGGCGACCACCAGGTTGCCGCCGGTGGTCGACAGCACGCGCTGCCAGCCGTCTTCCGGTTCCCAGGCTTCGGCGTCATGGGTGTGCGCAGCGGCGCCAGCGGCATGCTCGTGCACGACTTCAGTCGCGGCCGGGGCCTTTTCGAAGGTTTCCGCCTGCAGAATCAGCGGAGCGACCCAGAAGCTTTGCAGCAGTGTCAGCAGCAGGGCGGCCAGCAAGCCGGTGAACCCTGCGGTTTGCGCAATACGTTTGATCATGTCGGCAGGTCTCAGTGGCACGGGAACGCGGCGCTGTGGCGGGTATCGTGGGCTGCGTTGTGCACCGCCTCGATATGCGAGAACCCGGCGAAATACACCAGGCACGCGCCCAGGATCGAGGCGCCGATGGCGGCGGTCAGGCGTTGGCTGAGGGTGGCGGTACTGCTGGCGGTGTGCGAAGTGCTGCTGATGATCGACATGGCGCGTCCCTATCGTGTTCAGGGTGAAACGAGCGCATGCAAACCCCGCGAGCCGGGCACGCAGGGTTTTAACAGCGCCCGCCCACCGCGGGTTTGTTATCTGATGTTATTCGGGCCGGTCTCCGGGCTTGCGAGGGACACTGGGTCTATAAAGCGTCGCCTTCCCATGCCGTACAGGCACAGTGGATCTGACGCTTCACTCGCTTACCGTTGCGGGGGCAGCACCGGACTGGTCATAAGGCTATGACTCACCGGTTTCCCGTTTCACCCTGTGAAGGGCACCCGAAACAAGGCGTGTAGGAAAGCATGCAGAGCGACGGTAGTCAAATTGACCGAGCCCCTGTAGCCTTGCACCTTCGAGGTTCTTCGGCCCAGGCCGAAGCTAAGAAGGGAACGCGGTTCAAGCCGCGGCTGCCCCCGCAACTGTGAAGGGTTTATCTGACTGCCACGCCACTGCCATTGCGGCGGGAAGGCGCAGCCAGCGCCGGTCGCAAGACCCGCAAGCCCCAAGCCAGGAGACCTGCCTCGCAACCGATTTTCCAATTCAACCGGGCGGGGTGATCCGGTGACGAAATCTGCTGCTGCGCGCCACGCAGGGCCTATCGTCCCGTATGCCCGCCCCCAAGGGCATCCGATGAAAACACTGGCCAAACTTCCCGTCACTATCGTTACCGGCTTTCTCGGCTCGGGCAAAACCACCTTGCTGCGCCACATGCTCGACAACGCCCAGGGCCGTCGCATTGCGGTGATCGTCAACGAATTCGGCGAGTTGGGCATTGACGGTGAGATCCTCAAGCAATGCTCGATCGGTTGCACCGAGGAAGAAGCCAACGGCCGTGTGTATGAACTGGCGAACGGCTGCCTGTGCTGCACCGTCCAGGAAGAGTTCTTTCCGGTGATGCGCGAACTGGTGGCCCGTCGCGGCGACCTCGACCATATCCTCATCGAAACCTCGGGCCTGGCCTTGCCCAAGCCCCTGGTGCAAGCCTTCCAATGGCCGGAAATCCGCAGCGCCTGCACCGTCGACGCGGTGATCACCGTGGTCGACAGCCCGGCGGTGGCCGCCGGCACCTTCGCCGCCTTCCCGGACCAGGTCGACGCCCAGCGCAAGCTTGATCCGAACCTGGACCACGAATCCCCGTTGCATGAACTGTTCGCCGACCAGTTGGCCAGCGCCGACCTGGTGATCCTCAACAAGTGCGACATGATCAGCCCCGAGGACCTGGCCCGCGTGCGCCTGGAAGTGGCCGAAGAGCTGCCCCCCGCGGTGAAGATCGTCGAAGCCAGCAGCGGTCGCCTGCCCCTGGACGTGCTGATCGGCCTGGGCGCCGGCTCCGAAGAGCATATCGACGGCCGCCACAGCCATCACGATCATCACCATGACGGTGAAGACGACCACGATCACGACGCGTTCGACTCCATCTCCATCGACCTGCCCCAGGCCGATGAGGCACTGTTGCTCGACGCGCTGACCCAGTTGGTGGTGCAGCACGGCATCCTGCGTGTCAAAGGCTTCGCGGCGATTCCGAACAAGCCGATGCGCCTGCTGATCCAGGGCGTGGGCACGCGTTTCGACAAGCACTTCGACCGCGCCTGGGGGGCCGACGAGGCGCGCATCACGCGCCTGGTGCTGATCGGCCAGGCGCTGGACGCGGCCGGCCTCGAAGCGCAATTGCGCGCAGCGCTCAACGTTTAACCCATGCACCTGCTCAGGAC
Source organism: Pseudomonas fluorescens (assembly GCF_001708445.1). Lineage (NCBI taxonomy): Bacteria > Pseudomonadati > Pseudomonadota > Gammaproteobacteria > Pseudomonadales > Pseudomonadaceae > Pseudomonas > Pseudomonas fluorescens. The sequence continues at coordinate 2,616,200 of NZ_CP015637.1, forward strand.
TCAACCCGGCGGCTTCGTCGCGGACGACAATATCGCCGACCTGGGGCAAACCCCCGCCGAGCTGGTGATTCTGTGCAGCGGCGATTCCAGCCTGGCGCTGCTGGCCGAAGCCGCCCAGCAGTTGCCCGAGGACTACCCGAGCCTGCGCCTGGCCAACCCCATGCAGGTGCAGAACCACGCCTCGGTCGATCTGTATGTCGATGAAGTGCTGCGCCATGCCAAGGTCATCCTGATTTCGCTGCATGGTGGCATCGGGTATTGGCGCTACGGTATCGAGCGCCTGGTGGCGCTGGCCGAGCGCGGCGTCACGTTGATCCTGGTGCCCGGTGATGACCGCCCGGACCCGGAACTCAGCGGCCTCAGCACCGTGGCCGCTGAGGCACGCGACCGCTTGTGGCAGTACCTGCGCCAGGGTGGCCTGGGCAATGCCCTGGATTTTTATCGCTGCCTGGCCAGCGCTTATCTGCAGCGTGACTACGCCTGGGCCGAGCCACACACTCTGCCGCGCACTGCGATTTATCACCCGCATCAGGCCAATGCCCGCCTCAATGACTGGCAAATGGAGTGGCGCCCGGAGTTTCCGGTGGCGGCGGTGCTGTTCTATCGCTCTCATTTGCAGGCGGCCAATACCGGCTTTATCGATGTGTTCTGCCAGCGTTTGCAGGCAGCGGGCCTTAACCCGTTGCCGGTGGCGGTGGCCAGTTTGAAAGAGCCCGGCTGCCTGGCGGTGGTCGAGGATTGGCTGGATGAAGTCAATGCGGCGGTGATTCTGAACACCACCGGCTTTGCCCAATCCAGCCCCGAAGCCCCCCATCTACGCCCGTTTCGCCGCAATATCCCGGTGATCCAGGCGATCTGCGCCCAGGACAACCAACCCGGCTGGCAAGCCAGCGAACAAGGCCTCGGCCCGCGCGACCTGGCGATGCACATTGCCTTGCCGGAGCTGGACGGGCGGATTATCAGCCGGCCGATCAGCTTCAAGGACCTGGCCTGGCGCAGTGAGCGCAGCCAGTCGGACGTGGTGTGCTACCGCGCCGCGCCCGAGCGTATGGACTTTGTTGCCGAACTGGCGCGACGTTGGGTCGAACTGGCGCGGGTGCCGAATGGGGATAAGCGTATCGCGCTGATCCTGGCCAACTACCCGACCCGTGATGGCCGCATCGGCAACGGCGTGGGCCTGGATACCCCGGCCGCCGCGCTGAATATCCTGCGCGCCCTGCACAGCGAAGGTTACCCGGTGCCGGAGACGCTTCCCGACAGCGGCACGGCGCTGATCCATGAACTGCTCGGCGGTGTCACCAACGACCTGGACAGCCTCGACCTGCGCCCCTGCCACCAAAGCCTGGGGCTGGACGACTACGCGGTGATGTTCAGCCGCTTGCCCGAGGCCAACCGCCAAGCGGTACTGGCGCGCTGGGGCTCGCCCGACAACGACCCGATGTGTCGCGACGGCCGCCTGATGATTGCCGGCCTGCGCCTGGGCCAGACGTTCGTCGGTATCCAGCCCGCACGCGGCTACCAAGTGGACGCCAGCGCGGTGTATCACGACCCGGACCTGGTACCGCCGCATGCTTACCTGGCGTTTTACTTCTGGTTGCGCCACACCTACGGCGCCCACGGCGTGATCCATGTCGGCAAGCACGGCAACCTGGAATGGCTGCCGGGCAAGGGCGTGGGGCTGTCGGAAAACTGCTGGCCCGACGCGTTACTGGGCCCGCTGCCGAATATCTACCCGTTTATCGTCAACGACCCGGGCGAGGGCGCCCAAGCCAAGCGCCGCACCCAGGCAGTGATCATCGATCACCTGATGCCGCCGCTGACCCGTGCCGAAACCTATGGGCCGTTGCGCGACCTTGAGCTGTTGGCCGACGAATACTACGAGGCGCAATTGCTCGACCCGCGCCGCGCCCGTGAGCTGCAAAAAGACATCCTCAAGCTGGTGCGCGAAACCCGCATCGACCAGGAACTGGAACTGGACAGCGACGCCGACGCGGCGATCTGGTTGCCGCGCCTGGATACCTACCTGTGTGACTTGAAGGAATCGCAGATACGCGATGGCCTGCATGTGTTTGGCGAGTCGCCCGCAGGCCGCTTGCGTATCGATACCTTATTGGCGTTGCTGCGCATCCCGCGTGGCGACGGGCGTGGCCCGCAATCGAGTTTGCTGCGCGTATTGGCCAAGGCGTTCGAGCTGGGTTTCGATCCGCTGGACTGCGCCTTGGCCGAGCCGTGGACCGGTCGCCGGCCCCAGGTCCTGCAAACGATCGATCCACAGTCATGGCGTACCGCCGGCGACACCCGCGAGCGCCTGGAGCGCTACGCGGCGCGCTTGATCGAGCAGGCGCTGGAAGGCCCGCTCGAACAGTTGGAAGAACCGGGTTGGGAGGCTGTGAAAGCGGTCATCGAAAGCCTGCGCATCGTCGTGGCGCCGCGCCTGGATGCTTGTGGCCCCGCCGAAATGCGTGGCCTGCTGGATGCCTTGAGTGGTCGCTTTGTGCCCGCCGGGCCCAGTGGCGCGCCGAGCCGGGGGCGCCTGGACGTGCTGCCCACAGGGCGTAACTTTTTTACCGTGGACGTGCGTAACCTGCCGACCACCACAGCCTGGCGCATCGGTTTTCAATCGGCCAACCTGATTCTCGAGCGGCATTTGCAGGACCATGGCGACCACCTGCGCCAGCTTGGCCTGTCGGTGTGGGGCACCGCCACCATGCGTACCGGCGGCGACGATATCGCCCAGGCCATGGCGCTGATGGGCGTGCGCCCGGTGTGGGCCACGGGCAGCCAGCGCGTGGATGATTTTGAAATCCTGCCGATCAGCCTGCTGGATCGCCCGCGCGTCGACGTCACGCTGCGGGTTTCCGGGTTCTTTCGCGATGCCTTCGCTAACCTGATCCGCCTGTTCGACGCAGCGGTGCAGGCGGTGGCGGCGCTGGATGAACCGGACGACATGAACCCGCTGGCGGCCAAGGTGCGCAGCGAGCGTGCGGCGTTGCTTGAGTCGGGCCTGGACGAAGAGGCGGCGGCGAAGCAGGCTGGCTGGCGCATCTTTGGCGCCAAGCCCGGTGCCTATGGCGCGGGCGTGCAGGGTGCGATCGACGGCCGCCTGTGGCAAAGCCGCGAGGACCTGGCCGAGGTCTACCTGAACTGGGGCGGCTATGCCTACGGCGCTGGCGATGAAGGCACCGCCGCCCGCGAGCAGTTCGCCCAGCGACTGAGCCAGGTGCAGGCGGTGTTGCAGAACCAGGACAACCGCGAGCATGACCTGCTCGATTCAAATGACTACTACCAGTTCCAGGGTGGCATGCTTGCCGCCGTGGAAACCCTGAGTGGCGACAAGGCCGCCAGCTACCATGGCGACCACAGCCAGCCGGATTTGCCCAGGGTGCGTACCTTGAAGGAAGAGCTGAACCGGGTGATCCGTTCCCGCGCCGCCAACCCCAAGTGGATCGAAGGCGTGAAGCGCCACGGCTATAAAGGTGCGTTCGAGATGGCGGCGACCGTGGACAACCTGTTTGCCTTCGACGCCACCACCGCGTTGATCGACGATCACCAATACGCCTTGCTCGCCGACGCCTACCTGCTCGACCCCGATACCCGGGCGTTTGTGCAGCAGCACAACCCGGATGCCCTGCGCGACATGACCGAGCGCATGCTCGAAGCCCAGCAGCGGGGCATGTGGCAGGCGCCGGGGGCGTACCGTGAAGCCCTGGAAAACCTGTTGCTGGATATAGAAGAAGACAGTTAGAACACGAGATGCCCTTGCTGTGGCAAGCCAGGCTGTTGTGGCAATCGGGCTTACTGTGGCGAGCGGGCCTGTTGTGGCGAGCGGGCTTGCCCCGCGTTGGGGCGCGAAGCGGCCCTGACAGGTTCGCCGCGCCCTGCCAGGGATAACGCCGTGTTATTTAGATGGGGGCGGCTTTGCCGGCCCAACGCGGGGCAAGCCCGCTCGCCACAAGATGCCTGCACAGCAGAACTAATAGAGAGCCCGGATGACTGATATTCCCCATTTCCCGCTGTCCGCCGTGGTCGGCGCCGAAAACCTGAAACTGGCGCTGTGCCTGACCGCCATCGACCCCAGGATTGGCGGCGTGCTGATCGAAGGCCCGCGTGGCATGGCCAAGTCCACCCTGGCCCGTGGCCTGGCAGACCTGTTGGCCAGCGGTCAGTTTGTCACCTTGCCCCTGGGCGCCACCGAGGAACGGCTGGTGGGCACCCTGGACCTGGACGCCGCACTGGGCGAAGGTCGCGCGCAGTTTTCCCCTGGCGTGCTGGCCAAGGCCGATGGCGGTGTGCTGTATGTCGATGAAGTCAACTTGTTGGCTGATCATCTGGTCGACCTGCTGCTGGATGTGGCGGCCAGCGGCACCAACCTGATCGAACGCGATGGTATTTCCCACCGGCATTCGGCGCGCTTTGTACTGATCGGCACCATGAACCCGGAGGAGGGCGAGCTGCGTCCGCAGTTGCTCGACCGCTTCGGTTTCAACGTGGCGTTGAGCGGGCACACCTTGCCGGCCGAGCGCGGGCAGATCATCCGCCGTCGCCTGGATTTCGACAGCGACCCCGCTGCGTTCTGCGCACAGTGGGCTGAACCGCAGGCAGCCTTGCGCGAGCGTTGCACCCAGGCGCGGGCGCGGCTCGACAGTATCCCACTGGATGACCCGGCGTTGGCGCAGATTACCGAGCGCTGTTTTGCCGCAGGGGTCGATGGCCTGCGCGCCGACCTGGTGTGGCTGCGTGGCGCACGGGCCCATGCGGCGTGGCGTGGGGCCTCCGCCATCGCCGAGGAAGATATCGACGCCGTGGCCGAATTTGCCTTGCGCCATCGTCGCCAGGGGCCATCCGCACCGGCCAGCCCACCCCATGAAGGTCCGTCAGCAAGCCACACGGACACCGCACCCGGCCAAGGTCAATGGGGCGACATGCCTGCACCGGCCCTGCCCACAGGCGCTCGCCGAGAAGTACCCACCTGGCCAAAAAAGCCCTAGGCATCCGCCCTCGACCTGGCACGGGGGCGGATGCGCGACCCAAGGCGGGGCGACTGGAGAAAGGCCGGCACGGCAAGGCGCGCGCCGCCAGGCAGGGCACGATCAACTGGCCGGGCACCTTGCTCGGTGGTCGGCCGCAGTGCCGTGACGACCTGCTGTTTCACCTGCGCAGCCGTTCGGCCCATGAGTTGTGGCTGGTGATCGTCGATGCATCGGCCTCCACTCGGCGGCACCGCGCGTTGACCGATGCCAAGGGCGTGCTGGCGCAACTGTTTGATGACGCTTATCGACAGCGCGCACGCATGGCATTGCTGACGGCCAGCGGGCAGTCGCCCAAATGGCAGGTGCAGGGGCTCAAGGCGGCGAAAAGCCTGGCAGGCTGGTTGGAGCAATTGGGGGCAGGCGGGGGGACGCCGTTGCTGGCGGCGTTGACCGAGGCCAGGCATTGGCTGATGGCGCGGCGCAAGCGTTATCCGGCTGAGCAGCAGCGCGTGCTGGTGATCACGGATGGGCGACTCAAGGACATTGCTGGGTTGCCGTTATTGGCGTGTGCGGGGTTGCTGGTGGATATCGAGCGCGGGCCGATCAGGTTGGGGCGCGCCCAGGAGTTGGCGGTGGGGTTGCAGTTGGAGTATCGGCATATCGATAGGTTGTAGTGCCTGGGTCGCCGCTATCGGGGGCAAGCCCCCTCCCACATTTGACCGAGTACAGGCATTTGGAATGCGGTCAGTGTGGGAGGGGGCTTGCCCCCGATGAGGCTCTCACAGACACCCCCCAATCTATCCGCCAGCCCCCGGCACATTCGGCCAAAGATCCGCCACCAGAAACAAGCGCTCGGCTTCCTCCCAATCCTCTCCGCTCTGCACCAGCCGTACCAGCAACTGCGCCGGTGCCATCGGGTTGAGGTCCGTCAGCCATCCCTGCATCTGTTCCTTGCTCCATACCTCACTTCCAGGGTAATGCGCCGGCGCCAGCCACGCGTGCCGGGGCAGGGGTTGCCAGCGGCCGGGTGGGCGGGTGCTGACAAAGTCGCGCCAATCGCGCTGGTGCAGCCAACGCCCACGCAGATGCTGGGGGTGGGCGCCGCGGGGCGGTTCGGCCTGGCCCGGCCAGGGATACAGCAGGTAGCCGCCGAGCCATAAATGCGCATCGAACTGCTGGATATCCAGCGCCGCCAAGGCTTGGCGGCTTTCCGGCCGTGCCGAGATCGGCAATTGATGCTGGGCCAGGTGCGCCAGCTTGCGGTCCAGCCGATCATGACAGCCTGGGCCCAACCATTGCGCGGTGTCCAGGCCATCGCCGTCCTGCGGGCCGAGGTAGAGCTTGATCGCCAGTTCCAAGTGGTGCACGCCTTCGCGGTCGCGCAGCAGCATGTCCAGTTCGCCCAGGGTATGCCCGGCGCGGCGGATCGGCAGGTTGGCGGCGAGCAGTTCCACGCCCGGCGCATGCTGCACGGCGAACTGCCACAGACGCTCGTAGTACAAGCCCAGGCGCCGGGTGCGTGACAGGTTCAACCAATGCTGCAAGGCGCTGCTGTCCTGGTCCAATTGCCGCAGCCACTGTTCGAGGCGGTCGGGCGCCTGCACCCAGTCACTGCCCGCCAGCGGATGGCGTTGCGGCCAAGGCGTTTGCGCGAGCATCGGCGGGGCGAGCATCACCCATGCCAGGTCGCGCACCTCGGGGTGGCGCAGCTGGCGGGGCAGGTTGTGCAAGTCGGGGAACAGAGTCATGGTCCGAGCATAGCCTTTTACGCTGGGTCAGGTGGCTGAGAAGCGTTGTCATCAAGGCTTCACGGCGACAAAGGATTTTGCCTGAAGCAGCCTTTCGCCCATAATCGTTCTTTTTTGCCACACCCCAAGCCCGCAGGAGCCCCATGGAGCAATTTCGCAATATCGGCATTATCGGTCGCCTGGGCAGTACCCAGGTGTTGGACACCGTCCGCCGGCTGAAAAAATTCCTGCTGGAACGCCACCTGCATGTGATCCTCGAAGACACCATCGCTGAAATCCTCCCCGGCCACGGCCTGCAGACCTCGTCGCGCAAGATGCTTGGCGAAGTGTGCGACATGGTCATCGTGGTCGGCGGCGACGGCAGCTTGCTCGGTGCCGCCCGGGCGTTGGCGCGGCATAACGTGCCGGTGCTGGGGATCAACCGTGGCAGCCTGGGTTTCCTGACCGATATCCGCCCCGATGAACTGGAAGTGGAAGTGGCCAAGGTGCTCGATGGCCATTACCTGGTGGAAAACCGCTTCCTGCTGCAAGCCGAAGTGCGCCGCCACGGCGAAGCCATCGGCCAGGGCGATGCCCTCAATGATGTGGTGCTGCACCCCGGCAAGTCCACGCGGATGATCGAGTTCGAGCTGTATATCGACGGCCAGTTCGTCTGCAGCCAGAAGGCCGACGGCCTGATCGTCGCCACGCCCACCGGTTCTACCGCCTATGCACTGTCGGCGGGCGGCCCGATCATGCATCCCAAGCTCGACGCCATTGTGATCGTGCCGATGTACCCCCATATGTTGTCCAGCAGGCCGATTGTGGTCGACGGCAACAGTGAGCTGAAAATCGTGGTTTCCAAAGACATGCAGATTTACCCGCAAGTCTCCTGTGACGGGCAGAACCATTTCACCTGCGCCCCCGGTGACACCATCACCGTGAGCAAAAAGGCGCAAAAGCTGCGGCTGATCCACCCGCTGGACCACAACTACTATGAAGTGTGCCGTACCAAGTTGGGCTGGGGCAGCCGCTTGGGGGGTGGAGGCGACTGATGCTCGATCCCGCGCGTAGCTACGACCTGATTGGTGACGTGCACGGTTGCGCTCATACCCTTGAGCACTTGCTCGACCTGTTGGGCTACCACAAACAGGCTGGCACCTGGCGCCATCCGTCGCGTATGGCGGTGTTCCTCGGCGATATCATCGACCGTGGCCCACGCATTCGCGAGGCGTTGCATATCGTCCATGACATGACCGAGGCCGGCCAGGCGTTGTGCATCATGGGCAACCACGAATTCAATGCGCTGGGCTGGACCACGCCGGCGCCACCCGGCAGTGGCAAACAGTTCGTGCGCGAGCACAACCCACGGCACGAGCGGTTGATCCACGAGACCCTGACCCAATTCGAGCATCACCCCGCCGACTGGCATGACTTCCTCGGCTGGTTCTATGACATGCCGCTGTTTGTCGACGCCGGGCGTTTCCGCGTGGTGCATGCGTGCTGGGACGATGGGTTTATCCAGCCGCTGCGCGCGACCTTCCCCGACGGCTGCATCGACCAGCACTTCCTGCAGGCCGCGGCCGTGCCGGGCAGTTTTGCGTGCAACGCGTTCGACCGCCTGCTGCGCGGTACCGACATGCGCCTGCCGGATGGCTTGACCCTGACCGGCGGCGACGGGCTGACACGTTCCTTCTTCCGCACCAAATTCTGGGAGGACGACCCTAAGACCTATGGCGACATCGTGTTCCAACCCGATGCCTTGCCAGAGCCGGTGGCACGCACACCGTTATCGTCCAGCCAAAAGAATTCCCTGCTGCGCTACGGCGTCGACGAACCCTTGCTGTTCGTCGGCCATTACTGGCGCAGCGGCAAACCGGCGCCGATCCGCCCGAACCTGGCTTGCCTGGACTACAGCGCGGTGCTGTACGGCAAGCTGGTGGCCTACCGCCTGGACCAGGAAACCCGCCTGGATCCAGGTAAATTCGTATGGGTGGACGTTGAGCGACCCGAGGTGATTGTATGAGTGCCGTGCCCGTATTGCGCTTGCCCCTGAGCGTCGACCTGGGCGGTTTCGTCAAACTGCTGCAACGCATGCAGGTGCCCCATCGCGTCAGCGAAGAAGCCGGCGAGCAGGTGTTGTGGGTGCCCGAGACCATCAGCGACGACGTGCGCGTGCTCTACGAACGCTTTCCTGCGGGCGACCCGGACCAGCAATTGGATATTCCTGAGCAGGCGCCCGTTTCGCGTCCAGGCTTTGTCCAGCAATTGCGGCATAGCCCGGTCACCGCCTTGGTGCTGCTGGCAAGCATCATTGTCGGCGCGGTGACCTTGCTCGGTGAAAACCTGCAAGCCATGAGCTGGCTGACGTTCCTGCCCTTCCGGGTGACGGGCGAGTACATCCAGTTCACGCCATTGGCCGATTCATTGGCTTCCGGCCAGTGGTGGCGGTTGATCACGCCAATGCTGATCCACTTCGGCATCCTGCACCTGGCCATGAACGGCATGTGGTACTGGGAACTGGGGCGGCGCATCGAAGTGCGCCAGGGCGGCATCAACCTGTTGGGCCTGACCCTGTTGTTCAGCCTGGTCTCCAACTACGCGCAATACGCCTATGGCGGCCCTGGCCTGTTTGGTGGGTTGTCCGGCGTGTTGTATGGCCTGCTCGGGCATTGCTGGATCTTTCAATTGCTCTCGCCCAACCCGGCTTATCGCTTGCCCCGTGGGGTGCTGGTGATGATGCTGGTGTGGCTGGTTCTGTGCCTGTCGGGGCTGGTCTCGATGATCGGTTTCGGTGAAATCGCCAATGCTGCCCATGTTGGCGGCCTGGTTATCGGTTGCCTGACGGGTTTGCTGGGCGGCTTGTACAGCCGTCGCAAATCTTCTATTTGATAAGGAAGAGCCTCATGTCCTCTTTTGCTGAAATGATCGAAAATATCACCCCGGATATCTACGAGAGCCTCAAGCTCGCCGTGGAAATCGGTAAATGGTCCGATGGCCGCAAGCTCACTGCAGAACAGCGTGAGCTGTCCCTGCAAGCGGTGATCGCCTGGGAAATCCAGAACCTGCCCGAAGACCAGCGCACCGGCTACATGGGCCCGCAGGAATGCCAGTCGAAGTCGACCACCGTGCCGAACATCCTGTTCAAGTCGGATGCGATCCATTGATTGAAATCGGTCGCGGTGCAGTCAGCAAAATGTCGGCGCAACTCGGTGAGCCGACCGTTCAGTACGCGTTTCGGCTAGGCGATACCGAGGTGCCGGTCAACCCGTTGATCGGCACCCATGTACGCCTGGAGTATCTCGGCGCCATCCATTGCAGCCATTGCGGCCGCAAGACCAAGACCAGCTTCAGCCAGGGTTATTGCTACCCGTGCATGACCAAGCTGGCCCAGTGCGACCTGTGCATCATGAGCCCCGAGCGTTGCCATTACGACGCCGGCACCTGCCGTGATCCCAGCTGGGGCGAACAGTTCTGCATGACCGACCATGTGGTGTACCTGGCCAATTCGTCGGGGATCAAGGTCGGCATCACCCGCGCCACCCAACTGCCCACCCGGTGGCTCGACCAGGGCGCCAGCCAGGCGCTGCCGATCATGCGGGTTGCAACACGCCAGCAGTCCGGTTTCGTCGAGGACCTGTTCCGCAGCCAGGTCGCCGACAAGACCAACTGGCGTGCGTTGCTCAAGGGTGATGCGCAATCGGTCGACCTCAAGCAGGTACGCGACGAGCTGTTTGCGTCCTGCGCCGAAGGCCTGCTGGGTTTGCAGGAACGCTTTGGTTTGCACGCCATCCAGACCATTGCCGACATCGAACCGATCGAAATTCGCTACCCGATCGAGCAGTATCCGACCAAGATCGTCAGCTTCAACCTGGACAAGAACCCGATTGCCGAAGGTACGCTGCTGGGGATCAAGGGCCAGTACCTGATCTTCGACACCGGCGTCATTAATATTCGTAAGTACACGGCCTACCAGCTCGCCGTGCATCAGTAAAAGGATCCCCTCATGCGCACCGAACAACCGAAGATGATTTACCTGAAGGACTATCAGGCGCCGGATTACCTGATCGAAGAGACGCACCTGACCTTCGAGTTGTTCGAGGACCACAGCCTGGTCCACGCGCAACTGGTGATGCGCCGTAACCCCGAGCGCGGTGCCGGCTTGCCGCCGCTGGTACTCGATGGCCAGCAGTTGGAGCTGCTGAGCGTGAATCTGGGCGACCGTGAACTGACCGCGGCCGACTACCAACTGACCGATAGCCACCTGACCCTGCAGCCGACCGCCGAGACGTTCACGGTCGACACCAGCGTGCGCATCCACCCGGAAACCAACACCGCGCTGGAAGGCCTGTACAAATCCGGCAGCATGTTCTGCACCCAGTGCGAGGCCGAAGGGTTCCGCAAGATCACCTACTACCTCGACCGTCCGGACGTGATGAGCACCTTCACCACCACGGTGATCGCCGAGCAACATCGCTATCCGATCCTGCTGTCCAACGGTAACCCCATCGCCAGCGGCCCCGGCGAGGATGGCCGCCACTGGGCGACCTGGGAAGACCCGTTCAAGAAGCCGGCCTACCTGTTCGCGCTGGTAGCCGGTGACCTATGGTGTGTCGAAGACACCTTCACCACCATGACTGACCGCACCGTGGCGCTGCGTATCTACGTCGAGCCGGAAAATATCGACAAGTGCCAGCACGCCATGACCAGCCTGAAAAAGTCCATGCGCTGGGATGAAGAAACCTACGGCCGTGAGTATGACCTCGACATCTTCATGATCGTGGCGGTCAACGACTTCAACATGGGCGCCATGGAGAACAAGGGCCTCAATATCTTCAACTCCAGCGCCGTGCTGGCGCGCGCCGAAACCGCCACCGACGCCGCGCACCAGCGGGTCGAGGCAATCGTCGCCCACGAATATTTCCACAACTGGTCGGGCAACCGCGTGACCTGTCGCGACTGGTTCCAGCTGTCGCTGAAAGAAGGCTTTACCGTATTCCGTGATTCGTGCTTTTCCGCCGACATGAACTCGGCCACGGTCAAGCGCATCCAGGACGTGGCTTACCTGCGTACCCACCAGTTCGCGGAAGACGCCGGCCCCATGGCCCATGCCGTGCGCCCGGACAGCTTTATCGAGATCTCCAACTTCTACACCTTGACCGTGTACGAAAAAGGCTCGGAAGTGGTCGGCATGATCCATACCTTGCTCGGCGCCGAAGGCTTCCGTAAAGGCAGCGACCTGTACTTCGAGCGCCATGACGGCCAGGCCGTGACCTGCGACGATTTCGTCAAGGCCATGGAAGACGCCAACGGTGCCGACCTCAGCCAGTTCAAACGCTGGTACAGCCAGGCCGGCACGCCACGCCTGGCGGTCAGCGAGTCTTACGACGCCGCGGCAAAAACCTACAGCCTGACCTTCCGTCAGAGCTGCCCGGCCACCCCAGACAAGGTGGAGAAACTGCCGTTTGTGATTCCCGTGGAATTGGGCCTGCTGGACGGGCAGGGCGCCGGTATCGCGTTGCGCCTGGCCGGTGAGGCGGCGGCGGGCGGTACTTCGCGTGTGATTTCGGTGACCGAAGCCGAGCAGACCTTCACCTTCGTCGATATCGCCGAACAGCCGTTGCCGTCGTTGTTGCGTGGCTTCTCGGCGCCGGTGAAACTGAGCTTCCCGTACACCCGCGATCAACTGATGTTCCTGATGCAGCACGACAGCGACGGCTTCAACCGCTGGGATGCCGGCCAGCAACTGTCGGTGCAGGTGTTGCAGGAACTGATCGGCCAACATCAGGCGGGGCAGCCGCTGAAGCTGGATCAACGCCTGATCGATGCACTGCGCAGCGTGTTGAGCGATGACGGCCTGGACCAGGCGATGGTCGCGGAGATGCTCTCGCTGCCGGGTGAAGCCTACTTGACCGAAATCAGTGAAGTGGCCGATGTCGACGCCATCCACGCCGCCCGCGAGTTTGCCCGCAAGCAACTGGCCGACCAACTGTTCGAAGGGCTGTGGCTGCGTTACCAGGCCAACCGTGAGCTGTCCAAGCAAACCCCGTACGTGGCCGCGGCCGAGCATTTTGCCCGTCGCGCCTTGCAGAACATCGCGCTGTCGTACCTGATGCTCAGCGGCAAGCCCGAAGTGCTGGCGGCGACGCTGGACCAGTTTGATACCAGCGACAACATGACCGAACGCTTGACCGCGCTGGCGGTGCTGGTGAATTCGCCATTCGAGGCGGAAAAAGCCAAGGCGTTGGCGGTATTCGCTGAGAACTTCAAGGACAACCCGCTGGTCATGGACCAATGGTTCAGCGTGCAGGCCGCCAGCGTCTTGCCCGGCGGGTTGGCGCGGGTCAAGGCGTTGATGGAGCACCCGGCATTCACGATCAAGAACCCGAACAAGGTGCGTGCACTGATTGGCGCGTTTGCCGGGCAGAACCTGATCAACTTTCATGCGGCGGATGGCTCGGGCTATCGCTTCCTGGCGGACCTGGTGATCCAGCTGAATGCGGTCAACCCACAAATCGCTTCGCGCCAGTTGGCGCCGTTGACTCGCTGGCGTAAATACGACAGCGCGCGGCAGGCGCTGATGAAGGCGGAGCTGGAACGTATTCGTGGCTCGGGTGAATTGTCCAGTGATGTGTTTGAGGTGGTCAGCAAGAGCCTGGCGTAACGCGCGGGTTGGTTGACGAAAACGGCCCACCGATTGCTCGGTGGGCCGTTTTTTTTGCATGAGGTCCAGTGGGCTGAAGGGCTGTTGGTTTGAATGTGGGCACTGAGTATTGGCTGACACACGCTGTCCAGGCCGCCCCACAGCTTATGGGTCAGTCGGTTTTTTGCAGGGTCAGCACCTCGAACCCGTCCCGTGTCACGGCGACGGTATGTTCCCACTGCGCCGACAGGCTGTTGTCCTTGGTCACCACCGTCCAGCCGTCTTTCAGGCTGCGCACTTTGGCGCTGCCCTGGTTGAGCATCGGCTCGATGGTAAACACCATGCCTTCTCGCAGTTCCAGCCCGGTACCGGGGCGGCCGAAGTGCAGGACCTGCGGCTCTTCATGCATCTGCCGGCCAATGCCGTGGCCGCAGTATTCACGCACCACGCTGTAGCCGTTGGCTTGCGCGTGGCTTTGGATCGCATGGCCGATATCGCCCAGGCGCGCGCCTGGCTTGACTTGGCGGATGCCGGCCCACATGGCTTCGAAGGTCATTTCAACCAGGCGCCGAGCCTTGGGGGGGACGTTGCCAATCATGTACATCTTGCTGGAGTCGGCGATGAAGCCGCCTTTTTCCAGGGTGATGTCGATGTTGATGATGTCGCCGTCCTTGAGGATGTCCTTGGCACTGGGCATGCCGTGGCACACCACTTCGTTGATCGAGGTGTTGATGGAGAAGGGGTAGTCGTATTGTCCGAGGCTGGCCGGGCGGGCCTTCAAGTCGTTGCGGATGAAGGCTTCGACCGCCGCGTCCAGCTCCAGGGTGGAACGGCCGGCGATGACAAAACCATCGAGCATGCTGAACACCTGGGCCAGCAGGCGACCGGCTTCGCGCATCACGGTCAGTTGGGCAGGGGTCTTGATCATTGGCTGCGGCCTCGGATCAGGTCGGGCTTGTCCAGCAACAGTTTGTTGATCAGCTCGTTGTACGGCAGCCTGGGGTTGAGCTCGGCCAGCAGGCCGATCTTGATCCAGAACTCGGCCTGGGCGTTGATGGAACGATCCATCGCGGCGCTGGCCAGGCGCAGTTGTTCGTGCAATTGGTCGGTGATCTTGACGATGCCCATGGTGTTCACTGTGTTGATTGAATATATGGAGCGTATACGTTTCGTATATTCTGAGTAAACCCCCACGCGCTAAATGGTGTTGGGCCATTGACTTGCCCTGTACCCGCCGGGTAATTTCGATACATGACATTTCAAACCCTTCGCAGCCAGACAAGCATTATTACCGCCATTCCTCATTTGGCGGGATAGCGCACGGCTGTACCCAAACCCGCCCTAGAGGCGGGTTTTGTTTTTCCGTCTCCAGGGCCCTTTAAGCAAGCCAGGAGACACCCATGAGCACCTGCACAGCGACCCACACTGCCGACACGGGATTGCTTGAGCACTATGTGAAGAAGATCCTCGCCGCCCCGGTCTATAACCTGGCGCTGCGCACGCCGCTGCAAGCCGCCCCGGCGTTGTCGGCATTGCTGGGCAACCAGGTGCTGCTCAAGCGCGAAGACTTGCAGCCGACCTTTTCCTTCAAGATTCGCGGTGCCTACAACAAGTTGGTGCAACTGAGCGATGAGCAGAAGGCTCGCGGCGTGGTGACCGCTTCGGCGGGCAACCACGCCCAGGGTGTCGCCCTGGCAGCGCGCGAGCTGGGGATCCAGGCACGCATCGTCATGCCGTGCAGTACGCCGGAATTGAAAGTGCTGGGTGTGCGCTCCCGGGGCAGCGAAGCGGTGCTGCACGGTGCGAGCTTTCCATTGGCCCTGGCCCATGCGCTGCAACTGGCCGAGACGTCCGGTTGCACCTTTGTCTCACCCTTCGATGACCCGGACGTCATCGCTGGCCAGGGCACCGTGGCCATGGAGATCCTGCGCCAGCAGCAGGGCGCGTTGGACGCGATCTTCGTGCCGGTGGGCGGCGGTGGCCTGATCGCCGGGATCGCGGCATACGTCAAATACCTGCGGCCACAGGTGCGCATCATCGGCGTCGAGCCGGAAGGTTCGAGTTGCCTGTTGGCCGCCCTGCGCGCGGGCGAGCGGGTGGTTCTGCCCAGTGTCGACGGGTTTGCCGACGGCACTGCCGTGGCGCAGATCGGCGCATATGGCTATGAAATCTGCCGGGATTGGGTGGATGAAGTCATCACTGTCAGCAACGATGAACTGTGCAGTGCGATCAAGTTGATCTATGACGATACCCGGTCCATCACCGAACCCTCCGGCGCGTTGGCCGTGGCGGGTATTCGTCACTATGTCGGCCAAAACGACGTGCGTGGGCAGACGCTGGTGGCAATCAACTCGGGCGCCAATATCAACTTTGATAGTTTGCGATATGTTGCTGAAAGAGTGGCTGCGCAGGCGGCTGTTTAATCCGAAGGCCAGGGTTAAACGTTTAATCGAAGCTGTTCGGCGATGATCTAACTCGTGCGATCCGGACTTGCACAAAGTTATACAAAATGGCGCCTTGCTTATGAGGAAAGGTTACAACGGCATTGGATTTTGCCGAGTACGCTTGGAAGTTGTAAGCGTCTGCCAGGGTTGGCAAGACGTGGCAGGCACGCGCCTGCCAGGCCTATAACAATTGTTGGCAGTCTCATAAAAAGGAGAGGTTGGCCATGCTTTCAGATTTAGAACTTCGCAGCATTATTGAAGGAAGTTTTCTGCCTAAACGGTGTGAATGTATCAAAGCCGAAGATGCTTCGTTGACGATCAAGGTCTATGACGACCGCGACCGCGACCGCGTGGACCTGGAAGTCAAAGGTATAAACGCCGACAAACTCGACAGCAGTCGCGCAATTTGCAATCTGATTACTGGATTACGCGAAGACCTGAAGCAGTCACAGGCACCGGTCCTGCAAAGAGCCGCTGGGCGCAGTCACTTCTGATAGTTGGACATGAACGCTGGGCCTGGTGATTGCCAGGCCCAACGCTGTTTATGCCCGCCCATCAATTCTGGAAGTCGCAGGCTTCGGACAGTTTCCGATAGCTGACATCTTCGACTTTGCCCGCCTTGTCCACGAACTTGATATCCGCGTCGATGACCTTGCAGTCATCGGTCGGGGCTTCGTTCATGGCCAGGACCTTGGCGATGTTCATCGGCATGCCGTAATGGTAAGGCACGGGTTTGGCCGCGGCGTCTTGATCGTCGGCCTGGGCCAGACCCGACACCGCTGCCAGCGCCAGTGCGCCGCCGAGCATGAATGTACGCAGTTTCATGGTGGTTCTCCGCAAGTGGATACACCGTTACCCTCGGCTTGCGGGATTAACCATCGATTAATTTCTACTTCGCTGACAAAACCTTCATGAATGCGTGGTTCAGCCCAGTTGGTGGCGATACGGCAGGTCCGGCCCGGTCTTGCCGCAGGTCAACGCTGCGGCGCGGATGGCGAAGCCGAGCATGGCGTCGATCTGCGCGCGGGTCAGCTGTTGCAAGCCCTCGACCGAATCCAATTGCTGTTCGGTCAGCCAGGCAATCAGCGCGGCCTGGAAGGTATCGCCAGCCCCCACGGTATCGGCCATCACCACCTTGACCGCCGGCGCGGACCAGTTGCCATGCTGGCGGCTGAACACGCTGGCGCCATCGCCGCCACGGGTCAGGAACACCAACTGGCAACGGTGTTGCAGCCAGCCTTGCAGCACGCTTTCCGGCGATTGGTCGGGGTAGAGCAGGTGCAGGTCTTCATCGCTGACCTTGATCAGGTCGGCGTACTTGACCAGTTCCGCCACGCGTTCGCGCCAGAGCTGGATGTCGGGTTGCGGGTTAAGCCGCACATTCGGGTCGAGGCTGATCAGGCGCTTGCCGCTTTCGCGCTTGACCAGGCTCAGCAGGGTGTCGCCAATCGGCTGTACCACCAGGGAGAACGAGCCGATATGCAGGCCGCGCACCTCATCACCGAGGACCGGCAAATGCGCGACTTCCAACAGCCGGTCCGCGCAGCCTTCACCCCGGAAGTTGTACTGCGGTGAGCCATTGGCGCCCACCGCGACCATCGACAGGGTGGTCGGCGCGGCGAATTCCACCAGGAACTGTTCGCTTACGCCTTCCTCTTTCAGCACCTGCAATAAGCGCCGGCCGAGGAAGTCGGTGGACAGCCCGCCAAACAGCCCGGCCTCGATGCCCAGGCGGCGCAGACCCACCGCCACGTTGAACGGCGAACCGCCAGCAATCGCCTGGTAATTGACCCTGGAAGCCTGCCCGCTGGCATCCTCCTCACTGAAAAAATCAAACAGCGCCTCACCGCACACCAGATACATAGTCGTTCGCTCTTAAAGGGTTGCCACATGCTGTTGATAGCGTTCGTAAGCCTGTTGGTAGGCGCTGACACTGGCGGCCACCGGCAGGGTACGGCTGGCCGGATCGACACTCACGCATTTGTCGCACAGGCTGGCCAGGGATTCGCCGGACTGGCTCCACGCCGCCTGGATCGCCGCGCCCAGGGCGGCGGCTTCGCTTTGTTCGGTGCAAATGACTTCGGTGTTCATGATATCGGCGACCATCTGCCGCCACACCGGACTTTTCGAACCACCGCCGATCAGGCGGATGCTTTGGCTTTGCAGGCCGGTCTGACGCAGCAGGTCGAGGCCGTAGCGCAGGCCGAAGGTGGTGCCCTCGACGACGGCGCGGCACAGGTTGGCGCGGGTCAGGTTGGTCATGGTCAGGCCGTGCAGGCTGCCCGTGGCATGGGGCAGGGCGGGCACGCGTTCGCCGTTGAGGAACGGCAGCATGCTGACGCCGTCGGCGCCGATGGGCGCCTGTTCGACCAGGGCGTTGAACGTGGCCAGGTCGAGATCGAACAGTTCGCGAATCACCCCGGTGGCATTGGTCAGGTTCATGGTGCAGATCAATGGCAACCAGCCGCCGCTGGATGAACAGAAGGTTGCGACCGACGCCTGCGGGCTCACATTGGGCTGGTCGGCAAAGGCATACACGGTGCCCGAGGAGCCCAGGCTCATGGTGATCACGCCGGGCGCGATATTGCCGGTGCCGATGGCGCCCATCATGTTGTCGCCGCCGCCGCTCGAAACGATGGCCTCGGGGTTGATGCCCAGGCGTTCGGCGATGGCGGGGAGGATCGTGCCAATGGTGTGGTCGGCTTCGATCAGTTCCGGCAAGGCCGCTTCCAGGCGCCCGCTGGGGTCGATGTGCTTGAGCAACGCCACATCCCATTCACGGGTGCGCACGTTGAAGTAACCGGTGCCCGAGGTGTCGCCGTATTCCGCGACGGCGCGGCCGGTGAGCCAGTAGTTGAGGTAGTCGTGGGGCAGCAGGACGTGGGCGATGCGCGCGAAGATGTGCGGGTGCTGCTCAAGGGTCCACAGCAGTTTCGACACGGTGTAGCCCGGCGCAATCGCCACGCCCAGGCGTTCCAGCGAGCCGCTCTCGCCGCCCAGGTAGGCCAGCAGGCGCTGGTTCTCCGGCGCGGTTTCGGTGTCGCACCACAGCTTGGCCGGGCGCAGCACCTGGCCGCTGTCATCCAGCAGCACCAGGCCGTGCTGCTGGCCGGACACGCCGATGCCGAGGATGTCCTGGCCGTCCACGCCGGCCTGTTGCAGGGCGCGGTGGGTGGCCTCGGTAAAGGCGTCGAGCCACTCCTGGGTGTGCTGTTCGCGACGGCCATTGGCGCCGCTGATCAGCGTATGTGCGGCGGCGCCCAGGCCCAGGACCTTACCGCTGGAGGCGTCGAGGACGATCGCCTTGGTGCCTTGGGTGCCGCAGTCGATGCCGAGGAACAGGTTTTGCTGGGTCATGATGGTTTGCTCAGCATTATTGTTGGATTGTAAATGCGCTTTAAATATGGGAGGGGGCTTGCCCCCGATGGCGGTGTTTCAGTGTAAATGTTCTTTACTGACCCAGCGCTATCGGGGGCAAGCCCCCTCCACAGTTTTAAGCCGGTTGCTTCAGAAGCTGTTGCAGGGTCGCGGTGACGCCGTGGTCGCGCAGGCTCCCATAGCACCGCTCGAACGCTGCCACAAATTCAGGCGAGTTGGGAATAGCCTTGCCGAAAATCTCCTCCACGCCCAGCAACCGCTGACTGATCAGCCCCTCGTCACTCACCAGGCCTTGGCAGAACTCCGCGCGCGGATCCGGGATCTTGTAGCTCACCCCATTCTCATCCACGCCCTTCAAATACAAGGCCCAGGCAGCGACGACCAGCGCCGCGCGCTCCGTCTCGCGCCCATTGGCAATCAGGCGGTTGATGGTCGGCACGGTGAACTTGGGAAATTTCGACGAGCCGTCCGAACACACCCGTTCCAGCTGATCGGCAATCGCCTGGTTGGAGAAACGATCCACCAGGGTCTGCTTGTACTCGGTCAGGTCGATCCCCGGCACCGGCGCCAGGTTCGGCGTGACGTCGAGGTCCATGTACGTGCGCATATACGCGACGAACAGCGGGTCATTCATGGTCTCGTGCACAAACCGATAGCCTTTGAGAAAACCCAGGTAGGTCAAGGCCAGGTGGCTGCCATTGAGCAGGCCGATCTTCATTTCCTCATAGGGCGTCACGTCGTCGGTGAACTGGACGCCGACCTGTTCCCAGGCCGGGCGGCCGTTGACGAACTTGTCTTCCAGCACCCACTGCACAAAGGGTTCGCACACCACTGGCCAGGCATCGTCGATGCCGTGCTCGTCGTGCAGTTGCAGGCGGTGGGCGGTGCTGGTCATTGGCGTGATGCGGTCGACCATGGCATTCGGGAAGCTTACGTTGGCCTTGATCCAGTCATGTAGTTCGGCGTCGTGCAGGGCGGCGAACGCCAGCAGGGCCTTGCGCGTCACGGCGCCGTTGTGTGGCAGGTTATCGCAGGACATCACCGTGAAGGCTGGCGTGCCGCTGGCACGGCGCTGGGTCAGCGCGGCGCAGATAAAGCCGAACACGGTTTTCGGCGCTGTCGGGTGGGCCAGGTCATGCTGGATCTGCGGCAGGTGGGCCATGAACTCGCCGTTGCTGTCGTCAATGCAGTAGCCGCCCTCGGTGATGGTCAGCGACACGATACGAATGGCTGGGCTGGCCAGTTTGTCGATCAGCGTCTGGGCACCGTCTTCGGCCAGCAGCATGTCGCAGAGGGAACCGATCACACGCACTTCGGTGTCGTCGGTATCGCCCAGTTCATACAGGGTGAACAGGTAGTCCTGGCCGGCCAGGTCGTCGCGCGCCTTGCGGTCCTCGGCGCGCAGGCCGACACCGCAGATGCTCCAGTCCAGGCCGACCCCGGTGTTCATCAGCGCATCGGTGTAATACGCCTGGTGCGCGCGGTGGAAGCCGCCGACGCCAATGTGCGCGATGCCCTGGGTGGTGCTGGCAATGTCGTAGGTCGGCAGTTTCACGTGCGGCGCCAGCCGGTTGAGGTTCTGTTTGTTCAGCTTCATAACGAAATACTCGCGAAATCAGGCGGCAGCGCGCAGTGGGCGGGCCACGGCCACGCCATCGGTGTCGAACAGGTGGCAGTGCGCCGGGTCGAGGTGCAGGTGCAGGGTCTCGCCATATTGGCTGGCCATGTCACCGCGAATCCGCATGGTCAGCGGTTCGCCGTTGGTGGTGTTGACGTGGCAGAAGGTGTCACTGCCCAGGCGTTCCCCGACATCGGCGGTGACGGTCAGGCCGGTCTGGCCCGGCGTGGCGATTTCCAGGTGCTCCGGACGAATACCCAGGGTCACCGCACTGCCTACGCTCAGGCTGGCGCCGCTCAGGGGCAGGCTGATCAGGGTGCCGGCATCCAGTTGCACGTCGCAGCCCTGGCCGTCGACGCGAGTGACCTTGCCCTTGAGAAAGCCCATCTTCGGTGTGCCGAGAAAGCCCGCCACAAACAGGTTGGCCGGCTGGTGGTAGAGCTCCAGCGGCGAGCCGACCTGTTCGATGCGGCCACTGTTGAGCACCACGACCTTGTCGGCCAGGGTCATGGCCTCGACCTGGTCGTGGGTCACGTAGATCATGGTCGCTTGCAGTTCTTTATGCAGGCGCGCCAGTTCCAGGCGCATCTGTACGCGCAGCGCGGCGTCGAGGTTGGACAGCGGTTCGTCGAACAGGAAGATCTTCGGGTTACGCACAATCGCCCGGCCAATCGCCACGCGCTGGCGCTGGCCGCCGGACAGTTGCTTGGGCTTGCGCTCCAGCAACGGGCCCAGCTCCAGGATGCGCGCCGCTTCGTTGACCTTGCTCTCCACCAGCTTCTTGTCGACGCCGGCCAAATCCAGGGCAAACGACATGTTCTTGCGCACGCTCATGTGCGGGTACAGCGCGTAGGTCTGGAACACCATCGCCAGGTCGCGCTTGGCGGGGGTGACTTCGGTGATGTCGCGGCCATCGAGTTCGATGGTGCCTTCGCTGACTTCTTCCAGGCCGGCGATCAGGCGCAGCAGGGTCGATTTACCGCAGCCCGAGGGGCCGACGAAGACCACGAATTCCTTGTCGTGCACTTCCAGGTCGATGCCCTTGATGATGGAGAAGCCTTCGAAGCCTTTTTGCAGATTCTTGATTTTCAGGTTGGCCATGGGATGGGCCTCCTCTTTTAATTTTTATGGAAACCGTTATTTCACGGCGCCGAAGGACAGGCCGCGCACCAGCTGTTTCTGGCTGATCCAGCCGAAGATCAGGATCGGCGCACAGGCCAGGGTCGACACGGCAGACAATTTGGCCCAGAACAAGCCTTCGGGGCTGGAGTAGGAGGCAATCAGCGCGGTCAGCGGCGCGGCACTCGACGAGGTCAGGTTCAACGACCAGAACGCCTCGTTCCAGCACAGGATCAGCGACAGCAGCACGGTGGAGGCCAGCCCGCCCTTGGCGATCGGCAGCAGCACCCGCACCATTTCCTGCCACAGGGTGGCGCCATCGAGGCGGGCGGCTTCGAGGATGTCTTTCGGGATGTCCTTGAAGTAGGTGTAAACCATCCACACCACGATCGGCAGGTTGATCAGGGTGTAGATGATGATCAGCGCGATGCGCGTATCCAACAGGCCAAAGCTCTTGGCCAGCAGGTAGATCGGCATCAGTACGCCTACCGGGGGCAGCATTTTGGTCGACAGCATCCACAGCAGGGTGCCTTTGGTGCGCTGGGTTTCATAGAACGCCATGGAGTAGGCGGCCGGTACCGAGATCAGCAGGCACAGGGCCGTGGCGCTGAATGAGATCACCACTGAGTTCCAGGCGTAGGCGAAGTAGTTGCTGCGTTCGTTGATGTGCAGGTAGTTCTCCAGCGTCGGCGTGAAGATGAACTGCGGCGGCGTGGCGAACGCGTCGATTTCGGTCTTGAAGCTGGTCAGCACCATCCAGAAGATCGGGAAGAAAATCAGGATCGCGATGGCCCAGGCCAGGGTGCCGAGCAACAGGCTTTGCAGGCGGCGGGATTGTTGGAGTGTCATGGCGCGGCCCTCAAGGCTTGTCAGTCAGGTTTTTGCCGATCATCCGCACCAGGATGATCGCCGCGATATTGGCGATGACCACGGCAATCAAGCCGCCGGCCGAGGCCATGCCGACGTCGAACTGCACCAGCGCCTGGTTGTAGATCAGGTAGGCGAGGTTGGTCGAGGCGTAGCCGGGCCCACCGTTGGTGGTGGTGAAGATTTCGGCGAATACCGAAAGCAGGAAGATGGTCTCGATCATCACCACCACCGCAATCGGGCGGGCCAGGTGGGGCAGGGTCAGGTGCCAGAAGATCGCGATGGCGCCGGCCCCGTCCAGGCGCGCCGCTTCCTTTTGTTCCTGGTCGAGGGACTGCATGGCGGTCATCAGCAGCAGGATCGCGAAGGGCAGCCATTGCCACGACACAATGATGATGATCGACAGCAGCGGATAGTGCGCCAGCCAGTCCACCGGCTCGGCGCCGAAGAACTTCCACACGGCCGCGAGAATCCCCGACACCGGGTGGAAAATCAGGTTCTTCCAGATCAGCGCACCGACGGTGGGCATGATGAAAAACGGCGAAATCAGCAGCACCCGGACAATGCCACGCCCCAGGAACTCACTGGCCTCCAGCAGGGCACTGATCAGCACGCCGAATACCACGCTGATCAGCAGCACGCTGCCTACCAGCAACAACGTATTGGTGGCGCCGGGCAGGAAGCCCGAGTCGGTGATGAAGTAAGTGAAGTTTTCCAGCCCCACGAACTGGTTTTCGCCAGGGTAGAGCAGGTTGTAGCGGATCAGCGAAAAGTACAGGGTCATGCCCAGCGGCACGATCATCCACAGCAGCAGCAAGGCCACCGAGGGGCTGACGAGAAACCAGCCGGGGTTGGCCAGGCGGTTTTTGGTGGGTGTATTCATGGTGATCAGGACCGATTAGAGACGGGGGCGCAAAACCCCTGTAGGAGCGAGCTTGCTCGCGAAGGTATTTCAGGCGCATTGCGGCGTCGGATGTACCTTTTTCGCGAGCAAGCTCGCTCCTACAGGATCGGGGGTTACTTGGGGTAACCGGCCCGCTTCATTTCACGCTCGGTGGTGGTCTGCGCGGCGGTCAGTGCGGCATCGACCGTTTGCTGGCCGGTCAACGCGCCCGAGAAGAACTTGCCGACCTGGGTACCGATCGCCTGGAACTCAGGAATGGTCACCAGTTGGATACCGATATACGGCACCGGCTTGAGGGTCGGCTTGGTCGGGTCGGCGACTTTCAGCGACTCCAGGGTCACCTTGGCGAACGGCGCGGCCTTCATGTACTCGTCGCTGTAGGTCGACTTGCGGGTACCTGGCGGTACGTTGGCGATGCCGTCGGTCTTGGCCACCAGTTGGCTGTATTCCTCGGAAGTCGCCCAGGTGGTGAAGGTCTTGGCGGCGTCCTTGGCCTTGGAACTGGTCGGGATGGCCAAGGACCAGGAGTACAGCCATGAGGTGCCTTTGTCGGTTTTTTCGTGCGGGGCAAAGGTGAAGCCCACATGATCGGCCACTTTGCTTTGGGTCTTGTCGGTCACGAACGAGCCGGCGACGCTGGCGTCGACCCAGATTGCACACTTGCCGCTGTTGAACAGCGCCAGGTTTTCGTTGAAACCGTTGCTGGAAGCACCCGGCGGGCCGGATTTTTTCATGTTGTCGACGTAGAAGGTCAGCGCCTCCTTCCACTCAGGGCCATTGAATTCCGGCTGCCACTTCTCATCGAACCAGCGCGCGCCGTAACCGTTGGCCAGCGTGGTGATCAGCGCCATGTTCTCGCCCCAGCCGGCTTTGCCGCGCAGGCACAGGCCGTATTGCTCTTTGCTCTTGTCGGTGAGTTTGGCCGCGTATTCGCCGATCTGGGTCCAGGTCGGATGCTCAGGCATGCTCAGCCCGGCATTTTTGAACAGGTCGGTGCGGTAATAGGTGATCGAACTTTCGGCATAGAACGGCAGGGCATACAGCGAGCCCTTGACGGACAACCCGTCACGCACGGAAGGGAACACATCGTCCAGGTTGTAGGAGGCCGGAAGGTCTTTCATCGGTTCCAGCCAACCCTTGGCGCCCCACAGTGCAGCTTCGTACATGCCAATGGTCAATACATCGAACTGCCCGCCTTGGGTGGCGATGTCGGTGGTCAGGCGTTGGCGCAACACGTTTTCTTCCAGCACGACCCAATTCAGCTTGATCTCCGGGTGCGCGGTCTCGAAGGTTTTCGAGAGCTTTTGCATGCGGATCATGTCGCTGTTGTTGACGGTGGCAATGGTCAGGGTTTGCGCGCCGAGGCTGACGGCGCTGAGGGTCATGCAGGTAGTCATGCAAGTGGAGACAAGCAGTGCTTTTGCTGGGAACTTCATCGCGCACTCCATTTCTGCGCCCAGGGGCTACAGAAGGACAGTTATTGTTGTTGTGTCTTCCCGCAAGGAGCCAGGAAGAGTGTGCGTTGATTACAGCCCTCAAACGGGGTGGTGACAAATCCTTGGGAACACTGGGACTGATACTTTTTTGCACTCGATCTCGGCCTGGCCGTTGAGCCGGACACTTTTACGGAGTCCTGGCACTGCGCATTGCGCAACAGTGCCAGGTACTGGGCATTAAGAGGTCAAGCTCGCAGCGGGCGTTTTTGGAGCGTGGTCAGCTCGTAGATCCATTGTGGGTACGTTGGGTTACGCCAACCTTTGTTGGTGTAGATTTTCAGACCGTTTGCGTGCCACTCGGACATCTTTTTCCTCAGCCGCCCGGTGTACTCGGACGCCTTGCATGAAATGTCGGCCCAAGGGTCTACGATCCAGGCATCCTTCCATTCGGCCTGTGAAAAATTGACGGTGCTTTTGCCTGCTGAAGGGGGGCCTCCGACTACCGTAAACACATGGTCCCCACCCTCGACATACCACGCTTGTGCTGTACCTCCGCTTTTTTTGATGATTTGAGCTGCCGATTCAGCCATTTCGTGACAGTTTCCAGCGCCGAACTTCAGACTGGATTCAACCGCCGGCCGATGGTTGTCGCGCATCCAAGAGATGATGGTATTGGCGACGTCTTCTCGGTACCGATCATTAAGGTCGTTGGGCGTGTGCTTGTTAGCGGAGCCGATGGCTGTGGCGTTGAAATGTGAGTCCACGGTTTTTTTTGCGTTTTCGGCATAAAACCGGTTTTGCTCCTCGACAGGCAGGTTCGCAAAATTCTCCGCTTTGGTTAATGGTTCGATGCTCGTCGCTTTGAGCACGACCGTGTCGTTGGCGTTTTTCAGCCTATTGATGAGTTGATAGACAAATTCGCGTTTTTTCTCCGCGCTGAACGTCGCAATAGTCGTTCTCAGTTTTGTGGCTTCGGCGTGTGTATAGCCGGCGGCTTCGAGTTTTGCGAAAGCCGAGTCCAGGGTGGGTAACGCGACGAACGCTTTATTCAAGGGCGCGCCAGTCAGTTTGAGCAAGTTTTCGGTTTCCGCAGTGTGTGCCTTGATCAGCACGTTTTCAAAAGCCGATGCCTGTTGGCCGATTTTTTTGAAGTTGAGCACCGTCGAGGTTGCATCAAATTCGCTGTAGTAAAACGTTAGAGGATCCGCTTCTACAGTGAGGTAACGCTTGGGTCCTCCCGACTGCGTTGGCAGCAGGGAAATCGTTCCACGCAGCTCGCGCTGGTCGTTGCTCAGGCTGCTGATCGGGCCGAGTTTGACAATTCGCGTATTTTGCTCAAGGTTCGCCAGGGTGCTGGTTCCGGGAAAACCAAAGTGCGGGTCCTTGATGATTGTGCCGCGTGTCACTGGTAGATAATCGACAGGTACTTGCAATGTTCGTGGCGTCAGCGAATGGACACCGTCTTGTTCTACTACGTCGAATAAACGGCGTTCAAAAACGATCGTTGGGCTTTTTCCGGCGATAGCGGGTGAAGGGTAGAGACGTTTGTGTTCAAGGGCTTGAACCAACTTGGCGGTGTTGCCGCTGAAGTCCGAGACGATGTTTGAAAAACACAGATCATTTGTCCCACGTTTGACTCTTGGCCCTGCCGGGCAAAAGGCTTCCATGTCTTGTGGGGTGTTGAAATGATCCGCTGATTCAAGATCGGTAATGACATCAGGTTTCTTGGGGTCAAAGCGATACACCCTGTCCCCAACCCTCAGGTCGGTGTGGGTCGCTCTGTTAATCACCTGTGGGTTTTCTGAAAAGAGCGCTTCAGGCATCAAGATGCTTTCGCCGTCAGGCGAAGTCTCGCGCTTCAGTACGATGGATGTGTCCGAGCGGAAATCTGATAGTGCTGGCCCGTAGGCTGACAGGGTTTTGGGGTCGTAGGCATGCCATTGGCCATCCTGGAATAGCGCAGTCGCCTTGATCTGTTGTTCTGCGGTGCCGGTTCGCGTCACTGCGCCATCGGCCAGGTTGGCCGCTCTGCCAGACATCCCGGCCGAGGCCTCGGCAAGGTGGCTGCCCTGCATGCGGGCGAGTGCGCTGAGGGATGCCGAGGTGTTGGCGGCGCTCATGTCCTTGAGTGCGATGCTTTCGGCGCCTTCAGCGCCAAACTTCCCAATGAACTTGGC
Source organism: Pseudomonas fluorescens (assembly GCF_001708445.1). Taxonomy (NCBI): domain Bacteria; kingdom Pseudomonadati; phylum Pseudomonadota; class Gammaproteobacteria; order Pseudomonadales; family Pseudomonadaceae; genus Pseudomonas; species Pseudomonas fluorescens. The sequence continues at coordinate 2,643,483 of NZ_CP015637.1, forward strand.
AGAGGTTTTGGCCGCCGCCCACGCCGCGCCGGATTTAGCGACGCGCCACAATTTCCCGGCACCTTCAGTGGCTGCGTAGAGGGCGACATCAACAGCCAGGTCACCTGCGGCTTTTACAAATTCACCGTGGTAAAGGTCTTCCAGGCTGGAGCCGCCAGGCAGGGCACGTAAAATGCCCTTGAAGAAGTCACTGGGTTCTACGCCGTTCTCAACGGGATTGTTAAACCCTCGGTGGAAGCTGATGAAATCACTTTTGTGCAGGTACACCGCGTCAGTCAACGCCGTGGCCACGGCCTCCATTCTTCTGTTGCTGTAGGGGGGAGATGATTCCTGGCTGGGGCTCTCCTCGTCGAACGTGATTTCACGCAACAAGGGGTTCTTATCGGTGTCGTCAGGCACCACCTGGATGAAGGGTTTAATGGCCGTCAGTGCAACGTTGGCGGTGGCACCTGGTTTGGGGGCGGTGCCGTTTTTTAACGCGTCCACATCAATGCCAAGTTCAACTGTGTGGCCCTGTTTCGTTGAAGGATTGATGTTTGGAATCTTGACGATTTGCCCGGTTGCCGGATAGACCGCGAAATACCTTCTTACGCCCTTGTGGTCGGACGTTATCACCACGCCGTTGCCGACGCCTTCCACCTTCAAAAAGTCCAATGTGCCGAATTGGAGGCTATTGCGCTCGTCAAAAGGCAGCTTGCTGAGCATGTCTTTGAACAGGGAAATCGTATTGAGCCTGCGCGGCGTAAAGTCTTCCTGGATGGCTTTGTCGAATTGCGCGTTGATGTCCGGCAACTCGTGGGCTCTGTTGCGCAGGTCGTCAACGTTCAGGCCTGTTTTGTAGGTACTCCAGCTTTCACCCAGACGGCCCGCCTCATAGACCTCGACGATGCTCGCGTTAATTCCGGAAAAGAGCCCGCCAGCCACCTTTTCCCATAGGACCGGGCTCTCAAAGTCGATGGCTGAGCCAAACGTTTCTCTCAATGTCGCCAGGGCCATGGCCCTTCTGCTCGGCGGTGTGAAGGTTCGCAGATAACGCTTGGCTTGCGAGGTCTCGTTGATCAGTGCGTTGAGTTTTTCTTGGCTGTCGTTCAGCTGTTCGAGGCTGTATTGGTCGCTGTCATTTTTCACCAGGTGATTATTGATGATTGCCCAATCAATTATCGGGTTCAGTTGGGCAATGGCCTGCAACTGGGTTTCAGACGGTGAAATAGGATTGATCTTGTGGAGCTCCATGACTTTCTGGAAGGTCATGCTCGCGGTAGCGCCCGCGGCGATCCGTTCGATCCGGTTGACGGCTGTGTTAAAGCCGACCCACTCGGGGGAACCCAGGGTGAGGGGCTGCGGCACGTCTTTTACCAGCAGGTGCGGTGCTGCCCCCGCTAACAACACCTTAGCCATGGCCGGTGCGAGGCTGGCCGGGACCTGCTTGGTGTCAATCAAGTGTTGCTTGAACTGCTCGACAATGGTGTCGGTGCCATGCCCCCAGTTCCCAGAGGCCATGAGGTCGAAACCCGCCACGCTATTGCGCTGGGTGCCGGCCGTGGGGTCAAGCTCCAGCACCAGCGCAGTCAATAGCCATTGCTTCAGGCTGGTAGAGGTTTCAGCGCTTTTCATCTCGGTTTGCAGGCGGGTGGCAAACTCGAGGGCGGTGTCACTGGAAAGCAGCTGTTCCCGCGCTTGGTCAGGGTCGCTGCTCAGGTTCGGGACACTGGCACTCAAGAAACCGACCAGGGAACCATGGCTGCCAATGGACTTTTTCACGAACTCGGTTACCGCCACACGCTGCTCAGTACTCAACGGTATGTCTGTGGACAGGAAACCCCATAGATTGCCAAAGGACGGCGCCTGCGGAATTTCGGTCTGCAAGGCCCGCAACAAGTTATCGACCTGTGCGGCCGATATGGCGCCGTACCAGCCTTGGTCCGAAAGAAACGCCTGGACGGTCGTGGTGCCCTTGGGCTGGTGGGAGGAGTCCGGGTCCACCGTGAAGCCCGTGGTCTGGTCGTTATCGACATTCCCGTGTTTGAGCTGATGGATCAGCGCATATCGATCGTTACTGTCGCCCAGTGCGGTTCTCTGGCGGTTCAGCCAGTTCACGACTTTCTGCGGGTTTTCAACCGGTGTTGGAAATTGCTGCGTGCGGCCCATCAGCTCCGTGTGTCGTGCGAACGCCTGGCTGCTGTAGTCGTTGCTGATGCCATAAAAACTGCCCACCCATTCGAAGGGCATGCTGTTGTCGGGCTGGTTCAGCGCGATGGTTTTTCCAGGGGGGCTGAATGCGGCCGCAGCGTTCAATACCGGTGCAAGCACATCGAAATGCTCAGGGTACTTTTGCGCGAAGTCAGTGGCGGTAAAGCGCTGCTCAAGGCCATTGACCTTACCGATCAAGGCGTTGTCCGTGGGGTCAAAGCGCAGGGAGGTCAGGTCGATGTTCTGTTTTTGGACCCATTCGGTAAACCCACGTCCCTTCAGGGCCTTGTCCAAGTAAGCCCGCCACTGTCCGATCAGGCTGTTGGCCGGGATCGATTCAAGCATTTTCGACTCTGCTTGGCTCGAGTCGCTCTTGAGCTCAAGCATTACGCCATGCACCGCGACAGCCAGTGCTCTTTCGGTGCTGGCCAAGGCGTCTTCGGGCGTGTCCGGGCTGTGTGCGGGGGGCGCGAGGGGCGTAGCGCTGTCGTTTTCCTGCAGGCGGGACTTGACCTCGACCGCCAGGGTTTCAAGTGGCGAAAGGTTCAGCGTCTTTGCGCTGAGCGGTAGGGCGACTGCCTGCTGCTTCTCCCGCACGCTACGCGAGCGAGCATCGTCAGCCGAGGGGGAGACCAGCGCCTTGAAGCCGTTGTCTCGGATGATTTGCGCACTTCTGCTCAGATTGGCTGCACGTGATCGTTGTTGCCAGCCATCCTGAGGGAAGCCATGGGGTGGCAGTGGTTCTTCGCCGTAGAAACGCAGTACTTCCGGCAGCGTTACAGGGTTCGCACCGGGGTAATCAACGTAGTCGCCCGAGCCTGTCGCCATCTGCTTTACCGCGGGTTCCACGTCTTGCCAGACAGAGGCCCAATCTGAAATGGCGTTGACAGGGAAGGTGGTGTCGACACCCTTGACTTTACCCTTCAAGGTCCCGTCGTCCGAGTTGATTTGGATGCTCGACAGGTCAAGGCTGTTCGCGCGTACAAACGTGGTAAAGGCGCTGCTGTTCAGTGCGTCCTTGAGGTTATTGCGGGCCAGGTTAAAGGTCGAGTACTCGGGCAGTTCGTCTATCGTGTACGCAAACGCCTGCCCCAGTGCCTGGCTGCACAGGCGGGCCAGGGCCTGATCGGCGTCCTTGACCTTTTGTATCGCCGGCACCGACGCGGGTATGAAGCCTGCCAGCAGCCGGTTCAACTGTGGCGTGGGCAGCTCCGCAACCTGTTGCTTGGCCTCTCTTTGGCGCTGCTGAACCGGGGCGAATTGCGCCGCGTAGTAACTGTCGGTGTTACTGATCGAACTGAAGTTTTGCTCTTTGAGCAATTGGTCGATCGTGAATAATCGGTCGTCACTGTTGAAGCGGCTTTTGCGCACTAAATAAAAGGCCGCGACATCCTCCGCGGGTGCATGCCCGCGGTCGTGGAAACGGATGTCCCCGCCCAGTTTTTTGGCCGCGGCTAAAACGGCCGATGAAGCGGCGGCCCAATCGGGATCTTGCGCCAAAGAAAAGCTGACGGTTTGCTTGTTCTGTAACCCGCTCAGGTCTCCGTTGGTGTTGATGACCAGGCTGGAAACATCAATACCCTTGGCTTGGGCAAAGGTCTTGAACGGTTGCGCGTCGAGCGCGTCAGCCAACGCGTTCCAGGCCAGGCCGAATGTTGAACCGGGCGGGACGGCAATCTTTTCCTCTCCAAAGCCGGAGCTTCGGGTTGCATCGACCCATCGGCGGATCAAATGATTGGCGAAATTGATCGACAATTGCCGGTCGCCGTCTTCAACCAGGGCATTGGCGAACTGAGTGGTTGAGGTGTTGTCGGTGTGTTGCGCGGGATCTGGGTTCTGCAGTTCCCGACGTGCTCGTGACACCACAGGGGAAGGGAGCGAGGCGGGTTGCGATGGGGTTTGGAGTATGTCGTGAATGAGCTGGGCGTAGGTTTTCTGCGGATTCAGTGCGCTGGGCTGGTTCAGGTGTCGCTCGACTTCATCGTGCAGTATTTCGCCTGTGAGGGGCGGACGGCTGTTGTTTATCAACTGGCTGATCTGCGCGGCCAGGCTCGGTCGTTCTTCTGTCATCGCGTAGCTGAGCAGGTGCACGATGCGCTGCCGGGCGTGTGGCGGTATATCGCCGGCCTGCACGGGCGCGAGGAGAGCCTGGTGGTTGTTCATCTGATTATTAAACAGCGGGATGACTTGCGAGGCCATTGAGTACGCAGGTTTTGCGGCGGCGCTCATGTCGTTTGAGCCGGTGATGGTGGCGGGAGCAGGTAACCGCTGAACGTTGATCATGAGTAGCCCTTTTACCTTTGCGTTGATAGACAAGGCATCACCCATCGAGTGAAAGAGGAGCGATGTCTTCGCTAAGTGGCCAGGGGCTTGGTCCAGTTCCAGTGACAGGGTGTGGAGGGATTACTTCAAGGGATTGCTGTGTAATCGTTTGTCTATGCGCAAAGAGCTCAAGCCAGGTTTTGTTCGGTGAGCCGCTGCACCGCCAGGCGACGGTAGTGGGAGGGGGTCATGCCCTTGAGCTGTTGGAAGCGTCGATTGAAGTTGGAGATGTTATTGAAGCCGGATTCGAAACACACATCCGTGACGGCTTTATCGCCATCGGCCAGTAACTCGCAGGACTTGCTGATACGCAAGCGATTGACGAACTCGATAAACGTGCGACCGGTGGCCTGCTTGAACACCCGGGAAAAATACGTCGGCTTCATGCCCAGGTGTTCCGCCACTTCCTCCAGCGGCAACTCCCGCGCGTAGTGGGCAAAGATGTAGTCCACCGCGCGGTTGGTGCGGTCGATGCTGTGCTCATCGGCCAGTTGCGGCGTGGTCACGCCGGACAACAACTGGTAGTCCTCGCACGCGCTCAGCACGTCCAGCAGGATAAAGAAGTGCCCCAGGCGCGCCATGCCTTGGGCGTCCTCAATGCGTTGCATCAGGGTCATGGCCTGGGCGATGGTTTTTTTGCAACGAAACTCGATGCCGGACTGCGCCCGTTCCAGCAGCGGTGCCAGGGTCTTGAGTTCGGCGAAAATAGGGCTGCCGTTCTCAAACAGTTCATCGGTGAAGTTCACCAGCATGTCGCGCTTGGGCACCACCTCGTCTTCCTCCACCTGGCTGATCCAGTTGTGGGGCAGGTTGGGGCCGGTGAGGAACAGGCTTTCCGGGTAGAAATTGCCGATGTAGTCGCCGATGAACACTTTGCCGGAGCTGGCGATAATCAAGTGCAGCTCGTACTCCTTATGGAAGTGCCAGCGTACCAACGGGCAGGGGAAACCATGCTGGCGATAGATGATGGACAGGCCGTTGTGATCGTCCATCAGCTCGTAGGAAGGGTCGGTGATTCGCGTTGCTCGGGTCATGCTGCCGTCGCTTTATTGTGGTTGCGATTCGAATAATGCCCCCTTGTGTGTTGTCGCTGCCAGCGGCAAGTTGATCGGAGCATCTCTGAATGCCGTTTTTGGTGATTGGCTACTTAATATATTTAACTGGGCTGTGATATTAACAAAAGCGTTTGCAGGCAGCCGTTGTGCTGATCGAGAGCGGCATGGCCGCTGGGATCAAAGAAGATTTTTATGTGAAACAGAGCACGAGTGAGGGTGTGGTTATGATTCGTGATGCACTACCCAAGGACGCGAAGAGCATCGCCAATGTTCATGTCAGTAGCTGGCAACACGCTTATCTCAGTCTGATGCCGGCTGATTTTTTGTCCTCGCTTACTGCAACGTTGCCTAAGAGGGAAGCTTATTGGGCTCATGCAATTGAAAGCAAAGAGTCTGACGTTTTAGTTTCAGAGGTGGATGGGAACGTTATTGGTTGGATTTCAGTGGGGCCTTGCCGTGATGAAGATAAGTCTGGCGCCGAAGCGGGAGAGGTCATGGCTATCTACGTCTTGGCAGAATACTGGGGCAAGGGTATAGGCGCCCAATTATGGGCGTCAGGTTTAAAGCGTTTGGTTGATCAGGGTTACAAGCTTGTTACCTTATGGGTTTTAGCTGAAAACGAAAGGGCTGTGCGCTTCTATCAAGGGCTCGGAGGGCAGGAGGAGCTTGGCAGCCGTCGCACGCTCGTCCGTGGCGGGGTGTCCCTGGAGGAGGTGAGGTACGTCTGGGCGCGTTAGGGGGCAGGGATGCCCGATTCAACTTGCCGCGCAGCGGCGGCAAGTCAGAGTCACGATGTTCATGTTCTTTGCGCTGCTCGATTCCCTAGAGGTTGCGGTTCTTCGCCTCGATCCACTGGGACATGTACTGCGTACTTTTATGCGCGTGATGGCGCAGCATGCTGCCGGTAAAGTTGTCGCGGCGATGGGCCGCAAGGTTGCGGCGGCATTGCTCCAGGCATGCCACCAAGGCCGGTCCGTGGAGGGCCTGGTCATAGCGCCGGGCCAGGAGCTGGCGCCCCTGTTCCTGGGCCTGGGTCCAACGCTCGCGGTCCTGATAAAGGGCCACGGCGGCGGCGGCCAGGGCCGGGGCGTTCTGCTCGATCGCGCCGGGCCAGGGCTGATCGTCGCCCATCGCTTCGGCGCCGATCGGTGTGGTGACATTCGGCGTGCCACACAGCATCGCATCCGCCAGCTTGCCCTTGATCCCGGCGCCAAAGCGCAGGGGGGCCAGGCAGATACGTGCGGCACTCATCACCTGCAACGCATCTTCGGCCCAGTTCATCACATGAAACCCCTGGGCCGCGTTGTGCAGGGCGGTGGCCTTGGGCGGGGTGTAGGCCCCGTAGATATGCAGTTGGGCGCCCGGCAGTTGCTGGCGGATCAGCGGCCACACGCTGTTTTTCATCCACAACACCGCATCCCAGTTCGGCGCGTGACGGAAGTTACCGATACTGAGGAAGTGCGCGCGGTCTTCAAAGGGCGCGAAAGCCGCGGTCGGTGGCTGCATCATCAACGGGCACCAGTGGAGCAGGGCGGCGGGCACCTTGAACTGTTCGATGAGCAGGCGGATTTCCACGTCGGAAATCATCAGGCTGATATCGCAGCGGTAAATCGCCGCAATTTCACGCTTGGCCAGGTCGGTGTCGGCCATCAACTGGAATTCCTGTTTCAGCGCCGGGGTAAACAGTGCACTGAAGTCTTCGCCGTCGGGATGGGCCTTGAGGTGGTCCCTGAGGCGCTGGTGGCGCGCGTCGCGCAGGCTTTGCAGGTCGGAGGTCTCCAGCACGCGCAGGGCGTGGGGGCAGCACTTCTCCACGCGCCAACCAAACTGTTCTTCCATCATGAAACGGTCGAACAGCACGATGTCCGGGGCCAATTCGCAAATAAAATCGTCGAAGCTGCTGTTATTGAGCTCAATCGCGCATTCGGCGATGCCCAGCGCAGCCAGGTCGGCTTTGTGCTCGCCCAGCGCTGCGGGGCTGCTGAAGGTTATATCCCAACCTTGCGTAAGAAAAGTCTCGAGGATCTGCATCATATGCCCGCCCGCTGCCGAGGAGCGTGGCTCCGGCCAGACATAACCAATGACCAGGACTTTGGTGGCGGGCTGATTCATTAACAACGATTTCCTTGGAGGGCAGGCGCAAAGCGCGCAATTAAACCACAACCGCGAGACATGACAATTTGTGTCTGGCGGTAGGTAGCCACAGCACTTTGTGGTTAACTTCCGCCTCTCGAATTCGTTTAATCAAACCCAGCATAAGGATTCCGTCCATGGCTCAAGTCACCCTTCGTGGTAACCCCGTCCAAGTTGAAGGCGAACTGCCGCAAACCGGCTCCAAAGCGCCAGACTTCACCCTGACCGCCGGCGATCTGTCGGATGCGACCCTGGCCACCTTCGCCGGCAAACGCAAAGTGCTGAACATCTTCCCAAGCGTCGACACCCCGACCTGCGCCACCTCGGTACGCAAGTTCAACGCCCAGGCCAACGAGCTGAACAACACTGTCGTGCTGTGCATCTCCTCCGACCTGCCGTTTGCCCAGAAGCGTTTTTGCGGCACCGAAGGCCTGGACAACGTGCAGAACCTGTCGGACTTCCGCAACGCTGATTTCGCCGTTGACTACGGCGTTTCGATTGCTGACGGCCCCCTCCGGGCCCTGACCGCCCGTGCCGTCGTCGTGTTGGATGAAAACGACACTGTGCTGCACAGCGAACTGGTCCCTGAAATCGGCCAGGAGCCAAACTACGAAGCAGCCCTGGCTGTTTTGAAGTAACTGTTTCGGCGCATTACTGTCGTTACGCAGTAACACGCGCGGCACATAATTGCGGCCTGGCCTAGTCCAGGCCGTTTTTATTTGCACGTCAGATGCTTAGGGAAATAGCCGGCGGACTAAGCTCAAAAGTTAAAAGATGTAAGCCCAAGGTAAATAGCCGGTAAAGGCGCTTTTCTTAACGCGCCCCAGTGCTTATCTTTCAGCCTCCCAAAGAAGAAGCTCTCGCGCCCAATGGTTGATCACTCCATGCAATCCACCCCCCGTAACTCCCGACGCTGGCTGTTCGGCCTGCTTGTGCTGCTGGTTATCGCCGGTCTGTGCTGGAAATTCTGGCCGGGTGGCGCTGCCCATAAAGATGCGCCGGCCGCACGCACCAGCAAGACGGGCATGGCACGCCCAGGCTTCGGTGGTTCCACTGGGCCGGTGCCGGTGCGCGTGGCACCGGCGGTGCTGGGGGAATTCCCGGTGTACTACAAGGCATTGGGTACGGTCACCGCGCTCAACACCATCAATGTACGCAGCCAGGTGGGCGGCCAGTTGGTGAAGATCGCCTTTGAAGAAGGGCAGATGGTCAAGGCCGGCGACCTGTTGGCGGAAATCGACCCGCGCAGCTATCAGAACGCCTTGCTCCAGGCCCAGGGCACGCTGATGCAGAACCAGGCCCAGTTGAAGAACGCCCAGGTCGACGTCCAGCGTTACCGCGACCTCTACGCCCAGGACAGCATCGCCAAGCAGACCCTCGACACAGCCGAAGCGCTGGTCCTGCAATACCAGGGCACGGTCAAGACCAACCAGGGCGCGGTGGACGACGCCAAGCTCAACCTCGAATTCACCAGGATCCGCGCGCCGATCAGCGGGCGCGTCGGCCTGCGTCAGCTCGACGTCGGTAACCTGGTGGCCGCCAACGACACCACGGCGCTGGCGGTGATCACCCAGACCCAACCGATCAGCGTGGCCTTCACCCTGCCGGAGAGCACCCTGGAAACCGTGCTCGCCCGTTACCACGCCGGCAACAAGCTGCCCGTGGAGGCCTGGGACCGTGGCGATGCGAAGCGCCAGGCCACCGGCGTGCTACAGAGCCTGGACAACCAGATCGACGTCACCACCGGTACCCTGAAGTTCAAGGCACGTTTCGATAACAAGGACCAGGTACTGTTCCCCAACCAATTCGTGAATGTGCATCTGCTCGCCGATACCCTGCACAACGTGGTACTGGCGCCGTCGGCCGCGATTCAGTTCGGCAACAACGGCACCTTTGTCTACAAGCTCGATGGCGATAAGAAGGTCAAGGTCCAGCCGTTGGTGGTGGGTGACAGCGATGGCGATAACACCGTGATCAAGGAGGGCCTGGTCGCCGGCGACCGGGTGGTGCTTGAAGGCACCGACCGCCTGAAGGACGGCAGCGAAGTCGAAGTGGTCAACGACAGCAGCCAGGTACCGACCACGCCGACCGAGCACCTGCAAGGCAAGCCTGCTGCGAAAGGGGAGACCGGCGCTGACGCCGGCAAGGCGCAAAAGGTCGGTTCATGAACCTCTCGCGGCTGTTTATCCTTCGCCCGGTCGCCACCACGCTGAGCATGCTGGCCATTGTCCTGGCCGGCATCATCTCGTACCGCCTGCTACCCGTCTCGGCCTTGCCCCAGGTGGATTACCCGACCATCCGCGTGATGACCCTGTACCCTGGCGCCAGCCCGGACGTGATGACCAGCGCCGTCACCGCGCCCCTGGAGCGCCAGTTCGGGCAAATGCCCGGCCTGACCCAGATGGCGTCCACCAGCTCCGGCGGCGCCTCGGTGCTGACCCTGCGTTTCAACCTCGACATCAATATGGATGTCGCCGAGCAACAGGTGCAGGCCGCGATCAACGCCGCCACCAACCTGCTGCCCAAGGATTTGCCGGCACCGCCGGTGTACAACAAGGTCAACCCGGCGGACACCCCGGTGTTGACCTTGGCGATCACCTCCAAGACCATGCTGCTGCCCAAGCTCAATGACCTGGTCGATACGCGCATGGCGCAGAAGATCGCGCAGATCAGCGGCGTCGGCATGGTCAGCATCGCCGGCGGCCAGCGCCAGGCGGTGCGGATCAAGGTCAACCCCGAGGCCCTGGCCGCCAACGGCTTGAACCTGTCGGACGTGCGTACCCTGATCGCCGCGTCCAACGTCAACCAGCCCAAGGGCAACTTCGACGGCCCGACCCGGGTGTCGATGCTCGATGCCAACGACCAGTTGGTCTCGCCCCAGCAATACGCCGAACTGATCCTGGCCTACAACAATGGCGCACCGTTGCGCCTCAAGGATGTGGCGCAGATCGTCGATGGTGCGGAAAACGAACGCCTTGCTGCCTGGGCCAATGAAAACCAGGCCGTGTTGCTGAACATCCAGCGCCAGCCGGGCGCCAACGTGATCGAGGTGGTGGACCGTATCAAGGCCCTGCTGCCGAGTATCACCGATAACCTGCCGGCCGGCCTGGACGTCACGGTCCTGACCGACCGCACCCAGACCATCCGCGCGTCGGTCACCGACGTGCAGCACGAACTGCTGATCGCCATTGCCCTGGTGGTGATGGTGACCTTCCTGTTCCTGCGCCGGGTCAGCGCCACGATCATTCCCTCCATTGCCGTGCCGCTATCGCTGGTCGGCACCTTTGGGGTGATGTACCTGGCCGGTTTCTCCATCAACAACCTCACGCTGATGGCCCTGACCATCGCCACCGGCTTCGTGGTGGACGATGCCATCGTGATGCTGGAGAACATTTCCCGCTACATCGAGGAAGGCGAGACCCCGCTGGTAGCCGCGCTCAAGGGCGCCAAGCAGATCGGGTTCACCCTGATTTCCCTGACCCTGTCGCTGATCGCCGTATTGATTCCGTTGCTGTTCATGGCTGACGTGGTCGGGCGCCTGTTCCGCGAATTCGCGATTACCCTGGCGGTGGCGATCCTGATTTCCCTGGTGGTGTCCCTGACCCTGACGCCAATGATGTGCGCGCGGCTGCTCAAGCGGGAACCCAAGGAAGAAGAACAAAGCCGTTTCTACAAGGCCAGCGGCGCCTGGATCGACTGGCTGATCGGCGCCTACGGGCGCAAATTGCAGTGGGTGCTCAGGCACCAGCCGCTGACCCTGCTGGTGGCCATCGCCACCCTGGGCCTTACGGTAGTGCTGTACCTGGTGGTGCCCAAGGGCTTTTTCCCGGTGCAGGACACCGGGGTGATCCAGGGCATTTCCGAAGCGCCGCAGTCGATATCCTTTGCGGCCATGAGCCAGCGCCAGCAGGAGCTGGCCAAGATCATCCTGGCCGACCCGGCGGTGCAAAGCCTGTCGTCCTACATTGGCGTGGATGGCGATAACGCCACCCTCAACAGCGGCCGCTTGCTGATCAACCTCAAGCCCCACGGCCAGCGCGACCTGAGTGCCGCCCAGGTGATCACCCGCCTGCAACCGGAAATCGACAAGCTGGTGGGCATCCGCCTGTTCATGCAGCCGGTGCAGGACCTGACCATTGAAGACCGCGTCAGTCGAACCCAGTACCAGTTCAGCATGTCCTCGCCGGATGCGGAGTTGCTGGCCCTGTGGAGCGGCAAGCTGGTGCATGCCCTCCGCCAGTTGCCGGAGCTGACCGACGTCGCCAGCGACCTCCAGGACAAGGGCCTGCAGGTGTACCTGGTGATCGATCGTGATGCGGCCTCGCGCCTGGGTGTCAGCGTGTCGACCATTACCGATGCGCTGTACGACGCCTTCGGCCAGCGGCAGATTTCCACCATCTACACCCAGGCCAGCCAATACCGCGTGGTCTTGCAGGCCCAGTCGGGCGAAACCCTGGGGCCGGATGCGCTGAACCAGATCCATGTGAAGACCACCGACGGCGGCCAGGTCCGCCTGTCGAGCCTGGCCCGGGTGGAACAGCGCCAGGCCCAGTTGGCGATTGCGCATATCGGCCAGTTCCCGGCGGTGATGATGTCATTCAACCTGGCGCCCGGCGTGGCGCTGGGCAAAGGCGTCGAGCTGATCAACCAGGTGCAGAAGGACATCGGCATGCCGGTGGGCGTGCAGACCCAGTTCCAGGGCGCCGCCCAGGCGTTCGAGGCGTCGTTGTCGAGCACCTTGCTGCTGATCCTGGCGGCGGTGGTCACCATGTATATCGTGCTCGGCGTGCTCTACGAGAGCTACATCCACCCGATCACCATCCTTTCGACCCTGCCGTCGGCAGCGGTGGGGGCCTTGCTCGCGTTGCTGCTCAGTGGCAATGACCTGGGCATGATCGCGATCATCGGCATCATCCTGCTGATCGGCATCGTGAAAAAGAACGCGATCATGATGATCGACTTCGCCCTGGACGCCGAACGCAACCAGGGGCTGGACCCGCAGACCGCGATCTACCGGGCGGCGCTGTTGCGCTTCCGGCCGATCCTGATGACCACCCTGGCGGCGCTGTTCGGTGCGGTGCCGTTGATGCTGGCCACCGGCTCCGGCGCAGAACTGCGCCAGCCCCTGGGCCTGGTGATGGTTGGCGGTTTGCTGGTGAGCCAGGTGTTGACCCTGTTCACCACCCCGGTGATCTACCTGTACTTCGACCGTCTCGGTCGTCGCTGGCGCAAAGAGCCGCAAAGCCTGGAGCCGGTTGAGTCATGAACCTGTCCGGACCTTTCATTCGCCGGCCGGTCGCCACCATGCTGCTGAGCCTGGCGATCCTGTTGCTGGGCGGTGTCAGCTTTAACCTGCTGCCGGTGTCGCCGCTGCCGCAGATCGATTTCCCGGTGATCGTGGTCTCGGCCAGCTTGCCCGGCGCGAGCCCCGAGGTGATGGCGTCGACCGTGGCCACGCCGTTGGAGCGCTCCTTTGGCGCGATTGCCGGCATTACCACCATGAGCAGTTCGTCGAGCCAGGGCTCCACCCGGGTGATCCTGGCGTTCGACTCCGACCGTGACATCAACGGCGCGGCGCGGGAAGTGCAGGCGGCCATCAACGCTTCGCGCAACCTGCTGCCCAGCGGCATGCGCAGCATGCCCACCTACAAGAAAATCAACCCGTCCCAGGCACCGATCATGGTGCTGTCGCTGACCTCGGACGTGTTGCAGAAAGGCCAGTTGTACGACCTGGCCTCGACCATCCTCTCGCAAAGCCTGTCCCAGGTGCCCGGCGTGGGCGAAGTGCAGATCGGCGGCAGCTCCCTGCCGGCGGTGCGTATCGAACTTGAACCCAAGGCTCTCGACCAGTACGGCGTGGCCCTGGACGATGTGCGCAACACCATTGCCAACGCGAACCAGCGGCGCCCCAAGGGCTCCCTGGAAGACAGCGAGCGCAATTGGCAGATCCAGGCCAATGACCAGTTGGAAAAGGCCAAGGACTATGAACCGCTGCTGATTCGCTACCAGAACGGCGCGGCCCTGCGCCTGAAGGATGTGGCCACGATCACTGATGGCGTGGAAGACCGCTACAACAGTGGTTTCTTCAACAACGATTCCGCGGTGCTGCTGGTGATCAATCGCCAGTCCGGCGCCAACATCATCGAGACCGTGAGGCAGATCAAGGCCCAGCTGCCCGCATTGCAGGCGGTGCTGCCGTCCAGCGTCAAGCTGAGCCTGGCGATGGACCGCTCGCCGGTGATCACCGCGACCTTGCATGAAGCCGAGATGACCCTGCTGATTGCCGTGGGCCTGGTCATCCTGGTGGTGTACCTGTTCCTCGGTAACTTCCGCGCCTCGTTGATTCCGACCCTGGCGGTGCCGGTGTCGCTGGTGGGAACGTTCGCGGTGATGTACCTGTACGGGTTTTCGTTGAACAACTTCTCGCTGATGGCGCTGATCCTGGCGACCGGCCTGGTGGTGGACGATGCCATCGTGGTACTGGAGAACATTTCCCGACATATCGACGAAGGGGTGCCACCGATGAAGGCGGCGTACCTGGGCGCCCAGGAAGTCGGCTTTACCTTGTTGTCGATGAACGTGTCGCTGGTGGCGGTGTTCCTGTCCATCCTGTTCATGGGCGGCATCGTCACCAACCTGTTCCGCGAGTTTTCCATCACCTTGTCGGCGGCGATCATTGTGTCGCTGATTGTCTCGCTGACCCTGACGCCGATGCTCTGCGCCCGCTGGCTCAAGCCCCATGTCAAAGGCCAGATGACCGGTTTGCAGCGCTGGAGCCAGAAGATCAACGACCGCATGGTCGCCGGCTACGCCACCAGCCTCGACTGGGTGCTGCGCCACCGCCGACTGACCCTGCTCAGCCTGTTGCTGACCATCGGCATGAACGTGGCCTTGTATGTCGTGGTGCCGAAAACCTTTATGCCGCAGCAGGACACCGGCCAGTTGATCGGCTTCGTGCGCGGCGATGACGGGCTGTCGTTCAGCGTGATGCAGCCGAAGATGGAGACCTTCCGCAAGGCGGTGCTCAAGGACCCGGCGGTACTCAGCGTGGCCGGGTTTATCGGCGGGAGCAACGGCACCAACAACGCGGTGATGCTGGTGCGGCTCAAGCCTATCAGCGAACGCAAGGTCTCGGCGCAAGCGGTGATCGAGCGCTTGCGCAAGGATGTGCCGCTGGTGCCGGGCGGGCGCCTGTTCCTGATGGCCGACCAGGACCTGCAATTCGGCGGCAGCCGTGACCAGACCACTGCACAGTATTCCTACATCCTGCAAAGCGGTGACTTGGCCGCGCTGCGCCTGTGGTACCCGAAAGTCGTGGCCGCCCTGCGTGAGCTGCCCGAGCTGACCGCCATCGATGCCCGCGAAGGCCGCGGCGCTGCCCAGGTCACGCTGATCGTTGACCGCGACCAGGCCAAGCGCCTGGGCATCGACATGAGCATGGTCACGGCAGTCTTGAACAATGCCTACAGCCAGCGGCAGATTTCCACCATCTACGACAGCCTCAACCAGTACCAGGTGGTGATGGAGGTCAACCCGAAATACGCCCAGGACCCGATTACCCTGAACCAGATGCAGGTGATCACGTCCAGTGGCGCGCGGGTGCCGTTGTCGACCATTGCCCACTATGAAAACAGCCTGGCAGACGATCGCGTCAGCCATGAAGGCCAGTTCGCCTCGGAAAACATTGCCTTCGACATGGCGCCCGGTGTGACGGTGGAGCAGGGGACGGCTGCCATCGAGCGAGCGATTGCCAAGCTCGGCTTGCCTGAGGATGTGATTGCCAAGATGGCCGGCACCGCCGACGCCTTCGCGGCGACGCAGAAGGGCCAGCCGTTCATGATTCTCGGCGCGCTGGTGGCGGTGTATCTGGTGCTGGGCATCCTCTATGAAAGCTATATCCACCCGCTGACGATCCTCTCGACCCTGCCGTCGGCCGGGGTCGGTGCGATGCTCGCCATCTACCTGACGGGCGGCGAGTTCAGCCTTATTTCCTTGCTGGGCCTGTTCCTGCTGATCGGCGTGGTGAAGAAGAACGCCATCTTGATGATCGACCTGGCCTTGCAGTTGGAGCGTAACGACGGCATGGACCCGCTGGAGTCGATTCGCAGTGCCTGCCTGCTGCGCTTGCGGCCGATCCTGATGACCACCCTGGCCGCCATTCTCGGCGCCTTGCCCTTGCTGCTGGGCGCTGGTGATGGCGCGGAAATGCGCCACCCACTGGGCTTGACCATCATCGGCGGCCTGGCCTTCAGCCAGATCCTGACCCTCTACACCACCCCGGTGGTTTACCTTTATCTAGACCGCGCGCGCCACCGTTTCAACGCCTGGCGTGGCGTGCGTACCGATGCTGCCCTGGACACTGCGCTATGACCGATTCAACCCATACCCATGCACGGCGGGTTTCCGACACGGCACCCACCCCTGTAGGAGCGAGCTTGCTCGCGAAAAAACGGCAGTCCCCGCGTTCATTCAGGCTCGGCGCGTTATCGTTAACGACCTTCGCGAGCAAGCTCGCTCCTACAGTGGGGTTGGCGTTGTTGCTCAGCGCCTGCGCCGTCGGCCCTGACTACCATCGCCCGGAAGTCATCGAGCCGGCGCAGTTCAAGGAGGCCCAGGGCTGGCGCCAGGCCACGCCGAGCGATTCCCTGGCCCGTGGCGCCTGGTGGGAGCTGTACGGTGATCGTCAACTCAATGACCTGGTGCAGCGCCTGAACAGCTCCAACCAGACCGTGGCCCAGGCCGAAGCACGTTTTCGCCAGGCCCAGGCCCTGGTGCGCAGTTCCCGTGGCGCGTTTTACCCCACCGTTGACCTGAGCGTCGGAAAAACCCGCGCGAGCCAGGGCTCCGGTAGCAGCAGCGCGAGCCTCAGCAGTTCCAGCAGCGGCATCCGCAACACCCTCAACGCCCAGCTGGGCGTGAGCTGGGAAGCCGACATCTGGGGCAAGTTGCGCCGCGGCCTGGAGGCCAACGAAGCCAGCGCCGAAGCCAGCTCGGCCGACCTGGCCGCGATGCGCTTGAGCCAGCAGTCGGAACTGGTGCAAAGCTACCTGCAATTGCGGGTCATGGACGAGCAGACCCGTCTGCTGCAAGCCACCCTGGACACGTACCAACGCTCCCTGCAAATGACCGAGAACCAATACCGCGCCGGTGTCTCCGGCAAGGAAGCGGTGGCCCAGGCGCAAACCCAGCTCAAGACGACCCAGGCCAGCCTGATCGACCTGATCTGGCAGCGCGCGCAACTGGAAAACGCCATCGCCGTGTTGATCGGTGAGGCACCCGCCAACTTCAACCTGGCGGTGAGCAAGGACATCCCGGCATTGCCGCAGATCCCGGTCAGCCTGCCTTCGCAATTGCTCGAACGTCGCCCGGACATCGCTTCGGCCGAGCGCTCAGTGATCGCCGCCAACGCCAATATCGGCGTGGCCAAGGCTGCCTATTACCCGGACCTGAGCCTCAGCCTGGCCGGGGGCTACTCCAGCAGCACCTATGCCGATTGGATCAGCCTGCCGAACCGCTTCTGGTCGGTCGGGCCGAAACTCGCCATGACCCTGTTCGACGGCGGCCAGCGCTCGGCGGAAGTGGACCGCACAGTGGCTTCCTACGACGAAACCGTGGCCAAGTACCGCCAGACCGTACTGGACGGGTTCCGCGAAGTGGAAAACTACATGGTCCAGCTCAAGGTGCTGGAAGACGAGGCCGTGGTCAGCAACGAAGCCCTGGAAGCCGCGCGGGAATCGTTGCGCTTGACCCAGAACCAATACAAGGCGGGGCTGATTGCCTATCTGGATGTGGTCACTGTGCAGGCCACCGCTTTGAGTAACGAGCGCACTGTGTTGACCTTGCTGCAGTCGCGATTGGTGGCGAGCGTGCAACTGATCGCCGCACTGGGCGGTGGCTGGGATGGGCAGACGCCGATTGCCGAGAAGGAGTGAGTGCGCAAGGCAGGACAGTGAGCCGCATTTTGGCAGCGATAATGTGGAGGCTAAGCAGTAGGCATGACGGCAAGAATCGATCGGCGTTGAGCCGGTAGATTGGCGTCAAAATGCCACTGATGGCTCTCTGATAATTAATCGAGTGCCCAAGAATTATTCTCGCTACAATCGCCCGCTTTGCCACCTGGCACGGGCCTCTCCGGCCCGTTGCGCACGAGAAATTGCATGCTTGTCGGTAGTTATTCCCCCTCCCTGGTTGTGATCTCCCTGTTCGTTGCGATCCTCGCGTCCTATACCGCGCTGGACCTCAGTGGCCGCATCGCCACGGCCAGCGGGCGCGCGGTTTATCTATGGATAGCAGGCGGGGCGCTGGCCATGGGCGTGGGGGTGTGGTCCATGCACTTTATCGGCATGTTGGCGCTGCGCCTGCCGTTTGCCCTGGGGTTTGACCTGGGCATTACCGCGCTGTCGTTGTTGATCGCGGTGTTGTCCAGCGGTTTTGCCTTATGGCTGGTGAGCCAGCAGCACCTGCCCGCCTGGCAGCTGGTGTTTGGCGCGCTGGTCATGGGGATGGGCATCGCCAGCATGCATTACACCGGCATGGCCGCGATGCGCATGACGCCGGGCATCGACTACGACCCCGGCTTGTTTGGCGTGTCGTTGCTGATAGCGGTGGCGGCGTCCGGCGCGGCACTTTGGATCGCCTTTAACCTTCGGCGCAATACTCCCTACGTACGCCTGGTACGTGGCGGGGCGGCGGTGGTAATGGGGTTTGCCATTGTTGGCATGCATTACACCGGTATGGCCGCGGCACGCTTTGCCGATGACAGTTTCTGCGGCGCCGCCTTGACCGGCTTAAGTGGCAAGGGCCTGGATAACCTGGTGCTGGTGACGACCTTGGCCGTGCTTGCCATTGCATTGCTGACCTCGCTGCTTGATGCGCGCCTGGAAGCCCGCACCGCCTTACTCGCCGACTCCCTGACCCTGGCGAACCAGGAACTGACCCACCTGGCCCTGCACGACATGCTCACCGGCCTACCCAATCGCACCTTGCTCGCAGACCGTATTCAGCAGGCGATGCAGGCGGTGAAGGAGCAGGGCGGTTGCTTCGCCCTGATGTTTATCGACCTGGATGGCTTCAAACCGGTCAACGATGCCTTCGGCCACCACCTGGGGGATCAGTTGCTGCGCGAGGTCGGCCAGCGCCTGCGTGAAGACCTGCGCAGCCAGGACACCCTGGCGCGTATCGGCGGGGATGAGTTCGTACTGCTGGTGCAACTGACGCAGCCGGATGATGCCCTCGGCCTGGCTGAACGCCAGGTGTCGTTGATCAATCGCGCGTTCCAGGTGGCCGAGCATGCGTTGAAAATCTCCGCCAGCGTCGGCATTGCCCTGTACCCCGGCAACGGCGGTAACCCCCAGGAGCTGCTGATGAACGCCGATGCCGCGATGTACCACGCCAAGGGCATGGGCAAGAATGGCTACAGCTTCTTCGATGTGTCGATGAACACTAACGCGCGCAAGCAGCTGCAGTTGTTGCAGGACCTGCGCAATGCCCTCGAACACCAGCAGTTCCGGTTGTATTACCAGCCCAAATTCGACGCCGTCAGTGGTCTCCCGGTAGGGGCCGAAGCGTTGCTGCGCTGGGAGCATCCGCAGCACGGTTTGCTGTTGCCCGACACGTTTATCGAATTGGCGGAAAAGACCGGGCTGATCATCCCGATGGGGGAATGGGTGCTCAATGAAGCCTGCCGCCAGATGCGCGAGTGGTACGGCCAGGGCTACGAGGGGTGGCGCATTGCCGTTAACCTCTCGGCGTTGCAGTTCTGCCATGGGGGGCTGGTCCAGAGTGTGGCGGCGGCCCTGGAGCGTCACCAGTTGCCGGCCAACAGCCTGACCCTGGAGATCACCGAGACCACCGCCATGCGCGATGCCGATGCGAGCATGACGGTGTTGCAGCAGCTTTCCGACATGGGGGTCGATCTGTCCATCGATGACTTTGGCACCGGCTATTCCAGCCTGATGTACCTCAAGCGTCTGCCGGCCAACGAACTGAAGATCGACCGTGGGTTTGTACGCGACCTGGAGCACGACAGCGACGATGCCGCCATCGTCTCGGCCATTGTCGCCCTGGGCCAGGCCCTGGGCCTGCGGATCGTCGCCGAAGGCGTGGAAACCGATGCGCAGCAGCGTTTCCTGACCCGCCTGGGCTGTGATTCCCTGCAAGGTTATCTGCTCGGACACCCGCTGCCGGCTGACGGCTTCATGGTCGGCATCCAGCGCGTCGAAGACGCGTTGGCGCCTGACAAAAGCCGTAGGTGACAGTTAGTATTGGATTCATGCATAAACATCAGGTTGAAACAGGGGACCGCACGCATGGACAAAGTCGTCATCATCACCGGGGGCAGCCGTGGGATTGGCGCCGAGACGGCATTGCTGGCCGCTCGCGAGGGCTATCGCATCTGCATCAATTACCAATCCGACGAGGACGCCGCGCACCGCGTGCTTGAACAGGTTCGGGCCCTGGGCGCCCAGGCGATTGCCGTGCGGGCGGATGTCAGCATCGAAGATGAAGTGATCGCACTGTTTCATCGCGTCGACGCCGAACTGGGCCGGGTCACGGCGTTGGTCAACAATGCTGGCACCGTGGGGCATAAATCGCGGGTGGACGAAATGTCCGAGTTTCGCATCCTGAAAGTCATGAAGACCAATGTGCTTGGCCCGATCCTGTGTGCCAAGCATGCCGTGCTGCGCATGTCGCCCAAGCATGGCGGGCAGGGCGGCAGTATCGTCAACGTGTCATCGGTGGCCGCGCGGCGCGGCTCACCGGGAGAGTATGTCGATTACGCAGCCTCCAAGGGCGCGCTCGATACCTTCACCATTGGCTTGTCGAAGGAAGTCGCGGGCGAAGGCATTCGTGTCAACGCGGTGCGCCCCGGCTATATCTTTACCGACTTCCATGCCTTGAGCGGCGACCCGAATCGGGTCAGCAAGCTGGAGTCTGGCATCCCCATGGCCCGGGGCGGGCGCCCGGATGAAGTGGCGGAAGCGATTATCTGGTTGTTGTCGGATAAGGCTTCTTATGCCACGGGCACATTTGTCGACCTGGGCGGTGGCCGTTAAGCGTCAGCGCAATCAGCTCGGAAGTCGGCGCAGGTTCATTACTCCGCCGGGTTCCAGCTCAGAATGACCTTACGATCCGGCCCAACGTCTCCATCGCCTTTTCCGACGCCTCGGTCCATGGGCTGCCATAGTTCAAGCGAATGCAATTGCGGAAACGCTGGGTTGCCGAGAAAATCGGTCCCGGCGCAATGCTGATGCCCTGGGCCAAAGCCATCTGGAACAATTTCAACGAGTCTGTCTGCTCTGGCAGTTCCAACCACAGGAAGTAGCCGCCGGCCGGCTGGCTGACCCGTGTCTGCGCCGGAAAGTAGCGTGCAATGGCGGCAAGCATGGCGCTTTGCTGTTCTTCCAGGGCATAACGCAATTTGCGCAGGTGCCGATCATAGCCGCCGTGTTGCAGGTAGTCGGCGATGGCTGCCTGGGCCGGCATCGACGGGCAGAGCGAGGTCATCAGCTTCAAGCGCTCGACCTTCTGCGCATAACGCCCGGCCGCGACCCAACCAACCCGGTAACCCGGGGCCAGGCTCTTGGCGAATGAACCGCAGTGCATCACCAGGCCCTCGGTGTCGAAGGCCTTGGCCGGTTTCGGTGCCTGTTGCCCGTAGTACAGCTCGGCGTAGACGTCGTCTTCGATCAGCGGCACCTGGTGACGGCGCAACAGCTCCACCAGTTCCTGTTTCTTCGACTCTGGCAGTGTGGCGCCCATGGGGTTCTGGAAGCTGGTCATGGTCCAGCAGGCCTTGATCGGGTAGCGCTCAAGGCTTTGCGACAACGCGTTAAGGTCAATGCCATCGCGTGGATGCACCGGGATCTCCACCGCCTTGAGCTTCAGGCGTTCCAGCACCTGCAGGCAGGCATAGAACGCGGGGGCTTCAATGGCCACCAGGTCACCCGGCTCGGTGACGGCCTGCAGGCACAGGTTCAGGGCCTCCAGCGCCCCGTTGGTGATCAGCAGTTCTTCCATGGGCAGCATCAGCCCGCCGACCATGTAGCGCAGGGCAATCTGGCGTCGCAATTGCGGGTTGCCCGGCGACATGTCGGTGACCACCAGGCGCGGGTCCATCTCACGGCTGGCGCTGGCCAGGGAGCGGGCCAGGCGTGGCAGCGGGAACAGCATCGGGCTGGGGAAGGCCGAGCCGAAGGGTACGGTGTTCGGGTCCTTGATGGAGTCGAGTACCGAGAACACCAGTTCGCTCACATCGACCTCGGTGGACTCGTGGACCTGCTCGCTCACCACCGGCTCGGAAAACGGGCTGGGTGCATGGGTATTGACGAAGTAGCCGGAGCGCGGACGCGCACGGATCAGGCCCCGGCGCTCCAGCAGGTAGTAGGCCTGGAAGACGGTGGATGGGCTGACGCCGTAGGTCTGGCTGGCATAGCGCACCGAGGGCACCCGTTGGCCGGGGCCGAGGACGCCGGAGCGGATCAGTTCGGCAATGTCGTCGGCGAATTTTTCGTAGCGTTTCATTTTGGCCTTAAACACGTGTTTTATATGAGTGGAGATCCGATTGGGGGAGCCCTGATGCCGTACATCGCCTTCTGTAGGAGCGAGCTCGCTCGCGAAAAACGTCAACGATAACGCGTGCTTCCTGAATCAACGCGGCGCCTTTGAGTTCTTCGCGAGCAAGCTCGCTCCTACAAAAAAGCCCACCTCCCACATTCATTCTCGGTACCGAGGTCTCAGCGGTTGAGCGGCGCCACGAAGCGGCTATCGGCCGCACTGTAGATCCAGGGTTCATCCACATCCGACACCTTGAACCGCAACGTCTGCGAACTGCTCGCCGGCTTGTCGGCCAGCAATGCCACCGATACCGGCACATCGCTGATTTCCCCGGGTGCCAGGCTGATCTCGGTCTTGCCCTGCAGTTGGAAGCCCTCGGCGTCCACCAGCTCCAGGCGGTAATCCTGGCGTTGCTGCGTCTTGTTGATGACCTTGAGGCTGTAGATGTTTTCGATCAAGCCCTGGGCGTTCTCGCGGAACATGCCGCGGTCCTTGGTAACGTCCAGCGACACCATCGGCCGTTGCACCAACGCCACCACCAGCGCCGCGATCATCACCAGCAGCACGGCACTGTAGCCGATCAGGCGCGGCCGCAGCAGGTGAGTCTTGCCACCTTGCAGTTGATGTTCGGAGGTGTAGCTCACCAGGCCACGGGCATAGCCCATTTTGTCCATGATCGAATCGCAGGCGTCGATGCACGCCGCGCAGCCGATGCACTCCATTTGCAGGCCGTCGCGGATATCGATGCCGGTGGGGCAGACCTGCACGCACAACTGGCAGTCGATACAGTCGCCCAGGCCGACATCCGCCGGTTTCACCTCGCGTTTGCGTGGGCCACGGCTTTCGCCACGGGCCACATCATAGGAGATGGTCAGGGTGTCTTTGTCGAACATCACGCTCTGGAACCGGGCGTAGGGGCACATGTGCATGCACACGGCTTCGCGCAGCCAGCCGGCATTGATGTAGGTGGCTGCGGTGAAAAACAGGACCCAGAACAGGCTCACGCCCCCCATCTGCCAGGTCAGCAGTTCGGTGGCCAGCGGGCGAATGGGGGTGAAGTAGCCGACAAAAGTCAGCCCGGTCAGCACACTGATGCCCAGCCACAAGGTATGTTTGGCCGAGCGCCGCGCCAGTTTATTCAGGCTCCAGGGGGCCGCTTGCAGCTTGATGCGTTGGTTGCGTTCGCCTTCGGTGATTTTTTCGCACCACATGAACAACCAGGTAAAGGAGCTTTGCGGGCAGGTGTAGCCGCACCATACGCGGCCGGCAAACACAGTGATCGCAAACAGGCCGAAGGCGCAGTTGATCAGCAGCGCGGACAGCAGGATGAAGTCCTGGGGCCAGAAGGTCGCGCCAAAGATATGGAATTTGCTTTCAGCCAGGTCCCACAGCACGGCCTGGCGACCGCCCCAGTTCAGCCACACGGTGCCGAAGAAGGCCAGGAACAGAAAGCCTGCACCGCTCACGCGCAAGGTACGAAACAGGCCGGTAAAGCTGCGGGTGTGAATCAGGTTGTCGCTGGATGCGGCCTTCACCTTCTTTGGGTGCGCAGGTGCATGGGGTTCCACGGTTCGGACGGGGATTATTTCGCTCATGGTCATTCGCTCATCAGCCTCCATCAGGCGGATGAACTATGCCCGTCGCTCTGTTTGCATAACAGACTCAGGTATGGCGATAAAAAGCGGATCAGATGCGTTGGTGTCCAAGCGCTGCGACAATGTGCTGCACCCCGTGGCGCCTGGGGTGCAGGCTTGATTTGGCGATGCTGACGCAGATCAATTAAATCAGCGAACCAGGCTCTTCGGCCTTGACGTGGTTGCGTGCATCCGTTGCACCCTCGACCGTCAGGGCGTCGGCCTCGGCTTCGGTGATATAGATCCGCTGGCCGGCCAGGTCCACGTAAGACATGGCTTTGTCGTTGTCGGTGAGGACCTTGACTCGGGTAGCCGGCACGCTTTGTTCCTGGCCGTTTTCATCGAGCATGAAATAGCACAGATGGTTTTCGATACGTACGGTCATGCTGATCTCCCTTTTCATAGGCTATGAAGGTTAGGGGCATGCCATCGGCGGTGGTTCCAGGCAACTGACTGGCGGTCGCTGCGGTCCATGCTTTATCGACCCCTATACAGGACAGTTTCCATGGACGCTTGGTGGCACGAAGTCTGGCAAACCCTGCAAGCCGAATTCGCCGATATTACCGATGCGAAGCAACTCACCCAGATCACCGTACGCTTGTTGATCGCCGCGCTCCTGGGCGGGATCCTCGGTTTTGAACGTGAGCACAAGGGCAAGGCGGCCGGGGTGCGTACGCACATGCTGGTGGCCCTGGGCGCCGCGCTGTTCGTGTTGGTGCCACAGATGTCCGGCAACCAGGCGGATGCCATGAGCCGGGTGGTGCAGGGTGTGATTGCCGGGATTGGGTTCCTGGGGGCGGGCACTATCCTCAAAGGCAAGGAGGACGAGGAGGGCCAGCACGTCAAGGGCCTGACCACCGCCGCCGGGTTGTGGATGACCGCCGCCATTGGGGTGGCGGCGGGGATGGGGCGCGAGTCGACGGCGGTGCTCAGTACGTTACTGGCCCTGGCGGTGTTCAGCGTGATGCCGAGGATCGTCAAGGTCTTTGAGAAGGATCAATGACCACCGCTCAGCTCAACAGGTCGGTTTCCTTCAATTGCCCAAATATCTTTGCGACAAACGCTGGCTCCGACGGGTTACCTGAAATCACGAGAACGCTCGTGTTGGTGGTGGGGGAGTACTTCAGCTGCATTTCCCCACTGGCCCCGGATAGTTGGTGGACCCATTGCAATGGTTTATTGAGTTGTCTGCGAATACCTGAAACATCCAGTTTGTCTTGACCGTGCACGAAATCCCGGACTTCGCTGGGGGCGTCGAGGGAAGACTCCTGGATGCTGGTGTAACGGTAGATATTCGGCCGAACCGTGCACGGTTTGTGGGGTGTGTCAGTGGGTATGCGATTCTCCAGATCAGTGGGGTGTGGGAACTTCAACGACCCGATTGCTTTTCTCACCAGCGCGGAAATGGAACACAGGGACGTCGCCCTGGCATTTGCTTGAGCAAGGTTGTCCTGGATATCCAGCAAAGGCTCGTGCTTTTTACTGGCAAAGCGGCGCACGAGATCAAATCGGCTTTCAAGCGGGGCGGTCATTAATCTGTACTTCAGGTCGAACAGGGCCGACTCGACATGGTTCCGATAGCTGTCGACCTGCTCAGCCTCGAAGGGAGACAGGACAGTGTCGATCGCATCTTTGCTCAATTGAGATTCGACCTTCTCGAGGACCTTGACGTTGTCGTTTGCATCGGGCCCGGACAATAAGGTGCTGATCTTGTCGGTCGTCAATAGCGTGCCAATTTTGTTGAAGGTGTCTATAGACCCTCTGGATGTTGGATCACGCAGCATGTGTTCAACCGTGCTTCGGTTTACCTGGGCACCCAGGTCAGTGAGGCTTTGCTTCATCGTTGCCGTGCTTGAAGGGGCCGGCTCGGGGTTGTCGGGTCGCTTGGGTTGCCTGGCGTGGTTCGGGCCTGAGCGGAGCAGGGCCTCCAGGGCTTGCGTGGTTACGACTGAAGACGCGGGAGGGAGGCCCCGTTCCGCACGATGCTGGCTTGGAGGGAGTGCGGAGTGGGGCGTCGGTATTTGATGGATGGCTGACATAATGTGTCCTCGCGAGTGCTTGGGTAAGCGAGTCGTCTTGGGATGACGTCTATGCGCGGTCAGTATCACCAATGTCCATTCAGACGAAGTAAGGACTTCACCGTTCGAGCCAGTAGGGTATTTCGCTTGTTAAGGTCAGTTCCCAGAGGTACTCGACATCACGGGGGCGATCGTCGTCGGTGGCTCCTCCACCGGCGGTGGCTCGTTTTCAGGTGGTTCTTGTTCTGGAATGGGCTCAGGCTCTGTGGGCGGCAGCGTCGGGTTATCGATATTCGGGTCGGGTGTTTCAGCCGGGATCGGGATATTCATCGGTATGGCCTCGTTTGTGCTTTGCTCTAGCGGTGGACATCGGGTGGGGGGAATTGATTCCCCGCCCAATGGCGGCATATCCGCCTGAACTTTTAACCAGGGTGCAGGCTCGGACCTTATACGGCCCTGCTCAGGGAGAGCGGCGCCGTATCAGAATTCGGATCAAGCAAAGAGCGTCCACAGGGCGTAAGGGGAAGATGCTCGATGACTGCTGAAACACTGGCTCCAAAGGAATCCTTATTGCCGTTGTCCCAGGCGCTGTTGTTGCCCAGGATCGCGATTGAAAGCACCACCCCCGTGATTGATGGCGGCGAATTTGCCGTAAAGGCCGTGGTGGGCCAGCGTGTCAATGTCACCAGCAAGGTGTTCGCCGATGGGCACGACAAGCTCGCCGTGCTGATCCGCTGGCGCGCGTTGCACGAAGAAAGCTGGCACAGCGTGGTCATGGCCGATGTGGGCAACGATGGCTGGGAGGGTGCTTTTAGCGTCGTCCAGCAGGGGCCCCACGAGTATTGCATCGAAGCCTGGATCGATACCTTCGCCAGCTTCTGCTACGAACTGCGCAAGAAACACGAGGCCGGGGTGCCGGTCAGCCTGGAGTTGCAGGAAGGCCGCAGCCTGGTGTTGCAGGCCGCCGAACGCAGCGACAACGAGCTGCGCGACCGCCTGATGTTGCTGCACCACGAACTCTCCGGCCTGCTGGAAACCGAGCAGGTCGCGCTGTTTTTGCACGAAGACAGTGCGCATCTCATGACCCAGGCCGATCACCGCGCCTACTTGAGCATCAGCACCGTATACCCGATCGATGTGGAGCGCGAAGCCGCACAATTTGCCAGTTGGTACGAACTGTTTCCCCGTTCGATCACCGACGATCCCGCACGCCACGGCACCTTCAATGATGTGCACTCGCGGCTGTCGATGATCCATGACATGGGCTTCGATGTGCTGTACTTCCCGCCGATCCACCCCATCGGCCGCAGCCACCGCAAGGGCAAGAACAACGCGCTCACGGCCGGCCCGGATGATCCGGGTAGCCCCTACGCGATCGGCAGCGAGGAGGGCGGCCACGAAGCCATCCACCCGCAACTGGGCAGCCGCGATGACTTTCGCCGCCTGGTCAAGGCCGCCGCCGAGCATGGCTTGGAAATCGCCCTGGACTTTGCCATCCAGTGCTCCCAGGACCACCCCTGGCTCAAGCAGCACCCGGGCTGGTTCAACTGGCGCCCGGACGGCACGATCAAATACGCGGAAAACCCGCCGAAAAAATACCAGGACATCGTCAACGTCGACTTTTACGCCGCCGATGCCATCCCCGGCCTATGGACCGAGCTGCGGGACATCGTGGTCGGTTGGGTGGAAGAGGGCGTGAAGACCTTTCGCGTCGACAACCCTCACACCAAGCCGCTGCCGTTCTGGCAATGGCTGATCAGTGATGTCAGGGCCAAGCACCCGGAAGTGATCTTCCTCGCCGAAGCTTTCACCACCCCCGCGATGATGGCGCGCCTGGGCAAGGTCGGATACTCCCAGAGCTACACCTATTTCACCTGGCGTAACACCAAGGCCGAACTGAGCGAGTACCTGACGCAGTTGAACCAGTCACCGTGGCGCGAATGCTACCGGCCGAACTTCTTCGTCAATACGCCGGACATCAACCCAGGCTTCCTGCATGAGTCCGGGCGTCCGGGCTTCTTGATCCGCGCCGTGTTGGCCAGCATGGGCTCGGGGCTGTGGGGCATGTATTCAGGTTTTGAACTGTGCGAAGCCGCGCCGGTACCGGGCAAGGAAGAGTACCTGGACTCGGAGAAGTACGAGATCCGCCCACGGGACTTCACCGCGCCGGGCAACATCATTGCCGAGATCGCCCAGCTCAATCGCATCCGCCGACAGAACCCGGCGTTGCAGACCCACTTGGGCCTGAAGCTGTACAACGCCTGGAACGACAACATCCTGTACTTCGGCAAGCGCAGCGAGGACGGCAGCAACTTCATCCTGGTGGCAGTCAACCTCGACCCCTTCAACGCCCAGGAAGCCCATTTCGAGTTACCGCTCTGGGAGCTGGGCCTGCCGGACGATGCGCAGATCCAGGGTGAAGACTTGATGAACGGCCATCGCTGGACCTGGTACGGCAAGAACCAGTGGACGCGGCTGGAGCCGCAGATGCCGTTCGGGATCTGGCGTATCACCACCTCCTGAGCCTGGCGAAGATCAACAGCTGGGAGGGGGCAAGCCCCTCCCACCTTGACCGCGTTCAGTTTGCAAGAATTTCAGTATTTCAGGAGTTTCCAATGGCGAAGAAACCCAAGGCTGCCACCTTTATCAAAGACCCGCTCTGGTACAAGGACGCGGTGATTTACCAGGTTCACGTCAAATCCTATTTCGACTCCAATAACGACGGCATCGGTGACTTTCCCGGGCTGATCGCCAAGCTCGACTACATCGCCGACCTCGGTGTGAACACCATCTGGCTGCTGCCGTTCTACCCTTCGCCACGCCGTGATGACGGCTATGACATCGCTGAATACCGTGGCGTGCACAGCGACTACGGGACCATGGCCGACGCCAAGCGCTTTATCGCCGAAGCCCATAAGCGCGGGCTGCGGGTGATCACCGAGCTGGTGATCAACCACACCTCTGACCAGCACCCCTGGTTCCAGCGCGCGCGCAAGGCCAAGCCCGGCTCGGCGGCTCGCGACTTCTACGTATGGTCCGATGACGACCAGAAATACGATGGCACGCGCATCATCTTCCTCGACACCGAAAAGTCCAATTGGACCTGGGACCCGGTCGCCGGCCAGTACTTCTGGCACCGCTTCTATTCCCATCAGCCGGACCTCAACTTCGACAACCCGCAGGTCATGAAGGCTGTGCTGTCGGTGATGCGTTACTGGCTGGACATGGGGATCGACGGCCTGCGCCTGGACGCCATCCCGTACCTGATCGAGCGTGATGGCACCAACAATGAAAACCTGCCGGAGACCCACGACGTCCTCAAGCAGATCCGCGCCGAAATCGACGCCCATTACCCTGACCGCATGCTGCTCGCCGAAGCCAACCAGTGGCCGGAAGACACCCAACTGTACTTCGGTGACAAAAAGGGCGATGACGGTGATGAATGCCATATGGCCTTTCACTTTCCATTGATGCCGCGCATGTACATGGCCCTGGCCCAGGAAGACCGCTTTCCGATCACCGACATCCTGCGCCAGACCCCAGAGATCCCCGCCAACTGCCAATGGGCGATCTTCCTGCGCAACCACGATGAGCTGACGCTGGAGATGGTCACCGACAAAGAGCGCGACTACCTGTGGAACTACTACGCAGCCGACCGGCGTGCGCGGATCAACCTGGGCATTCGCCGGCGCCTGGCGCCTTTGATGGAGCGCGATCGCCGTCGTGTTGAGTTGCTCAACAGCCTGCTGTTGTCGATGCCCGGCACGCCGACCCTGTATTACGGCGATGAAATCGGCATGGGTGACAACATCTACCTCGGTGACCGCGATGGCGTGCGCACGCCGATGCAGTGGTCCATCGACCGCAATGGCGGCTTCTCGCGCGCCGACCCGGCCAGCCTGGTGCTGCCGCCGATCATGGACCCGCAATACGGCTACCTGTCGGTCAACGTCGAAACCCAGGCCCAGGACCCCCACTCATTGCTCAACTGGACCCGGCGCATGTTGGCGGTGCGCAAGCAGTCCAAGGCGTTTGGCCGCGGCAGCTTGAAGATGCTCTCGCCGAGCAACCGCCGCATCCTCGCCTATACCCGTGAATTCACCGGGGACGATGGCCGCACGGAAATCATCCTGTGCGTGGCCAACGTATCGCGTAGCGCCCAGGCTGCCGAGCTGGACCTGTCGGCCTTTGCCGGCATGGTGCCGGTGGAGATGCTCGGCGGGAATGCCTTCCCTCCGATCGGCCAGCTTAATTTCCTGCTGACCCTGGCGCCGTATGGCTTCTACTGGTTTGTGCTGGCGGCGGAAAACCAGATGCCCAGCTGGCACGTGGAACCGGCGCAGAGCATGCCGGACTTCACCACCCTGGTGCTGAAAAAACGCATGGAAGAATTGCTGGACGCCCCTTGCCGCGCCAGCCTTGAACAACAGGTGCTGCCGGCCTGGCTGCCGAAACGGCGTTGGTTCGCCGGCAAGGACACGGCCATCGACAGCGTGCACATCGCCTACGGCGTGCGTTTCGGCGACCCGGAGCACCCGGTGTTGCTCAGCGAGATCGATGTGACCAGTGGCGGCCAGGTCAGCCGTTACCAGTTGCCCTTCGGCTTCCTCGGCGAAGACCAGTTCACCAGCGCCTTGCCGCAGCAATTGGCCCTGGCCCGTGTACGCCGGGTGCGCCAGGTGGGACTGGTCACCGATGCCTTCAGCCTGGAGCACTTTATTCGCGCGGTGATCCAGGGCCTGCAGGCCGGCAGCGTGCTCAACTCCAGCGAGGGCGACCTGCGCTTCGAGGCCACTTCCCATCTGGCACCCTTGCAGTTGGCCGAGGACGCCCAGGTACGCTACCTGGCCGCCGAGCAGTCCAACAGCTCGGTGGTGGTCGGCGAGAGCCTGGTGCTCAAGCTGATCCGTAAAGTCAGCGCCGGGGTACACCCGGAGCTGGAGATGAGTGCCTACCTGACCGCCGCCGGATACCCGAATATCTCGCCGCTGCTGGGGTCGGTGATTCGCCGCGATGCGGCCGGTGACGACAACCTGCTGATGATTGCCCAGGGTTACCTGAGCAATCAGGGCGATGCGTGGAGCTGGACCCAGAATAATCTGGAGCGCGCGATTCGCGACGAACTCGCCGAGGCCATCTCCGAACAGGAGCAGCACTACAACGCCCTGGGTGAACTGGCGGACTTCGCCGGGTTGCTCGGCAAGCGCCTGGGGGAAATGCACCTGGTACTGGGAGCGCCCACCACGAACAAGGACTTCAAGCCCGAAGCCACCACGGTCAAGGACACCCAAGCCTGGGCCAAGGATGTGGGGGCGCAGATCGACCGCGCCCTGCAATTGCTCAAGCTGCATCAACACCAATTGAACCCGGCCGATCAGGCGCTGGTCAGTGCTTTGCTGGACCACAAAAAAGCCATCGCCAGCCACGTACAGACCCTGGCCAAGGCCACGGTGGGCGGCCTGCGGATCCGCGTGCATGGTGACTTGCACCTGGGCCAGGTACTGGTGGTCAAAGGCGATGCCTACTTGATTGACTTTGAAGGGGAGCCGGCGCGGCCGCTGCATGAACGCCGCGGCAAGCACAGCCCCTATAAGGATGTGAGTGGCGTACTGCGGTCGTTTGATTACGCAGCGGCCATGGCCCTGAATGGACAGGGGGTCGATCACTCGCCCGAAGCGGATACCGCCCGCAAGCGGGTGACCGACCGTTACCTGAACGAGGCGCGCCAGGCATTTATCCAGGCTTATCAGGCAGCCACGGCTACACTGGGCCATGACTGGCAGGATGCCAAAGGCCAGGACGCGGCGCTGACGTTGTTTAGCCTGGAGAAGGCCGCGTACGAAGTGGCCTACGAAGCGGAAAACCGCCCGACCTGGTTGCCGGTGCCCTTGCAGGGCTTGCATGGCCTGCTCAGTGGGCTTACACCTAAATCGAAAACTGCACGCGGTGGGGAGACGTCATGAGCTTTACGAGTAAAGAACCGCTGCAACCGAAGTTGACAGCAATGCCGGCGTCCAAGGACGTCGAAGCGCTGGTGCGCGCCGAGCACCACGACCCCTTTTCTATTCTGGGGCCCCATGATGACGAGCAGGGCGGGCAGTTTATCCGCGCGTTCCTGCCGGACGCCTTGAGCGTCCAAGTGTTGAGCAAAGAGGGCGGCGAGCCCCTCGCCACTCTGGAGGCGAACCAGGTGCCTGGGTTGTTCGTCGGGCATCTCGCGACACGCCAGCCTTATGTGCTGAAGATCCAGTGGGCCGGCGGTGAGCAGATCACCGAAGACCCGTACAGCTTCCAGCAATTGCTGCTGGGGGAAATGGACCTGTACCTGTTTGCCGAAGGTAATCACCGCGACCTCAGCAGTTGCCTGGGCGCCCAGGTGACCACGGTCGATGGCGTGCCGGGCGTGCGCTTCGCCGTATGGGCACCGAACGCGCGGCGTGTCTCGGTGGTGGGCGACTTCAATATCTGGGACGGTCGCCGCCACCCGATGCGCCTGCGTCATCCGTCGGGCGTGTGGGAGATTTTTATCCCGCGCCTGCAAGCGGGTGCGGCTTACAAGTACGAGATCCTCGGCGCCCACGGTATCTTGCCGCTCAAGGCTGACCCGATGGCCCTGGCCACCCAGCTGCCGCCCGACACCGCGTCCAAGGTCGCCCCGCCGTTGCAGGTGGATTGGCAGGACCATGAGTGGATGCAGGCGCGCACAGAGAAGCAGCAGCCCACCGCGCCGCTGTCGATCTACGAATTGCATGTGGGCTCCTGGCAGTGCGAGCTGGACGAAGCCGGTGAAGTGGCGCGTCAGTACGGTTGGCGCGAGCTGGTCGAGCGTTTGATTCCGTATGTGCAGCAACTGGGGTTCACCCATATCGAACTGATGCCGATCATGGAGCACCCGTTTGGCGGATCCTGGGGCTACCAGGCGTTGTCGCAGTTCGCACCGAGTGCCCGATTTGGTTCGCCGGAAGATTTCGCGTATTTCGTCAACGCCTGTCACCAGGCCGATATCGGCGTGATCCTCGATTGGGTGCCGGCGCATTTTCCGACCGATACCCATGGCCTGGCGCAGTTCGACGGCACCGCCCTGTACGAGTACGCCAACCCGCTGGAAGGCTTCCACCAGGATTGGGACACGCTGATCTATAACCTGGGCCGCACCGAAGTCCACGGCTATATGCTGGCGTCGGCGCTGCACTGGCTCAAGCATTTCCACGTCGATGGCCTGCGCGTGGATGCGGTGGCCTCGATGCTCTACCGCGACTATTCGCGCAAGGCCGGTGAGTGGGTGCCCAACCGCCATGGCGGCCGCGAGAACCTGGAAGCCATCGACTTCCTGCGCCACCTCAACGACGTGGTGGCCCTGGAAGCTCCGGGGGCACTGGTGATTGCCGAAGAGTCCACCGCCTGGCCCGGTGTCAGCCAGCCCACCCAACAGGGCGGCCTGGGGTTCAATTACAAATGGAACATGGGCTGGATGCATGACTCCCTGCATTACATTCAGCAGGACCCGGTGTACCGCGCCCATCATCACAACGAGCTGAGCTTCGGCCTGGTCTACGCCTGGTCCGAACGCTTCATCCTGCCGATCTCCCATGATGAGGTGGTACACGGCAAGCACTCGCTGATCGACAAGATGCCCGGCGACCGCTGGCAGAAATTCGCCAACCTGCGCGCCTACCTGAGTTTCATGTGGATGCACCCAGGCAAGAAGCTGTTGTTCATGGGCTGCGAATTCGGCCAGTGGCGCGAGTGGAACCACGATCAGCAACTGGACTGGTACCTGCTGCAATACCCGGAACACCGGGGGGTACAGAAGTTGGTGGGCGACTTGAACCGCCTGTACCGCGAGGAGCCCGCGCTGCACGAGCAGGATGACGCGCCCCAGGGGTTCCAGTGGCTGATCGGCGATGACGCGATCAACAGTGTGTACGCCTGGCTGCGCTGGAGCAAAGACGGCAAGCCTGTGCTGGTGGTGGCCAACTTCACCCCGGTGCCACGTGAGGGATACAAGGTGGGCGTGCCGTTTGCCGGGCGTTGGAGCGAAGTGATCAACAGCGATGCCGACACTTACGCCGGCTCCAATTACGGCAATGGCGGTGGCGTGTTTACCGAAGATGAACCGCGCCACGGACAACCGGTGTCGTTGTCGTTGAATCTGCCGCCGTTGGGGGTGCTGATTTTGCGTGCGCAAGCCAGTTAAAGGCTCTACCGCACTGGATTCAGTTGTCCGCGCTAGTGGCAGGATGCCACAATGGCATCTTTGTTGCGGCAGTCGAATCGGGCGGGTTTCATGAATGGCCTTGGGCGTAGTCAGGACGAGGATTGCTTTATAGAAGAGCAGGTGCGAACTGACCGTTTGCACCAGCTATTTCGCCAATCTTTTGCTGCGATTTTCGGCAGTTACTTCGCTGCCGTCATGCTCTGCTGGGTGTGCTGGGATCGCTTCGATCATCAGGTCATGATGGTCTGGCTGCTGGTATTGGCGGCTTCGTCGCTGCTGCGGGTCAAGATGTTCATGGACTGGTTTCGCTGCCCCGTCAGCGAACGCACCCCGGACCGCTGGGAGCGGCGTTATTGGATCACCCTGTGCCTGTCTGCCGGTGTCTGGGGCCTTGGAGCCTTTGCGGTGATGCCCACCGACGATCGGCTGTCCCAGACCCTGGTCATCCTGTTTACCGTGGGCATGTCCGTCAGCGCCGTGTCCTGTTACTCGGCCTATCGCTACATGACCATGGCCTCGGTTGGCCTGGTACTGTTGCCGTCGACGCTGTGGCTGCTGTTCCAGCCATCGCCGATGCAGGTGGGGATGGCGCTGGCCGTGCTGGTGTTCTCATCGTTTGTGGTCAGCGCCACGCGTAAAATGTCCGACGCCCTGGAGAAAGCCTTTCGTCTCACCCGCGAGATGGAGCGCGCCCACACGATTTCCACCCACGCCGCACAGACCGACGAATTGACCGGCCTGATGAACCGCCGCGCATTCTTCGAACATGCCCAACAGTTGTACGCGCAGTGCCGGTATCACCAGCAGCCCCTGTGTGCGCTGATGCTGGACATGGATCACTTCAAGCAAATCAACGACACCTATGGCCACCAGGCGGGGGACCAAGTGTTGCGCCAGATCGGTGGGGTGATCAGCGCCTCGTTTCGCCAGGCCGACGTCTATGGTCGGCTGGGCGGGGAAGAGTTTGCGGTGCTGCTGCCCAACACGTCATTGGAAACCGCGCTGGATATCGCCGAGCAGTTGATCAAGGCGATCGCCGGCCTGGCATCGGACCCGGTCCAGGGCTTGACCGCCAGCCTCGGGGTGGCGTCGACCCACAACCAGGATCAGGACCTGCACGGCCTGATGAATACCGCTGACAAGGCGCTGTACCGCGCCAAGGCCCTGGGCCGCAATCAAGTGGCCGTGGCGGAGTAGGGCTCAGTCCTTGAGCATGGCCTTGGCCAGCACTTGCGCCACTTGGTCGGCAGAGTAGGGCTTGGCCAGGAATGCAAACCCTTCATAGCCGTTGTCTGCCAGCTCGTCGCTGTAGCCAGAGGTGAGCACCACGGGCAAGTCCGCGCGGCGCTGACGCAAGACCTTGGCCATCGCTACGCCGGTCATGCCGGGCATGACCACATCCGAGAAAATCGCATCGAATGCCCTGGCATCCGGGCCGGCCAGGGCCAGTGCCTGTTCGGCATCGGTGACCCAGGTGGTCTGGTAACCCAGGTCCTGAAGGATCTGGTTGGCGAAACGGCCAACCTCCAGGTTGTCCTCGACAATCAGGATATTGCGCAGGGTGCTGGTGTCGAGGGGTGTCGGCTCGGCGGGGGCGGGCTCGTTCCCGGTCAGCTGCGGTTCCGCTTCGGGCAGGTAAAGCGTAAATACCGTGCCCTCGCCAAGGGTGCTGGCCACATCGACGTTACCGCCGGACTGCTTGGCGAAACCGAACACCTGTGACAAACCGAGGCCGGTGCCTTTGCCGACGGCCTTGGTGGTAAAAAACGGCTCGAAAATGCGCTCCAGAGTGTCGCCGGCAATACCGCTGCCCGTGTCGGCCAGGGACACCGCCACAAACGGCTGGCGCGATTCGGCATCGCCGCGGATGCGCGGCAAGGCGGGCAGGCGCGCGACGCTCAGGGTCAGGGTGCCTTGGCTGTCCATGGCATCGCGGGCGTTGAGGGCGATATTGATCAATGCCGCTTCAAACTGGCTGGAGTCCACCCGCACATGGCAAGGCTGCTCCGGCAGGTTGACGCGAACCTGAATGCGCGCGCCGGTCACGCTTTCCAGCATTTCAGCGATGTTCTGCACACGCTGGCCGACGTCGAAGACTTCCGGGTTCAACGGTTGGCGGCGGGCAAAGGCGAGCAGCTGGCTGGTCAGCTTGCTGGCGCGTTCCACCGTGTCGGAAACCGCGCTCATATAGCGTTGGCGGCGTTCCTCGGAGAGCCCGGGTTGGCGCAGAAAGTCCACCGACGAACGAATGATGGTCAATAGATTGTTGAAGTCATGAGCGACACCCCCCGTCAATTGGCCGATGGCTTCGAGCTTTTGCGACTGACGCAGGGCGGCTTCGGTTTGCGCCAACAGCCGTGTACGTTCTTCCACCCGTTGTTCCAGGGTGGCGTTGAGCTCTGTGAACGCGGCCAGGCCTTCGCGCACGGCGGCGTTGGCGCGTACGCGTTCGATATGCGCCCACGAACGCTCGGTTACCTCGCCCAACAACGCCAGGTCATAGGCTGACCAGTCCCGCTCGGTCTTGTTGTGCACGGCCATCAGGGCGGTCAAGCGACCGTTCTTGATCAGCGGCATGCAGATCGTGGCCGCTACGCCCAGCGCCTGGAAACTCAGGGATTCATGGGCGGGCAGTTCGACCAGGTGATTGCGGATCACCAGCGGCTCACCGGCGCGCAGATGCTTGACCGCCGTGTGCCCGAACGCTTTGAGGCTGTAGTGCCCGGTGATGCTGGGCGAACCGGGTGCGGTCCAGTTGTCGCGGATGGTGAAGCCGTCTTCGTCGGCGTCCATATCGGCGTAGGCACAAATGGACACCTGCAGGTGCTGCGCCAGCAGGCGGGTGGTGGCCGTCATGATGGTTTCGGCGTCGGTGGCGTTGGCCACCGCGTTGCCGATGGCATCCAGCACCGTCAGGCGGCGAGAGAGGAACACCGTTGCGGTGGTTTCCGTCACGGTGTCGAGCATCCCCACGACCCGCCCCTTAGGGTCACGGATCGGGCTGTAGCAGAACGTGAAATAGGCCTGTTCCGGCGTGGCGCTGCGCTCGATCACCAAGGGGAAGTTTTCGATATAGGTGGCATGGCCCTCGAAGGCGGCGTCGGCGATGGGACCGATCTCATCCCAGGCTTCGCTCCAGATTTGGCTGAACGGGCGGCCCAAGGCATAGGGTTTATTGCCGAGTATGGGGACAAACGCGTCGTTATAGAGCGTGATCAACCGAGGCCCCCAAATGATGGCTTGGGGGAAGCTGGAAGCGAGGCACAGGGCAACGGTGGTCTTCAATACATCCGGCCACAGCTCAATTGGCCCGAGGGTCGTACTGGCCCAATCATGCTGGCGAATCCGCTCAGCCATGTCGCTGCTGCTTTGCAGCCAATTCATCATTGGGAAAACACCTTGTCTGCCAGAGTCTTATAGCGCGCCCGAACGTGACAGGCGCCAAGCTACTGACCCGGTTAATCGCCGCCAGTTCAGCGCAAGTATCCCTTAGATGGCGATTTGATGCTGCCCCTGTTTGAACGCGGCACGAGCGTCGGCGGGGGCCGTTGCCCAAACCTTATTGCGAGCCGAATAAACCGGTCCAGTAAATCCCGGCATCGCTCTTCGGATCCATCGCATAGGCGGCGCCCAGTTCGCGAAACTGCGGGTTCATCAGGTTGGCGCAATGGCCGGGGCTGGCGAGCCAGCCATCCACCACCTTGCGCGGCGTGTCGAGGCCGGCGGCGATGTTTTCCCCGATGTTCTTCGCGATATACCCGGCCAGTTCGGCGCGGTCGCCTGGGGTGCGGCCGTCAGGGTCGAGGTGATCGAAGAAATTGCCGTTGGCCATGTTGCGTGCATGGCTGTTGGCCGCATCGGCGAGGTTGGCGTTCCACGACAACGGGGTGGTCGCGTTAAAGGCCTGGGTGCCACACTGGCGCGGTTGTTCACGGGCGGCGTTGATCAGGTTCAGCAGTTGCTTGCCCTCGGTCTGCCAATCGCCCCGGCCGCTGGACAGCAGGGGGCGGGCGAGTACGATGCGCCAATCCTGGCCGTTGTTGCTCACGCCGATGTCGACGAACTGCGGGTCCAGGACCACGCGGCAGAAGCTTTCACGCACGGCCTTCATGGCCGCCTGGGCATCCTTGGGGCCGGACAGGCTGATGGCTTGCACATTCACCATCGGGTACGCCGCCCGTGCCAGCGCCTGTTGCAGGTCGCCGACATTGCTGGCGGGCAACACCAGCCGCGTATCGTTGGCCAGCGGCGGCAGTTCCTGGGAACCCTGGTCACCGCAGCGTTGCACCTGGCTGCGGTACGCGTTGATCTGTTGTACCAACTGACTTTCTTCATTCGCCATCGCGCTGGCGCAGAACACTACACTGGCGGCCAGCGTCGTAAGACCCATCATCAATGACAGAACGCGCATGGACGTTACCCTTGAACTTGAAAGTGCCCATGATGCGCGATGTGGGGGCGTCCATGCACCCGTTGGTCCGAACTTTTTTCCTCAGTTTTTGAATGCCGAGTGTTTACGACCCTGGTCGCACAAGGCAAACACCACCACCAGCAGCGCGGAAATGGCGAGGATAATCACCACGCCATCGGTGGAGTGGGTAGCTGATGCTGCCACCATCGACAGTGCGCCCAGCGGGGCCAGGCCGCCCGCGATGGCGGTGCCGATTTCGCGTCCGGTACCGAAACCCGAAGAGCGGGTCTGGGTGGGGAACTGTCGGCTCAGGAACGAGCCCTGAGGTGCAAACATCATGGGCGCGAGGAGGCCGGTACCGACGCCGATGGCGATGTAGATCATCAGGTTTTCACCCGTGTTGAGCAGGGCCAGGAACGGGTAGGCGAACAGCAGCGAGAGCAACCCGCCCAGTATCAGCACGGTCTTGCTGCTCCACTTGTCGCACAGCCAGCCGAAGCAGGGCACGGCGACGATGGCAATCAGGCTGGCAATGGTCACCGACAGCGAGGTGACGTGCACATCCACGCCCTTGAACTGGGTCAGGTACGCCAGGGAGAAGGTCTTGAAGATGTAGCTCAGGGCGTTGTAGCCAATGGCCACGAAAAACACCACGGCCAGGCCCTTCAGGTCGTTCTTGAACAAGGCTTTGAGAGGCGACGCCTTGGCCTTGTTTGCTTCCTGGCTCAGTTCCTTGAACTGCGGGGTTTCCGGAATGCTGTTACGCACCCACAGGCCCACACCCACCAGGACGATGCTGCAGATGAACGGAATGCGCCAACCGCCGGCCAACAGGAACTCGTTGCCGTTGATCGTCAGCAGGTACACGGTGAGCGACGACAGCAACAAGCCGAGGTTCAGGCCCAGGGCCGGCCAGGCGCCCTGGCTGCCGCGTTTACCCTGCGCCGCGTGTTCATAGGAGGTGACCGCCGCCCCTGACAGCTCGGCGCCTGCGCCCAGGCCCTGGATGATGCGGATAAACACCAGCACGATCGGCGCCCAGATGCCGATGGAGGCATAGCTGGGAATCAGGCCGATCAGCGTGGTGCACACGCCCATCAGGCAGAAGGTCAGCACCAGCACTTGCTTGCGGCCGAACTTGTCGCCCAGGTAGCCAAACAGGATGCCGCCAAACGGGCGAGCGATGAAGCCGATGGCAAAGGTGGAGAAGGCCATCAGCGCGGCGGCTTTAGGGTCGCTGTTATCGAAGAAGATCTTCGAGAACACAATCGCCGCCATGGTGGCGTATAGGTAAAAGTCGTACCACTCCAGCATCGAGCCAAAGATGGTGGCGGCGGCGACTTTGCGCAGGCGCTTGCGGGTTTGTGCGGGCGTTTCGGTGCCGGGGATGGAGGCAGATGCCGTCATGCTGGACTTCCTTCTGGGTCTTTGTAGTTATTGTCAAATGGACGTGTATTGCAGGGGTTACTCGGGCTTGAACAGGCGGTCGGCGATCATGGCGCCGATTGGCATGGCTGACGTGGCGGCCGGCGAGGGCGCGTTGCAGACGTGGAGCATTCGTGGGGTCTGGGCGAACAGGAAGTCGTGCACCAGGCTGCCGTCGCGCATCACTGCCTGGGCGCGGATGCCGGCCTCGTAGGGCAGCAGGTCGTCGAGGGTCAGCGATGGGCAGTACTTGCGGCACTGCTCCAGGTAGCCGGACTTGAACAAGGAATTCTTCATCTCGGCGGTGCCTGAACCGAGGTTTTGCCAAAGGGTTTTCCAGAAACCGGGGAAGCTGGCGTACTGCGCCACGTCACGCCAGTTCACCGAGAACTTGCGGTAGTTCTCACGGCCCAGGCCCAGCACCGCATTGGGGCCGACGGTCACACTGCCGTCGATCATGCGCGTCAGGTGCACACCGAGGAACGGCAGCTCCGGGTCGGGAATCGGGTAGATCAGGTGGTTGACGATGTTGTTTTTCGCCGCCGGCAGACGAAAGTATTCGCCGCGAAACGGGATGATCTGGTGGTCGATCCTGACCCCGGCCAGGCGCGCCAGGCGGTCTGACTGCAAGCCTGCGCACACCACCAGATGGCGTGCTTGCCAGGTTTCGCCGCGGGTGCTGACGGTGACTTTGTCGCTGTCCTCGTGGATGGCCGTCACGGTGCGCTCCAGGCAGATCTCCCCCCCGCTGCGGCGGATGACTTGGGCCATGGTCTCGCATACCTGGCGGTAATCGACGATGCCGGTGGCGTCAAGAAACAGCCCCCCCAGGCCGACGATGTTCGGTTCGCGTTGGCGCAACTGGTCCGCGTCCAGGCGCTCGACCTTCATGCCATTGAGTTGGGCGCGGGCATACAAGGCTTCCATCCGCTGCATTTCCAACGGGCTGGACGCCACCAGCAGCTTGCCGCATACCTCGAACTTGATCCCGTGTTCGGTGCAGAACTGTTTGGTGGCTTCGGCGCCGCGCTTGCACAGGTCAGCCTTGAGGCTGCCCGGCGCGTAGTAAATGCCTGCGTGGATCACGCCGCTGTTATGGCCGGTCTGGTGTTTGGCCAGCACGGGCTCTTTTTCCAGGATCACCAAAGACGCGCCGGGCTGGCGCTTGAGCAGCTCCATTGCCGTGGCCAGGCCGACGATGCCGCCGCCGATGATGCAAAAGTCGTGAATCATTGCGTGGGGGACCTCACAGTGCACATTTCAGTCTGCTTATCAGGTTGTCAGACTAATGTTTTTGTTAAAAAAATGGCGTGTCGAGGACACGCTATAAACGGGGTGGAATCGGTCAGTTGGTGGTGGGCAATTCCAGGCTCAGGCGCCCGGCCGCAGCGCGCAGGTGGGCCTCGGCACTGGCGGCGGCGCGTTGAGCGTCACCGTCGGCAATGGCTTGATAAAGCAACTGGTGTTCCTGGGTCGCATCCGCGGAGCCGGTGACAAAACGCGAGGCCGAGTTTTCCCA
The DNA here is from genome assembly GCF_001708445.1 of Pseudomonas fluorescens. Taxonomy (NCBI): domain Bacteria; kingdom Pseudomonadati; phylum Pseudomonadota; class Gammaproteobacteria; order Pseudomonadales; family Pseudomonadaceae; genus Pseudomonas; species Pseudomonas fluorescens. The sequence goes on from NZ_CP015637.1 coordinate 2,684,964, forward strand.
GGCTGTCTTGCGTGCGCTGGCCAACTGGCTGCGTAAAAAGTCATGGAAGGCCACGAAGTAGTCATTCTTGCTGGCGTCGGCGATGGCGCGGTGGAATTCCACATCGGCCAGGGCGGCTGCTTCGAAGTTGTCGCGATGCTCCTGCATGGCCTGCAAGGCGCGTTGCATGCGTTGCAGGTCGGCGTCGTCGCGGCGCCGGGCGGCAATTGCGGCGGCCTGGGTCTCGATCCACAGGCGCACCTCGAACATCTGCGCCAGGTCGGGAAGACGGCCATTCGGCTGCGGAAAACGGAACACCGTGCCGGCCGGGGTTTGCGAAATGAACGAGCCCAGCCCGCGGCGCGCGGTGATGACGCCGTCGGCCTTGAGCTGGGCGATGGCCTCGCGCACCACCGAGCGGCTGACGTTGAGTTGCTCCGCCAATTGCTGTTCGGTGGGCAAGCGCGATTCGGGCGGCAATTGGCCGGAATCGATTTCTGCGCGGATGGCGCTGACAACCCGTACGACAAGCGAATCGGGGCGCTGGAGCTCAAGCATGGGACAACCTTGGTAGTCAGGTTGTCAGACAATAGTCGTTACGATTTTATCTTGTCAACAGGTGAGCGCGGTCGACACCGCGCCACCCTGCAATCGCACAGGCCAGCAGCATGAGGCCGGCGGCGACGAAAAAGGTCGCATGCAGGCCCTCCGTCACCGATTGCACGGTCCCATGGACAACGTCGGGGGTCGCCCGCGCGAATACCGCGCCCAGGGCCGAGGCACCGAAGATCAGCCCGAGGTTGCGTGACAGGTTGAGCAGGCCCGAGACCGTACCGCGGCGCGCGCTTTCCACACCGCTCATCACCGCTGTGTTGTTGGCGGCCTGGAACAGGCTGTAGCCCGCCGTCAAAATCACCAGTGAGCCCAGGTAGGCGACCAGCCCCGACGCCAGTGACAGCAGCAGGGCGCCACCGAGCAGAGTGCCCAGCCCCGCGAGCGTCATGCGCTGGCTGCCCAGGCGGTCGGTGAGTTGGCCTGCCGGTACACCGGTGAGCGCTGCGACACAGGGGCCGACGGCCATGGCCAGGCCCATCCACTCAGGGGCCAGCCCCAGGCCAAGGGACAGGTAAAAAGGGCCGACCACAAAGGTCGCCATGATCACCGCGGCGACCAACGCACTCATCGCCAGGCCGGCACACAACGCCCCGGCTTTCAATGACGACCCTGCGCTGGCGGCTGGGCGCGCCCGTTGCTGATCAGCCGGCAAGTAGCGCCAGGCGAGGGCGGCCGTCAGTAATCCCAGGGGCGCACCCACCAGGAACAGGGCCTGCCAGCCCCACACGCTGAGCAACATGCCGCCAACGCTGGGGCCCATGGCCGTGCCCACCGCCGACATCGTGCCGAGCAAACCCATCGCGCGTCCGGTGCGTTCCGCGGGCACCGTATCGCCGACCAGGCCCAGGGTCATCGCCATCATGATCGCCGCGCCCAGCCCCTGCGCGACCCGCGCGGCAATCAACCCATGCAGGTCGGGCGCGACACCGCACAACCCGCAGGCGAGCGCAAACAACAATAACCCAGCGAGCAACAACCGCTTGCGGCCCAGGCGATCGCCCAGGCGTCCGGCGCTGACAATCACCGCGGTGATCGCCATCAGGTAGGCCAGCACCACCCATTGCACGGCATGGAATGACGCATCGAATGTTTGCGCCAGGCGCGGCAGGCCGACATTGGCAATGCTGGTGCCAAGGGACGCGAGCAACATGGACAGGGACAGGCTGGTAAGACCGCCACGTGAGGAAGTGTGCATGGGAGATTCCTTGAATGAACGCAACTGTCACAAATCTACGGCGTGGCCTAACATGGCGGAAGACGCATGAGTTGCACTGAATACCTGCGTCAAACGCCTGATAGGAGCGCTGATGCCCGACCTCAACTTGCTGGTCACCCTGGATGTGCTGCTGGCCGAAGGCAGCGTCGCCCGCGCGGCCCAACGCCTGGGCCTGAGCCCTTCGGCCATGAGCCGCGCCTTGGCGCGCCTGCGGCAAACCACGGGAGACCCGTTGCTGGTCCGCGCGGGCCGAAGCCTGGTGCCGACGCCACGGGCGCTGGAGTTGCGTGAACAGGTCGGCCGCCTGGTGCAGGATGCCCAGGCCGTGTTGCGCCCCGTGCAATCCCTGGACATGGGCCAGGTGACACGTACGTTTACCTTGCGCACCAGCGAGGAGTTTGTTGAAAGCTTTGGCCCGGCGCTGCTGGCCCGTCTCGATCAGCAAGCCCCGGGTGTGCGCCTGCGCTTCGTCAACAAGACCGATAAAGACAACCTCTTGCTGCGCGAAGGCAGCGTCGACCTGGAAACCGGTGTGGTCGACCCCACCGCCAGCCCCGAAGTGCTGACCCAGGCGCTGTTTCGCGATCGCTTGATCGGCGTGGTGCGCAGCGGTCATGCCCTCAGTCAGGGCGACGTCAGCGCCGCACGTTTTGCCCAGGGCCGCCATGTGTATGTGTCCCGGCGCGGTCAGGCGCGCGGCCAGATCGACGATGCCCTCGAAGCGCTGGGCCTGGCTCGGCAGATCACCAGCATCGTCGCCGGTTTTTCCACCGCGATTGCCCTGGCCCGCAGCACCGACCTGATCGCCGCCGTTCCCGAGCGCTACACCGCCGACCGGCGCGACCTGTTCTGTTTCCCACTGCCACTGGCGCTGCCGACGTTCACTGTCGCGATGCTCTGGCACCCCCGCCTGGACGCCGACCTGGCCCATCGCTGGTTGCGCAGCTGTTTGCGCGAGGTGTGTGCCCAGCAGGTACAATCCGCGCTGCCTTGACGTGAAACCCAGGAATTTGCATGTTCAGCCTTACCCGCTACACCGCGCCGTGCCCCGAGCCGATCAACAGCCAGATCCTGCAGATGGTGGTGGACAACCTCACCGACATCAGCAGTGTGGCACTGCCGCCGAGCAACCTGCTCTACACCATCTACCAGTACGCCATTGGCTTTGAGGTGCACCTGTACCTGGAAGCGTTGGGTGGATCGAAGGGGATTGCGGTCGAGCTGGTCGTGGCGATGGAAGACGAACAGGTGATTGGCTTTTGCCTGTATTTACCGATGAAAGATGACCCTCAAGCGTGTGGTATCGCGTTCATGGCGGTGCAAGCCGGTTTTCGGCGCCAGGGCGTGGCGCGCGGAATGCTTCAGGACGTGCTGGCGCGCTATCCCCATGCCGAACTGGCATGTGCGGTGGAGAAGGTACCGGTGTTCGAAGCCATGGGTTTTCAAGTGCGAGCCGCGCGTGACACCCAGGTGCTGATGAACACCCGCGGCTACGCCAGCGATGGGCTGATGGGCGTGCTGGATGTAGCGTCTATCTACAGCTCGCTGGAGGTGCGGCAGATCCATACCTACCTGCTGCAAAAGCACGGCAAGCGCGCGATGGTGGATGCCGAGAAACAGCGCGATCGGCACCTGGATCAACTGGCGCGCAAGGTCCAGTTGTTTGTTGCGGGGCGCTAGCCTGGGCCGGGTTGGCTTTTTTTTGTGGCGAGCGGGTTTGCGCTAATGCCGTTCAGTTAAGCGTACATCGCCTTCTTTCTGTAGGAGCGAGCTTGCTCGCGAAGAACCTCAACGATAACGCGTGTTTCCTGAATCAACGCGGCGCCTGTGAGTTCTTCGCGAGCAAGCTCGCTCCTACAAAAAAGCCTTAACTGCGAAGCCAACATGGACCGCCTCGACGGTGCCGGCGCCGCTGCCGCCATCGAAGCCCGCGCCGTCACCGCCAGTGACTCCGCCGCCATCGTGCGCGCCAAGGCGGCCCTGGACAAACTCGACGTCGCCGAAGGCCTCGCCGAACTCGAAGGCGCTTCCGCCCGCGTCGCCGTTGACGAAAAACGCATGATCAACTGCCGCGCCGACCTCAACCAACTCGTGCCCTTCAAGTACGACTGGGCCTGGCAGAAGTACCTCGACGGCTGCGCCAACCACTGGATGCCGCAAGAGGTCAACATGACCGCCGACATCGCCCTGTGGAAAAACCCCGAAGGCCTGACCGACGACGAGCGCCGCATCGTCATGCGCAACCTCGGCTTCTTCTCCACTGCCGATTCGTTGGTCGCGAACAACCTGGTCCTGGCCGTGTACCGCCTGATCACCAACCCGGAGTGCCGCCAGTACATCCTGCGCCAGGCCTTCGAAGAAGCGATCCACACCCACGCTTACCAGTACTGCATCGAATCGTTGGCCATGGATGAAGGCGAGATCTTCAACATGTACCACGAGATCCCATCGGTGGCGAAAAAAGCCGCCTGGGGCCTGAAGTACACCCGTTCGATCTCCGATCCGAAGTTCGAAACCGGCACCGTCGACACCGACAAGGAACTGCTGCGCAACCTGGTCGCCTACTACTGCGTGCTGGAAGGCATCTTCTTCTACTGCGGCTTCACCCAGATCCTGTCCATGGGCCGCCGCAACAAAATGACCGGCGTCGCCGAGCAGTTCCAATACATCCTGCGCGACGAGTCGATGCACCTGAACTTCGGTATCGATGTGATCAACCAGATCAAAATCGAAAACCCACATTTGTGGGATGCCGAGATGAAGGAAGAAGCGACCCAGATGATCCTGCAAGGGACGCAGCTGGAGATCGAATATGCGCGCGATACCATGCCGCGCGGTGTGCTGGGTATGAACGCGGCGATGATGGAGGATTACCTCAAGTTCATCGCTAACCGTCGCCTGTCGCAGATTGGTTTGAAGGAAGAGTATCCAGGGACCACTAACCCGTTCCCGTGGATGAGCGAGATCATGGACTTGAAGAAAGAGAAGAATTTCTTTGAGACCCGGGTAATCGAGTACCAGACCGGCGGCGCGCTGAGCTGGGACTAAGCCCTACCCTGGGCCATGTTCAACTTGACGGAAACGCTGTCAAGAACCGTGAAATGTCGTACTCCAGTGGTGCGACATTTCACGCCAGGCTGTCGCGGTTACGAAGCGCATTCTGCATCTCGAGAGCCTGGTCGAGCGTGCGCTGCAGCTCGTCATCATTCCAGGGTTTGCTGATATAGCGGTAAACGTACCCATCGCTGATTGCCTGAGTAATCATGCTCATGTCGGCATAGCCGGTGAGCAGGATATTCACGCATTCTGGATTGCGCCTATACACCTCGCGGAGCAGAGTCGGACCGTCCATCAACGGCATGCGCGCATCGCAAACGATCAAGTCGATAGAGTGCTGTTCGAAAAGACTCAGTGCCTGCGCGCCATTAGTCGCCAACAGCAAGTCATAAGGTTTGCCACGCAACAGGCGCCGGAGGCTGTTGAGGATACTTTCTTCATCATCCACCAGCATGACGGTGTAGCGTTTTACGCAGGAAGTGGGGGCGTTCATGATCAGCGTCCTTCGGCGGCAGAAGTAGCGAGGGCCTGCACCTGGGGCTGGCGTAATGGTAACCACGCCCGGAAGCAACTTCCCCTACCCGGCTCACTCTCGACGGTGAGCCGTCCATGGTGCTTGACGATGATGCTATACGACAACGACAGGCCCAGGCCCGAGCCCATGCCCACCGGCTTGGTGGTGAAGAACGGTTCGAATATCCGGTTCTGGATCTCAAGGGGGATACCATGGCCGTTGTCGGCGATCTCAACGAACACACCGCCGTCCTCCCTGCCACTCCTGATGGTGATTTGGCCGTCGGCACCCACAGCATGGCTTGCGTTGATGAGCAAGTTCAGAAAGACCTGATTGATCTGTGAGCCCATGCATTCAATAGGCTCGATATCGCCGTAGCACTTGATCACCTGGGCCTTGAACTTGATCTCGTTCCAGATAACGTTAAGGGTGCTATCGAGCCCTTTGTGCAGATCGGCCAACTGCCATTCATAACTGTCGACATGGGAGAACTCACGCAGGTCCTTGACGATGCGAGTGACCCGGTCGAGACCGTCGACCGATTCCACAAGCAACTCGTCGATGTCCTGACGCATGAAGTCGTAATCCACCTTGTCACGCATCGCCGCCAGCTCGGGATGAGCATCGGCATGGCTTTCGTCACTCGCCTGCTCATAAGCCTCGAGCAGCGCGAAAATGTCCACGAGGTAACGACGCAGGCTGTTGACGTTGGAGCAGACAAAGCCGATCGGGTTATTGATCTCGTGGGCCACCCCCGCAGCCAGTTGCCCTATCGCCGCCATCTTCTCGGACTGCAGCAACTGCGCCTGCGCATCTTCGAGCCGCGCGATCAGCAGCGCCTGGGCGCCCTTTTCCTCTTCCAGCAGCTTGTTCAGGTGCGTCAGCTCGAGTTGACGGGCAGCGGTGTCGGTCGTATCACTGATGGCTAAGCCCACGCCCAGGCTGCTGCCATCGGCGTCTTGCACCGGGAAGAAAGTGCAATTCTGGTACATGTGCCGAACCAGTCCACTGATGGGCCGGGTGCTTTCGAAATTGAACAGGTGCGGCCGTTGCTGCCACGAAGTGAAAGCAAAGTTTTGCAGCGTGAGGACGCTGTTGATCTTCTGCCGGGTCCAGACCTCCGGTAGCTCAGGAAAGGCTTCGAACAGCGTACGGCCAACAAGTTCTTCGGCGCTGCGGCCGCTGTTGATGGACATGAAGTGGTTCGAGAACAGCACTTTGCAGTCCTTATCGACGAGCAGCACACCCATGTTGATGGCCGTGAGCATCGACTCAAGGGTTTCCCGGGAGATTGCCTTGCTGTCTGTCATGAGAGGTCCCTTCAAAGCTCGTCCAGCAAACGATCAATGGCCCGAACGACAACGCCTGCTGTACGTTCAGTGATGCAGATCAGCAAGTCGCAGGAGAATTGATGAGCCTCAACCTCGAAGCGGATTTCCAACACCATCGCAAGGTGTTCATTCAGGTTCAACTCATCCAGTGCGTTCGCTTCCTGATCCCTGTGGACGAGAATGGATGGCGCGTCATAGCTCACTTGAGTCGCCACCTGTTTTGCCAGGCCACTGATGCAAGCGCCGGTCAGAATGTTGGTGACATCGAGCATCAGCTCGTCCTGCTGGTCCAGACCGCCGCCCTTGTAGCCCAGCAGTTCGGCCAGTTCATCTGCCCCCATGCAGCCAAAGCACACGAACACTTCTCCGCGTAACTCCCCGAGGAAAGACTGGCGGGTGACGATCATGAAGCTTCGGCGCAGATGCTCCGGAATCGCCAGGTTATTCTGTTCCCGGATCAGCGGGTGAATAAAAGGAACCGAAAGCGTGACCATGGTATTGGTCAGCAGGGCCAGTCGCTCGGCCGCCTGCCCCATGGCGATATTCATCAGTTCCTGCAGGGCATCGCGTTGGTCTTCGGTGAGCTCGGCCAAGGTTTCCATCAAAGCACTCCTATGAGGTGTAAAGCTTCGAGTAGAGCTTCAGCCGTAACAGGCTTGGCCACAAAGGCAGCGGCGCCCAGGTTGAATACGAGTTGCCTGGCCCGGGGCTGGATGTCTGCGCTGATCACGACGACCACCACATTGGCGTCTTCGCGCTTGAGCGCCTCCAGGGTCTGGAAACCGTCCATGACGGGCATGGTGAGGTCGAGAAAAAGCAAATCGACCAAGCCCGCGTGATAGGCCTCCATCACCTCGGAGCCGTTACAGGCTTGGCGGACATCTTCGGTCAGTGATTCTGGCAGGGCACGCAAGACCAACTTGCGGGACATGGATGAGTCATCGGCGATTAGAACTTTCATGGTGCACTCCACATTTATGAAGTGTCCTACGGCTTCAGTCGCGGCCGAAGAAACTACGATTTCTTTTATTCTTTCAAGCACTCTAGCGTGACAAATAGCAAAGAGCCATCAGGAAATCCTGATATTGCGTGAGTGTTTTGCGATATAGCGTCGGCGATCAGTGATCTGGGACGTCCACCTTATATAGTGGCGAGCGGGCTTGCCCCGCGTTGGGCTGCGCAGCGGCCCCATTACAGGCGATGTGTTTTTAACTGACACACCGCAGTGCCCTGGTTTTGGGGGCCGCTGCGCAGCCCCACGCGGGGCAAGCCCGCTCGCCACAGCAAGCCCGCTCGCCACAACAGCCCGCTCGCCACAGGTGACTGTTTGCTCAGCCTTCCCACTTGCTCTGCGTTGTTCAGGAGGCCCAGGAAGCGACGCGCTCCGGCAGCAGGCCATACTGCTCAATCGCCCGCTGGCATACCCTCGGTTCCAGACTGCCCTGCTCTACCAACGCGGTCAGTGCAGCCAGCACAATGTGATGACGATCCACCTCAAAGAAATCGCGCAACGCCGCCCGTGTATCACTGCGTCCGAAACCATCGGTGCCGAGCACGGTGTAGCTGGAGTCCAGGTACGAACCGATCATCTGCGGCACCGCCCGCACATAGTCAGATACCGCCACCACCGGCGCGCCCGTGGGCAAGCAGTCTGCCAGGTGACTGGTGCGTGCGGCCTGCAGCGGATGCAGGCGATTCCAGCGTTCCACCTCGCGCGCCTCGCGGGCCAGTTCGCTGAAGCTGGTGACGCTGAACACTTCGCTCGCCACCTGCCAATCATCTGCCAGCAACTGCGCCGCCGCCTGGGCTTCGCGCAACAACGTGCCGGAGCCCAGCAGGCGTACTTGAGCGGCGCTGGCGCCTTCCAGGCGATACAAGCCCTTGATGATTGCGCCCTCCACGCCCTGGGGCAGAGTCGGTTGCGGGTAGTTTTCGTTCATCAGGGTCACGTAGTAGAACTCGTCTACGTCGTGTTCGAGCATCTGGCGCATGCCATGGTCGAGGATCACCGCAAACTCGCCGGCAAAGGCCGGATCGTAGGCGCGGCAATTGGGCACCGTGGCGGCGGTCAGGTGACTGCTGCCGTCCTGGTGCTGCAAGCCTTCACCGCCCAGGGTGGTACGCCCGGCGGTGGCGCCGAGCAGGAAGCCGCGGGCACGCTGGTCAGCGGCGGCCCAGATCAGGTCCCCCACACGCTGAAAGCCAAACATCGAGTAATAGATGTAGAAGGGCAACATGCGCAGGCCGTGAACAGAGTAGCTGGTGGCTGCCGCGACCCAGGAACTGATGGCACTGGCCTCGCTGATGCCCTCTTCGAGGATTTGCCCGTCGGTGGCTTCGCGGTAGCTGAGGATCGAGCCAATGTCTTCCGGCTCGTAGCGCTGGCCGACGCTGGAATAGATACCAATCTGCTTGAACAGGTTGGCCATGCCGAAGGTCCGCGCCTCATCGGCAACGATGGGCACGATGCGCGGGCCGAGGGCCTTGTCCTTGAGCAGGTTGGTCAGCATGCGCACGAAGGCCATGGTGGTGGACATTTCCTTGCCGTCGGCGGCCGTGGCAAAACCGGCGTACCCCATCACGGGAGGCACGGTAACCGGCGCGGCGAGCTGGCTGCGGCTGGGCACATAACCGCCCAGGGCCTGGCGCCGCTGGTGCAGGTAGCGCAGTTCAAGGCTGTCATCCGCCGGCTTGAAAAAACTCAGGGATTCGGCCTGCGCATCCGACAGGGGCAGTTGGAAGCGATTGCGAAAGGCGATCAGTGCTTCGCGATCGAGCTTCTTCTGTTGGTGGGTGGTCATCTTGCCCTGCCCGGCCTCGCCCATGCCGAAGCCCTTTTTGGTCTGGGCCAGGATCACCGTGGGTTTGCCCTTGACCCGACGCGCGGCGTGGTAGGCGGCGTGGATCTTGACCATGTCATGGCCGCCACGCTTGAGCCGGTCGATCTGTTCATCACTCATGCCCTCGACCAGAGCGGCCAGGGATGGGCTTTGGCCAAAAAAATGTTCGCGATTATAGGCGCCGTCCTTGGCCGCGAAGGTCTGGAATTGCCCGTCCACGGTGTGCGACAGGGTATCGACCAGCGCACCGTCGGCGTCGTTGGCGAGCAAGGCATCCCAGTCCGAGCCCCACACCAGCTTGATCACGTTCCAGCCCGCGCCACCGAACAAGGCCTCCAGCTCATCGATGATCCGCCCATTGCCGCGCACCGGGCCGTCGAGACGTTGCAGGTTGCAATTGACCACCCAGGTCAGGTTGTCGAGGCCTTCGCGGGCGGCCAGGGTCAGGGCCGACATGCTTTCCGGTTCGTCCATCTCGCCGTCGCCGAACACGCCCCACACATGGCGGTCGGTGGTGTCCTGCAAGCCGCGATGCTGCAGGTAGCGCATAAAGCGCGCCTGGAAAATCGAGCTGATCGGGCCAATGCCCATGGAACCGGTGGGAAATTGCCAGAAGTCCGGCATCAACCACGGATGAGGGTAACTGGAGAGCCCCCGCGCACCGGCCTTGGCCCCGCCGATTTCCTGGCGATAGTGAGCCAGGTCCTGTTCGCTCAGGCGCCCTTCAAGGAAAGCGCGCGCATAGATACCGGGAGCGGAATGAGGTTGATAGAACACCAGGTCGCCGCCAAACCCGTCGTTGCGTGCGCGGAAAAAGTGGTTGAAGCCCACTTCGAACAAATCCGCCGCACTGGCGTAGCTGGCGATATGGCCGCCGAGCTCGCCATAGGCCTGGTTGGCGCGCACGACCATGGCCAAGGCATTCCAGCGCACCAACGAGGCCAGGCGCTCCTCGGTGGCCAGGTCACCGGGAAATGCCGGCTGCTGGTCGACGCTGATGCTGTTGACATAGGGCGTGCCGTGGCGCGGTTTCCAATCGATGTGGGGGGCACGGCCTTCGCGGGCCAGCAGGTCAAGGATCTGCCGTGCACGCGCGGGGCCGGCGTTGGCCACCAGTGAGGCCAGGGCATCGCGCCATTCGCTCAGTTCTTCGTCGTCCACTGCGGTGTGATTCACTGCACTCGCGAAACCATTCATGGGCACCTCCGGGCTTTTTTCCAGTTTATGTCGGTGACGGAGGATTTTTTGCCTATTTTCAGGCGCTGCAGAGCGCATTTTGAGCATGAATCACTGCCAATCAGATTTTTCCCAGCACGTTGTGCTCCAGCGCCGTGTCCATCCCTCACAAAAAAACCGCAACTGTGTTTAAAATGCCGCCCGCTCAATGAATGACGCACAACGATGAACCCAGACGCACTCGCCACGCTGCATGCCCACCTGCTCACGGCCCTGGCCGATGCGCCCACGGAAACCCGCCGCCTGTTCCACGGCCGTGGCCGCTGCTGGCCGGGCCTGGAGCAACTGACGGTCGATTGGTTGCAAGGGGTGGTGCTGGTCGCGCTGTTCAAGGAACCGGAAACGGCGCAGCTGGATGCCTTGAAGCAGTGGTTGAGCACTTTCGAATGGGCGCGGTACGGCGTGCGCAGCGTCGCCTTGCAACACCGTTACCTGCCGCAAAGCACCACCGAATGGTTGTTCGGCGAAGCCGTCGACGCGTTGACGATCACCGAAGGCGGCCTGCGCTATTTGATCGACCTGGGGAAAAAACAGAACAGCGGTCTGTTCCTCGATATGCGCTACGGTCGCAATTGGGTGCGTGAGCAGGCCAAGGGCCAGCGGGTACTCAACCTGTTCGCCTACACCTGCGGTTTCTCCGTGGCCGCCATCGAAGGCGGTGCCGAGCATGTGGTGAACCTGGACATGGCCCGTGGCGCCCTCAGCCGTGGCCGCGACAACCATCGGCTGAACGGTCATGACCTGGGCAAAGTGACCTTCCTCGGCCACGACCTGTTCAAGTCCTGGGCCAAGGTGACGAATAGCGGCCCCTACGACCTGGTGATCATCGACCCGCCGTCCTTCCAGAAAGGCAGCTTCCTGTTGACCAAGGACTACCAGCGTGTGCTGCGCCGCCTGCCAGACTTGCTCACGGCACAGGGCACGGTGCTGGCATGCATGAACGATCCGGCGTTCGGCGAAGACTTCCTGATCGACAGCGTCACGCGCGAAGCACCGGGCCTGCGCTTTATCGAACGGCTGCAAAACCCGCCGGAATTTCCGGATATCGACGCGCAAAGTGGCCTGAAAGCGCTGGTGTTCCGCCAGGGCTGATGCTGAATCGTCCTACGCTTGCTACGCTAGGCAATACACCGGGGCGGTGAACCTTATCCCCCCCTTCCCGGTCGATACCTGCATTCCCTGGCCAGACTCGACGGTGTCACATCGTCGGCTGCCCCGTTTCACCTTTGGAGAACCGCCCGTGATATCGACCCTGCATGTAGCCAGACTGAAAGCCTGGGGCGCCCACGGCTTTACCGCCACCGGTGTGGTATTGGCCTTCCTGGCCACCCTGGCGCTGCTGGAAAACTCACCCAAGGCTTGCCTGCTATGGCTGGGCCTGGCGCTGGTGGTCGATGGCGTGGATGGCTCGCTGGCTCGCCGGGTGAATGTCAGCACGGTACTGCCCAGCTTTGACGGTTCGGTGTTGGACCTGGTGATCGACTACCTGACCTACGTATTTATCCCGGCACTGTTTATCTATCGCTATATCGACCTGCCGGACTTCACCCACTTGTTCACGGTGTCGGTGATCCTGGTGTCGTCGTTGTTCTGCTTCTGCAACGTGAACATGAAGAGCAAGGACAACTACTTCGTCGGCTTCCCGGCCGCGTGGAATGTGGTTGCCCTCTGCGTGTATATCATCCAGCCAGACGCCTGGGTGACCTTGTTGACCGTGATCGGCCTGGCGCTGCTGACCGTGACGCCGATGAAGTTTTTGCATCCGTTCCGGGTCAAGCGCTTCATGCCGATCAACATCGCGGTGACCACGATCTGGTTGCTGTGCAGCTTTTTGATGGTGGTGGATTACCCCAATACCAACCCGTGGACATTCGGCTTGTGGTCGCTGATGTCGGCGTATTTCCTCGGGATTTGCATCTGGCGCACGGCGCTGGAGTGGCTGGGCACGCACAAATAGCCAAGCAGGCACGGTAAAACATGTGGGAGGGAGGGGGCTGGCCCTCCCACATTTGGTTCTGCGTACCTCAGGCAGGTAAGATGGCGGCCCTTCGCACAGCGCTTTTGCTGCGCCCTGCCACCATTAAGCCCTGCCCAATGCCTTTCGAACTCAGCGTAGACCTCACCACCCTCGCCATTCTGGCCGTCGTGGCCTTTATCGCCGGCTTCATCGACGCCATCGCCGGCGGCGGTGGGTTGCTCACCACCCCGGCCCTGCTCACCGCGGGCATGCCGCCTCACCTGGTGTTGGGCACCAACAAGCTCAGTTCCACCTTCGGCTCAGCCACCGCCAGCTTCACCTTCTACCGACGCAAGCTGTTCCACCCGCGCCAATGGGTGCACGCCATCGTCGGCACCTTGGTCGGCGCACTGGCCGGGGCCGTGGTCGCCCACTACCTGCCCGCCGAAACCCTGAACAAGATGCTGCCGGTCATTGTCTTTGGCTGTGGCCTGTACCTGTTATTCGGTGGCACACCCAAGGCTGCGCTGGATGCCGATGCCCCGATCAAGAAGAAATGGCAAAGCACCCAAGGCTTTGGCCTGGGTTTCTATGATGGCGTAGCCGGGCCAGGTACGGGCGCGTTCTGGACCGTGAGCACAATGCTGCTGCACCCCATCGACCTGGTGAAGGCCAGCGGCGTGGCGCGCAGCATGAACTTCGTCAGCAACGCGGCGGCGCTGTCGGTGTTTATCTTCAACGGCTCGGTGGATTGGATCGTCGGCCTGGCCATGGGCATCTCGGTGATGTGCGGCGCATTCTTTGGCGCACGCAGCGCAATCAGCGGCGGCGCCAAATTCATTCGCCCGGTGTTTATCACCGTGGTCCTTGGCCTGACTGTACGCCTAGCCTGGCAGCACTGGTTCAGCGTGGCCTAAGCGACGCGCGACGTACAGGTCGATCAGGTAGCGCGCAATCGAGCGTGACGCCGGCAACGGCGGCAGGTCGTGGATGTTGAACCACTGCGCGTCCTCGATTTCGTCAGCCTGGGGCACGATATCGCCGCCGGCGTACTCGGCATGGAAGCCCAGCATCATCGAGTGAGGGAACGGCCAGCACTGGCTGCCCATGTACTGGATGTTGCGCACCTCCACCTGCACTTCTTCGCGCACTTCACGGATCAAGCAGTCTTCGGCCGACTCACCCGGTTCGGCAAACCCCGCCAACGTGCTGTACACCCCAGGCACAAAGCGTGGCGAACGCGCCAGCAGGATCTCATCACCGCGGGTCACCAGCACGATCATGCTTGGCGAGATACGCGGGTAGCTGCGCAGGTCACAGGCCTCACAGAACATCGCTCGCTCACGGGGCACCTGGACCATGGCCTGCCCGCAACTCCCGCAGAACCGGTGTTCCCGGGCCCAGGTACCGATCTGCGCGGCATAGCCCAACACTTTGTAAAGCCGGTGATCACCTTGCAACATGAAGCCGCGCAGGCCCTGCCAACTGCAGCCGGGGACCTCGCTGGCGGCGTTGAGCTCCAGCAGGTACACCGGCTCGCCGTCGAGGTGGCCGATACCGTGTTCGGCGAACACCGAAAGGTCTTGGCGCTTGAGCCATTCCCGTGGGAACAGCGGGCCGTTGGTGTCATGCAAAAAGCCGTCGCGGCTGCGGGCGACAGCCCAGCCACCGGGGGTTTGGTTGTCCAGCAGCGTAGTGGTAATCCAGCCTGGGGTCATGTCAGTCAATCCACGAATTCGGGTTTCTGCTTGCTCATATGGGCCGCGATGGCCACGCGCAGGTCGTTGGATTGCAACATAGCCGAGTTCCAGGTGGCAACGTATTCCAGGCCGTCATTGACCGTATGGTCACGCATGTAGCTGATCATGGCCTTGGTACCGGTCACGGCGATCGGCGATTTGGCGGCGATTTCATGGGCGATTTCCAGGACGCCGGCCAATAGGCTTTGCTGGTCGGCATACACGCGATTGACCAGGCCGATGCTGCGCGCTTCCTCGGCACTGAACGCGCGGCCGGTATAGGCCAGCTCACGCAGCATGCCGTCGCCGATAATGCGCGGCAGGCGTTGCAGGGTGCCGACGTCAGCGGCCATGCCGATGTCGATTTCCTTGATGGAGAATTGCGCGTCCTCGGCGGCGTAACGCATGTCGCAGGCGCTGATCAGGTCGATGGCCCCCCCAATGCAGTAACCCTGGATCGCCGCCAGCACCGGCTTGCGGCAGTTGTCGACGGCGTTGAACGAGGCTTGCAACTCAAGGATCTTGCGGCGCAGCAGGCGTGCGTTACGGCCCACGTCCTTGCCGAACGCATTGGCCACCGAGGCCAGCATCATCAGGTCGATACCGGACGAAAAGTGCTTGCCGGCACCGCTGAGTACCACGGCGCGCACGGCGTCGGTGTCTTCCACCCATTGGAAGATATCGATGATCTCGGTCCAGAACGCCGCGTTCATCGCGTTGATCTTTTCCGGGCGGTTGATCTGCACATGGGCAACGTTACCGATGAGTTCGACGACGAAAGCTTGGTATTCGGACATGGCAGTGATCCCTGGCTGGCGATTGAGAAAGGCCAGACTATAACAAGGGTGCACAAGGGCGCATCGGCCAAAAACAGGACTGGTAAAAGCCATTGAATGCAGTGGCGCAGGGTTGACGGCACGCCGATACATTTCATCCAGGCCCGACGGTTTATCGGCTATACACTCTGGGGCACTGTCTGGAGTCGTTTATGCCGTCCACGTTTCGCTCATCGTTGATTCTGGCCCTGGTGGTCGTGTTCACCGGCATTGGCGCCGGCCTGGGCGGGATGCTCCTGGCGTTGCTGCTGCATGGCATTCAACACCTGGCCTACGGCTACAGCCTCGACAGCCTGGTCGGGCATGAAACCTTTCTGCGGGGTGTCACTGCCGCGCCCCCCGAGCGGCGCTTGCAGGTGTTGGTGGTGTGCGGCCTGGTCGCCGGCCTGGGTTGGTGGGCCGTGTATCGCTATGGTCGCCCGCTGGTGAGCATCAAGCAGGCGGTGTCATCCACGATGCCGATCATGCCGCCCAAGACCACCCTCGCCCACGCCCTGTTGCAGATCGTCACCGTGGCGCTGGGATCGCCCCTGGGCCGTGAAGTGGCGCCGCGCGAGGTCGGCGCACTGGCCGGCAGTTGGTTGTCGCAACGCGCGCGGCTGACCCCGGATATGCACCGTTTGATCGTTGCCTGTGGCGCGGGCGCGGGCCTGGCGGCGGTGTACAACGTGCCGCTGGGCGGCGCGGTGTTTGTGCTGGAGGTGCTGGTGGGCGCGTTCAGTTGGCCCGCGGCGCTGATCGCCCTGGCGACCTCGGCCATTGGTGCGGCCGTGGCCTGGATCGGGTTGGGAGCGGAGGCGCAGTACGTGGTGCCGCATTTTGTCCTGAGCCCGGCATTGATCGCCTGGGCCGTGGTCTGCGGGCCGCTGTTTGGCATGGCCGCCTACGGTTTCACGCGCCTGACCGGCGCCGCGCGGGCGAACGCCGCGCGCGGCTGGCGCCTGCCGGTGCTGTGCTTGATTAATTTCACGCTCATCGGCGGCCTGGCGATGCTGCTGCCGCAAATCCTCGGCAATGGCAAAGGCCCGGCGCAATTGGGCTTCGACAATGAACTGACGATCGGCCTGGCCGCGCTGTTGCTGCTGGTCAAGGTCCTGATCACCACCAGCAGCCTGCGCGCCGGAGCCGAGGGCGGGCTGTTGACGCCCGGCCTGGCCAACGGCGCGCTACTGGCGATTATCCTCGGCGGCGCCTGGAGCCTGGCGTGGCCGGGGGTACCGTTGGGGGCTTTCGCGATCATCGGCGCGGCCGCTTTCCTGGCCGCCAGCATGAGCATGCCGCTGACAGCGATCGTGCTGGTGGCGGAATTCACCCGTATCGAGCATGACTTCCTGGTACCGATTATTCTCGCGGTGGTGGGTGCGGTCTGCGTGAGCAAGCTGTGCCAACGCTGGGAAAGTGCTGGAAAAAAGCCGGCCCAAGCGCCATCCTGCGCGCTTTAAGCCGCCCCATCAGCGGCGCTCGACGTTTAAGGACATGCCCATGCTCACCCACCCCCTCACCCCCGCCGATTTCGAATTTATCGAAGACACCCTGCTCCAGTACGGCGATGACCATTCGGTGCTGAACCTGGCTGAGCTCGACGGCTACTTCACGGCCTTGGTGTCCAGCCCGGCGCAGGTGGATATCGCCGAATGGTTTCCGGCGATCTGGGGTGGGCAAAACCCGGACTGGGAAAGCGCCGAGCAAGCCAAGCAGTTCCTCGAACTGTGCGTACGCCATATGAACGCCCTCGCCACACAGTTGGCCACCGATGCCCAGGGTTTCAAGGCGCGCTTCGATGACACCGAGCATCAGGGGCAAACCGTGACCCTCGCCGAAGAATGGTGCTTTGGCTATATCCGCGGTGCCGCGATCGGCAACTGGCCGGACCTGCCCGCTGAACAGGCCGCGAACCTGGAGAAAATCTCCTGGTGCGCCGAACAGGACAACTTCGAGTTGCCGGCCGACCTCGATGTACAGGCCCATCAGCAGCGCGCCAGCGCAATCGAACCGGCCGCCCGGGCGCTGCACGATTACTGGCTCGCCCAGCGCTAAGCCTCGACAAGCGTGGCGTCTATGCCCGATTATTCGGGTCCGCCCGTCGGCCACTCCGTACCACCTTGCCTGAATCAGGAGCCTTGTACCTTGAGTTCGCAGAAAACCGTGACCGTTACACCGCCCAATTTCCCCCTCACTGGCAAGGTCGCGCCCCCCGGCTCCAAATCCATTACCAACCGCGCCCTGCTGCTGGCGGCCCTGGCCACCGGCACCAGTCGCCTGAGCGGCGCACTGAAGAGTGATGACACCCGGCACATGTCGGTGGCCCTACGCCAAATGGGCGTGATCATCGATGAGCCGGACGACACCACCTTCGTGGTCACCGGTTCAGGCAAGCTGCAATTGCCGGCGCAACCGCTGTTCCTCGGCAACGCCGGCACCGCCATGCGCTTCCTCACCGCCGCCGTGGCCACCGTGCAAGGCACCGTGGTGCTGGACGGCGACGACTACATGCAAAAACGCCCGATCGGCCCGCTGCTGGCGACCCTGCGTGAGAACGGCATCCAGGTCGAGAGCCCGACCGGCTGCCCCCCGGTGACCGTGCACGGCGTCGGCAAGGTCCAGGCCAAGCGCTTCGAGATCGATGGCGGCTTGTCCAGCCAGTACGTCTCGGCCCTGCTGATGCTCGCAGCCTGCGGCAAAGCGCCGATTGAAGTGGCGCTGACCGGCAAGGATATCGGCGCCCGTGGGTATGTGGACCTGACCCTGGACTGCATGCGTGCGTTCGGCGCGCAGGTCGAGGTGGTCGACGACACGACCTGGCGCGTGGCCCCCACCGGCTACACCGCCCATGACTACCTGATCGAGCCCGACGCTTCCGCCGCCACGTACCTGTGGGCTGCCGAAGTGTTGACCGGCGGCCGCATCGACATCGGCGTGGCCGCGCAGGACTTCACCCAGCCGGACGCCAAGGCCCAGGCCGTGATTGCCCAGTTCCCGCACATGCAGGCCACGGTGGTCGGTTCGCAGATGCAGGATGCGATCCCCACCCTGGCCGTGCTGGCCGCGTTCAACAACACCCCGGTACGCTTCACCGAACTGGCCAACCTGCGGGTCAAGGAATGTGATCGGGTGCAGGCGCTGCATGACGGCCTGAACGAGATTCGTCCGGGCCTGGCGAGCATTGAAGGCGACGACTTGCTGGTCGCCGCCGACCCGGCGTTGGCCGGCACGTCGTGCAACGCCCTGATCGACACCCACGCCGACCATCGCATTGCCATGTGCTTTGCCCTCGCCGGGCTGAAGGTCTCGGGCATCAGGATTCAAGACCCGGACTGCGTGGCCAAGACCTATCCTGAGTACTGGAAGGCCTTGGGCAGCCTCGGTGTGGCGCTGACTTACTGAGGAAAACGCGTCGGAATGGGGAGGGAATGAACATGACGATTCGCCAACCCTGCCCACCCGGCGCCTGCGTCTGCGATCGCGAACAGTTGCTGCAAGCCCCCGGCGCCGACCTGCGCATTCTCAGCCTGACCCGCCAGGAAGAAAAACGCCTGCTCGAACGCCTTGAAAACCTGCAGAACCTGCAAGACCTGGAACGTATGCAGCAGCGGATGTACGAACTGTTGGGCATTCGCGTGCACATCGCGCCGGGGCACACCGAGGTCAAGAGCATGCGCGGGATTCAGATCGTGATCGACGAACTGCCCGGCATGTGCCGCAAGACCCGACAATCGATCCCGGCGGCGATTCGTCGGGGCCTGGAGAAAAACCCGGAAATTGCCTACCGCCTGCTGGACGCCCACGATCTGTTTCGCGAAGGTTGAATCAAACGGCAACCGTCTCGGCCTCGAACAGTCTCTGCCCCACCGCCTTGGCCGTTTGCAGATGCGCGGTCGCCGCGCCATCTTCCGACTCCAGCAACAGCTCCGACGTCACCACCTGGGCCCCGCAGTAATCAAAGATCCCGTAGTCGATTTGCGTGCGCATCGCCTTGGCATAGCCATGTCGATCAAAGGCGCTTTCATCGGCGGCGCCTAGGGCCAGCAGGTGCACACGCAAGTGGCGCAGCTTTTTCACCACGGGCGTGGCGGGGCCGTAGTCGATTGCCCAGCCGTTGACGAAAACGCGGTCGACCCAGCCCTTGAGCAACGCCGGCATGGACCACCAGTAGATCGGGAACGCTATCACCAGCGCATCGGCACGGTCGATGCGCGCTTGTTCGGCCAATACGTCGGCCGGCGGCGTAGCGCGGATACGGTGCACCAGGTGATCGGCGGCGGCGTAGCGCGGGTCGAAGCCTTCGGCGGCGAGGTCGGCGATTTCGAAGCTGTGGCCCGCCGCAGTCAGCCCGGCAGCCACCTGCGCGGCCACGGCGTGGGTGAGCGATTGTGGGTCGTGATGGGCAACGACGATGAGTGCGTGCATGACTTTGACTCCCTTTCGGTTTAATCTACTTTTAGTAAGTTAACGCAGATAAATTACTTTTGGTATATAAGCATGTCAAGCCTTGAATCCCCTGCCCCACGTCGTCGCCTGTCCCGTGAAGATCGCCTGCGCCAATTATTGGATGTGGCCTGGCAACTGGTGCGCGAGGAAGGCACCGAAGCGCTGACCCTGGGCCGCCTGGCGGAACTGGCGGGCGTGACCAAGCCGGTGGTCTACGACCATTTCGTCACCCGCGCCGGGTTGCTCGCCGCGCTGTATGAAGACTTCGACGGGCGTCAGACCCAGGTGTTTGCCGAGGCCCTCGACGCCAGCAGCGCGACCTTGGAAGAGCGCGCAGGGGTGATTGCCTCGTGCTATGTCGATTGCGTGTTATTGCAGGGCCGGGAAATTCCGGGGGTGATTGCGGCACTGAGCAGCTCGCCGGAGCTGGAAGCGCTCAAGCGCAAATACGAGGCGATCTTTCTCGACAAATGCCGCGCCGCGCTGGCGCCCTTTGGCCAGGTATCACAGGCAGGATTGCGGGCGATGCTGGGTGCCGCGGAAGCGTTGTCCCACGCAGCCGCCAGTGGCGAAATCAGCCGTGAAGAGGCGCAACAGGAGTTGCTGGCGACGATTCTGGCGATGGTCAATCGCTCACGGAGCTGAAGACTGGACGGGCTTGCCCTGATGCTGTCCAGTTAAGGCTTTTTTGTAGGAGCGAGCTTGCTCGCGAAGAACTCACAGGCGCCGCGTTGATTCAGGAAACACGCGTCCCCCCATTTTTGCAATACTGATTAACGGGCGATGTGGTTGGCTTGCTTAAATCTATCCGGCGTCTGTTTGGGGCTTGCCCCAGCGCCACGATGAGAGTCGCGCCTGACGATCCTTAAAAGCCCGTCGGCTTCTGAAGCCGATTTTTATGTCAGGATCTTCGCCAGGCCGGTAGGCCGTTCACGTCATCCGTTGTTCAGCTATCGCAAAACCTGAAGGGTGAATTGTGGTACTGCAACAACCGCAGGGTCAGGCGTTCAAGGCGTCTGGCCCTGCTTCATATTGCGCATGGTGAGCCGCTATCGCCCAAGCGATACGCGCCAGTTTGTTGGCCAGGGCACAGGCCACCACATTCGAGTGTCGTCGGCGCAGCAGCGCTCGCACCCAGTCGGCCAAAGCCCCCTTCTGATGATCCAGCCTCTGCATGTAAACCCTGGAGCATTGCACCAGCAGTTGCCGCAGGTGCTTGTCACCCCGCTTGCTGATCCCCAACAAATTGGCTTTGCCGCCCGTGCTGTACTGTCGCGGCACCAAGCCCACTGAAGCCGCAAAATCGCGACTGCATCGGTATTGCTTGCCATCGCCCATTTCTACAGCCAGAAGGCTGGCGGTGATCGGACCGACACACGGCATGCTAAGCAAACGGCTCCCCAGATCATCGTCGGCCAGCTGGCAAGCCAGTTGTTTGTCCAGTTCCTTGATCTGTTCATCCAGGTAAACGAAGTGATCGTGCAGGCGTTGCAACAGCACTGTCAGCCGCACAGGCAGCTCATGCTCGGCCAAAACAGCTGCCAAACGCTTCATGATGGCTGAGCCTTTGGGCAGGCTGATGCCAAATTCCAGCAGGAAACCGTGCATCTGATTGGCTGTCTTGGTGCGGTCATGCACCAACGACTCGCGCATGCGATGCAGGACAGACAGGGTTTGCTGAGACTCGGTTTTAGGCGTAACGAAGCGCATGGACGGACGGGAAGCCGCCTCGCAAATGGCCTCTGCGTCGATAAAGTCATTTTTGTTGCCCTTGACGAAAGGGCGGACAAACTGCGGTGAAATCAACTTGGTCGTATGCCCCATCGCCGCAAGCTGACGGGCGATGAAGTGAGAGCCGGCACAGGCTTCCGTTACCACGACGCAGCTCGGCAAGTTGCCGAAGAACCGCATCATCTGCGCTCGCGAGAGCTTTTTGCGAAACACCTCGCGGCCCGATTTGTCTTGGCCCAGAAGGTGGAAATTATGTTTGCCGAGATCGATCCCGATCAGCGCTGACTCGCTCATGATGATGGCCTCCAAAAACAAAACACCTTGCGAAAGCGTAGCCCTCGCAGGGTGTGGGGGTGACCATCTCATTAGCCCGGTTGCGTTTGCGCGACAGCCGATGCCCGCAGCCGTCAGTCATACGATCCATCGTGCATCTGTAGGATAGCGATCCTCTTTCAAACCGCTGATACTCATCCCCAGGCCCTGCCCACGTCCAGACGACGTTCCGGTCCTTAATGACTTCGTGACGAAAACAATAAGAATGTCGCACAGAGGTACCTACGAATGAGCCGTCATGATCATGGACATGCCAGCCTCCTGGAAGCGTTCAGCGCGATAACACTGGAGCTTCAGCGCCTGGCGCAGAACAAAGATATCGAGCATTTCCATCACGCCGCGCTGAGCTGCATCAGCCAACTGTTGCCCTTCGACAGTGCCTGGTGGGGCCGTGCGGCACTGATTGACGGGTTGCCTGAAGAACACCACTCCTACCTCTACAAATTGCCCCGCAGCTACCTGCCGGACTGGCAATCGATTCGTCATATCGACGTGACCGTCGGCAAGGTCCACGACAACCTGGGACAAGCGGTCATCGTCGACATGCGCAACCCCGCCAGCGGTCCTGGGCTCAACTGGCTCGGCGAGCTGTATGGCATTGGCCAATTGCTGTGCGTTGCGTACGTCGACCCGCAAACCCACCTCAGTGATCACCTCACGGTCTATCGCGCTCCCGACGCACCGTGCTTTACCGGTCAGGATTGCCTGTTGCTGAACAACCTCATGCTGCATCTGGTAGCGGCGGTATCGGCCAATCAGATCCGCACCCTGGTGGCCATGCGCGAAACCCTCACCAGCCCGCGCAATCTGGCGCTCGCCGTATGCGACCAGCGCGGCACACTGCACTGCGCGGAACGTGGCTTCGTCGACTTGCTGCTGAGCGAATGGCCGGACTGGACCGGCCCTTGCCTACCGGTGGCGATGGACGCCCAGGGGTATGAAGGCAAGCACTTGCAGGTCGAGGCTTCGACGGTCGGTGACCTGTTCCTGCTGGCAGCCCGCAGCCGCACGGTGCTGGTGCAACTGAGCCCACGGGAAAACGATGTGGCCCAGGGCTTCGGCGAAGGCAAGACCTACAAGGAAGTCGCCCGCGATCTGGGCATGTCACCCAATACCGTGCGCCACCACATCCGCGCCATCTACAGCAAACTCGGGGTCAAGGACAAAGCCCGAATAGCTCATCTGCTGCACGCCCCGCCTGACTGATCTGCACCGCTGACTCGCGCTGACTTTTTCGCGGTCCTTTTGACCGCCACGGGGCGCTTTTGCGCTTTTTTTTTGCCCCTCTGCCAATGACGGGCGATCCGTTCGCCGCACAACAACTCAAAGAAGAGATGCAATACCCATGACCAGGACCTTCACCCGCAACACCGCACTGGCCCTCATCAGTGGTCTGTCGAGCCTGCACGCTGGCGCTGCCGACCTCAACGCCCGGGATTTTTTTGGCGCGCCCTCGGGCACCACCCTGGGCGTACTGTATTTGCCGGCAAGCCGCGCCGGCGATTTCCACGGCCCGGCCGACAGCACCGGCAAGGCCGACCTGAAGGTCAACGCTGTGGCTTATCGCCAGGTCTTTTTCACCGACATCTGCGGCACGCTCTGCACGCCACAGTTCATCGTGCCCTTCGCCGACATCAACGCCCGCCTGCCGGGTGCCAGCCAGCACACTGGAGAAAGCGGATTCGGTGATCCTCAGGTCGGCGGCACAGTGTTCTTCATCAACGACCCCGCCTCGCGCACCTACAGCGGACTGCTGAGCCTGATTACCCTGCCGGTGGGTGAGTACCACAGCAACCATCCAGATGTGTCGCCCGGCGCCAATCGCTGGGGCGCCACCTTCGTTTACAACTACACCCAGGGCATCGGTGAAAAATGGGTGCTGGAAGCCAACCTCGAAGCCCAGCTTTATGGCAAGAACGACGACTACTTCGGCAGCGACCTGAAACAGGACCCGCTGTATCGACTGCAAGCCTTTGCCTCCTACGACTTCACCCCAAGCACCTATGGCGCGTTGCGACTGATCCACGCCGATGGCGGCGAGCTGCGCATCAATGACCAGCGCATCGACGACACCCACAAGCGCTACACCCAGGTGGGTTTCGAAGTCGGTCATTGGCTCGATCAACAGAATCAATTGATGTTCAGCCTCTCGCAGAACGTCGCCACCGACAACGGCTATCACGGCACCGACGCGCTGCTGCGCCTGGTCCATGTGTTCTGAATTCATTCATCGGAGCTTGACCATGAACACCCAGACCAAACCGCTGCCCCATCAGCGTTCCCTCGCTTCATCGCAACTGGCATTGCTGGCCGCCATTGTGCTGTTTGCCGCCATCACCCCGACCATCCTCATGACCGCACCGGCAGTGGCGGCGCAACTGGCGACTCAATGGCAGTTGAGCGCCTCACAGATCGGCGATCTGTTCTCCACTGAACTGGGTGCCATGAGCCTGGCCACCCTGCCCGCGCTCTGGTGGCTCAAACGTGTCGACTGGCGCCGCGCCGCATTGGCGGCCGGGGTTGTGTTTATTGCAGCCAACCTGTTGTCGATACTGGCCCACGATTACCCGATGCTTCTGGCATTGCGCTTCTGCAGCGCCCTGGCCGGCGGTTCATTGATGATTATCTGCCTGTCCAGCGCGGCCTCGACGTCCAACCCCGGACGCGTCTATGGCTTATGGGTGATGGGGCAACTGGTGGTCGGGGCGCTGGGTTTGAGCATCCTGCCACGCCTGTTCGAACACTACGGGCTGTCGGCCTGTTACTTGATCCTCGCCGGACTGATGACCGTTTTTCTGCCACTGGCTCGTTATTTCCCCCAGGGCAGCCCGCCGCCTGCAAAAGTCGCCGAGCGAGTAGCCCTCGCCTCGAAGTGGAAGGCCGCACTGGGCATTCTTGGCATCCTGAGTTTTTACATCAGCCTGAGCGGCGTCTGGACCTTTATCGGTTCCATCAGCACACGCGCCGGCCTCTCTGCCGAGTCCAGCGGCGAGATCCTTGCCATCGCCACGATGACAGGCATTGTCGGCGCCGGTTGTGCCTCGCTGATCGGCAATCGTCTGCCACGCCTGCTGTTGCTGCTGCTCGGTTATGCGGTGATGGCAGGCTCGGTGCTGTTGTTGCTGGGCCAACCCGACATGCTGCGTTTTGCATTGGCCGCGCTGCTGTTCAAGTTCACCTGGACCTTCATCCTGCCGTTGATTCTGGCCTGCCTGGCCGACCTCGACCGCTCCGGAAAACTGATGAACGCCTCCAACCTGGTGATCGGTGGCGGCCTGGCCATCGGCCCGAGTGTGGCTGGGCGGCTGATCGAAGCCAGTGGCGACTTTCAATCGCTGCTGATCGGCGGGGCCTGCATCACCTTGCTGTCACTGGTGTTGATTCTGAGTTGCCGCCCTAGCGCATGAGCAGCCCTTTTACCCAAAAAAAATGGAAACGACGATGAGCCGAAAAAGTGCATTTTTCTTCGACGAACTCAGCCTTTGGCACAGCGCTGGACTGCACGCCTTGACCTTGCCCGTAGGAGGTTGGGTGCAACCGCCTGCCGCTGCCGGCCACGCCGAATCGCCGGAAACCAAACGCCGGTTGAAGAGCCTGCTGGACGTT